>NZ_JBLXGZ010000003.1:0-182815 GCF_048260245.1 Kordiimonas sp. | reverse complement strand
TCAAGCCGAAAGAAGGTTACAGCAAGAAGGATAAGCGCGAGCAAGGCACCCGGAATTAGCGGCCCGCGCGGTGTACCAAAGGTGGACACCGCCACAAAGCCCGCGAAGGCGAGGCCCGAAGCATAGAAGGCCGCGCGCGCGAAACGGGCCTTGGGTAGGAAGCTCAGGAGAAGCGCAATGACAAGAATGCCGAAGGTGATGAGTTCAAATGGTCCTGTCATATCCGCCCCAGTCACTCATCTGTGTTGCGCTGAATGAATTCAAGAACAGGCAAGTCTTCAGGCACGCCGCCGTCCAGCACCGGTGTGCTTTTGCCCTTCAGGTAGCGGTCAAAGAAGGCGAGCACATAGGTGTTCACGACCTTGTTCACGGCGTCAGGTGACACGCTGCCAAAAAAGGCCTCGCCCTTGCCCTCAGGCATCAGATGCGCGAGGTCACAGAAATTCATGTGTTTGGCGTCCGCCACCGTCAGGCTGTAGACGGGGCCCTTGGCCTCATGGAAGACAAAATCATTGGCTTCAAAGTTTACCGGCACGCCGCGACCGGTCTCGCCGGTGTAATAATTCTGGTCCGAATTCAGCATCATGAAGGGCACAGTGATGGGGAACTTCATGTCGTGCTCGCCAAACTGCACCCCGACGATATTGATGCCCGCCTTGCAGCGGCTGTCATGGAGGCAGGTCATACCCGCCGTAGCGCCGCCATAGGACATGCCGAACACGCCGAGACGCTCCATATTCATTGCATGATAGAGCTGCGCAAAAGCAGGCACCGCCTTGGCCTCAAGCTGGTCGATCACAAAATCAGTGTCATCCAGCCAAAGGCTGATGCCTTTCACGTAGCTTTGCTGGCCGAGGATGAATTCCCGCGCGAGGCTGAGGTAACCCTCATAGTCTGCCGCCTTGTGCATGCCGACAAGTGCGGCCTCCAGCGCGGCGCCTTTCTCCGGCGTCATATCCGGGTCGAGGTAGGCTGCCGGGTTGAAGGTGGCAGATTTGCCCTCGCCCAGATTTACCCATGCCGCCTGGAAGGGATGGTCGATCGCAAAGATGATGTAGCCATGGCTTGCCAGCTGTTCCATCAGTTGGCTGTTCTCGGCGCTGAACAGCCCAAAGGCGTGGCTGTAGACAAGCACCGGGAAGCGCCTGCCATCCGCGACCGGCGCACCCGCAAAGCTGTGGCCCTTGATGTCGTTCAGGTAATCGAATGTCTCAAGCGGCAGGTCAAGGTTCATGGCCATCATGCGCGCGGCCTGTGCGGGTTCAGGAACAAGCGTCATCGCCTCCGCGCCCAAGGGCACCGTGGCGGGGTACCAGACCTGCACAGCAAGTGCGCGGTGGTCATCCGCGTCCCCGGTCGCGCTCTCCGCCCGGCTTTGGTCCACCAACACGGCCCGGCTATAACCAACGCCATATGGCCCGGTGGGCGCGGGTGGCGCGAAGGGCGCATCGTCTGCGCCCGCCACTAAACTCAGTGTCATGCCAAGGGCGACAGCAAGAACGCCAATCCGGCTTGTGATTTTCAGTCCTGTCATGTCGCCCCCGGTTTTTCTGTTATGCGACCCAGATGTCGCCCAGCACGCGCTTGAAATTTTCGCCCAGCACAAGGCGGATATGATCGTCCGAGTAGCCACGCGCGATCATGCGGTCCGCCAGGTCGAAGATGCGTTTGGGGTGGTCGAAGCCATCCGCATCAATCTTGCCACGGAATCCATAGCTGGATTTATAACCGGCCTTGAGCGCGCTATAGGCTGGCTCGGGGATGTCGTCATAGCCGTTCATGTCCATGTCGGAGCCGACACCCACATGCTCGATCCCCACAAGTTTGGCGACATAGTCGATATGGTCGACAAGCGTCTCAATGGTGGTGGGTTCCTTGGCGGAGAGGAAGTTCCTCACCCCCGTGATGCCCATCACGCTGCCAGCCTTGCCCATGGCCTTGATTGCCGCGTCAGACTTGCAACGCACATGGCCTTCCGCCAGTGCCCGCACGTTTGAATGCGTGATCAGAACAGGCTTTTTCGAAAGTTCGAACGCGTCCAAGGTCGTCTGGTCGCCACAGTGGGACACATCAACCGCCATGCCCAGTTCGTTCATGCGGGCAACAACCGCCGCGCCGAAGTCGCTGATGCCGCCGTCCACCCGGTCGGTGGAGCCGGAGCCGATAAGGTTCTGGCTGTTGTAGGTCAGTTGGCTGATACGCTGGCCCATGTAATAGAACTGGTTCACGTCATCGACACTACGGAAATGGTCCGAGTTCTGGATGCCGACGATGTAACCGATACGTTCACCCTTTTTCAGCGTCTTCAGGTCATCAAGGCCGTCGATCCGCTGCAGTTGTTTGGGATACTGTGCCGCGTAAGCATTCATGCGGGCGATAAACGCCGCCGCCTCGTCACCACCAAGCCCCACGGCGGGGTGGAAAACATCCACCCCGGACGCCAGCAGCACATCAAGTTCGTTCTGCTTCAGTTCAAACGAATCTGAAAGTTTTGGATTGGCGCTGAAGGCTGTGGTCATCATATGCTTGAAGGGCGACAGGATCGACAGCATGTCGAACACCTGCAGCGAGTTCACCACATCAATGGCCCGTGCGCTATATTTGGTCTCGGACGCGGCGAACACCTTGTAGCTGCCCATGTTGATCATGGGCATCGCTACCGCAGCGGCACCGGCTGCGCGCAGGAAAGACCGGCGGTTAAACTTTGACTGTGTCATTGTGCTATTCCTTTCCCTCAGGGCTTAATAGTGTTGGAAGCCGAGGATGTTCCAATAGGCATAGAAGATGGTCATATAGACCCCGGCAAGCGCGACCAGCGTATAGTGAACCCGCCGCCCCTTGCGCCAGTAGCCTTCCCGCCACGCCATGACAGCGTGATACACCACACCAATGGTCATCAGGGTTGCCACGATCGGCAGCACAAGATTGAGATCAAAGATGAACGGAATGTTCTGGTAAAGTTCCATCTTGTAGACCGAGATAATCAACATGAGGAAGATCACAAACAACAGGTTCGTGCCTGCCATCAACATAGAGAAACGAATGGCCCCGCGTTCCCGCGCTTCCATCAGCTTGTATTCCTTGCGGCGATAACACCAGCCAAGGAACACCGTGACAAAGAGAAGGAAACAAACAGCCGGCAGCAGCATCTTGAACAGGCCACCTTCAAACGCTGGTGTACGGCTTGAGTCCATAAACGGCAGCCCCTCGATATAGAGGTCGACAATCTCGCCATTTTCGTTTTCACCGAAAGCGATCATGTGTTTGCCGTCCACCTGGCGGAAAAGGTTGTCGCCAATTTCGACGTATTGCCGTGGTGCACCAAAGCCCGCGAATACCAGTGTACCTTCGCCCGATGGAGCAACTTCAAGGCCGCCGCCCAGAATACCCATGGCTTTCTCAATCGTGGTCTCATTATGCCGCCAGAACTGATAGCTGCCAGCATAGCGACCGGCACGTTCGTCAAAGTCTGACGGCGGCGTGATAGGCTCCAGCGCTTCGGGATAATAGTGGTCGTAGAAGGTTTCCACGAAGGTATCGCGGCCCTTGGTGTCCGACGCCGTTGCGTACGAGATAAAAATACCCAGTTCCTCGGCTTCGTCGATCAGCATATTGGTATGGAACTGGAAGGTATCGCCGCCATGGCCGATAAGCCGGTGGCCGTTGATATATTCCTCATAAAAACCATGCGCCATGCCGCCCAAGCGCTTGTCACCCTGAAACAGGACGGAGTGCATCTGCGCGGTAGTCTCGGGCGACAGGATACGGTTGCCGTCCAGTTCGCCAGCGTTCAGGTGCGCCAGCATGAATTTCGCCATATCGGTCGCCGATGACGCCATAGCGCCCGCGGGGCCAAAACCGGTGATCAGTTCATAAGGTTGTGCCACCTGTTTGCCAGCTTCATTCACATAGCCCATGGTCTGGCCACCTGCGAGGCGTTCCGGCAACGGTTCCGCGAAGGTGGACTGGGTCATGCCAAGTGGCGCGTAGATGTTCTTTTCGACATACTCATCAAACGGCATGCCCGACACATTGGCTACAATCAGCCCGGCCAGCGCGGTGGCATAGTTCGAATAGGACGAATATTTACCCGGCGGGTTGATACGCGCGGGGATATATGTGGACATCGCATCGCGAAGTTCCGTGACGTTATTCAGGTCATAATTGATCAGGTAGCCAAGCGCGCCTTCCTCAAACCCCGCTGTGTGGGTCAGGATATGTTTCAGGGTGATCGGCTGATCATACGTGTCCGGTATCTGAAATGTCTTCAGGTAGGTGTTCACATCAGCATCAAGGTCGAGATTGCCACGTTCCACCTGCTGCATCACCGACGTCCAGGTGAACAGTTTGGAGGTGGAGCCGATACGAAACAAGGATGTCTCAGGGTCGACCGGAATGCCCTTGTCGATATCCTGATACCCGTAACCCTTTGCCAGAACGAGCTTGCCGTCCTTGACGATAGATACCGTCACGCCGGAGATATCCAACGTCTTGCGGTGGCTTTCGACCATGCCGTCGATGAAGCTTTCCAGCCCCGGATAGGCCTCAGCCATCGCGGCGGTATCGGTGGCCACCTCTACAGCCGCAGCAGTTGCACCTTCGGCTTCATCCTGCGCAAGCACAGGCAGGCTGAAGGCAAGAAAAAGCGCTGTAAACAGTGCTGTCAGTTTCCGTATCATTTCCTCACTCCCACGTTTTTGGCAAAGCTTGCGCCTTGCTTCCCTTTGTTTACCCTTATCCCCAAAGTGCGCTGTTCGGGACTTCCACGATCCCGCCCGCGCCATAATACAGGCCATTGTCCACATCACCAGCCAGCAGCAACGGGCCGTCAATGTCGACAAAGTGGCAGAACTGGCCGATGACATAGGCTGGTGCCATAGAAAGCGACGAGCCGGTCATATTGCCCACCATCAGTGACTTGCCGTCCCTGAGCGCAAGGTTGGCCAACAACAGCCCGGCTGACAGGCCACCGCATTTATCCAACTTGATATTAATCACATCATAGCGGCTTGCCGCGACTTCATATTCGCTGGCGTCAAGGCAGCTTTCATCACCGCCCAGTGGCACCGGCGAGGTATAGCCCTCAAGCTCCTCGTCCCCGCCGCGTTTGAGCGGTTGTTCGATCATCGCGATGCCAAGCTTTTCACATGCTGGTGCATATTCCTTAAGCTCGTTAAAGCTCCAACCCTGATTGACGTCGATAATCAGGGTCGCGTCAGGCCGCACTTTGCGGATTGCCTCAAGCTTGCCAACCGGGTTGTCACCATCCAGCTTGATCTTGAGGTTAGGGTATTTTGCGTAACCCGCCGCCGTTTCAGCCATCAGTTCCGCGCTGCCGATGCCCACTGTACACACGGTTTTCAGTGTCTTGGGTGTCATCTTCAGGCGTTCCCAGACACTGACACCCGACCGTTTGGCTTCAAGGTCCCAAAAGGCGCAATCAAGCGCGTTTCTGGCGCCGCCTGGGGGCAACATCTGCTGGATGGTGTCAAAGCTCAGGCCAGCGTCAATGCGCGGCGCGATGTCGGCCAGTTGGCTCAGCATCACATCGGCGGTGTCGCCAAGGTAATAAACACCAACGCCTTCGCCCTGCCCGCGCACGCCATCAGCCTCAAGCGTTACCCGCACCGTGTCTGTGGTGTTGAAGGTATAGCCCGTAATGACAAACGGAGCTTTCAAGTCAAAGCTTACTTTCTCAAAACGCATTTTCATTGTTTAGGCACTCCGGACAGTATTGGGGTTGCGCGAAGCCAAGACAGCGGACAATTGGGCAATGATGCTGTCGGTGCCGTCCTGGAGGGGATCAACACAGGGCAGACCGACCCGGGAGGAAAGATCGGCCAGATAGGCTTCGCGCTCGTCCGCCTTAAGGCTGGACGTGTTCACACTCACACCAACACAGGTGATATCGGGGTTGGTCAACTCACCGATCGCGATGGTGCGTTCAATAACATCGTTGATAGTCGGCAGCGGGAAATCCTCCCAGCCCATGATTTTCTCGCGCCGTGCCTCGTGGCATACGACAAAGGCGTCGGGCTGTGAACCGACAAGAAGACCCATGCTGACAGCGGAGAAACCGGGGTGGAAAATACCGCCCTGCCCCTCAATCACATCCCAGTGGTCTTCCGTGTTATCGGGCGACAACAGCTCCGCCGCGCCGGACACAAAATCCGACACCACACTGTCGATGGGAATGCCATTGCCCGCGATCATAATACCCGTCTGGCCCGATGCGCGAAAATCCGCGTTCCAGCCAAGGCGTTTCATGTCTTTTTCCATCTGGAGCGCGGTATATTTTTTACCCACTGCACAATCGGTGCCCACCATCAGCAGGCGCTTGCCGGTGCGCTTTTTACCTGTACCTACAGGCAAGCGGGCCGGCGGAATGCGAACGTCCACAAGGCGCGCACCGGATTGGCCGGCAGCTTTGGCCAGCCGGTCAACATCACTGAGGCGCGTGTGCACACCCGCGACAATATCAAGGCCAAGCGCCGCCGCTTCCTCAAGTACCTCTAGCCATTCGTCAGGAATACTGCCACCAACGGATGCTGTACCGATAACAAGGGACTTGATGCCCGCAGCCTTTGCTTCCGCCACACTCATTTGCGGCAAGCCAAGGTCAATGGTGCCACCGGGCAGGTTCAATTGCCCTTTGCACAGTTCACGCCGCCATTCAACAAGTCCCGCGCCTGTTTTGGCGTAGGTCAGCCCGCTTTCACTGCCGAGAAAAATGAGATAGGGCGCCCTTAACTCGATCGTTTTCATAAACTTAGTCCTTATTTACAGCGGTTGGCCGCTTGTGGCCGAGCGTATAGCCCGCGCCGCGCAGCACCTTCCCGGGGGTCGCGCCCGTGTGCTGGCCTGCATCAAGCACGATGCTGCCGTTCACGAGCACATAATCAATACCAGTCGGTTTGGCGGTGGGGTTTTCCCACGTCGCCGTGTCGTCAATTTCCTCGAAATCAAAGACGGTGATGTCGGCCTTCAACCCTTCCCGGATCAGGCCGCGGTCCATCAGCCCCATGCGGGCTGCGGGCCAGGAGGTTAGTTTGCGAATAGCGTCCTCAAGGCTTAAGACACCCTCGTCACGAACATATTTTGCAATGATGCGCGGGAATGTGCCGTATGAACGCGGGTGCGGCAGACCAAGGGCGTCAAAATCACCCTCTTTCAGCGCGCTTGCCGCGTCACTGCCGATGCTGGCCCAAGGCGCTTTCATCGCCAGGCGCACGTCGTCTTCGCTCATCATGAAATAAAGCGCAAACGGGCGTTTCGGATAGGCCGCCAGCATGATATCCCACGCTACATCTGCGGGGTCACGGCTGAGCGCCTTGCCAATATCTTCAAAATTCCGGCCGTGAAAGCGGGCATAGTCATCAAGATGTGAATTGGCCAGCACCACGTTTTTCCAGCCGCCGGACGCGTAGACCATATTTGTCCATCCGTCTTGCGGCCCTGCCGCCAGCTCTTCCTTGAGCCTCGCGCGAACACTGCTGTCGCGCAGCCGTTCAAGCGCTTTGTCCACACCGTCGGCATAGACCCAGTTGGGTGCGGTAATCTCAAGCCCGGTGCCGCCCGCCACATAGGGGTAGAGGTCAGCCGCCACATTCACACCCCGCGCGCGCGCCGCATCAATCAGCGCCAGCGCGGCTTTCATATCCTTGCCCCAGTTGGGGTAATAGGCAGCCTTCAGGTGGAATATCTCCACCCCCGCACCGCTTTCCTCGCCAATGCGGATGGCTTCAGCCACTGCATCGAGAAATTCAGCACTTTCGCCCCTGATATGGCTGGCATAAAGACCACCCTTCGCACCAACCACACGGGCCAGTTCGATCAGATTTTTTGTTTTGTGATACGCGGATGGCGGGTAGATCAACGCGGTGGTGATGCCCATGGCACCTGCGTCCATGGCCGTGCCCACCAGTGTTTTCATCTTTTCAAGCTGCGCCGGGGTCGGGTCGATATCGCTGTCACCCAGCACAGCGACCCGCGCCTGTGTTGCGCTGTAATAAGTGCCAAAGTTGACCGAGATACCTTTTGCCTCAAGCTCGCGGAAATAGGCGTCGATCTCCTCCGCCTCAACCGGGGTACCGCCTTCGCCACCGATCAGCGTGGTAACGCCCATGTTGACCTTGTTGGGCGCAGTGCCAACTTCACGCAGGGCCTCGCCGGACTGGTCCATCATGTCAATCCAGCCCGGGCTGACATATTTGCCCGCCGCGTCAATCTCTCGCTTGCCCAAACCCTGCACACTGCCAACCTTGACGATAACTCCGTCTTTGACCGCGATATCGGCAGGCACCCAAGGGTTACCTGCACCGTCAAGCACACGGCCATGGCGGATCACCACATCATAGGCTGTATCTTCGGCCTGCGCCGCCAAAGGCGCCAGAAATGCGAGCGCCAGAAGTCCAATTGCGAGCCTGTTAATCATGATGAAACCTCAGCTTTACTGGCGCGCCAGACGCCATAGGTCAGAAGCGGGACAACAAGCACCGCGATAAATACCAGGGTCAACACACCGTAGCCGCTGGCGATCAGCTCAATAATGCCAAACCACGTACCGGCAATGATCGCGACCGCGAGAATGGCGACCGCCACAACAGGGCGCAAAAATTGCGGCATCTCGCGGCCCGCATCGGCAAAGCTGGCATCAAGCCGTTCATTGACAGCATGCAGGAGTGCCGTGCCTGTTTCGACAAAGGTGCCGAACACCACAATCTGGAAAAGAAACGCCAGCACCGGGATTTGCAGAGCATTCATCAAGGTGACCGCTGGCACGGGCGCCCCGCCTATTTCGGGGTAAAGCGCCATCATGGCGACAAAAAACAGCACCGCAGGGATCACCGCAATCGCGCCCGCCGCAAGGCCGGAACCCACGGCTTCACGGCGGCTTTTTTGCCCCCGCACAGCAAACAAAACAGCCGGCAGCACAGCAAGATTGTAGCCGGAATATAATATCCCGCCCTTGAACCAGCCATCCCCCACTGCTGTCGCACTGTAGACATCCACAATGGTGTCACCGAAATGGGTGAACGCCAGAACAAAAAGCGCAGCATACACGACATAGAGAAGAAACGACCAGCCAGCCAACACCTTCTTGATCGTCTCCGATCCGAAAAAGGTCAACAGTGCGATCAGTGCCATCAGGGACAAGGTACCAACCACCGGTGCCATGCCAAAGGTGGCAGCAACAAGCTCGCCGGCGGCGGACCCGATCACCGCAAGAATAAGGAGGAGAAGGATGACAAAAGCAATTTCAAAAACCACCCATCCCCTCCCCAGCAGTTCCCGGCAAAAATGACGATAGTCATAAGCGCCGGTCACCCGCGCGAACTCAAACCCTGCGGCAAGCACAAGGCCAAACACAAGGCCCGAAACCAGAAGCCCCAGCACACCCCCCAAGGGGCCACTGGCGAAGAAAAACTCCACCAGCTCGCGGCCTGTCGCGTAGCCCCCGCCTATGACGACGCTCTGGAACACAAAGCCAGGCAGCAGATATTTGCGGAAAAAATCCATACTCTGTCTCAAGCCCCGCTTTGCTTTACTTCACCGCGTTGCGCACGGGCTTGCCCGGCAGCACGTCGGTTTGCATTTCACCGCCGTCCACCAGGACCACGCCGTTCACAAGGACATAATCAAAGCCTACGCTGGCTTGTGCCGGTTTGGCATAGGTTGCCTTGTCGGCCACACGGTCCAGATCAAAGATCACGATATCGGCGTCAGCGCCCTTCTGGATACGGCCCTTCAGTTTCATTTGCGGTACGGCATCCTGCATGATTTTCGCCGGGCCGTAGCTGAGGCGGGTTATGGCGTCCAGCAGGCTGACCTCACCGCCTTCGCGCACATAACTGCGCAGGAAGCGGGAATATGTGCCGGCGGAGCGCGGGTGGCTCCAGGCATTCTCAGGTACCGGCCAGGTATTCTGGTCGACCATCTTGCCGTCCACCAGCCAGTTGCCGCCGTCCGACGCGATTACACCGCCGGGGAACAGCACGGACATGTCAAGAAAAGCGCGGTCCTTCGGGTCATCCAGTTCGAGGAAGTGGATCACGGTTTGCGTTTCCGGCTTTTCGGTCTGGTAATACTTGAGTTCTTCTTCTGTCAGGCGTTTGCCGCCTACGTCAAAGCTGGAGGCATCCACACCGCCCACGCGTTCGCGCCAGCGATCGCCACGGAACATGGCCGCGCCAATGCCTGTGGAACCCGCACCATAAGGATAGGCTTCTGTGGTGACCTTGAGGCCCTGATCCTGCGCTTTGCGGATCATCGGGGCGATCAGTTCGATATCACGCAGGCTCATGGAGTTGAGGTGCACAATATGCGTATGGGCGCCTGTGCCCGCTGCTGCGGTCACGACTTCGGCCAAGCCTTCGAATGAGCTTTTGGGTTCCAGCATGGAAAGATAACGCGCGTGGGTGAAGGTCGGCACACCGCGCTCCGCCGCCAATTTGTTGACGGCGAAAAATTCCTTGTGCCCGGTGCCCGGTGCATAACCGATAAGGATACCGACACCCAGGCCGCCTTCATCAAGGCCTTTTTCTACATAAGCCTCAATCTTCTCAAGCTGCTCCGGTGTGGCAACTTCTTCCTGCCAGTTGGTTTTGGCGAATGCTTCAAAGAACCACTCAACATCGTCTTCTGGTTCAATATCAAGGAAGGTGGCGATGCGTGCATGGGCCCAGTTGACAGACGCACCATAGTTGATCGGGCGACCTTCCTCGGCAGCGCGGTCATAATAGTTACTGATCGGCATCATGCCTGCTTCAAGCTCAAGGCCGGTAGTAACCCCGTCCAGCGCCTGCATTCGGGCGGATAGGATATCCTGGCCATGCGCGTGCATATCGATGAAACCCGGGCTGACGACACGGCCAGTGGCATCAATGGTACGGGCGCCGTCAAGCGCGCTTTCGCTGACCACCATGATCTTGCCATCCGTGATTCCAAGGCTGCGGACCGCATCAAGGCCGGTTTCCGGGTCAACGACCCGCCCGTTCGTGATGACAATGTCATATGTTTCAGCATGAGCTGGCAGTGCAAATGTGCCCAGCGCTATGATACTGGCAGCGATGAATCGGCCGATGTATTTCATGGTTATCCTCCCCGGAATTTCGCCCGCCTACGCGGGCCTTTTCAGTGTCACCGGGGCCGCAGCCCCTGTGTTCCCTTACCTGTAAGGTTGTCTCAGAAAAACCCGGGGTGCCACTACTGTAACTGGCACCCCGGAAGTCACACTGAGCAGTGTCTAAAAGTCTACGCGCAGGTTGGCACCGATGGTGCGCGGCCGCTCAAACACACCTGTGCTGTCGCTGGTGCCACCACCCAGAATATCGTCACCCCGGACCTGCAACGAACGCGTGTTAAAGAGGTTTGTTGCATAAAGGCCGACGGACACGTTGCCATTGGTGAACGACAGGTTTGCATCCACCAGCGTACGGGCATCCACTTCTACCGGATAGGTAGAGGTGGAAGCGCCATAGCTTGACATGAAGCTGCCTGTATAGCGCACGCCAAAGCCTGCGTTACCGCTCCAGCTATCTGTCAAATCGAACATATAGTCAGCCTGAAATGAGCCAGCCCACTTCGGCAGATCAGGGATCTGTTCCCCTTCCGAACCGCCAAAACCAGGCTCGTCAGCGTTCAGCTCACTTTTGGAATAGGTTACGTTCGCGATCAGAGACAAAGCAGAGACAGGGCGCAGGGTAAACGACCCCTCGAAACCGTGGGCACTCAAACCTTCATTTGCATTGCCGCCGGTGTTCAGACCACTAAAGGATGTGAAAGCCTGAAAGTTCGCCCAGTCGATTTTCCACAACGCCACGTCATATTTGAACATGCCGTCTTCCGTTGCGCCTTTTGCACCGACCTCATAGCTCCAGGCATTGTCCGGCTCAATCACCGGTGGCGCGAGATTATCGCCTGTGGCCGGATCAATGATCGGGAGGTTCGCCGAGGCAGGCCGGTAACCGCTCGCAACACGAGTATAAAGTGAGAGGTTATCAGTCGGACGGTAGCGTGCCGAGAAAAGATAGGTGTCCACCGTGTCTTTCACCGGCTCACTCTCAAAGTCCGCAGTGCCAAGCAGGAGACCGCTTGATATATAGGCAAGCGTGGTCTCGCTTTTGCTGAGGCGCGCACCGGCCGTAACATCGAACTTCTCATTGAAGTAATAGGTCACGTCACCAAAACCCGCGAATTCCTTGTAGTCAGATGGGAAGGCGATTGTCAGCAAATCGAACGAAGGGGTGGAGATCACGTCCTGGTTATTGACTGTGCTTTCATCAGTGTAATAAAGCCCGGCGATCCACTCAAAATTACCCATACGTTCAGATGTCAGACGTACTTCCTGAACAAATTTTTCCGAGCCTGCCAACAGGTCAAGTAGCACGCTGGTCGTTGTTCCCGGCTCACGACCGTCGTAGAAGTCAACCACAGGCCCGTAAGCTGCTGTCAGATCACTCACGCCGCCATATTTATATTCCACACGGCTGGAGGTGGAGGTCAGCGTCACGCTGTCAAACTCATAGTTAATGCTGCCTGACATGATCTCGTAATTAAGATAATTTTCACCCGGTTCCGCGACGGTGGTATAGCCGCCGAACATGGCCTCGTCGGATGTGATGCCGGCAAGCTGCACCAAACTGTCGACGCCGTAATCCGTTTCCTGTTTCATGTACTTGAGGCGAATACTGAGCGCGTCCGTCGGCGTAAACAGAAGATCAGCGGCATAGCCAATGTTCTCAGATCCATCGACATCCTCTTCTACAAGCGCACCGGTCGCCGGGTCCACCTGATCCACATAACCGCCGATATCCTGCCAGAAGCCGGAGACAGTGACGCCCAGTTTGTCCTTGATAAGTGGAACACTGACCCGGCCATTATAGACTTGGCTGATTTCACCGTCCTTGGTGGTGGCGATATCAGCACCTGCGGAAACCCGTAATTCCTCCATCGCAGGGTCGCGGGAGATATAGCGCATCATGCCGCCGACGCTTGTGGCGCCATAAAGCGTACCTTGCGGACCCTTGATCACCTCAACGCGCTCGATATCCATCAGCATGGCATCGAACATAACGGTGCTACCACCCGAGAAGGTGGTGTTTGAGGAAATGGGCGTATCGTCCAGATAGACGCCAAATACCGGCATCGACGACGATTGCGGCACACCTCGGGCAGAGATATTACCAAAACCCTTGGTACCGATATCGGTGTATTTCACACCCGTAGTGTAATTGAGAATTTCACCAACCTGCTTGAGGCCCTTGGCCGCAAAGTCACCTGGATCAATGGCCGAGACAGCCGCAGGAACGTCCTGCAGGCTTTGTTCGCGCCGGCCAGCAGTCACGATAATTTCCTCAAGCACCATTTCGGTGTCTTGGTCAGCGCTGTCTTGAGCAAGTGCACCCCCAGCGCCCATGCCCAGCATGCCGGCTGCGATACCTATGGTAGAAACTGCATTCAATAACGAATTTTTCCGGAAAATGCTTTGTTGCATTCTTTCCTCCCTGAATTTCCCACGTTGCGCTCCCCGCGCCGACAATTCTTCTTTTGAGATTTTGATGTCGTTCAATTCTATAACCGCCTTAATTGTCTTTTCAAGCTTAAATTAGCAGCCTTAATTACATTTTTGCCTGCTTTAATATTAATTAATCAGTTTTGTCGCGTTGAAAAATACAATTAACCGGTATAAGAATAAGCCTAGAAGCCGCATGCAGCGGCCATTTCGCTATATACAGCGGAATTGAGGGGACAGGCTGACAAGGGCAGAAAATGGCAAGAGAAGAATTGCAGAACAATGACGCACGCAAAGCGTCTGAGTTGATTATGGACGCGATCGTGACACAAAAACTGGCGCCGAGTCAGAAGGTGTCGGAGAATATTTTCAGCGATATGTTCGGTATCAGCCGCACCATTTCGAGAAACCTGATTGAGCGGCTGATTGCCAAGCAGTTTCTGGTCTCGGTCTCCCCACGTGTTACCGTAGTGGCGCCGTTGACCCTTCTGGATATCAAGCAGAACTTCACCCTTCGCAAAGTGCTTTTGCCGGCCATCTTTTCGCTGACCGCTGCCAACGTGGATTTCGAGAAGTTGAAACACATCAACAAGGAAATCGAAGGCCTGCAACCTGTCACAGACGATGACGGCGCGCTGATGCTTCTGAAGAAGAACAAGGAGCTCAACCTGACCTTCTGCGAAAACGCCGGCTTTCCCCTGATGATTGACTGGGCACGCCAGCTTGAGGACACCGCCATGCGCATTTATTGGCTTTACCTTAAAACGCAGAAGCGCTTTCCCTATTCAAGCGACCAGCAAGGCATGACCATAGACGTCATGAAGTCGGACGAGCCGACGCGCATCAAAACTGTCATGCATGATATCCTGACCCAGACCGAAGAACGTATTCTCAATACCATCTTCTCGAACGATCAGTTTTACACGCAGGATCTGACAGTATGATACATGCCTCGTGGTCTGTTATGTGACACATATAAAAGGGCTGTTCTGCCCATGCGTCGCAGCAACCGCGAAGGCCCGGAAACAGAAAATCGGCGACACGCCTTCCGGCATGATCGGCACACTGGCCAGTCCTTGCCAGCGTTCATCCCCGAAAAGGACTGCGTGAAGCGCCGCGCTTTGACGCTGCTTTGCGGCATTTTTGGCTGACTTAGTCTGATCAGACAATGGGAGTGACCAACAAAAGGCGCCATAAAAACTCATGAGGTGATGCTACTTTAAAGGGGTGCTGTGTGACAAAAAGCCGAAAGCCCAGAAGCAGCCGCGCGGTGCGAATGCTTTCTTTCCTGACTGTTATGGCGCTTTTTGTCATGCAAGGAACACCTGCTGCCTCGGCAAAATGCAAAGAAATTGTCGCCACCGGCCACCCGGATTATGTCCCCTTTACCTGGCGGACGGAAGACGGCCTTGAGGGGGCGTCCGTCGACCTGATCAAGCTGATCGCGAACAAACTGAAGGTTCCGTTACGTGTTGTGCATTCGGGTAGCTGGAAACGCGCGCAGGCTGCCGTCGCGTCTGGCGAAGCCGACATGCTGATCAGCCTATACAAAACCGCCGGACGTGAAGGCCGCCTTGTCTATACCAGCGCTTTTTCAAGCGAGCCAGTGGTGGTCGTGAGCCTTGCCGATACGAACCTCAACTATCGCGATCGCAGCGACCTCAAACCCTTTCAGGGAGGTGTCGTCATCGGAGATTCGTTTGGTGACGACCTGGATACTTATGCCAGAAGCGCGCTCAAACTGCACACTGTCCCGACGGTGGAGCATCTCCTGAACCTTCTCGACCACCGGCGCATCCAGTATGGCATCCATGGTCTATATCCCGTGCTGGTGACAGCGCACAAGCTGGGCATGTCCCCGCGCATGCGTACGCTGGTCCCGCCCCTGACACAGGAGGCCATGTATATGGCCATGTCCAAAAAATCAGCGTGCCGGACCCACACTGCAGCGATTTCAGCCGAGATTGAAATCATGCGCGCGGCCGGTATCGTGGACCAGCTGCTGAATGACAATTGGGAAAAGTGGGGAAAGTCTGAAAATATCGGCCTCGCGCCGCCCGCCTTGCCGGACTTGCCCGATAAATACTAACCACCAATCCCCTTTAAAAACTGAACGCCAGTTCAACACCCAAGGTCCGGCCCTCATGTCGCACCTGAACGATGGTGCCAAAAAAGTCGCGCAGGCTCGAACTGACAGACCTGTCATCAAACAGGTTCTCGCCGTAAAGCGCAACGCGCCAGCCGCCAGCCGCCGCCACACCCAGCTTGGCCGAAAGCATGTCGCGCGCGCCGGTATAGCCAAAAGGCACAGCACCCCCCGCGATAAGCGGCTGCGCCTTGATATTGTCCGGCGTGGTATAATAGCCGCCAGCATGACTGAAGCTGATATGCGTGAACGCTGACAAGGTGCCCGTGATACCGCGTTCATAATCAAGCGTAAAACCGGCCTCAAATCTCGGCGCATCCATGCGGTTGCCCGACACGTCACTACCGCCCACACCGCCATCACGGAAGTCACGGTAGCGTGCGTCAAGAACCGCACCCCATGCGCGCATATCAAGCCCGGTAGCTGGCTGGGCACGCACGTCAAGCTCAAGCCCTTTGGTGCGAACGCTGGCAGCATTGGCAATCACAATCGCAGTGCGGCCCTGCCCCAGATCGCGGAACTGGTTAACCTGAAAGTCGCTGTAGTCGACCCAGAAAGCCGTGGCCGAGAACCAGAGCCCCCCCTCAAATGCCGCCCCCTTGATACCCGCCTCGTAACTGCGGGCGCTTTCCTTGCCGAACTCAAGCCCGTCCGGCAACACCCCGACGCTGACATAATCAAGGTTATAGCCGCCGCTTTTAAAGCCTTCGGCGTAGCGCACAAAAGCACTGGCCTCATCGCTGACCGCATAGCTCAGGCTTACGGTTGGCGAGATGTCCTCATCCACACGGCTGTCTGCAACTCTGCCTGTCGCCAGGCCAAAGGCAGGCCCGGCGCTCGTGTCCAGGCGCCAGTCCACTTGTTTTTCATCGCGTGACCAGCGTACACCCGCACTGAGGCTGATCCTGTCTGAAACCGTATAATCCGCGTTCGCGAACAGGCCCCAAGCGGTGCTATCAAGCTGGCCAATGTTGGAAAGGTCCGCGCCCATTGCCATGCCCAGAAGGGGGCCTGCCGCACCGGCAATTGCATGCCGGTCTGTTTGCGCGCTGATATCCAGATAGCTCACGCCCAGCACATAGGTCAAAGGTGCGTCGGGGGCAGAGACAAAGCGCACCTCCTGCGACAGATGCTCATAATCCTCGCCGTAATCCACATGCAGGAAGTCAACCGGCGAATAGTCCACATCATTGATCATCGCGGCTTCGGTTGTGCGCAGCCCGGTCAGCGACCGCAGGCTGGCGCCTGTTGCAAGGGTCCAGGCCATCTCAAGCCCCGCACCCTGCGCCTGAAGCGACTGCGTGGGCGGCGTATTAAACGCCACGTCACCGTAGGTGGCCGCATAAGTATCAGGGGCCGCACCAAAGGTATCAGACAGCGGATCACCGATAAAAGCGCGCTCATCCAACTCGTTATGGTCAAGACTGAGGAAAGCTTCAAACCCTTCGTTTGGTGTAAACCGCACTTGCGCGCGCATGGCCATGCGGTCTGTCTCGCCAAGCTCGTTACCTGTGGTGATATTCTCGGCCTGGCCGTCACGCTGTTGCAGCCCGGCAGACAAACTGATCGCCCACGCATCTGACACCGGCAACGACACAAGGCCCTGCAGCGTCATTGCGCCATGGCCGCCATAGCGCGCGCTGCCTTTCACAACCATGTCGTCAAACGGGCGTTGGCTTTTGAGGTTGATGGCACCTGCAATGGCGTTGCGGCCAAAAAACGTACCCTGCGGCCCGCGCAACACTTCAACCTGTTCAAGATCCAGCAGGTTCTGGTTGAAGGCATAGGAAGGGCCAAGGTAGATGCCGTCCAGATACAGGCTCACCCGTTCATCAAAACCGATGTTACGGCTATAGGAGCCAACACCGCGCAGGGTGACGGTGCTGTTATACAGAAAATCCGAAAAAATGGTCAGGTTCGGCACCACATCGGCAAGGTCTTCCACCGCGCTCATGGTACTGCGCGTAATCCAATCCTTCCCCACCACGCTCACGGCTACGGGTGTATCTGTCAGGCTGGCATCGCGCTTTTGCGCACTGACGGATATTTCCTCCATGCCGGTACCGTCGGGCTGCAAGGCCGTTGCCGCAGGTGTGCTGTAGCAGGTGTAAGCCGCCATGAAGCAGGCGAGGCGGGATGCGTATACCCGCCGTGTGTTTATAGCTGTCATATTACCCCAGTCGCGCGCCGTATTGGTGATCAAGGCTTGCATTGTTTTGTTGCTGTCATGGGTCAGTGCCCCGCTGCCCATACTCCTTGTTAACCATATTTACGCGCGGATGCGAGCCACTTTTCACCAAATTTCTATGCCGCTGTTACCGCTGGATGCGGGTCGATACCCTCCAGTACCCGTGCGCCGCCCGCTGTATCAATGGGGCCGACATACAGACCAAGTCGTCGCGCCAATGGTACAGCGCCCGCGCGCTGATGGGCCTCCAGCCCCTCCTCGCCAAGGCCAACCTGCACACGCTGTTTCACCAGCCGCTCCACCAGCTTGTTACCAAAATAGTCCATGCCGATGGACAGTAGCTTGCCAACCGGGCCAAGCTGCGCCACCGCCCACTCGGTGACATCCAGCTCTTCAAACCCAAAAGCGCTCAGCGGCGAAGTGATCAGCTTCTCGGTCCATGTCTCGGCCACATAGGGGGCCATAATGCCCGCGATGGCGGCCTTATATTCCTCTGACGCCTGACGCGCGTGCACAAGTGAGCCACCCCCGTGGATATAACGCGTGATTTCTTCAAGGTAATGTTCGCGCCCACGGCGGCAGTTACCATTGGTGCTGAAACGCGTCACAAAAGCAAAATCACCCTTGTATTTCAGCCCCCTGGGAACAGTGACCAATATCTGGTTGAGGTCCCTCAGGCGCTCTTCCGGCACCGCGACATGCGTGCCCGCATCTTCCTCGTTTATGAGATCAGGAAAGGCGGTTACCAGCGCTGATGCAACGCCCATCTCTGACGTATCCAGCCCCTTGGACGGCGCGCCAGAGACCACCGAGTGATAGGCCCCCATGCTATAGGCAAGATGGTACAGCTCGTTGGCAATATTCATCATGCGGCACACCAGTTCATAGCCACTGAACCGCGCACGGCGCGCATCAAATGACCGAGTGTTGGTGATCTCATCGGTGGTGACGTCGCGGCCTGCCGCATGTTGCCAGCACTGTTTCTCGAAAATGGTGCGGGCGGCGTCGAAACTCTTGTGGTCAATCTCATGCTCATAACGCGCATAGATCGCATCAAATTCGCGGAAGTCCGCCGCGCTCATGATGCGCAGACGGTCCTGTTGCTGGAACGCCCGCACGCGAGTCAGCAGGACATGGAATATCTGGCCCATGTTTTTGTCGCGTGGCCAGGTGATGGTGAAACCGTCAAGCTGGTCTGACAGATACTCCAGATCATCGCGCATAAAGCGCCATAAGCCCCGGTCCTCAACCAGCTTGCGGTGGGTCTCTATCTTGGCGGCGTTATTCTCGATCCCCTCCGCGAGGTTACCCGTGGATGCCCGGCTGAAAATACGCGCCACCCCGGTCATCAACATGTTGCCGACAAGCGTAGTGTCGATGTCCGTCAACTCGCCCAGCAATATCGGGTTGGCGACCAGATAGCCGTCATTGATCAACACTTTTTTGTTGTAGATGGCGGCGGTGATCAGCTGTTGCTGGAGCGAGGTTTCATCAACCTTGGCTGGCCAGGGGTAGCGGTCAACCACATCATCAAGCACCCCAAAATAGGTGAGCCGCTGGCTGAAATTGGCAAGCATGGTTTCCCCCGGTCGGTTATGCGACGGGCCTGATCATATCTGCTTTGTGTCTTATCGCTAAAATAAAATTTTGCTCATAGGGGCAAATGGGTGCTGTGCAGCTACGCAAAGCTGCACAGATGTTTCACATATGGTTATTTATACCGGTCAAACCAAGCGAGGATGTTTTCCACCTTGGCCACAAGACGGGACGGCTTGCCCGCGATGCCGTGCGGGCTGTCCGGCACGCGTACCATGATGGTGTCAACCTTGCGCAGTTTCAGCGCCTGATAGAACTGTTCCGTCTCGGAAATGGGTGTGCGGCGGTCGGCCTCCCCGGTGATCAGCATGGTGGGCGTGGTTACATTACCCACCAGGCTGAGCGGTGAGCGTTTCCAGTAATGCTCCACATTATCCCACGGCATGCCGGGGAACTGAAACGGGATCTGGCCCAGATAACTGTCTGCTGTCAGTACCTTGGATATCCAGTTGATCACTGGTTTTGCCACCGCTGCCGCACGGAACCGGTCCGTCAGGCCAATGGCATAGGCGCTGGCAATGCCGCCTGCGCTGCCGCCAGTGATGTAAAGCTGGTCACCGTCCGCGATGCCCTGCTCAATCAGCGCATCAAGCCCCGACATATGGTCTGCGAAGTCATATTCGCTTGAATATTTATTCTGCAGCAACAACGCAAAACGTTCACCATAGGACGTGCTGCCCCGGTGATTGTCATAAAACACCACATACCCTTCGGCTGCAAAACGCTGCATCTCGGCCGAAAAATGCGGGCCATAGCTCAGGTGCGGGCCACCGTGAATCTCAAGAATGGTGGGGTATTTTTTACCGGCTTCATAGCCCGGCGGTGTCAAATACCAGCCCTGAATTTCCTCACCGTCGATGGACGAACTGTAAATAATTTCGTGTAGTTCCGCGAGATCCTTGTGGCCCAGCGCATCCTCATTGAGCATGGTCAACTGGCGCGGCATGGCCTTGCCGCCACGGGCGACATAAAGGTCTGCCGGGCGGCTTGGGTTACCTTTGGTGAAGGCAACTGTGCCACCCGCCGCGTCATAGCTGCCGCTGGAATAGGGCCGACCCAGCGACGTACCGCCAAGCCCCATGGCCACGGTGCGGTGGCTACCGGACAGGCTGACATAACCCACCTGATCCACACCGCGTACGGTCATCTGATAATAAAGGCCTTTGCCTTTTTCGTCCCAGATGGGTGAGCCAAGCGAATTGTCGATATCTGCCGAAAGATTCTGGTCGTCTGAGCCATCCAGCTTTATCACATGCAGGTAATCATTGCGGTAAGCCAGCTTCTGATCATCCATCTTGAGATAGGCAATCAGTTTGCCGTCAGGCGAGACAGAGGGGCTGAACTCAGCGCCCGGCGCGCTGGTGATCTGGCGTATGCTGCCATCAAGACTGAAAGCATAAAGGTCAGATTCGCGTCCTTCATATTCCCAGTTGTCACTGCGGTTGGCGGAAACGATAATCTCCTTACCGTCACTGGTGAACGCTAGCGAACCCCGGTGGTTATAGTTCCCGCTTGAGATTTGCCGCGCGGTACCGCCAAGGGACGGCACCACAAACACATGGGTGTAGGCTGGCTCCAGAATACCGCGGCCGTCCGCCTGATAGCGTGCCTTGGTGATATATTTCACCGGCGGTGACCATTTGGCGCCTTTCGGTTTTGGCGGCATTTTCACCTTCAGCGGCGTGTCTTTTTCCGGCACGCTCATGGTGAAGGCAATCATGCTGCCGTCCGGCGACCACGTAACACCGGACGGGCTGGCTTGCAGGTTGCTCACCAGCGCGGTTTGTCCCGTGTCCATCCAGCGCACAAAAAGCTGTGTCTTGCCCTCAATGTTGGACAGGTAGGCCAGCCGTTTGCCGTCAGGGGACCATGTTGGCGCATAAAAGGCATGGGTGCCCGAAAGCAGCGGCCGGTGGTCGCTGCCGTCCGCCGCCGCGATCCAGATATTGGACCGTGTGCCGTCGGTCATGATGTCGTTGGAGCGGCGCACATAGGCGACCCACTTGCCATCCGGTGACACCGCCGGGCTGGCGGCATATTCAAGCTCAAAAACGTCGGCTGCCTGAAAATATCTGGCTGTTTCCGCCATGGGCTGTGCAGTGGGTGCGGCATCACCCTCCTGTGCGCCAGTGGGCACTGTAAGCAGCAGTGCCATAAGGCCAACGCCCAACCCTGTATTTCTGTATTTTATCATTAAGCTGCCTCCCTCGCAGTCAAACAAACGCTCGTGCGTGACCAACCCCCGTTGGCCCCACAGCTTTGAGCATGTCGGATAAATCCGCGCGCCACTGTGCGATGGAAAAGGGCATGATGCCAAGGCCAAAAACACTATTGTGATAGGGATCACAACCATAGCGTTACACTCACACCATGGGATGGTTGGCGGTGGGCATTTTTGCGCCTATAATGCGCCCCCATAACAAGCGAGGCCATCATGACATTCCAGGATCATTTCTCGCGCGACAGCGCCGCCTACCGTGCAAACCGCCCCCGTTACGATATCGACCTTGTCGATATTCTGGCTGGCCCCATCAAGGGCCGCGACCTTGCCGTCGATATCGGCTGCGGCAACGGACAGTTCTCCCGCTTGCTGGCTGAGCGTTTCGCCAAAGTGATCGCCGCCGATGGCAGCGCGAGCCAGATCGCACAAGCAGAAGAAAATGCAAATATAGACTACCGCGTCGCCACGGCTGAAACGCTGGAACTGGCAGACGCAAGCGCCGACCTGATCACCGTCGTGCAGGCCGCACACTGGTTCGACCGGGACGTGTTCTACAAAGTAGCCGACAAGGCGCTGAAACCCGGCGGCGCGCTGGCGCTGGTGGGATACGGCCTGACCCGCATCAGCCCCGGGATCGACGCCGCCATCGACGATTTTTACGACCGCGGCATCGGCGAATACTGGCCACCGGAGCGCAAGCATATGGATAATGCCTACGCCGACTTTGACTTCCCCTATAAGGAGATAACGCCGGGCCAATACACCATGACGTTGGAGTGGAGCTTTGAGCAGCTTCGCGGCTACCTTGGCACATGGTCAGCCGTGGGGCGCGCGCAGAAGGTGCTGGGCTTCAACCCGCTGGATGCCTTCGCAGCCAAGCTTCAGGAAGTCTGGGGTGATGCGCCCACACGCACCGTGCGCTGGCCCATATTCATGCGCTATGGCCTTAAGCCCTGATCTGGCTCACCACCCGCCACCGCCGCCACCGCCGCCGCCACCACCCGAGAAGCCGCCACCGCCGGAAAACCCGGACGAGCCACTGCTTGAGGGCGGGGTAGACGCTGCCGCGATAGAGGTGTTGATCGTGCTTGAAATCGCGCCGCCGATGGCACCGTAGGCATAGCCCGCACCAAAGAAGCCATGGTGTCTGCGACCATGATACCAGACAGGGCTATATTCCTCCTGCCCGCGCTTGGCGGCGGCGGCCTTCAGCACATCGTCAAACTGCTCGCCCCATTTGTTTTCCACACCCAGTGCTATTGCAAAGGGCAGCATTTCTTCAAAATGTTCGGGCGTACGCTCCGGCGGGTTATGGAAATTCAGCCGGTCTTTCTCCGCTACGCTCAAATACAGCTTGAGGCCCTCAATCTCGTCATGCACCGATTGGCCAAACGGCGTGCGCGCGGGCATTATCACAGCAAAGACTATGGCGATCAGCACACACAAAATAACCGGCAACACCATGAAGGGGGCAAAATAGACGCCGCCCTTTATCAAAACAGCGGCAAAAATCAGCAACAGGCCTAGGGCGAAGCCCGCTGCGGTTACAAGGCCGGCACGTTCCGCCCGCTCACCCTTGCCAAGGCTTGAAATACCCCACCACGCAACAAGTGCTGTGGCAGCAAGGCCCGCCAAACCCAAGGCGACAGCACCGCTGCCTGTCACCATGGAGACGATACCCGCAAAAGCGACGGCAAAAGTGGAAACCGCGACGCCCATATTGCGCTGGAAATAATGCACCTCGCCGCGCTCGACCTTAAAGAAGAAGCGCTTCAGCCCCAGCGCGAAAGATTTGTTATAGACACCACCGACAGTAAAAGCGTCATCGGCACCGAACAGATTGTCAGCGATCGCCTGCTCCCCCGGCGCAAGCACTGCGTCCTTACCGGTCCGGCGAAAGGTGACCGTGTCGTCTTCATGTTCTTCAATCGTCAAGTAGCCCTTCGACGCCATTGAGATAGTGGCCGCCGTGAACACGGTTTCATCTGTGCCCATTTTCTGCACAAACCGGCACAGGGCGGGCGACATGGTTTTACCGTCGGCGCCGCGTGGCGGGCCGTATTGCGCCACCACGGGACGGCCCTCAGGGTCCCTGCCCACAGCCTGCCACGCCCTGTAGCCATACAGCAGCGTCACAAGCACCGCCAGCGCACCAATCGCCATCCAACCGTTGTCGCTGATCAGCCGTTCGGCTTTCTCAGCCGCTGTTGGCCGTGTGACAATACCCGCCTGCCATTCCAGGAGAACGCTCATGCCTGCCTGCGCACCAAGGGACTTGTTGAGGTTTACTTCAACCTCACCCGCCGCGCGGCGGATAATATCGGCATTTTGCGCCTTGGACCCATAGGCGCCGGTATACGCTTCCGCCCGGCCGATCACCGCCCCTTCGGGCAAGGTTATGCTGGCGTTTGCGGCCTCAATCGGGAAGGCCCAGCCGTTGCCTGTGACGTTGAAATAAAGCTCATCCGTCGCATCCAGGAAGCTGATCTGATGCGTGGTCTCATAGGTGATGGCATAGGTATGCAAACCACGGCTTACAGTGCGGTCCGGGTCACCGATGCGCACGCGCTTCCCGTTTCGGTAATCGGTTACGGTGTAAGGCACAGTGCGGTCGTCCAGCATCACATCACGCACCTTGAAACCAAAGCTGACTGTATTGCCGCGCGGATCTTTATACGTGGTGGGAAAGTCGCGGAAAATGCCACGTTTGATCGCCCGACCTTCCGCGTTCACAGTGATCTCTTCCCTGACCTCAAGCACGCCATCCGCGCGCACATGGATGCGGCTGTCGAAAGTCTCGATCGTCTCCTCGGCGGTGGCAGGCAACTGGCCCAACAGCACCACCGCGACAAGCATCAAAAGCTTTTTCAAATGTGTCATCATGCCCATGCTCCTCAAAAGTCGCTTCTTCAAAAATCGCCGGTCAAAAATGGTCATTGAACTGCCAGCCGCGCTTGCGGCCGCCCGGTCCGCGCCGGAAGGCGCTGTGGATACTGGTGCCCTCGGGCGCGTGGCCTGATACGCTTTCAAGCGCATGAACAAAACGGTCAAGCGTGGCGTTTGCTAGGCCGTATGCCACGATATAGGCGTGATCCTGCGTCAGCACGCCCAACTCGCCTGACAGGCCAAACTTCGGGTCGAGCCTTGCCGCCATGGCGACATGGAGATACTCCCGGTGCCGTTCAAGCTGTGGCTGGGTATCTGAGGGCCTGTGGGTGCGCCGGTGGCGCCACAGGTCAACAAGCGCGAGCGCGGCAACAAGCCATGCCATCAAGCTCCAGAGCGGGATGCTGGTCTCCGCCAGTCCGGAACCGAGGACGGGCGTGCGCGCGTGTGAAAGCAGGTAGGCAACGATGCCAAACCCGGTCGCGCCAACAGCAACGGCCACACGAAACGGGCCATTCAGGTACAGCCGGCTTTCATGCTTCATGCCACGATAGTGTGCCTTCATGGCCGCCTTGAGCCGCAGGTACCCCTGCCGGGTGACAGGCACATCACGCCCCGCGACAAAAAGCGAACGCATCAACGCCGCTTCGCCTTTTGACAGGCCAGCCTGCGTGTCGGCACTATCCGCTTTGCGCAAGGTAAAAACATCTGCCTCATGCCGCAGGCTAACCAAGCCCTTCGCCGCTAGGCCAAGAAGCGCCGCGCCAAAACTGCGGGCGTTATAGTCCCCGGCACAGAGCACATGCGCCAGCGCCGGGGTCATGCCTTTTGGCGGGGAAAAGCGGTTACCGGCACTTTGCCGGTTATCGCCCTTCATCGGCGCGCCCTAAAACTGCACCTTGGGGGCGGTTTTGACGGCGGCTTCTTCCGCCTCATCAAGCTCAAAGAATTCCGCGCGGGTGAAGCCAAACATATTGGCCACCACATTGGAGGGGAATTCCTGCACGGCGGTGTTCAATTCGCGCACGTTACCGTTATAAAAGCGGCGGGATTTCTGGATATGATCCTCAAGCGCCGAAAGCTCGCGCGAAAGGTTGTTGAAATTACTGTCGGCCTTGAGGTCAGGGTAGGCTTCGCTGACCGCCATCAGGCGGCCAAGGGCCTGGCTGAACATATTCTCGCTGACCGCTTGTTCCTCGGGGCTGCCAGTCGAAGCGACCGCAGCCGCGCGCGCCTCAATCACGCGGGAAAGGGTCTCTTTCTCGTGGGATGCATAGCCCTTCACGGTTTCCACCAGGTTGGGCACAAGGTCATATCGGCGCTTCATCTGCACGCTGATGTCAGACCATGCTTCGTTCTTGCGCACGCGCAGGCCAACAAGTTTGTTGTAGACGCCAATCGCATACAGCACGACCAGCACAACAAGGCCAAGAATGATATATATCGCTGTCATAAAAACCCCCATCTTTATCAGCCTTTTGGCTGCGATATTTTGGGCTGCTTGCCTAGCGTTCGGAGATCGCCAGTTTTACCGCCAATGCTAGAAATATGGTGCCTGCAACCCGGTTCATCAAGACTTGAGCCTTGGGCGAGCCCATGATTCGGTTGCCAATTTGCCCCGCCAACAGAGCAATGGCAGAGAAGACAATAACGGTCACAATGAAGAAAATGAGCGCCAGAGCGAGCATCTGCCCGGTGACATTACCCGCGCCTGCATCCAGAAATTGCGGCAGGAATGCCAGGAAAAATATGGATACTTTCGGATTCGTAACGTTCATAATGATGCCGCGACGGTAATATTGCCAAAGGCCGCGCACATGGGCGTCCGTCGCCTCAATGGCATCTGGCCGCGCACGAAAGGCACCAACAGCCAGATAAACGAGGTAAGCTGCGCCAATGACCTTCAAGATCGTGAACGCCGTCTCAGATACGGCGATCAATGCTGCCAGCCCCAGCACCACGGCGGCCGTGTGCACAATAAGCCCGGTTGCCAGCCCCAAGGTCACCGCCACACCGGCCTTTGGTCCGCGAAGCGCGCTTTGCGTCAGCACGAAAATATTGTCCGGGCCCGGCGCGAAGGCCAGCACGGTAGCCGCAACACTAAAAGCAATGATGGTATCAACCGACAGCAATGGCTTCCCCCTGTATATTTCTGAAGGGGAGAATACATTGATCAGGGGAAGCGTCCAGCCCTGATCTCAGTCGTCCTGGTCTCGATCGTCCTGATCTCAACAGCAATATCTACCAACCATCAGCCCCATAATGGCGCAGACATTAAAGTCCCTGCAGGTAAAATGCCCCTGAAAACAAGAGACTGACTACAAGCGCCCACAAAATAGCAGGCGCCCTGAGCCTGAGCGCATTTGTTCTTGCATTTTTGTCCATAACTCGCCCCCCAGCGTTTATGCATAGGTTGCGACCATACAACAAATACGATATTTCACAAGTATGGGTATGTGACAGACACTACCGCCAAGGAGCAGTGCCTCATCTTAGGGTGAGGAATTCAAGCATAGATATAATGATCAAATTTCTTCATCATGACCGCCCAAGACTACCGGGTCAGAGAGGGCCCATCTCAGGAAACTGATCAGGGCAAGGAAAATGCACAGGCCGAATGTGCCGCCTGCAACTGCCAGATATATGCCACAGGCGCCAAACAGCATAATAACGACAAGCTTTAGAAAAGCGTCGCAGCTCCAGTCCAGCCAGTTGAACATACGGTCAATCATAAGCGTCCCATCCCGGCGCGGGATGATACTGGTTTTTTTGCAAAAAAAAAGCCCCACGGCAAAAACCGCGGGGCAGAGGGGCGCACCGTATAGGGGAAGAGACGGTGCTTAGGGTAGGGCAAAAACAAACCCGCCGACGATTCGGGGCGTAACGGACCTGCCCCGGCACCGAAGGCGACATTTCCTAGCGGGCCAGCGCCCCCTGCGCCTGCCGCCAGCCGGCGACCACAACGGTGTCGCCGGTCAGGTCAAAAATATCCGCGTCAAGGTCAAGAAGCGTGCTGGCCGCAGTGCCAACCTGCGGGAATTCCACCGTGTACACACGCTTGCGCAGCTTGTTCACACCGATGATCGCGCCGGTGGCGCCCTTCTTGAGGCCAAACTGGCTTTCATCTCGGGGCAACATAACATCGTGAAATTTTTGCATTTTCCTCGCTCCTTATGCGGCTTTATAAAAACGCCGCCTGGGTGAATAGGACAGCACGTCCCGCTCGCCATGCTTGAAGAGCATGAAGAGGTCGGCTTCCCCGTCGAAGCCATAAAAATCAGGGTCTATGTGCAGCTTGAAGCCGCCGGTAAATGTCAGTTGAAAACAATCATCCGCCGCTGCGTATTCGACATGCGTGAGGGTCTCCCCGGCAAGCTTGTCCAGAATATGGCCCGCGCGGGCGTTATCGCTTTCACGCCGCCACAGAAGGCGGGCGCCGTCGAGATAAAGGTCCCAGTCACAGCTGTAGACCCACAGGTGCCATTCCCATTGTGGCTCCCCCGTGACGGGGTCATTCGCGCGGGGTTGCCCGAGATCGAGCGTGATAAAGCCGCCAAAGCCCCGCCGCGCGCGGGCAACCTTCAGCGGCAACGCCTCTCGAAATGCGCTGAACCTCTCTTCGCCGGTCTCTCCCGGCCTCAAATGAACCAATTCTGACATCGTCTCGTCCTTTGTGTTTGCTCATGCCCGTTGGCCGGGCGGGGCGCACCTAGTGTGGCGCAGAAACTTTTCGCTTTTGTGGCCCCCTCTTCCCCCGGGGTGGTGGCTTTTTCGCCTTTCCACCCCGGGGCCGTCCGGGGGTCAAATCGTCCTCGCATTACTTTCACTCACGTCGCACTCGGGTCTTCTCTCTGCCTGTCTCTACCTGTCTGTCTCTACCTGTCTGGCCGGCTTGATTTCCGGATATCAGACCAAACAAAAACCCCTCCGGAGCGCTTGCTTCGGAGGGGTTCTCTCAACCTTTAATCTCTGTTGGCCTTGTCTGGGCTCTAGAGTTTCCCTCCCTCTGGAATAGCAAGCATCTGACGGACGCAAATAAACTTCGCGCCTTTCACTGCTGCTGTAATGTTCCAAAGGGTATACATCGGTCTATCAATCCTGTGTTCGCCCACCTTGGGCGGTGTTATGCTTTTTCAATTACGGAAGGGGCGCGCAACTGTCAACAAGAAATACGCCTTCTGTGGTAATTTTATTTCAACATCGGGACATAAAAAACTAACACCTGCCCCACACTCGGCTACGGCAGTCGATGGCCTGTAGCAAACCAAAGCTGTATCAGTCGGGCTGCCAGTACCGCACCGACACCGTTTTTCCGGCTTGGACAAACGCGGTATACAGGCGGTTGATCAGCGCACAGTGGCACTTGTACGCCAGCATCGGCGGAATGGGCGCCATGTCCGGCCCGGCCTTCTTGAAGTGCAGCGGATTGCGAAAGCGTATCAGGATCACGTCCTCCCTGTCTGCGGCTTTACTGACCGCACGGGCAAGGCGCGCGGCAATTTCCCGGTCTATATCGCACACAAGGCCCGCCACGCCGTCAGGCACCGGATCATCCCCGGCAAGCCACAGCTTGAGCTTGGCTTCCGGCACCAGCGTCAGCATGGCGACATCCTTGATCTCAAGGCCAACATTCTGCGTGAGCGTGTAAAATTCTGCTGCATGCATGGGCATAGCCCTTCATCTCCCCTGCGGCGGCACATCGGCTGCGCGTAATTTTCGCCGTTTTGTCAGCCTGCCATCAATCAGCAACAGGCCAAAGCCAATTAACAAAAGGCCGATACCGTGCGTTGGTTCAAACACCTCACCAAGGAAGCTTATCCCAAGCGCCGACGCCACGACAGGGATCATCAGCGTTACAAGCGACGCATGGGTTGCCCCCGCTTCGGCAATAAGGCGGAAGTATAACAAATAGGCAAAGGCAGTAGAGATGGTGGCCAGCGACACAAGCGCCACCACCACCTGCCATGAAGGCAGCGGCAATAAATAAGGTTGATCAATGACCAGTGCTGCGGGGGTGACGATAACCGCCGCCGCCAGAGCCTGACCGAACGCCATTTGCACCGGCGCAAGGCCCAACCGCACAAACCGCCGCCCGATCACCACCGCAATGGCATATGAAAAGGCCGCCCCAAGCACAGCAAGCTGGCCAGCAACACCGCTCAGCAGGCCCTGAAGCGCGTAGGGCCCAACAATAAACACCACGCCGGAAAAACCGACCAGAACCCCAACCAACCGTCCCGGCGTCAACGGCTCATCTTGCGTAAAAAAATGCGCCATAAAGACAGTGAAAAGCGGCATGGTTGCGTTAAGGATGGACGCAAGGCTGGAGGTAATATGGGTCTGCCCCCATACGATAAGCCCAGAGGGGATGATATTATTGAAAACCCCCATCAACATAATGGCGAAAACGACGGTGCGCCAATCTGCCCGGCCACTGAAGGGCAGCCGCACACGCGTCACAAGCATGTATGTATAAAGCACGAGCGCCGCAAGACCAACGCGCACAGACACGATTGTCAGCGGCGGCAGCTCGGTCACCGCGATTTCAATGGAGAAAAACGACGCCCCCCAGACAACAGCGAGAACGGCAAGCATTAACCACTGCCTGATCCCCATATGGGCGGGCGACGAGGGATGAGCATTCATGCGGAATTCCATGTTCAGGCATTTCAGGGACGTGATACGGGAACCATATCCTGTTCACCTGATACGCGCATCCGGTTTCTTGCTGTCGAATTCACAGTGTGGAAGTTACTGTTGCAGTGCGGCTCTTCACGGAGTATCCGGCGCAGCGTCAGCCTGTGACAGGGGGTCCAGTTCCCGGCACGCTGCCTGTATCTGTCCGTCGCTCAGGTGGTCAAGCTGCGGCAACAAAGGTTGGCTTGTATCAAGGGCCATCACGTCCGCAGCATGCGCCTTCATCCAGGCCAGCAGTCCGCGCAAAACCTGTGCCCGCGCCTGCCCCATCGCTGTTTCGCCCCCCACGCCGGGAACGAGGACATTTTCCGCGAGCGCAAACCGGGGCCGCGGTGAGGTAATAACCTGTGCGAGCAGCGCATGGTAGAGGTGTTCTGCTTCCGGGCGCTGCGCCCATGCATCACCGAGCCGCGCCTGATCAATGGCAATCCTTGTCTGGTAACCTTCCACATTGCCCAGTCCAATGGCATGGTCGGCCTCGCCGACAAAGCCACCTTCCAGCCGGTCACCGGAAAGCCCGGCCCGCTTGAGCATGTGCATAAGGCCACGGCACCCCTGCCATTCGAGACGCTGGCGCAGCACCGGCAAATAAGTAACGGGCGCCGCCGCAACCAGAGGTATGTCAGCGGCGGATTTATCCCTAAGCTCGCGGGCGCGGGCTGCTTCATCGACCGGACCTCCGCACCGTTGCCACAGCGCCGCCCCCGTATAGGCCGCCGCGCCCGTGCCGCCGGTTTTCACCACTTTGCCGCCGTCGGACCAGCTTTGCGAAACATCGGCCGCAGCCCCCAACACAAACGCCTCATAGCCTTTTGCAATCATGAAGCCGAGGTGTTCGGTCTCCACTGCGGCGGTTACACCATATGCGTTGATTTCTTTATTATCGCGCCCGACCAAGTGGCCGAGCAGCAAGTCCTGATTATTTTTTGTCCAGTGCAGCCGGGTGCCGAATGTGCGGCCAAGGTAAGTTGTAAAACGCGCCCGGTCATAGGCGGCGCCCGTGTCATAACCGGGTACGCTGGCAATAAAGGTGGCGGCAAGCGCGTCAAAACGGTTTGCGATCGGCGGCGCGTCAAGCCCCAACGCCCGCGCCCGGTAGGCAGAGGACAATGCCTCCCGCAGGCCCGCCAGAAAATCAGCATATGCAACGATGCGCGCCACATCAGGCTCGGCCAGGAACGCCTTGCGTCCCCGGCTCGGGTGGTCACGGGCGATATAAGCCCCCGCCCCAGCCAGCCGCAACCGCGCAAGTGCCAATACCATACGCCGCCTGCGGTCTGTATCAATTGTTGACCCCAGCCATCCGGCAATCTCGACCTCAAGTGCCTGATAGGCCTCTGCCACCTCATCGTCGCCGGTCTCGATACCGGGAATAAGTGTCCTGATCGCATAGAGGATGATATCCCCGTCCCCCAGCCGAACAGAGAAATCAAGCAGCATGGTCGCCGTTTCCTGCGAGGCGGGGTTTGCCTCCAGATGCTGGCGCAGCATCTGGGCGTTGATCGCCAGCGCACGGCGCGCCAGCTTTGCCGTAGGGGCGTCATAGGCTTTGATCATGGTTTCAGCATAGAGCAGCGTATTGCGGTGTTTCGCCGTTTCATCTTCAGCATATTCAGCGGCGGCAAGCGCGAGTGGTACGGCCTTGCGCGGGGTACCGGCCAGCATCAGCACACGGGCACCCAGCGCGGCAACATCGGCCTTGCCCGCACCGTAGGTTTTTGCCTTGTCCGCCCAGCCTTGCGCCGCAGCCACGTCACCGTCGACCCTGAGCGCGAGGTCAGCCAGAAAGACAGCCGCGGCCGCGCGCTCCGACAGGCGGGCATTGTCGTCAGCCACAATTGCCAGCATCATTTCCCGCGCGCTCGCCACATCAAGCTGCATGAACTCGGCGCGGGCCACATCCACCCTGCCCGACGCCTTCACTCGGGGGCTGGCGGCAAAAAACACCAGAACGAAAAAAATCGCCAGTGCTGAAAACGCGCTGATATTTTTCACCTGACCTCCGGACCCTGTGTCAAACTTTTTTCCTTTCTATCAAAAAACTGCTCTTTTCCAAATGCTTGATGCAGGGTGCGTCTGGTACTATTCACACATCGTTTGCATGTCGGCTTGCCGCAGTAAAGAAACAGTTCATCGCAAATACGGGGTGGACGTTTTTACAAAAAAATACCACATAGGTAATCGCTGTCAGGGCTGGCGCATACAAAACCACAAGCCCGCCAGACAACGATGGGCGTGGATCCCGGGGCAACCGGACCAGAGGGGACCGGCCCAGAAGTAACAGGGTATCAGGGTAAGTAACCATTGGGGCGCATTGGTACATGGGGTGTACCGAAGCAACAAAAGAGATGAGAAGAAACACCCGCTTTCCTGCAGTGGGTGACGGGGGGAAATATGACAATGAACGGGTTCATGGCAAGCTTAAGCCTGCTTGCCCTCCTGAGCAGTGGTGCTACGGCACATAACGGCCCGGAGACAGGCGACGGACGGCCGGTAAAAGCACCCGCAGCGAACGCCGCCGACATCGTGGACACCCCGCGAGAAAATTACACAGCGGTATTTTTTGAACCCTACGCACCACAAAACGCTTACGATATGATCCAGCGCCTGCCGGGCTTTGTATACAGCACCGGCTCGGAAGCCCGTGGCTTTGGCGGCACGGCGGGCAATGTGTTGATTGATGGCGCGCGGCCAACATCCAAGTCCGGCGGCTTGACGGAAGCGCTGAGACGCATACCGGCGGCACAGGTTATGCGGGTTGAGTTGCAGCGCGGTGCAATGGCCGCAGGCGAAGCCGCCGGGCAAACCGTCGTCGCAAACATCGTGCGGTTCAAAAACAAAAGCAGCGGCACCTGGACTGTGGAAACACGCCGCGTCGGCAACAACAAAATCCTGCCAATGCTGGATGCTACTTTTGCCACCAAACTTATGGGGTGGGATGCCTCATTCCAATTGGACACGTTTCTGAAATCCAGCAGTCGCGATGCCGTTATCAGCAGTACCGACACCAACGGCATGCTGACGGACCGCACCCTGGAAGACCGGCAGGAAGAAGAACGCTTCGCCGCACTTTCCTTTGATGCCGGCCGGGATGCCTTTGGCGGTCGCTTGCAATTGAATGGCCGGGTGAAATATTTCACCTGGAATGGCGACACAAACCGGCTCGGCTATGGCACCAGCGGGTTTGATACCGCACCTCAGGACCGCTTCTTTAACGATAATGACAAGGAAGAATATGGCGGGGAGCTGGGTGCAGACTGGTCGCGCACCTATAGGTCAGGCTGGCGTTGGCGACTGATTGCGCTGGGTACTTTTGAAGATGAAACCGAAGCAGACAGCTTTATTGAGCAACAGCCCTATCGCACCGTTATCGAACAAGGCGATATCATTGCGAGAGAAAAAACGACTGAGGCGATATTTCGCACCACTTATGGCCTGACAGACGGCGCCCTGCGGCCAGAATTTGGTGTGGAAGGCGCCTATAACCGGTTGGACAGCAGCCTTGAAATCCTGATCATGGACGGGAACGGCGTCACGCTTGAAGAAATGGCCGAGACCATGGTGCGAATTGAGGAGCTGCGGGCCGAAACCTTCGGCAACCTCGTTTGGCAGGCAACGGGCAGGTTGACTGCCGATGTGGGGGCGAAGGCCGAAGTTTCACGCATTTCAACACAGGGTGGAACAGAGCAAACCTTCACCTTCCTCAAGCCTTCCGCCGGTGTCAGCTACACAGTCAACGAACAGGTACAGCTTAGTTTGAAAGCGCAGCGCTCCGTCGGCCAGCTTGATTTTTCCGATTTCGCCGCATCGGCCGACGCGGTGGATGACCGGCAATTCGACGGCAACCCGAACTTGCGGCCGGACCGGACCGACCGTCTGGAAGCTAAACTGGACTATACCTTTGGGGAACGCGGTGCCATTTCCACCAGTGTCTATTATGAGTGGAAGGCCGACGTGCTGGAACAGACCATCCTGCCAACCGGCGGACAAGGGTTGGCCAATGCGGGCAGCGCGAAGCGTTGGGGCATGAATGCCAACGCCAACCTGCCGCTGGATTTCGCCATCAAAGGCGGGCTGCTTGAGATTGACGTCTATCTCAAGGATTCGCAGTTTGAAGACCCTATCACCAGCCAGACCCGTTACCTGCATGACTTCAACCCGTCGCAGGTGTTCATCGATTTCAGGCAGGACATCCCGGACACCAACTGGGCCTGGGGCCTTGAGTATAACTCCTCCGGTCACTGGCATGGTTATTATATCGATGAATATGAGGATTTCCGCGAGAATAATCGCTATGGCGCCTTTATCGAAACGACGGAGTTTTTCGGCGTTAAAACCAGCCTTATTCTGTATGATGTATTCGGCGGGCATTTTGACCGCCTGCGCGAGCTATATAACCCCACCCGTAAAGGTACCCGCATCGGCACCGAATTATCGGAACGCACACGCGATACAGGCGTTCGTTTTGTGGTCAGCGGCCAGTTTTAATTGGGTCGCTCTTGCCAGAAAAGAAGAACCCGTGCGCCAAGGGGGTGACGCACGGGCTATGGCCGGGGTGTTCAGGGGGAGGAATGGGTACCCCCGGCACAATCCAGAGATAAGCATAGAGTGTGGCGGTTTTAAGGGGGTGCGGCGTTTCATCACAGTTTGTTGACCACGGCCTCCGTTCGCGGCCGCAACACAGCCATCACAGCCCCGGTTAAAATAAACGCGGCGCCTAGCCAGGTCATGAGCTCGGGCACCTCGCCAAACAACACCATACCAGCCACTGCCGCCACAAGAAGCCGCAGAAAGTCAACCGGCAAGACAACCGTGGCATCTGCAAATGCAAAGGCCCGGGCCATCGCACTTTGCGCCGCGGAAAACCCCAACCCCAAAACAACCAGAAGGACAAAATCAGGAAAACCTGGCCACACCCAGTGGTCCAGCGCGACAAAGAAACTGACCGGCACCAGCAGGATGAATTGCGTGGCAACCATGGTTCCCGTCGCTTCTGTGCGGCTTAGTATTTTGACGGTGATAAAAGCACCCCCGGTCATAACAGCCCCCACCAGCGCCGCCAGGACCCCCATGGTGGCCTGACCTGTGGCGGAAGGCTGTATGACCATCACCATACCGGCAAAACCAAGTAGCAGCCCCACCACACGCATGCCGCTCGCGCGTTCCCCCATCAGGGTGACGGCAATCAGGCTTGCGAATAGCGGCGCAAGATAAGTGATTGCGACCACGGTCGCGAGCGGCGCGGCTGACAGCGCAAAAAACAGGCTGTAAACGCCTACGCACGCGACCAACCCGCGCAAGCCATGTAACCATGGCCGCGTGGTGCGAAAGGTCATGCGCCCGCGCGTTATCAACAGCGGTAACATGACCAGAAGACCAAAAAAATTGCGGTAAAACACCAGAAGTTCCGGCGCATAGCGTTCAGACAAAAGGCGTACCACCACCCAGATAAGGGACTGGCAAACGGCGTAGGCGGCCATGAAGGCCACCCCGCGTAAATTATTGCTGATCCCCGTCCCGTCGGGCCGGATTCCCTGCATGCCCTAGCGCTCCGGCACGCGTTCAAGCGCGGTGACCCGCCAGTTGAAAACATCACTTACCAGTACGCCACCCCCCGGGCGCGGGGCGACGCCATGCAGCGACACATATTGCCCCAGTTCCTTGCCCGGCGCGCCGGTGCGGTCCAACACCTTGCCGCTATCGTCCAGAATGACCAGTTTTTCAGCTCGGGCATCTGTCATCAGAAAACCACCTTCCGGCAGCGCCACCAGGCCATATGGGTAACCAACGTCTGTCCAGGCCTCCTTGTAGGTGCCGTCAAGGTCAAATAGCTGGATGCGCTTGTTCTCGCGGTCCGCGACGTAAAGCGTATTCCCTTTCACCACCACCGCATGCGGGAAGTTGAACTGGCCCGCGCCGGCGCCCTTTTCGCCAAAGGTTTTGATGACATTGCCGTCGGGACCAAATTTCACGACACGAAAGTTGCCGCCATCCGCCACATACAGGTTGCCGCTTGCGTCAAATGCCACGTCATTCGGCTTATTGAAAAACATGTAATTATAGTCGCGGTCAAACCAGCCTTCGCTGGCGTAATCCTTGCGGCCGTAAACGCGCAGCACCTCACCCTCAGGGGAGAATTTCAGCACCAGATGGTTGCCAACATCGGTTGTCCAGATATTGCCGTCCGCGTCCTGTCGCAGGCCATGCGGGCTTTTGAAAAGGCCATGGCCCATCTCACGGTCGAACCTGCCATTGGCCTTGAACTTCAGCAAAGCATGCTCACCACGGTTCAGTATATAAATGGCGCCAGGCTTGCCGCTGTCGGTTGCTGCCTGCAACACACCAGGCACCTCAACCAGATGCCATCCATGAGGCATTTCAAGGCCAGCAGCCGCCGCCTTCCATGCGCCTTCCTGTGCGTTGCTGATGGACGTGACTGCCGCCAGACCAGTCAGGGTGAATATCCCCGCCATGCCGATCAGGTGTTTTATTTTCATCTCGCTTGTCCCTTGTTTGTGCCGCTTGTTTGTGCCGCTTGTCTGTGCAGTCCAACTGCCCGTTGCATGCACAAGGATTGCGCAATGAAACTGATTATTCAAATATCGTATTTTTATATGTATGATAGTTTTAACTTATCATTATGAGGCATGCCGATGGACTTGAAGCAATTGCGGTATTTTGCGGCAATCATTGACGAGGGCGGTATGCGCCGCGCCGCTGAAGTGTTGCATGTTAGCCAGCCCGCGCTGACGGTGGCTGTAAAACAGCTGGAACAGTTCTTCGGGTTGAAGCTTTTCAGCCGGACAGGAAGAACGCTGGAACCAACGCCGGAAGGATACCGCTTTTACCAGCACGCCCGCTCACTTCTTGCACAGGCGGAAAAAGCCAAAAGCGACATGCGCGCCTTAAGCGCACTTGAAATGGCTGATCTGCCGCTTGCAGCCACCGCCATGATAGCCAATCACGTGCTGCCCGCCCCTCTTGGCCGCTTTCTGCAGACGCGGCCGGGTGTAAAAATCTCCCTGCGGCAGCTTGGTGGACCAGCGGTTGAAAGCGCACTCAAGCTTGGTGAGGTGGAGATCGGCTTCGCCATGCATCGGCTGGATGAGGTGTTTGAACAAGTGCCTGTTTTCCGCAACCAGATAACCGTATGCCTGCACGCTGACCATCCGGCAGCCGCAAACGATACCATCAGTTGGCGCGAGCTTCTGGACCTGCCTATCGCCACCTTACCCCGCGGCTACACTCTACACGCACGGCTGCTTGAGGAAGCCCGGCGCCACCGCAAAAGCGCCAGGATCGTGCTGGAAACCGATGCCATGGGCCTTTTGGCCCACGCAGTTGAAACCGGCACCGCTGCCGGCCTGATGATGGAAGCGGCAAAGCCGGCAGGGGCCAACATCAAGGCCCTGCCAATTAGGGAAAACAAGGGCTATCACTTCACCCTTAACGCCTGTTGGCGCAAGGACATGACACTATCTGTCGCAGGGCGCGCGCTGGTGGATTTCCTACAAAAAATTCACGCTGACGCATTGTAGCCAAACCTTTAATTCTCGTGTTCCACCCCTGTACTATTCATAAGCAGGGGCAACAGCTTACCGGATAGTCTGCGAATTTTCTTACCGGTTTGCACGAAAACACATTAATGTGGTTTAACTGGTTGTGAAAAGCGTCCCGGAATGGAGAAGAGTTCCGGGTATCCCGTTTATTCTGTTTCGATTATGCTTTGCATCATGAAGGAGAGGGTGAATGACCTCTGGTCATACCAAAGCATTTTTGGCTTGTGCCACATTGGTGGCCTGCTTAAGCACGCCCGCCATCGCCAGCGACGATGACTTTGCCGCCTGGGGTGAAAAGGTTTATGACCAGTTCGCCGCCAAACAGCGCTATCCCAGACAAGCGGTCGACAGCAAACTGGAAGGCACCGTCAAGGTTCAGGTAACCGTGGCCAAATCCGGCTCGATCATCGGCTTCACCATCAACCGGTCCTCCGGCCATGAAATCCTGGACGCTGAAATTCTCGGGCTGCTCGGGCGTATCAATCCACTGCCTGCCCTGCCGGCTGGCAAGGACACCTATATTTTTAAAATACCACTGCGCTTCCAGATGGATGAAACCACCACAGCCATGGAAGCCTCGGTTGAGGTTGAGGCCGTCACCGCCAACTGGCAGGACTGGCAGCGCCTTGTGCAGCGCACGCTTGCACGCAATCAGGGCTACCCCACGCAGCTTATTGATGAGGGCATTGAAGGAACCGTCAAGGTCCGGGTCAATGTCGCCGCTGACGGCACCATCATGGCCCAAAAGGTTGCACAGTCATCCGGCAGCGACATTCTGGATGACGAGGCGTTGGACCTGATGCGGCGAATCAACTTCCCTCCCCTGCCGGAAGGGCGGGAAAGCGTTGCGCTAACCATTCCGCTGAATTACCGGCTGGAACACAGCAACCGGCGGTAACTTTCCCGCCGTGAAAGACAAACGGCACAAGAAAGCCCGGCAGATACTCGCCGGGCTTTTTGATTTCTGCGCTTTGAGCCCTAAGTAGGGCATCAGGGCATCAGGCAGCTTTGGACAGCTTCTGGAAGCGCTTGAGGTGATGATCTGTGTCACCAAAATAATGGTCGATCATGACAAGCCGTTTGGCAACATGCGCCAAGGTCAGCTCCCACGTTACACCAATACCGCCGTGCATCTGCACCGCTTCCTCGGCGACCATACGGCCGATGCGGCCAACAAGCGCCTTGGCGGCAGAGAGATGCTTCTCGCGGTCATCGCTTTCAAGTTTGCTTGCCGCCAGCAACACGATGGAACGCGCCTGTTCGATCTCAAGGCACATATCAACCATGCGGTGCTGAAGCACCTGAAACTTGCCGATCGGCACCCCAAACTGGGTGCGCGTGCGCAGGTACTCAAGCGTGGCGTCACGGGCATTTTCCATCGCCCCCAGACTTTCAGCACACAGCGCAAACGTCGCGCGGGCAATAGCCCGGCCCAGCGCGGCTTCCGCTGCATCGCCTTCCAGCAAAACGCTGTCCGCACTGACGCCAACACCTTCAAAAGACATCTCAGCCGCAGCAAAACCGTCATGGGTTTTGTAAGCGCGCGTGGTTACACCGTCCGCACCCTTGGGCACCAGTACAAGCGCAAGCCCCTTGGGGCCCTTGGCGGAGACAATAACCGTGTCCGCCTGCGCGCCGCCAATCACCACTGACTTCGCGCCGGTCAGCGTATAACCGTCACCGTCCGCCTTCAGCGCAGCGTCTACCACATCCGCATTATAACGCGCGCCCGGCTCGTAATGCGCAAGCGCAAGCAGGTGCCCGCCAGCCACCACATCGTCCAGAAGCCCCGGGCCACGGCCTGTGGCTTCTTCTTCAGCCAGAAGACCCGCGCCAAGCACCGCGGTTGCCATAAACGGTTCAACCACGATGCCGCGGCCAAGTTCTTCCATCACAACCATGATGTCGATACCCGTGCCGCCAAGGCCACCTACACGCTCCGGCAATACAGCAGCCACAAGTCCCAGCTCCGCCAGTTCGCCCCATATTTCGGGCGAATACCCGGTGTCGGATTTGATGATTTTGTCACGGGTTTCGAAGTCGTACTTTTGGCGTACAAACCGCGCAACCATGTCTTTGAGAAGGGTGTGATCTTCGCTCAGATTAAAATCCATGTCAGAGTTCCTTCCCTTAAAGCCCGAGGATCATCTTGGAGATGATGTTGCGCTGAATCTCGTTCGAGCCGCCATAGATCGAATATTTGCGGCGGTTGAAATAGTGACCGGCGAAGCTGTTGGCACCGTCGGGCCCAATTGGCTCCTCGTTCGAGCCTGGCAGTTCAAGCTCGGGCATGAACGGCAACGCATAAGGCCCAACGGCCCGGCGCAGCAGATCGCTGATTTCCTGCCGGATGACCGAACCCTTGATCTTGAGCATCGAGCTTTCCGCCCCCGGCGCGCCGCCCGCCTGAGCCTGTGCCAACACGCGCAGGTTGGTCAGCTCCATGGCCATCAGGTCCAGTTCCACGTTTGCGATACGTTCCGCAAAGGCCGGATCATCGATCAGCTTCGTGCCGTCGCCTGCGTCGGTTTCACCCGCGATACGCTTGAGCTTCTTGAGGCCTTCCTTGGCCGCCGCCACACCGGCAATGCCCACACGTTCGTGCTGCAACAGGTATTTGGCGTAGGTCCAGCCCTTGTTTTCTTCACCAACAAGGTTTGCCACCGGTACTTTAACGTCCTGAAAGAAAACCTCGTTAACCTCATGCCCGCCCTCGATCGTGATAATCGGGCGCATTTCAACACCCGGGGTGTTGATGTCAACAAGCAGGAAGGAGATACCCTGTTGGGGCTTGCCTTCACCCGACGTGCGCACCAGGCAGAAAATCCAGTCGGCATACTGGCCCATGGTTGTCCATGTTTTCTGGCCGTTGACGATATAATGATCCCCGTCCCGCACGGCTTTTGTTTTCAGGCTTGCGAGGTCTGACCCGGCGCCCGGCTCGGAATAGCCCTGACACCACCAGTCGTCACAATTGAGGATACGCGGCAAGTAATGCGCCTTCTGCTCCTCGGAGCCGAAAGCGATCAGAACCGGCCCCAGCATATTGAGGCCAAACGGCGGCAACTCCGGCGCGCCGGCCTTCACACATTCTTCCTCAAAAATATGCTTCTGGAACGGTGTGAAACCGGACCCGCCATATTCCTTTGGCCATGTATGAACCGCCCAGCCCTTCTCGGCTAGGATTTTCTGCCACGTGATAAAATCCTCACGCGCAGGCATACGGCCCGCTTTTACGGTTTCTGCAATATGGGACGGCAGTTTTTCTGCCAGAAATGATCGCACTTCCTCGCGGAAAGCTTTATCTTCATCTGTATAGTCAAGACGCATGACACCCTATCCAACTGTTGTTAGCCTTGTTCAACCAAGAAGTAGACCGACGGCGGCTATCTTCAAGTCATCCATGCAATTGTTCCCGTGACCGCATGACTGTGCCGGTGTAAGGCTGCAATCAGTATGTGACGGCACACTGCCCAGCCGCTTGGTGAAGGGATAACAAAGCCCCGTATAAACAATATATTAACCACCAAAGCTGTAAAGCATGGAAGCTTCTGGAATACGCACGTAAGGGACCCTCATGATCCACCGATTAACCGGCACATTTGCCGCCGCCCTCACGCTAGTGAGCTGCCTGACATCAGCTACTGTGGCGGAAGAAAAGCTGTTTGGCAGCGGTAAAATTCTGGCGACCCCGGGCGTTGTGCAGGTTGAGGGCGCAGGCGGTGCCGGGCTATCGACCTGGGCGATGATCTCGGGGTACGGGACCAACCGGCAAATCGGCGGCAGCGCACACCACACCTATGTCACACTGGATGACTTTACCCTGAACGCAACTGGCGTCACCGTCGGATTGTTCGATCGCCTCGAACTGTCGCTGACCCGGCAATGGTTCGACACGGGCAATGCTGGTGCGCGCCTTGGGCTGGGTGAAGGCTTCAACTTCAATCAGGATATCGTCGGCGCAAAAGTTCGCCTGTTCGGTGACGCCGTGTACGCACAGGATAGCTGGTTGCCGCAGGTTGCCTTCGGTGTGCAATACAAGCACGCCAGCGAAGGCGCCACGGTGCGCGCCGTGGGCGCGGAAGATGATGACGATTTTGACTATTATCTCGCGGCGAGCAAAATCCTTCTGGATAAAAGCCTTGTACTGTCTGGCACAGCACGGCTAACACGGGCCAACCAGTTTGGCCTGTTGGGTTTTGGTGGCCCACAAGGCAGTACACGCAGCCTGCAGTTTGAAGGGTCGGCGGTTTATCTGCTTTCCCGCGCCTTTGCCGTTGGCTTCGACTATCGCACCAAACCCGACAACCTCGCCTTCGCCGAAGAAGACGACGCCATGGCAGCGTATCTGGTATGGTTGCCGGGCAAACATATCACGGTCACCGCCGCCGCTGTCGACCTCGGCGACATTGCCCTTCAAGGACGGCAACAAGGCCTTTACCTTTCTCTTCAGGTAGGATTTTAGACCATGAAAAGCCTCAACATCCTTATGACTGCCCTCCTGCTGACAACCGCCACCCCAGCTATGGCCGGCAGTCTGTACGATGACCTTGGCGGGCTGGAGACCATCCAGCGCTTCACAGCACGCCTTGTGGAACTGACCTTTAAAGACCCGCGCACTGCGGAACAGTTCAGGCAAACCAAAAAAGACCGGCTGGAGAAACTGCTGGTCGATCAGTTCTGTGACCTTGCCGGTGGCCCGTGTAAATACAAAGGCGTGAACATGAAGAAGTCCCACATCAAACTGGGCATCACAGAGCGTGAGTTCAACGCCCTGGTTGAACAATTGCAGCAGGCCATGGATGAAGAGAATGTACCGTTCCACACTCAAAACCGTCTGCTGGCGCTGCTCGCCCCAATGAAACGGGATATTGTCGAACGCTAACAGTGCAGCCCCAGTGCAACACCTTAGATAACCGCCTCCTCATCTTCATGAAGTCGACAGCCCGTGAGCAACTGGTCGCCATCATTGGCAGCGTTCAGACAGGGAAGGTCAATTGTCACCTGCGTTCCCTCCCATTTGACGCTGTCAATTTTCATGCGACCTTCCAGCAATTGGCAGAATTTCTCCACCAGCGGCAAGCCCAGCCCGGTGCCTTCATATAGCCGAGAAAGGCGGGTATCCACCTGTACAAAAGGCTTCATGGCCTGAGCCATCTCATCGTCTGTCATGCCAACCCCCGTGTCGGTGATTGTCAGCCCGAAGCTGGCATCCCGAATGACCCCGACAACAGTGACCCGGCCAACTTCCGGTGTAAACTTGATGGCGTTTGACAGCACGTTCAGTACAATCTGCTTGGTCATGCGGCGGTCTGAGCACACCTGACCTGTGCCGCACTCCAGCCTAAGCTCAAGCTGCTTTTCGTCAATGACACGCTGATGAAAATCGATACATTCCTGCACCACCTCATCCAGATCAAACATCGTTGGCTCAGCAATCACCCTGCCTGCCTCAAGCCTGGACATATCCAGAATATCATTGATAATGCTCAGTAAATGTCGGCCACTGTTGGCGACAATATCCAGATATTCCTGATGTTTGTCCCTGGTGACATTCATATCCTGCTGCAACATTTCACTGAAGCCGATAACGGCGTTCAACGGCGTGCGCAGTTCATGCCCCATCGTGGCAAGAAACTCGGCTTTGGAACGGCTGGCCTCCTCGGCGCGCAGGGCTAGGGTACGCATCTCCTCGACAAGGCTTTTCAGTTCCTCTTCTGCGGCGTGCCGGCGGCACGCTTCCCGTTCAAGCGCATGAACAGCAGGTAACCACCGCGCCACACCCCATGTCACGAGCAGCACACCCGGCAGATACAGGTACGGCAAAATCTCACTATCCAGATCCGAGACACCTGTCAGCGCCGACAGAAGTCTTGCACCCCATGGCAACTCCTCCGCGTAATCCAGGAAGGTTGCGCAAGCAAGAATACCACCACCACAGATGATGGGGTGATGGCCCCTGTCGGCAATAGAAAGCGCCTTGCCCCGTAAGAACAGGAACACCGGAAAAGCAACAGTGGCAAGAAACAACAGTAAGGACGGGTGCCAGAAGTGTGAGAACATAAATGTTTACCATTCCGCCCCCAAGCTTGGTGAGAGCATGGATGAAAATGGTAAAATTTCATTTAATCCTAATGGTCCCGCAGCATATAATCCAAGATCGCAGACACGCGCGTCATCAGACCTAAAATATGCTGGTATGCGTCAGTGAAGTGAACATCTCCAGCGCGGCGGCACCAACGTAAGAGTTACCGAAAGCATCCAGCTCGGGCGCCCATACGCAAATAGACATTTTGCCCGGCACCACAGCCAATATACCGCCGCCCACGCCGCTCTTCGCCGGCAGGCCCACACGGTAGGCGAAACTGCCAACGCTGTCGTAGGTCCCGCATGTCAGCATCACGGCGTTGATACGTTTGGCCTGGCTTGTGGATATAACCGACTCTTCGTGCAGCGGCGAATACCCACCCATAGCAAGCGGCAGGCCAGCCCGCGCAAGGTCTACGCAGCTCATGGTCATCGCGCACTGGTGGCAATAGGTTTCCATCAGTTCGTCCACATCCATATGGATATTGTCATACCCTTTCATCAGGTGTGCCATCGCCCGGTTAAGGTGCGCATGCTCAAACTCGGACTGCGCGACAACAGGGTCAGCCTGAACAGTGTCATTCATCGACAGATAGCGCAGATAATCACGCAGGCGCTGCTTGGTGTCGCCCTTCAGGCTCATCAACAGGTCCAGCGTTGCCAGCGCCCCCGGGTTAATGAAGGGGTTGCGGGGCACACCGTGTTCCATCTCAAGCTTGATCATGGAATTGAAGCGGTCGCCCGATGGTTCCTTGCCCACACGGGTCCAGACCATGTCACCCAAATGGCTCATCACAAGCTGCAGCACAAAAAGCTTGGAAATGGACTGGATGGAAAAAGGCTCCGCTGCATCACCGGTAGTGAAATTCCGGCCGTCGGGCAACTGTATAGCCATGCCGAACTTCCTCGGCGGTACACTCGCAAGCGCAGGGATATAATCCGCGACCCGACCTTTACCAAAGGCTGGCTCAACGGCTTCGCGGATATAGTCCAGCACTGCCTGATAGTCCATCGCCACGAATAAGCCTCCTTTCGCGCCTGCAGCCTAGACGCATAACCGCAGCATATAAAGAACGCAAGCAGTGCAAAAGCTTGTAATTTTGCCCACCGCCACCACATTTTCGCCGCAAGCGCCTGTCACTCCGTGCTGTGGTAAAAAAGGCGCCCTTGCCCAAAGTCAAGGCGGCTCGCATACACCTGCGGCCATATGACCCTAGCCCTGAAAGCCTGTTTATGGCAGACAGGCGCACGAAAAAACGGCAGGATAAGCAAGCAGACGCCGGGGGTTATGTTCCAGCCCCGGTGCAACAAGGCCCGAGATAATGCAGACTGTGATGGAAAAAGACATGGCGGGTGCCGGCAGCGCACCCAAAGCGGCAATCAAAAGTGGCGCACACCCCGAAGCGGCGGATTTCCCGCTTCGCGAAGCACGCAAGCTGGTGCGTGACCTTTGGCAGCCGAACGTGCGCCTGTACTGGACAGATTTTACCGTCTCCAACATTTTCGGCTGGGGCGCTGTTGCGGTGGCTACCGTCGCGCCGCTTGGTTCCTTTTTGCAGATCGTCGCGGTTATTGTGGCAACGCTTGCACTTTACCGCGCCGTGATCTTCATTCACGAGCTGGCGCACTTCCGCAAAGGCACCTTCACCTGGTTCCGCCGCTATTGGAATGCGACCTGTGGCATGGCCATGATGGTGCCAGCCTATACCTATGCGGATGTCCATATCGACCACCACAAACCACAGGTTTACGGCACCAAGGAAGACGGCGAATATCTGCCCTTTGCGGTGGATGAACCATGGAAGATGATCGCCTTTGTATTGCAGGCGTTTCTGGTACCCATCCTGCTTGTCATTCGCTACACCATCCTGATGCCCCTCACGCTCATCAACAAGCGCTTCCGGGACTATATATGGGAACGCGCGAGCTCGCTGGTGATCGACTATGCTTACCTGCGCCCTGCCCCCAAAAAAGGCCAGGGGAAAGACTGGCTGATTGAGGATGTGATTACCGGGCTTTACGCCTACACCGCCTTGGCGCTGGTGTATTTCGGCATCCTGCCGCTTGCCTTCCTAGCCGTGTGGTATGTCGTGACCTTCGCTATTTTTGTGCTCAATGGCCTGCGCACGCTGGCGGCCCACGCCTACCGCAACGGCGGTCGCGAACGCATGAGCCAGCAGGAAGAATTCCTCGACAGCGTCGACGTACCCGGCAACCGCTATATCACACCACTGTGGGCGCCGGTGGGCCTCAGATTCCATGCCACGCACCACCTGTTCCCGGGCATGCCGTACCACCAGCTTGAGAAAGCGCATGAACGGTTGAAAGCTGAACTGCCGGACAATCGCCTCTACCTCGCCGCGACACGCAAGAACCTGTTCGCCGCCGTGGCGCAGCTCTGGCGCGAGGCCAAGGCCGCCAAACAAGCGCGTTGATTTTTACTGTGGTTCTCACAGCTCTGGCAATCGCGTTACAAGCGCCGCCTGCCGCTCCCACTGTACCTGACGTTCGGGCGGCAGCCAGTTGGGCGGCTCGCGGCGGAGATTAAGCCGCTCAGCCCTCAAGCCCCCTCAAGCATGGCGAGAAGCTTCAGCACCGTATTCCAGTTGCGGGATGTGGGACTAACGCCCAGCTTCTTTGCCGTCAGCAGCTTGGTAAAGTCAGACCTGCCAGACCCTTCCCGGTAATAGATATAAAGCGCATTGCCCCGAAGCGCGATATCCTCCGGCCCGTTATATGCACCGGTCACCGCCTCTATATGCGCGGCATTGGGGGCCGCACTCAGGAAGGCAACATGCAGCAGTTTCGTCTCCCGGCCGCCTAACGGCTCTAGCGCCGCATCAACATAGGGGCATGCCTCGGCTTCAGCGCGAAAAGTGGCGGCATCGCGCACCATGATCTCGGTATGGAAACCAAAAGCTTTCTCGCAGGCTGCTTCCAGCACTTGGCCAATGTCTGCCACTGGCGCGGCAGCACCCTCGAACACCACATTGCCCGATTGCACATAGGTTTGCACACCGTCAAACCCCGCCGCCATGATCACCTGCTTCAGGTCCGCCATTTTGATCTTGCGGTGCCCGCCTACGTTGATGCCACGCATCAGCGCCACGAATTTTGTCACCTTGTTCTCCTTGCCTGCTGTACGCGGGACTTACCTATTCAGCAGCAAAGTAGAACAGCGAAAACAACCCGTCCGCATCCTGCCAGCAGGCATCAAGCCTGAAGCCCGCCCTTGCCGCGAGCTCCGCGAACTCCTCACGGCTGTATTTATAGGAATTTTCGGTGTGGATTGTCTCGCCTTCAGCGAAAGAAACCGGCTGGCCTGCGACATGAACCGTTTGTGCCTTCAGGCTTTTCAGGTGCATCTCGATACGGCCAAGGTGCTCGTTATAAAAAGCATGGTGCGCGAAGGCATCAAGGTCGAAATCCGCGCCCAGTTCGCTGTTGATCCGGGTCAGAAGGTTGAGATTGAAGGCTGCGGTAACGCCCGACGCGTCATTATAGGCGGCGTTGAGGATACCAGCGTCCTTCTTCATGTCCACACCGATCAAAAGCCCGCCATCGTCGCCGACCATATCGCGTATGTTGACCATGAAGGCGGCGGCGTCCGCTGGCTCGAAGTTACCAATGCTGGAGCCGGGGAAAAATGCCACCCTGTGCACCCCTTCCGGGTGGATCGGGATATCCATAGATACGGTAAAGTCCGAACATACAGCATAAACATCAAGCCACGGAAACTCGTCCGCCAGCTTGCGGGCTTCCTTTTGCAGGAACGCCTTGGAAATATCCATCGGCATATAAGAATGCGGCTCAAGCGCGGCCAGAAGGTCACGCACCTTGGCGCTGTTACCGCTGCCGGGTTCCACCAGCAGGCACCCCCTGCCAAGGCACCGCGCGATGGCCTGCACATTATCGCGGATAATCGCAGATTCCGTGCGCGTAGGGTAATATTCCGGCGTGCGGCAAATGGCATCAAACAGCCCGGAGCCAACCTCATCATAGAAAAACTTGGGCGGCAAGGTTTTGGGCGTTGCCCGGAGGCCTGCCAGCACTTCCTGTTCAAAATCACTGACGGGTGGGTGATTGTCCTGAAACTTGAAGGCCGGTTTTAGCTGGCTCATTTTCTATCCTCTGCTAGGCGTATCCCGCTATATTGCCAGCGGGTTGGGGGGTAAAAAAAGTTTCTGTACGTGGGGCGGATATGGCCCTTCGGCGTGACGCACGACCCGCCACGCAGCACCATCTGGCTGCTCATGAATTTGCCGTTATATTCCCCAAACGGGCCGGATTGCCGGTGGTACCCGGGGTATTCCGTATAAGGGCTTGCGGTCCATTCCCACACATCGCCGAAAAACTGGCGGCTGCCACCCGCCGCTTTCGGACGCAGGCAATCAGCGTCATAGAGGTTGCCTGCCACCGCCTGGCGTGCGACGGCATGCTCCCACTCTGCCTCCGTGGGCAGGCGCTTTCCGCGCCAGCGCGCGTACGCCGCGGCTTCATAAAAGCTGACATGGCACACAGGCGCGGCCATATCGACGGGTTGCAGGCCCGCCAGTGTCATCGCCGTCCATCTGTCACCTGACTTTTCCCAGTAAAGCGGGGCCTGCCAGCCTTGCTCGCGTATCAACGCCCACGCGTCTGACAACCACAAATCAGCGTCCTCATATCCACCCGCCGCCATGAACTCCAGATATTCACCGTTTGTTACCAGACGGTCAGCCAGCGCATAGCCATCAAGGTAAACCTTGTGGCGCGGGGTTTCATTGTCATAGGCAAAGCCCGGCCCCGTATGGCCGATTTCATGGACACCGGCGTCAAAGGCCAGCCACCCCAGCGGCGGGGCGGCACCACCCTCCTTTTGTGGCGCCAGCGTCTTGTATGCAGGCCGAAGCGGGTTTTTGGAAAAGGCATGCTTGATATCAGTCAGCAACAATTCCTGATGCTGTTGCTCGTGATTGAGGCCAAGGATCGTGCGGCTGATAATCTCTTCACGAGCCCGGTGCGCCGTATCTGCCAACAGGGTGGCCATAGCGTCATTCACATACGCGCGGTAGCGGTAAACCTCCGCCACTGTCGGGCGCGAGAGCACCCCGCGTTCAGCGCGGGTGAAAAGCGAGCCCAAACTTTCATAATAAGAATTGAAGAGGTCTGCGAAGGCAGAGTGATAAACCTGATAACCCGCCTGATATGGCCCGAGGATAAGTTGCTCATAAAACCATGTAGTGTGCGCCAGATGCCACTTCGCGGGGCTGGCGTCCGGCATGGACTGCACGCCGTAATCCTCCAGCTCAAGCGGTTCACAAAGCGCCTCACTCTCAGCACGTACGCGGGTGAAATACTCGGAAATATCGGTCAGCGCAGTGTCTAGCGGCATCGGTCCCCCACTACATCTTTATTTTCTCAGGCCCACTCAAGACACGCAAGGCAAGTATAACACAAGGCTGGTCACAGCCAATGCTGGCCATTATGTGCGCCAGTTTCTGTCGGTTTTGTGACCAGCACAAGGATAGTGCTCCCTCATGACAGTTTCTGTCAGCAAAGATCAGCAACATATCTTATTCCGGCTGCGGCAGAATTTGCAACCGGGCGATGTAGCAGCGACCCACCGCAACAACGAAACATTGCAGGCGGGGGCCATGTGTTTATGATGTGGCCGCAAGCAACACATGCCGGGACGGCAAAAAAGGGGCGCAGAGTGTGTCATAACGTAAGGCCGATCGTTTTCTGGGGCCCCATGCTTATTTTGCTGGGCACCGTAGCCTGGAGCCTGACCGACCTTGAAGGCCTGCTGGACGGCGCGACACAGATCAACGACTGGATATTGTCTCACTTCTCCCTCGCTTTCAGCTGGGGCAGTTTTATCTTTGTGCTGAGCTGCGTCTGGGCCTTCTTCTCGCCCCTTGGCAAGGTCACCATTGGCGGTGTGGGGGCCAAACCCCTGCTCACGAAATGGAGCTGGTTTTCCATCACGCTGTGCACCACCATTGCCATCGGCATCCTCTTTTGGGCCACGGCAGAGCCGATTTACCACAGCCACACACCACCCGCTTTGAGCGGGATCACCCCGCGCTCCGCCGCTGCGGCGGAATTCGCCATGGCGTCGCTTTTCATGCATTGGTCGTTCACGCCTTATGCCATCTATACCGTGCCGGGCCTCACTTTCGCGCTGGTCTATTATAACCTTGACCGGCCTTATTCGCTGTCTGGCCCGCTTTCGCTTGTACTGGGGAAGTGGGTGCAGGGTGTGGGCAGCCAGATTATTGATGCCGTCGCGCTTTTTTCGCTGATCGCCGGTATCGCCGCCACCCTTGGTGTGGGTACCATGTCGGTTTCGGGCGGCATTGCAAAACTTACCGGCATCACATCGTCGCCTTTGCTGCAAGGGCTGGTCATGGCCGCAATCGTTGCCGCTTTCATGGTTTCCTCCGTCACCGGTCTGCAGCGCGGTATTCGCGTGTTGTCGGACATCAATACAAAATTCTTTTTCCTGCTGTGCGCCTTTGTCTTTATTACCGGCCCCACCGGTTACATGCTGTCCCTTGGCTGGGCAGGGCTTGTGCAATATGTGGCCGAATTTGTCCCGCGCTCGCTGGCGCTTGAAGCCAGCCACGATGAAACATGGTCACAAGCATGGACGGTGTTTTACTGGGCAAACTGGCTGGCATGGGCCCCCATCACCGCGCTGTTTTTAGGCCGCATCGCCAAGGGTTATACCGTGCGGGCATTTATTACCGTCAACCTTGTGGTGCCGTCATTGTTCGCCATTGTGTGGATGAGCATTTTCGGCGGGGCGTCCCTTTCGCTCGATAGCGCGGCGGGCCATCCGGTCAAGGTCGCGATGGACAGCGCCGGCCCCGAAGCGGCGGCTTATGAGGTGTTAAGCCACTACCCGCTGAGCCTGATTGTGATGGCGGGTTTTGTGTTGCTGTCGTTCATTTCCTACGTGACGGCGGCTGACAGCAACACCGAAGCCATCGCAGGCGTGTGCCTCCAATCCGGTGAACACGGCAACGCGGAAAGCGTCGACAGCACCCCCTCAGCCAAATGGATCAAGCTTACACTCGGTATTTTTATCGCCGCCAGCGCGTGGGCAATGACGGCCTTCTCCGGCATTGACGGGGTGCGCATGCTCTCCAACCTTGGCGGTTTCCCCGCGCTGGTCATTGTGCTGCTGTTGAACGCGGTGCTTATCCTGCTTGGCACCCGTTATGTTGGCAGGCTCCACGCCATGGGGCAGTCACCAGCCCAAAAAACCGCAGAAAAAAAGCCCACCCCGTAGGGACACGGGATGGGCTCTCCTAAGTGTGGCGGCATACCCAAACGCGAGGTAGGGAAACAGGCACGCCACCATGGGCTTCAAGCGAGGACAGGGGAAATATTTCTTGGGGGAAATACCCCTGCCGGGGGTTCGCTTAAACAGGAGCTTATATGGCCGGGCGACTAGTCATCCTCATTATCCCAGCCGCAGACCTTGCGGCCTGCCTGAACTGCGGGCCGCGCGTTACACCGCGCGCGCCAGGCCTGCACGTTGGGGAAATCGTCCAGCCCGAGCTGGGCTGTGGCGTCATAAAATTCTTCAAGACAGTTCACCCACGGGAAGGTGGCAATATCGGCGATGGTATAATCCCCCACCAGATAGTCACGCCCAGCGAGGCGCTCCTCCAGCACTGCAAGCAGGCGTTTGGCTTCCTTGGTGTAGCGTTCGGTCGGATAAGGGTGGTCACAGCTTGACTGTGCGAACTTGAAGAAATGCCCAAACTGGCCAAACATCGGCCCCACGCCCGCCATCTGGAAAAACAGCCACTGCATCGTCTCCGACCGCAGGCGCGGGTCAGCGGGCAGCAATTTGCCCGAGCGCTCGGCCAAGTGCAGCAGGATAGCACCTGATTCCATGATATTCAGCGGGGCGGTGTCGCCAGCTTCCTCACCACCAATGGGGCCATTCGGGTCTACAATCGCCGGAATTTTCGAGTTGGGGTTGATGGCGACAAAGTCGGGCTTGAACTGGTCGCCCTCGCCAATCTCGATCCGGTGAGCCTCATAGGGCAGCTCCATTTCCTCAAGCGCGATACTGACCTTCTGCCCGTTCGGGGTTGCAAGGGTGTAAAGCTGGATGGGTTTCAGTGTTGCTGTGGTCATGGGCGGCTCTCCCTCTCGTCGCTTTAATCGCTGGTTTGCTCTCATGGTGCTGCTTCTACCCCTTTTTTTGGGCTGTATAAGGGCAGACTTCGCAGGGTGCTATCTCGCTGTTCATTCTCGGGCGGCCCGTTCCATATGGGAACCTCGCTTATGCCGTTGAATGTGCAAGCCTGTTGAATTCATGCCTGATCCTGCAGCTTCGATATTCCAGCCTGCCTCTTGACTCGTTACCTAAAATGCCCTAAATGAAACCTCAAGGTATCAATTTGATACCAGTAGCTCCTTAAAAGGAACCTGTAATGAGCAAGGATAAAAACGTATCTCCCGCACAGATGGTGGACAGCTTCCTACGCCGGGTGGGTCTCGGGGTTGCGGTTGTGGCGCTGGCTTACGGCACGTCAGCGCTGGAACTGGTTCTGCCGGCCACCATGGCCGACTATGCCGACATGGCGCGGTTCGGCCTGTCCATTCTCGTGATCATCGTGGTGTTCCCGCCCTTTGTAAAATTCATACTCGCGCGCAGGCGCGGTGTGTGCAAAGGCGCGGACACTGACAGCTACATGGCAGAAATGTTCAAGCAGGCGGCACACCATGCCTTCACAGCCACTTTCGTTACGCTGATTTTTATTGAGGGCGCCATCAAGGTGCTGGAGCCGCAACTGCCAACCGTTTTCTTCATCGACCTTGCCCTTTTTATCAGCCTGAGCGCTTTTGCGGTCTCTTTCTACCGGCTGACCACGGCTGACGACACGGAGCAGGACGAGTGGGAGGATGCGGGCGATGAGTGACACGCTTGAAAATCGCATCCGTGTCTTCCGCGCGGAACACCGCATGAGCCAGGGTGATCTGGCGGACGCCATCGGCGTCAGCCGCAAAACCATCAGTACAATCGAGGTTGGCCGTTTTGTGCCCTCCACCGTTATCGCCCTCAAGCTTGCGCGGCAATTTGAGGTGCCGGTTGAGGACATCTTCAGCCTCAAGACCGATTAAACCCGAACCACGACAGCAAACAAAAAAGACAGTGAAAGGAAAAACCATGAAAACCAACAGCAAACAGACCGTGAAGCAATCTATCCTGTGGGCTGCTGCCATGATCGGCACGGCGATCCTGTTGCGCGGCAATGAGGCCTCAGAAAATGTATTCCTGCTTCTGCTGGTGCTCGCGACCACCAGCCTGCTGGCACAAGGGGCGGTCAAAAACGAGCTCACGTGCCTGAAGCGCATGGTCGCCAGCGTAGCAAACAACAAAAAATAGATATTCCAGCCAGACACGACAGGAGGAAACGGTAATGGGGAAACACTTTATCATTGCGATGGCTGTCTTTGTTTTGATGGCCTTCTCGCCAAACAAGGCCGATGACATCAGCGGGGACTGGATTGGCACCCTTGAAACCCCGCAGGGCAAAATGACGCTTGTGCTGACGATAAAAAAACAACCGGATGGCAGCCTTGCCGCTGTTCTGGAAAGCCCCGAGCAAGCACCGGGGCAAAAGATCCCGGTAACCAGCATCAAGGCGCAGGACGGCGTGCTTGAATTTACTTCCCGCCCCATCGGCGCGACGTACAAAGGCACTTGGACGGACGGCAGTTGGCAGGGTGAGTTTAATCAGGGCATGATGCTGCCCCTGACCTTCAGGCGCGGTGAACTGGCCGCCAAGCCGGTCATCAGCGGGCTGGACGGTGTCTGGCAGGCGGAAATCATCCGCAACGGTCAAACCATTGGTTTTGAGCTGACGGTAGAGACGACAGACCGCGGCACCAATGCCACCTTCGCCGTGCCCGCCATGATGGCATACGGCCTACCCGTGACGAACCTGTCCCTTGACGACGGCACGTTACACTTCACCGTCCCGGCGGTCTCCGGCAGCTTCAACGGCAGCTTCGTTAGCACAGACCAGCCTGTTGTGGGCATGTGGCAACGTCAGGGACAAGACACCACCGGCATCACTTTCACGCGCACTGCGGACAAAGCCGCGCAAGCGAAACGACCGCAGATGCCTCAGCCACCGTTTCCTTATAAGGCTGAAGACGTCAGCATCACCAACGCGGCGGCACCGGGTGTAACGCTTGCCGGCACGCTGACGGTCCCGGAAGGCAAAGGACCTTTCCCCGCAGCCGTCCTGATCAGCGGGTCCGGCCCGCAGGACCGGGACCAAACGCTGTTAGGGCACAAACCATTCGCTGTGCTGGCAGACTACCTGACCCGCAAAGGCATCGCTGTCCTGAGGTATGACGACCGCGGCTTTGCAAAATCGACCGGCGACTTCGGCCCTTCCACCTCTGCCGATTTTGCCACCGACGCCAACGCCGCCTTCGCTTTCCTTCAGGCACGGGAGGATATCAAAGCGGATGCCATCGGCTTTATCGGTCACAGCGAAGGCGGGCTTGTGGCGCCTGTTGCCGCAAAATCAAACCCCGAGCTTGCCTATATTGTCTTCCTCGCTGCCCCTGCCATCAAAACACGGGAATTGCTTGTCACCCAGCGCCGTACAATCAGTTTATCCAACGGTGCAGACGAAGCAGACATCAAGCGTGTCGAAGCTCTCAGCCAGAGCGTGCTTGATGCCGTCGCTACCGCGAGCGGGTCCGACGACGCCCGTGCGAGGCTTCACACGCTGATGACACCGGATGTTCTGAGCGCCATGGGTATCCCACCCGAACGCAAGGAACCGGCTATCCGGCAACTTACCAGCGACTGGTTTCGCTACTTTTTGAAACACGACCCGGCGCCTTATCTAGGCGCGCTAGATATACCCGTGCTGGCACTTAACGGCACGCTCGATCAACAGGTGGACGCCGAAGAAAACCTGGGTGGCATGCGGGCAGCCTTTGACGGCAAGGCAGATGCCACTGTGATGCAGCTTGAAGGCCTGAACCATATGTTCCAGACAGCTAAAACCGGCGGGCTTGATGAATATATGGCGATTGAAGAAACCTTCGCGCCAGCCGCACTTGATATCATCGCATCGTGGATCAACACGCGTTTCCAGAACACCGCGCGGCACTGACAGGAAAAGGCGGGTTTCCCCGCCTTTTTTTAACCTTCCGGCTTTTTGACATTCTGGCTTTAGTCAGCCATTCAGTCCGCCAGTACAGCGCGGGCGGCGGCCAGCGCCTTGTCCGCGTCCGCTTTGTGCTGGTGGCGGCCCAGCGCATCGGCGAGCGCGGTGAGGCACAGCTCGACATTTTCCTGCCGGGCAGAGGTACCCATCAGGCCAATGCGCCATATCTTGCCTGCCAAGGGGCCAAGCCCCGCGCCAATTTCAAGGTCGTAAGCGTCCAGCAGGTGCTTGCGCACGCTGGCTTCGTCCACACCCTCAGGCACCCGCACGGCATTAAGCTGCGGCAAGCGGTGATCGGCATCGACGATAAATTCAACACCCATGCTCTCAAGTCCCGCAGCAAGGGCTTTATGCATCCTGGCGTGGCGGGCGTAGCTTTCCTCCAGCCCTTCTTCAAGGATCATAACCAACGCTTCATGCAGGCCGTAAAGCGGGTTGACCGGCGCTGTGTGGTGATAGGACCGGCCACCGGTGCCGTCCCAATATGCCATCACGAGCGACAAATCAAGGAACCAGCTTGCCACCGGCGTAGTACGCGCCCGCACCCGCTCAAGCGCTGCTTCCGAGAAGGAAACCGGCGACAGGCCCGGTGTGCAAGACAGGCATTTCTGGCTGCCGGTGTAAACCGCGTCCACGCCCCAGCGGTCAATCTCCACCGGAATGCCGCCGACGCTGGTCACGGCATCCATAATGGTCAGGCACCCGTGTTTTTTGGCGATCCCGCAAAGGGCTTCAGCGTCCGCACGCACCCCTGTGGATGTCTCGGCGTGTACAAACGCGAGGATACCGGCTTCGGGGTGGTCGGCCAGCACCCGGTCAACCTCCGCAAGGTCGGGCGCTGTACCCCATTCGCATTCCACCATCACGGCGGTGCCGCCCACGCGCACAACATTTTCGCGCATGCGCTCACCAAAGACACCGTTTTTGATGACAACGACTGTGTCACCTTCTTCGATCAGGTTGACAAAACAGGTTTCCATGCCCGCAGAACCGGGGGCGGAAACCGGAAAGGTCAGCGCATTTTCTGTTCCAAACAGCGTGCGCAGGCCGCCCTTGATTTCTTCCATCATGGTCTGGAACGCGGGGTCAAGGTGACCAAGCGTCGGCCGCGCCATGGCCTCCAGAATACGGGGGTGAACGTCGGAGGGGCCGGGGCCCATCAGGGTGCGTTTGGGGGGCATGAAAGACTTCATCGCGCGCTCCTGCTTTGGGGAAACTTTATCGGACAATCAATAACCAGGCCCGTGTACGGGCATGACATAGGTGGCTTTACGCGCTTTTCTAGCCTGAAAAACACGCCCGGTGCAATGATACTGACAGAAAATGGCACAGGGCGTGTGTCATCATCCACGCTGAGACAGAGTAAAACTTCGGGGGACGACCATGACAGACAAGCATCAGGAACTGCTGGCCCGCGTAAGGCTGATCGCCGCACGTGAAGGCCTGAGCGAAAAACGCATGTTCGGCGGCAACAGCTTTTACCTTGACGGCAACATGGTCTGCTGTGTCAGCAAAACCGGCATGATGGCGCGGGTTGGCAAGGCACAGGAAAGCGAGGCGCTTGAGCGGCCCGGTGCCAAACCCTTCACCCGCACCGGCCACCGCATGGGTGGCCTGGTTGAAATTGACACGCCTTACCTTGACGGCGATACCATACTGGAAGGCTGGATCGCCATCGCGCTCAGCAATGCCCGCAGCCTTCCGCCCAAGGAAAGGAAGGGCGTTTGGGTATAAGCGTCACGGCCTCGGATCCGGCGTCAGCCAGCCGCTAGGTCGCTTCGCGCCAGTGTGGCGGGTAGGTACGGCCGTACCCATCCGTCGCTTCAACCCGTTTCATGAAACCTGCGATGTGCTGATATTTTTTGCGCAAAGGAACAAAGCCCGCCGTGAAGCCTTCCTGCAGGCGTGGACTCACCCGTTCGACCAGTGCCAAAAGCGGATAAAGCGTCATGTCAGCAGCGCTGATGCGCCCGCCCGCAACAAAAAGACTTTCCGCAAGCCAGCCTTCAACCAGATCAATCTCGGCCTCAAGCTTTGAAATATGTTTCTGGACTTCCGCCTCGTGCCCGTTCACTTCGCCTCTGAAAATAGGGCCTAAGCTGGCGGTCAGCGCTTGACCAAGGTAGTTCTCAACCTCGGCCATCCGCTGCCAGATCAAGGCCGTTTCTCGGTTATCATGACCAAAGATGGGCACATCAGGGTAGGCACGTTCCAGATAGGCCAAAATGGCCATGGACTCGTAGACCGTGATATCACCGTCCACCAACACGGGCACCTTGGCGCGTGGGTTGCGTGCCATGTGGGCGGCGCTTTTGGTGTCACCCTTGCTGAAATGAAGCTCAACGGCCTTATACTCAAGCCCCTTGACCTCCAGCGCCAGCATGACGCGCCATGAATAAGGGCTACCGCTGCCGAAATAACAGGTAATTGCCATGTGCAGTACTCCGCTTGTATTTAAAAGGTAGCGCATATTGTTTCAGTACGGCACAAAACGGCCGTTAGGCTACCAGCCCACACCATCCTATGTGGCCAGTCGTTCTATTGTGGAGCATCTTCACCGGGGGGCACTTCGCCCCGGTCAACCTCTTCCACGCTGACACGTGACTTACGCTTGGCCAGTTTGCGGCGAATGTCCATAACATAGCTCATGACGTGCGGCGGAACATTAGCCCATTCCCTGCCCCCGGCTGAGGCTGCAAAATTGCTCCACTCAGGTCCATTGCCAGCGGTTTGCAATGCGGCAGGGTTCACGGCATTGGGATTGATATCAACCGGCACGCCTTCAAAAAGATCAGCAATATAATAATCCGAAGTCGTCATCCTGATCTCATCCGCGCGCTGGATACGCCCGGCAAAATACAGGTCGGCATAGGCCGCAAGATGGTCACGAAACTCAGGCTCACCGCCGGGAAACAGGGCGCTGTTCTCCCGGTAATATGCCGCGACCTGCAGGGTGCCATTTTTCACTTTAACCCCCCTGTTGGAGTTGATGAACTCCACCGCATTCTCTTTGAGAAGCTGGTATACATTATCTGCTGTATAGGCCTCACGCCGGATATTCGGCCCGCCAACATAGCCCTGCCAAAGACCATACATCACCAAGGGGTCCTGCCACTTGGCGATCAGGATATCATGATGGATATCATCCAGCGACAGCTTGACCCCCGCCACCCGCAACAGCTTTTTCTTACGGAGTTTTTTCATCACCTTGCGAAGGTGCCGTTCAGGGTACCGCTGCGCCAGTTGCTCAACCACAGTAATGTTATGCAGGTTCAGCCAATAAGCCAGTTGCTGGTTTCGGCTCCATTCCGCCATGGGTACCGCGCCGGGCAGGGCCTCGAATTCACGCCGTATCCGCGTTAACGCCTCAAGGTTATCGTCGTCGAAAGCAGGGAAATGAAGCCGGTTACCTTCCAGCCGGGTGCTGGAGGTGTTCACTTTGACAGTGAGGCGTCCCAGCTGCGGCTTGGGGGTCGGCGCGGCGCGGCGGTCTGACCGGCCTGCATCAAACACAGTTGAGTGCAGGATATAGGTCCAGTCGTCATACTTGATCTCAACGCTGGCAACCTTTGCATGAGGCCGGAAAGGTTCCGGCACAACGTCTTCACCAGCCGATGCGCCGGAAGCTAACACCACAAAACCGGATACCGCCAGCATCACAAAGATAGCGCCGCACCGCGCCGCCTTCAACACCTGCACTGTCATATCATTTTTCGTCATTGGCTGTTTCCTCATATTCCTCCACGCTGACATTGCCGGCACGCTTTGCTTTACGCTCGCGGACTTTCTGGAGGTATTCCATAACCACGCCAGGTGCCGCGCTATTATAGTACTGGTCCATGGTTGCCGCCATCCATTCGGCAACATTAACAGCCCCGCCACCCCCCGAAACCCCCATCACAATCGCGGCGGAATTAGCCGCGTTCGGGTTCACGTCGGTGCGGTAGCCCTGATACAGGTCCGCGATGTAATAATCAGACGTTGTGGCACGCACATTTGTCGCCGCACGAAAACGTTCAGCGTATCCAGCGTCCGCGTAGGCGGCGATATGTTCCTTGAGCTCCGTTGGCCCGCCGGGGAACAGTGCCAGATTGCTGGAGTATATCTTGGCGATCCGCAGAGTCTGTCCGTCCATGCGCGCCCCGCGGTTGGAGTTGATGAACTCTGCCGCATTGTCGCGGAGCTGGTCCCATACTGTCGCGGCGGTGTATGCCTCGGGCCGGATGTTGGCACAGCCGACAAAGCCGTGGAAAAGGCCATACATTACCAGCGGGTCCTGCCAACCGGGGATGAGGATTTTATGATGAATATCGTTCAGTGAAAGGGACGTACCAGCCACGGTCAGCAGAGGTTGGTCCAGCAAGCCGGTACGCTCACCCTGGCCGTACAGAAGGCTACGCAACTCTTGCTCGGGATAGCGTTCCGCAAGAGCAGCGACAAGGGTGATATTGTATAGGTTCAACCAGTAGGCAAGCTGCTGGTTGTGGGTCCATTCCGCCAGTGGGATAGCGCCCGGCATAGCTTCAAGCTCGGCCCGGATACGCTTGAGTGCGGTCAGGTTTTCTCCGGTGAAAGCCGGAAAATACAGCCGGTTACCTTCAAGGCGCAGGCTACTGGTATTGCCTTTGACGATACGGCGACCGATCCCCGGCTCAGGCGGTGACACATAAGACCGGTCAGACCGCCCAGCTTCAAACACCGTCGTACGCAAGATATAGGACCAGTCATCATAGCGGATCTCAACACTGGCGACCTCAGCGTATGGGCTGAAAATATCTGCAATCTGACGGTTCCCGGCGCTCGCTTCACCGGTATGGCCCCCTAAAAGGGCGAGAACCATTATCATGGCAACGGAATGTTTCACGTGACTGTCCCCCCGGATCCATTGACGTGCATCGCACCAATAATGCCCCGGCCATAATACCATGGGAAGTATTTTTTGCGCGGACATACCACCATAGATATAAAGGCGGCCCGCCGCATAAAAAATTGCGAGCTATTCTTAAAAACATCATTGTAATTAATAAGCGTTATCATTATTAGCTCTACCCATATCAGGGAGCTAATTTGATGAGCATTTCATTTCCACAGAATTTCATACGATCCACAAGCCTCCTGGCGCTTGCCGCCGCCATTTTGCCCGCTGGCGCATCTGCCCAAACCCAGTCTGCAGCAGACGACACGGTCGAAGAGATCATCGTCACCGGGCGCGCTCAGGCGCTGTACCGCGTGTCTGAAACCGGGGTCGCCCGCGGCGCGGGTGACCCAATGGACATCCCGCAAGCCATCAGCATTATCAATGAATCACTTATCGCCGATCAGGGCGCCCGCGACATGACGGACCTTTACCGCAATATCGCCGGCATCACCCAGTTCAGCTATTCAGGCATTACTTTCCGGGGCTTCCGGCAGGATCAGGTGTTCTATGACAGCCTGCGCGGCAACCCGTTCATCGCTTTTTCCGTGCCCAAACTTTTCAATATCAAGCAGGTTGAAGTGCTCAAGGGACCTGCCGGCATGCTCTATGGTCCGGGTGAGCCGGGCGGGCTGATCAACTATGTGACCAAAACCCCGACCGACGAACTGGCCGCACAGGCCGCTGTGACAGCCGGCAACTATAACCGCTACGGCGCATCGGGGGAGGTATCCGGCCCCCTCAACAGGTCCGGTACCATCCTTGGCCGGGTCGGGGCCTTTTATGAAACCATGGACCCGTTCCGCAACAACACCGAAGACCAGTCACTGATCCTTGATGCCGGCCTGACCTTCAAGATGGGCGACAGCGCGCGGCTGATCACACAGGTCACGCACTATGATCAGGACATGCAGGGCGCTCGCCTGCGCGGTGTACCCACGGACGACGACGGCAATTTCCTGACCGACATCAACTGGAACGCCAATGAGGAAACCGACTTCCTCGACCTCAAGGCGACCGTCTATCAGGCGCGCTTTCAGGCTGAACCGGCGGACGGCGTGACCACAGAAATTGGCGTTCGCTATTTTGACGCGCTCGAGCGCCAGCAGTATCATGAACCCCGCGGCCTGATTGACACCGACGATGATGGCGTGATGGACAGCTCACTGCGTGAACTCAGGGACCAGCAGCGCGAAACGGACGGGTTGACCTTCTCGGGCACAGCGACCTATGCGCACACCCTCGGCGGCATGGACAATAAGATACTGGTGGGGGGTGACTGGTACCACCAGAACGCCAACTTCTGGGCCCACACCGTTGGCCGCAACGACGTGCCGATCCTCGCGCTGGATAACCCGGTATACGGTCTGTCGGGCGCTGGCTTTTACGACCTGGACGCCCTGCCCCTGCGCGAAACCGACAGCCAAAGCACAAAGTACGGTTTCTACCTGCAAGACCAACTCAGCCTCTCGGACCAGTTCACCATTGTGGGTGGCCTGCGCTACGACGCCTATAAAGACGAAGACACCATCGGTGGCGCCAACTATGACGATCATGAAATCTCTTACCGCGCCGGGCTGATCTACAAACCCCAGGAGGATATCTCGCTTTACGCGAGCTGGTCGGAAAGCTTTGAACCTCAGTCAATTGCCAGTCAGGACACGCTGGCCGGTGGGCCGTTCAACCCGGTCTCGGGTGAGCAGATTGAGGCTGGCATCAAGGTCGCCCTGCTGGGCGGCCGTTTGCAAGCCAGCGCCGCCGCCTATCAGATCAAACGCCAGAACCTGTTGCAGCTTGACCCGAACGGCGACAACTCCGACGGTGTGGACGATCTTGCTCCCATCGGCGAGGTAACCTCCAAAGGCTTCGAGGTGGAAGTGGCCACAGACCTCACCGACTATTGGGTCTTGACCGCCAACTACGGCTATAACGACACCAAGATCACTGCAACCGTGGCAGGCCAGTCGCTGACCAATGCGGTGGGGGACCGTTTCGCCAACGCGCCCAAGCATCAGGCCGGACTTTGGACGCGGTATGAGTTTGCACCGATCAACACCACTGTTGCTTTCGGCGCAGAATATGTCTCCAATCGTGTCAGCATTGACGGCCAGACGGTGAAAAGTTACACCATCTTCGATACCTCTCTCATCCATCAGTTGACGGAGCAGGTATCGGTCATGCTGCGTGTGGACAACATCTTCAACAAGGAATATGCGGCATCGGGCTTCATCGCCCGTGACGGGCATTTCCCCGGCGAACCGCGCACGGCTTTCCTTGAACTGAAGTGGAAGCTGTAGGGCACTTTTATGAGCCAGTCGCTAGCAGTGAGCGCCGCCAAAAAGCGGTCCCTTTGGTGGGTTGTTCACCACTTGATGGGGCTGAAGGTGAGCCTGTTTCTCACCTTCGTGCTTGCCACTGGCACGCTGGCAACGCTCTCGCGTGAGATCGACTGGCTCATGATTCCTGAAATGCGGGTGGAAGGGCAGGCCCACACTCCCGCAGACTGGGCAGACTGGGGCGTGATGTATGAAAATGCCAAGGCCGCCGTGCCGGGCGCGCGCGTCGAACGCCTGTCCGCCCCTTACGACTTTTTCTTCGCAGCCGAAGCCATCGCGGTTGATCCCGAGGGCCAACGCATCCGGATACATCTCAATCCCTATACTGGTGAGGTGCAAGGCATCACAGGCTGGTTCAATGCCCAGCGCCTGTTCCGCGAATTGCACCGCCACCTGATGATACCGACCAAGTTTGGCATACCCTTTGTCGCCATTCTCTCAATCCCCCTGCTTGCGTCACTTGTCACCGCCTTTTGGGTATATAAAAAGTGGTGGCGGGGCTTCTTTCGCCTGCCACGCCTGCGTATCAAGGGCCGGGGCAAGCGGGCTGGCGACACCCGGCGCTTCACCGGCGACCTGCACCGGTTTGCCGGACTCTGGAGCCTTTGGTTCATTGCTATCATTGGTGCCAGCGGGCTTTGGTATCTTGTGGAGTGGGGTGGTGGAAACGCACCCCCGGCGCTGAAACCCGAAGCCCGCCTCGCACTCGCTGATATAAGCGGCACAACACTGGACACTCATCTTGCGACTGCCCTGGCTGCATACCCCGCCCTTGAGGTAACCGGCCTTTATTTCCCTGCCGCAAAGCGCGGGGGCATTGTGGTGATGGGGCAGGGAAAAGCTGTACTGGTGCGTGAGCGGGCAAATGCTGTGCTGATTGACCCCGCCTCCGGCTCAGCGGTACAGGTGCAAAAGGGCGAAGACCTCTCACTGCACCAGCGCATCTCCGAGGGAGCAGATCCGCTGCATTTTGGCACATGGGCGCAAGGCCACCCATTAAGCCTCGGTGTGCGACTGATGTGGTTCTTCTTCGGGGCTGTGCTCACGGGGCTTGCCGTTACCGGGGTTATGATCTTTGCGATGCGCCTCAAGCCTGAAAACCGGCCAGTGTCCGTCAGGAACCCCACGCTGCTTGGCGACATGTGGCGCGGCATGGGGCGGTTTGCCGTCCCTGCGCTGTTGCTTACGCTCTTGGGACTTGGGATGGCGGCCTATAATATCGGCTCCGCCATCCTCATATAAACCTGATCATCCCCCTGCCGCTTCACGCCGCCTGATCTCTGCCGCAAAGTCCTGACAGCGGCTGGCCAATTCATCTGTGCGGCTGGTCAGTTGTTTCGCAGCAGTAAAGGTTGACTTGACAGACCGTGCCACTTCATCAACCACATCGCTGATACTGTGCACCTGATCGGCCGCCGTCGTCGTCTCGCCGCTGGCGGTTTGTGCCGCACGGGCAATCTCCCGCGTGGCGGCGTCCTGTTCTTCGACCGCCGCAGAAATACCCACCGAGTTCTCGGATATATTGTGAATATCACTGGCGACCCGTTCGATCATCTTGACAACTTGACCACTGATCTCCTGCATGGAGGATAGCTGATCAGCTATCTGTTGCGTCGCACTGCTTGACTGGTTGGCCAGACTCTTGACCTCGTTGGCTACCACAGCAAAGCCTTTGCCCGCTTCACCCGCACGCGCGGCCTCAATTGTGGCATTGAGCGCCAGCAGGTTTGTCTGTGCCGCGATATCGCTGATGATGTCGATGATGCTGGTCACCTTTTCGGCGTAATCTGCCATTTTATGGATGGTTTCCGTGCTGGCCTTGACATGGTCAAGCGCCTGACCGGCGATATCCCGGCTGCGGGAAACCTGCTGGCTGATCTCGCTCACTGATGCGGCCATCTGTTCCGCACTCGCCGCTACTGCGCTGGCGTTCTGGGTGACATTACTGGTTGCGCTTTCTGCGGCATCTACCATGCCGCGCGCCCTTCCGCTGGCCTCCTCCAGCGCTTCGCCGTCCCGTTCCAGCATGCCCGTTGTGTCGATAATGTCGCCCGCCAGCGTGCCGATCACATTTTCAAATTCATCAGCAAGCTGATGAAGCTGGTCGCGGGCTTCCTGCGTGGTATGCTCACGCTCCTGCATGCGTTGCTGGCGCAGTTTTTCGTTTTCCTCCTGTGCGACGCGTGCTTCGGCCAACGCCGCATCAGACAAGGCTTTAGACTCTTCAGCGGATATTTTCGCAGCTTCCGCCTCTCGGGCCTGTGCAATCGCTTCCCGCTGGGCGTCCTCCGCCTCACCGAAAGAAGCCGCCAGCTTGACCGAAAGCCATAACAGCACCGCCGTCTCAAAAACCACGATAACAGCGTGGATCACGACGCGCAGGAAACTTGCGCCGTCGGGGAAGACCCATGCTGGCATTACCACATTCAACAGCAGATGGTGCACCGCCGTAACGGCGGCAGCAACCACAATCGCGCGCCAGTCCAGAATGGCGGTCACCATGGCGAGTGCAGCAAAGAAGTACATATGCATATCAATCTGCCAGGCGTGCCCGCGAAAGACAAACACCAGCAGCGCCGCCTGCAGAACAAAGCCTGCGGCCACCAGATAACGTGTTGTCGGTGCGGTCCCCTGAAGGCGGAGTGCTGCAAAGCCCGCAAGGGCGACAACCAGAGACAGTATGCCGGTCATGATCACCGACTGGGCGTCAATGGCAAACCCCAGAAAAAGAACAAGAGGCACATGAAAAAACTGCCCGAATGTCAAAGCCCGAAGGGCGGATACGCGCAAGGTATCGAGGGAATTCATCTCGTCACTCCAGATTACGTCCCAAGCCACCCTTCCAGCGACCGGGATCTATAGTTTCAGCACTGCATCCGGCGGCGCCAAAGGGATTGAGCACAAACCAGGCACCGGCAGCATGCAAGCGATCTGGCAAACCACCCTGATCGCTGGCGACAAGGTAGGAGCCAGGCATCCTGCCCGCGCCGACGAACAAGGCATTGGCATTCATGATAGCGGCAACCTGATCGCGCTGATCCTCAAGGGGGTTGAATAGGACGAGAACCACCCCGTCAGATGCAGGGCGTAGGCTCATGACAATGATACACATAAGCACAAATGCCGTCACCAAGATGGTCGGAAACAGATCACGCACCCTGAAGCACCTTCAAAATATCGCATGGCCACAACACGAGACCACGCATGAGACGCATGAGACGCACCACCCTAAAAGCAAAACTCACCCGACCCACAGCTATTATACGCCCCAAAATGTTAACAGATTGGAAACCACGTAGTGCGCCCTCAGCCCTGCGCTATATGCAATATGTCACCAAACTTGGTTCGGCACTGCCCACGCAAGAACTGCGCCATTGCGCGGTAAAGCTGACGCTGCGGCGCGGAGGGCCGCCACGCCAGGACGACCTCCCGGTCTGTAGGGGTTTCATCCAATTCAAGCACGGCCACATCGTCCCGCGGCTGAATTTCTGAACGCACATAAAGCGCGGGCAGGAAGGCAAGGCCGATCCCGGTGCCGATCATCTGCCGCACGGTATCGAGGCTGGTGCCCTCATAGTCGCGCATCAGCCGCGCATCATACCGGTTGGCGATCGCCTGCATCTGTTCGAACAGGCGGTGACGCTCCTCAATGGCCAGCAATCGTTCACCGGCGATATCCGCAGGGCGTACCGTGGTTTTGCGCGCCAGCGGGTGGTCGGGCGGCGCACACAGCAGGAAAGGTTCCCCAAACAGTAAATCCTCTGTCAAACCGGTGACCTCAAGGGGTCGGGTGGTCAGGATCAGGTCATAGCGGCCATCCAGCAAGCCGTTCTCAAGATCGCGCGGTGGCTCCTCCCGCACATAAAGCCGCAATGACGGATATTCACCGTGCAGGTCCGAGATCACATCCGGCAGGAAATAAGGACCGAGCGTAGACGGCACGCCCAGCCGGTGAATACCCGACGCGCTGTCGATCGAGAATCGCGCGATATCGCGAATGGCATGAACTTCCTCAAGCATACGCTCCGCATGAGGCTGGATCGCGCGGCCTGCTGCTGTGGGAAAGGCACCGGTGCGTGATCGCTCAAGCAGGATAAGCCCCAACGCTTCCTCCAGCGCGGAAATCTGCGCAGTAATCGTCGGCTGCGAAACGCCCAGTCGCTGCGCGGCCTTGCGAAAACTTTTAGCGCCACAGACCGCCTGAAAATACTGCAACTGCTTGAGCGTGGGATGGCCAATATTCATCAAAACCCCTGAAATAGTAGTGATAGCTTTTGACTATCACAAAACACGAAAATAAGACAATTGTTTTTATATGCATGCCCTCATACATCCTGTGGGTCGGTCCGCATGCCCCCAGGCCTGCCAGACCCTTAACCAAAAATAGTATTGAGAGAGAGGATGTTATGAAAAAAATCGTCGAAGGTGTTCTTCGCTTCAAGGAAGAAGTGTACCCCCAGCGCCTTGGGCTCTTTAAAGAGCTCTCCTCCGGCCAAAGCCCGGAAGTTCTCATGATCACCTGTGCCGACAGCCGCGTCGACCCGGGCCTTATTACGCAAGCTGAACCGGGTGAGCTGTTTATCTGCCGCAACGCAGGCAATATCGTACCGCCCTACAGCCAGCATACCGGTGGCAACACAGCCTCGATCGAATTTGCTGTTGGCGTGCTGAAAATCAGCGAGATTGTTGTGTGTGGTCACACGGATTGCGGTGCCATGAAGGGCGCCATGAACCCCGATGGTCTTGATGGTCTGCCGCATGTTTGCAACTGGTTGTCACACAGCCATGCCGCTGTGCATGTCGCCAAAGAGAAAACACCGAACGCCGAGGGTACCGAACTTCTGAAGTCCGTCACGGAACAGAATGTGCTTCTGCAGCTTCAGCACCTGAAAACGCACCCTCTTGTTGCCGCGGGCATTGCGGCGGGACGTATCCGCCTGCACGGCTGGGTATATGATATCGAGCACGGTGAAGTCCTCGCCTATGACGCAGCGGCTGACGCCTTCCTGCCACTTGCTGACACAGCAGAGGTCGCGGCGTAAGCGGCCTTATATCACAAGATTTCCGTCCTTATGGGCAGTAAGGGATAATCATGAGTTTCCTTAATACATCCAACCTGCGCGGCGACGTGATGGGCGGCCTGACCGCAGGCATCATCGCGCTTCCGCTTGCTCTCGCTTTCGGGGAGGCATCCGGCGCCGGTCCGATCGCGGGCTTGTACGGTGCTATCATCGTTGGCTTTTTCGCTGCACTGTTTGGCGGCACCGGTAGCCAGATATCAGGCCCCACCGGACCAATGGTGGTGGTGTTCGCGGGCGTGTTCGCGTCACTTGGCGGCAACCCCGCACTGGTGTTTGCCGCCGTCGTGCTGGCAGGCCTTCTTCAAATTCTGTTTGGTGTGCTGAAGTTTGGCCAGTTTATCCGGCTGGTGCCCTACCCTGTTGTGTCGGGCTTTATGTCGGGCATCGGAGTGATCATCATTGCACTGCAGATGTCACGACTTTTCGGCCATGAACCTGAAGGCAGCGGCACCATTCCAGCCCTGAGCGCCATTCCCGGTGCGATGATGGACCCCAACCTCATCGCCCTTGGCATTGGCCTTATGACCCTCGCAATTGTGTTTTTCTGGCCGAAAAAGCTGGGTAAATACCTGCCAGCGCCGCTCGCCGCGCTGATCATTGCGACGCTTGTAAGCGTAGCATTCGCCGGTGCGCCAATTCTTGGTGACGTGCCGACGGGCCTGCCGTCCTTCATTATGCCCGCGCTGGAACGCGACAGCCTGTTGATCGTTGTTGAGGCTGCTTTCCTGCTGGCGCTTCTGGGCGCGATTGATAGCCTGCTGACCTCGCTGGTGGCCGACAACATGACCCGCACACGGCATGATTCGAACCGCGAGCTGGTTGGCCAGGGTATCGGTAATACGGTTGCCGGTCTTTTTGGCGGCGTACCTGGTGCTGGTGCTACCATGCGGACGGTTGTCAACATCCGTACCGGCGGCCAGTTCAAAATCTCCGGCATGGTGCACGGTCTGGTGCTGCTTGCAGTTGCCCTTGTGCTGGCGCCTGTGGCAAGCCTGATCCCGCATGCTGCACTTGCTGGCATTCTGGTCAAGGTAGGCTATGACATCATCGACTGGAGCTACCTCAAGCGTGCTCACAAGGGTCCGCGCTGGGACCTCGCGCTCATGGCCGTGGTACTTGGCTTGACCGTATTTGTCGACCTGATCACTGCAGTTGGTGCAGGGGTGGTACTGGCAGCACTTGCCTTTATCAAGCAACTGTCAGCCGAACAGCTCAAGAACTTCAATGTCAGCAGCCGTGAGATCGCCAACCCGCTTGAGCGTGAACTGCTGGCCCGTGGCGGCGACAAGGTCACCCTGTTTGACTTCGGCGGCCCGTTGAGTTTCGGCGCTGCGGCTGACCTTGGCCACCACGTAAGGGAGCGTGCCGACGGCGAAACAAAGGTACTTATCCTTGATTTCTCCCGCGTGCCCTTCCTCGACCTTTCCGCCGCCAAGGCAGTGGAAACCATTGTGGAGGACGCCTTGCACGCCGGTAAATCACTATATGTCGCCGGGGTGAACGAAAAGGTACGTGAGGTACTGAGCGGCCTGCAGGTCACGTCTGACCTACCTGATGACCACTGGTTCGATACTCGCCAGACGGCACTGGAACACGCCTTGAAGCACATCGGGGTTTCAACGGAAGTGGACCACCAAAGACTGCCCATGGAGGCTCGAATTGCGCCAGCCGAATAACGGCCGGGCCTCCTGAACAGGAAAGCCACCCCGCCCAACCGGGGTGGCTTTTTTTACCACCAGTTCATCTCTGCCAATTTGTCCGCCCCCAAGGTTCCTCAGGGATTCCTCAAAGTCTCTACGGGCTGCCTAGAAGCCCATATGGGCGCCGAGGTAAAGCCCAAGCATGGCAAGCAGCGGTCCCCACAGGGTTACAGGGATAAAAAATATCGTCGGGCTTTTGCCATTATCGGCACCCGCCAGAAGTTCAATCTGCCCACGCAGACTTGAACCAGCCGCTGGCCCCTCATGCACATAGCGCATGTGCAGACCATCGGAGTATAATTTAAGCTCGAACCCGAGATATGAGATAACGGGCGCTGCCAGCAGGAAATACACCGGGACCGAAACCAGCCCTGTGCCTGCAAAAACCATAAAACCTGCCGCAAATGCAAATGCGGCGACCGAACCCAAACCGCTCCAAAACATGATATATCTCTCGAACGTTAGGTCAGTTCCCATACTGACCGTTGACCCCGTCAGGCCATGACCCGAAGCAAAAAAGCTTATGGAACGGGACTGCGTGCAAACCTGACATTTAACCTGCTGCCACCCTGCATCGGCCCTGTGCCCGCCGTACCGATTGTTGCAACTGCATAATGCAGGCGAACGATACAGGTACGAGCAAGGGACCGATTCCCTGCGTGGTGACAGGAACCATTTGACGCCTGCCCCCGTAAAGTTTCGAGTGTTGAGAGGCATTCGCAATATAAAATTTCCATAAAGACACCTTGACACCACCCGCCACAGGCAGCCCAAAAGCGCAGAAAACCTGATGGAAACCCTGATGGAAGAACCAAAAGAAAACTGACCGCAGCAGAGAGAAAACACCAACGCTGCCGACCGCCTTGATACATCTTTTATGCTTTGGGCATCTCTCCCAATCGCGCGCTGACATGCTCTCGCATACCGTTCAATCACCGATTGGGAACAAGTGAATAAGCGAGGCTATCATGCCCTATAAATCTACGGATGAGCTGCCAGACGGGGTAACGGACAACCTGCCCCGGCACGCGCAGGAAATATACAAGGAAGCGTTCAACAGCGCCTGGGACAATTACAAAGATGCCGAGGATCGCCGCGGCGATGACAGCCGCGAGGAAGTGTCACACAAGGTGGCATGGTCCGCAGTCAAGGAAAAATACGAGAAGAACAATGGCAACTGGCAGCGCAAGTAATCACATTATGACGGAACACGCCTGCAACCATACAGCCGTGCCCACCCTCACGCAAAACAGCGCCGGGAAGCGCGTGGCCGGGAAGCCCCCGTGTGGCGACCTGCTGGTGTTCACCAACGCAAAACAACGCCGCTGGTCGGTCGTCGGCGCGCTAAGTGTCATAACGATGGACTGGCAGGATTTCTAGGCAGGCTTAAACTGTCGCCCTACAGGCGACGTACATACGTACAGATGAGTTGGTCAGGTAAACCCGCATCACAGGAAGGCGGCCCGATGGATACGAACGATAAAATATACCAGCACCTTGAGCAGATGGACGACGCCCAATCGAAAGACGGCGACGCCCTTTTAAAAGAACTTGAGGACCGCTATGACACCCCGCGCGAAACACTGGAAAAAATCATCGCTGACTGGATGGCAGGCGCAAAACCGGCCGACAAGAACAAGTAACGCCCCCGATCGCCCCGCGCCATTGGGGCGGGCGATGGAACGGAAAATAAATGGTGGTCGGTATTGGGTTCGAACCAACGACCTCATCGATGTCAAAAACCCGAACATCAAGCATCCCCTATAAACAGGGTATCCCGGCAGCTTAACGCCAGCCCAACAAAATCAACGGCTTACCAGAATTTTAAATCCGTTTTGCACACGGGTTTGCAAAATGATGTTGGCTATTCGCTGAACCTTTCATGGCGGCTTGCCTGCGCGCTGAAGCCTGCCAAGGCCGACACGATTTTGCAGCGGCTATCTGACGCCGATCCCGCCACAAACCAGTGCATTGATCTGTGGGATGTTCCCACCGGCTGGTTGATCTATGCCCTTTCCGCCGACCGGTTCGGCACCTTCTTTTGTGACACGACAGAGACGTTACGGCGCAAGCTTACTCTTGATGGTCAACACAGGACGAAGGTGTATGTGACCACGGCGGCGGGCACGCATCCCTTCCCCCTACCGACATTGGACTTTCAGGCGCGAAACGCGGGCTAGGTGTTGTCATGATAGCCCCGATCTTTCGCCCTGGGTTCGCTTCCAACCCGGTCGGAACCTTTTGTCTCAATGACGCACTGTCAAGGCCGCGACCCGGTGGCGCGCTAGCGCCAGTGGCGCGGGAGTGGCTTGACCGGGCGGCGGCTTCCTACGCTGCCCACGAAGGGGGCAGGCATACGCCTGCACCCCTGCTAGCGGCTAGCGAAATGAATTATTCATTCCACCCCTTGAAATCGATCTTCACGGGGTCGGGAGAAGGTGTCGCTCGACTTTCAGTTACTGGAAGCTCAACAGGAACCGAAAATGTCAGTCTGTTGATGCTGACATTTTTGTCAGTCTCAGTGCCAGAGGCGCCAGCTCCACCCAAGCCAGGAAACTTCAGTCCGCCTTCTGCCATTTTGATCCCCTCAGTTTCGACGGTTACTGCGACATCAAAATGTATAGTCAGAACCGTGGCAGCGTTTTCCTGCCCCTGACGCTTCTTTGCTTTCAGCATTCCGACACTAGCGGCCCCGGAACCGTCGGTCCATATCTCGGTAAAGGCAGTAGCGCCATGGTTATTGCTACTGGCTTCAAAGTCGGCCAACGCGCCTACGATTTCTTCCAATGTGCCCTTTATGAAATTCTTGAGTTCCAAGCCATTCACCTCGTGATTGAAGGCGCGGCATGATCGCGCCCCTTGAGAATAACGCAAGTTATGTTGCCGCTTCTGAAGCCATACGGGACAAACGGCACCGGCTGCGGCGAACATCAGGCTATCTGCTTTTGGTGGAAAAGCCAATCAGAGCGCTTAAACGCGCGGCGGCCAGGCCATACGCCAATACAGCCAATGCGCTTTGTATCTGATACCATTTTGGGAAAAATAAATGGTGGTCGGTATTGGGTTCGAACCAACGACCTCATCGATGTCAACGATGCGCTCTACCAACTGAGCTAACCGACCGTACCATTTGTCAGGCCGCGCCCTGACGGGCGGGACGGGTGCGTGTTTACACCGCACCCCGCGCCCGCGCAAGACCATTTTTACACATTTGGGCCATAGTAGCGCACAGGGCACAGCCCGAGGGAAGTCGCAAGGAAAAGCATAGGCTGGCAACCACCCGGCAAGATCGGCCCCTGCCCGGCACCCAAGGCGGTGCGACACAGCGCTTTCATACCCTGTTGCGGCGGCACAAACTTGTCGGTGACAGGCGGGGCGTTTCACGCTAGCGTATTGTCATGAAACGCGGCTCCGACATCACGGTGAACGACATGGCGAAAGACACGGCCAACGATACGGCGGCAACAGCAAAGCGCACGCCGCCACCGCCATTTATTGTACGGTCTCCCAAAGGCGCACAGAGCGCCTTTATCTTTGCCGCCCCCCATAGCGGCCGCCATTATCCCGACAGCATGATCAGGGCAGCCAAACTGTCACCGCATCTGCTGCGCATGTCGGAGGATGCCTATGTGGACCGGCTATTCGCCACGGCGCCTGCCCGCGGGGCCAGCCTGCTGATTGCCACAAACGCCCGCGCCTACCTTGACCTGAACCGCGGCGAGGCAGAGCTGGACCCGGACATGTTCCGGCCTGTGCTGGACGCTGATAGTCTTGACGTCACCCACCGGGTTAAAGCCGGGCTTGGGCTGATCCCGAAGCTGGTGGCGGAAGGTATCACCATTTATGAGGACAGCTTGCCAGCCCGGGAAGCTTTTCACCGTATCAACAACGTATACCGGCCATACCATGACAAGCTGCGCGCCCTTCTGGAAGCCAGACGCAACCAGTTTGGCCACGTGGTCCTGGTCGATTGTCACTCCATGCCGTCCGAGATGCCGTCCGCCCGGCGGCGCAACCGCAACATGGGGCCTGATATCGTGCTGGGGGATTGCTGGGGTGCCTCCTGCGCGCGGGAGTTGACTTCGCTGGCGGAAGAACTGCTGATCGGTGCCGGTTTCAGTGTACGGCGCAATGTGCCCTATTCCGGCGGTTTTGCCACCCAGCATTACGGGGCCCCCAACAAGGGCTATCACGCCCTGCAGATTGAGATCAGCCGCAACCTTTACATGGATGAAACCACGCTGGAGCCTCTGGCCTGCTTTGATGAAATTGAAGGCAAGATGGCCTGGTTCACCGACATGCTGACCCGGGAGTTCGCCCGGCGCATACCGGCGCAGTCGGGCAAGGATATTCCCCGCGCCGCCGAATAAACCATCCGGTCACTCCAACCGGCGGGATAGCCTTCCGTGGCCCAACCACACCCCCGCCTTGCCCTGAAAACTGCTGCATGTCCGCTGCACGTCTGGAACACAGGCATCTAAGGCCCCTTTGCTGCGCCCACGGCTGTTTTCCGGCAGAAAACCGCGCTGCCATATCGCAGCACCCGCGCGCGACACCCTGCACAAACATTGCACAGCAACCCTGACAGACACACACGCGGAAAAGCCTTTTCAATCATGGCCTTAATCGGGGCCTTAAGCGCCACGCTGAAATTAAACTGCACATATAGCCCGCGCCCGGTGCCATGTGTTTCAAAAAGCACACATCAAAACATCTTCCCGGCGCTCTTTCAAAAAACCGCTCACTTCGCAATTTTTTGTTCCCAATGCGCGGGAGCCATTCGTCTTTGCTGGTATCGAGTGCATTCGGGCGCCTACCGGGGGGTTGGCGGAATGTGGTCGAAACAAAACCACACATACACGGAGGGGTTCTGTGGATATCATGAAAAAACTGCTATTGGGCACGTCATGCATCGCCATGGCGTCGTCAATCACAGGCGGTGCATTTGCTCAGGAAACAACCGCGAATGCGGACGGCGCAGCGATCGAGGAGGTTGTTGTAACCGGTTCACGCCGGGCCGCACGGTCCGCGGCGGATACACCGGCGCCCGTTGACGTTATCAGCGGCGACGATTTCAACAATCAGGGCAGCGGCGACATGGGCGACATGCTACGCACCGTTGTGCCCAGCTACAATGTGAACTCGCAGCCGATCAATGACGCGGCAACCTTGGTGCGGCCGGCGAACCTGCGCGGGCTTGCCCCTGACCAGACACTGGTGTTGCTGAACGGCAAGCGGCGCCACCGCGCGGCGGTTATTACCTTCCTTGGCAGCGGCATCTCGGACGGTGCGCAAGGTCCGGACATTGGCGTGATCCCGGCCATTGCACTCAAGCGCGTTGAAGTGCTGCGCGACGGTGCCGCAGCCCAGTATGGTTCCGACGCCATCGCAGGTGTGATGAACTTTGTGCTGCGCGATGACAATGAGGGCGGGTCTGTCTCCGCCAAATATGGCTCCACCTATGAAGGTGATGGTGATCAGGTGCAGCTTTCCGCAAACGTTGGCCTGCCGGTGACGGACAGCGGCTTTGTGAACTTCTCGGCCGAATGGCGCCAGATGGACGCCACCAGCCGCAGTGTGCAGCGCGCGGACGCTCAAGCCCTTATCGATGGTGGCAACAGCGACGTACCCGAGCCTTATGCGCAGATATGGGGTACACCGGAAATTAACAATGACTGGAAGGCCTTTGTAAACTTTGGCGTGGAGACCGGCGAGAATTCCGAAATCTACGCTTTCGGCAACTACGCCGAACGCGAGGTGATCGGCGGTTTTTACTATCGCAACCCGAATACCCGCTCCGGCGTTAATTCCGGCGACGGAGGCACCACCCGCCTTGTGGGTGACCTGACACCGGGTGACGGCGTGACCTGCCCCGGCGGCATCAACTTCAATGAAGGCGAAGCCACCACCGGTCAGGTCGTCAACCCAGTCGTCATCGGCTCTGATGAAGAAGCGGCTCAAATGGCTGCCATTTTTGCCGATCCGAACTGTTTCGTCTTCAACGAAATGTTCCCTGGCGGTTTCACGCCGAACTTCGGCGGCCGCCTTAATGATATCGCCGGCGCCGTGGGCTTCCGGGGTGAGATGGACAGCGGCCTGACCTACGACATCAGCATGCACGCCGGTCGCAACCAGGCCGACTTCTTTATCAACAATACGGTAAACCCAAGCCTTGGTTCCGCCACACCTACGTTCTTTAACCTCGGTTCTTACGTCCAGCTTGAAAAGAACTTCAACGCTGACTTCTCCTATCCTGTTGATGTGGGCTTTTATTCCCCGCTCAACATCGCTGTAGGTTTTGAATGGCGCGAAGAGCAGTTTGAAGCACGGACCGGGCAGCCGGAATCGTTTGAGGTCGGCATATTGGCGCAGTCCTTCAACCTGACCAACGACCAAGGCGAAAACGTCAGTGTCACACAGGGTTTTGGTATCGGCTCCAACGGTTTCTCCGGCTTCAGCCCGCAGGTAGCAGGCACGTGGGACCGGTCCAATATCGCCGGTTATATCGACATGGAAGCCGACATCACCGAAGACTGGGTTCTGGGCGCGGCGCTGCGTTGGGAAGACTTCTCTGATTTTGGTTCCACAACCAATTTCAAGATCTCGACACTCTATAAGCTGGGTGACAACTTCCGCCTTCGCGGTTCTGTCAGCACCGGTTTTCGGGCCCCAACCCCCGGCCAGCAACAAGTTGTAAACGTGTCCACCGTGTTTGAAACGGTAGACGGCCGCCTGCAACTTGCACAGCGTGGCACTATTCCACCGACAAACCCGGTGGCCGCTGAATTCGGTGCAGATCCACTTGGGCCTGAAAAATCAGATGCCTTCACCTTGGGCTTTGTTGCGGATATCGGCAGCGCATCACTGACTGTTGACTATTTCAACATCAAACTGTCTGAACGCATCACGCAATCTGCAACCATCACCCTGTCACAGGCTGACCGCGACGCGCTCGTCGCATCCGGCATTGCGTTCGCGGCTGACCTGCAGGCCTTCCGCTTCTTCGTCAACGACTTTGACACACGAAGCCAAGGCATTGATGTGGTTGCAACGGTTCCGCTGAACTTCACGGATGAGGGCTCAACCCAGCTTTCCTTTGCCGGTAACTATACCAAGACAAAGGTCATCGACTTCAACCCGGCAACACTGGACAGCTGCCGCATTCAACGGCTGGAGGACTCTCTGCCCGCCTATCGCTTCTCGTCCACGCTGACACATAACGCCAGCAAGTGGCGCTTCCTTGCCCGTGCCAACTATCACGGCAAATATTTCAGCGCGCACGCTGACAGTTGTGGCCTGCCCATCGACGGCAAATCTGAAATCACGATGGATGCCGAAATCGGCTATAACGTGATGGAAGGCCTTGAAGTTTCCATCGGCGCCGAGAACGTGTTCGACAACAGCCCGACCCTGAACCCCTGGGCGACTGAAGTTGGGGCCAAATATTCCGAGCATGCACCATTCGGGGTGAACGGCGGTTCCTACTATGTCCGGGCCCGCTATTCATTCTGATCCAGTTTCCCAACTTGGACACCTTGCGGGGCGCTTCGGCGCCCCCTTTTTTATGGCCAGCCTACAACCCGATGGTGACCATATCGGGCGGTATCCCGGCACGGGCGGCACAAAAAAAAAGGCCACGCTTTCGCGTGGCCCAGGCTCAGGGAGGAAACGCCCACGGAGGGCATTAGCGGGGCTACCCGCCAAGAACTAAGATAATTGCATAACCAGCAAATTCCAAGTGAAGGGTAAGTCACGAAACCTTGAGATTTTCTTAACTCCCACTAACTAACTGTAAAATATACATTTTACAGTATATCTTTTTTTAGACGCTTATCTGAAAAAATCACTCGCGGGGTGATTTCGTCCTACAGATTCGCGGAATCCCGGAACCGAATCACTACAGATTCGTTTTTCAAGAAATGGTCATATCAGTGCAACGCAAATGTCACCATGCGCGCGCATACATGCCTCATGAAAAAGATGGCAGAAAATCTGTTTTTTCCAGCTCTCCCCACCTCAGGCGAGCAGAATTTCCTTCGCGAGGCCTCGCTAGATTTTTTTGAGCGAAACCCCGCCTCCCAACAGGGTGACGGCCTACCGGCCTCTTACCAGGCCGGGGAACCTTCAAACCGCAAAAAAAAGGCGCGTCACTACCGCGCTATTTTTATATCGGACACACACCTTGGCACCCGGGCCGCGCGAGTGGACCTACTGCTTGATTTCCTCAAGTCAGTAACCTGCGACAAGCTTTTCCTTGTTGGCGATATTATTGACGGCTGGCAGCTCAAGCGCACATGGTACTGGGATACCACGCATAATGACGTGATCCGCCGTGTGCTCAAAATGGCCAAGCACGGCACAGAAGTCATCTATATACCAGGCAATCACGACGAAGCTTTGCGCGGCTTTGAAGGTCACAATATGGCCGGGGTCGAACTGGTGCCCGACATGGTTTATGAGGCCGCCAATGGCAAACGTTACTGGGTATTGCACGGCGACCAGTTTGACGGCGTGGTGAAATATGCCAAATGGCTGGCCCATGTGGGCGACCGCGCCTATGTGATGCTACTGAAATTGAATACCTGGGTAAACTGGCTGCGCCGCAAAATGGGTTACAGCTACTGGTCCCTGTCCAAATACCTTAAGCAGAAGGTAAAGAACGCAGTTGAATATATCGGCCGGTTTGAAGAAGCCGTCGCGGCCGAAGCAAAGCGCCGCGGCGTGGACGGTGTAATATGCGGCCATATTCACCACGCCGAACGCCGCTTGTTTGACGGCATCGACTATATGAACGACGGCGACTGGGTTGAAAGCTGTACCGCGCTTGTTGAATATGACGATGGCCGCTTTGAGATACTGCACTGGGCTGACGAGGTCGCCATGCGGGAAGCAAAGAAAAACAAGGGCAAGCGTGGCAAAAGCGGCAAAGACCGCGAGCTAGCGCCCGTTGCCGCAGAATAGCGCAGCAGCCACATGCCCGAGAAACAACTGAAAATATGTATTGTAAGCGATGCCTGGCACCCGCAGGTCAACGGGGTTGTGCGCACACTTGATACGCTTCGGCATCACCTTAAGACGCGTGGACACCGAGTCTATATGCTGAGCCCCAGAATGTTCAACACCGTGCCATGCCCCAGCTATCCCGAAATTCGCCTTAGCCTGAACATTCCTTTCCGGTTATCCGCCATTCTGGACCGCTGGCAGGTAGACGCTGTCCACATCGCAACCGAAGGCCCGCTGGGTTGGGCCGCCCGGCGCTGGTGCATCAAACACGGCCAGCCATTCACCACGGCTTATCATACGGCATTTCCAGAATATATTGAGGCGCGCTATCCGCTCAAGGCAGATTGGCTTTACCCGCTTTTCCGCCGCTTCCATGCCAAAAGCGCAGGCGTTCTTGTGGCCACCCCCACCGTGCGCACGCTGCTGCGCGACAAGGGTTTCAACAACATCGTAAATTGGACCCGTGGCGTGGACACGACACAGTTTTCACCAAACCGCCCCAAGGCGTGGAACTTTGAAGGGCCGGTGCAGCTTTATGTCGGCCGGGTAGCGGTTGAAAAAAATATCAAAGCTTTCCTCCGCAGCACTGTACCCGGCACCAAGGTGGTTGTCGGCGATGGACCGGCGCTGAAAAAACTGCAGGCGGAGTATCCTGATGTGAAGTTCCTTGGTGCCAAATTCGGCGCTGATCTGACCGCCGCTTATGCAAGCGCCGATGTTTTTGTCTTCCCCAGCAAAACCGATACCTTTGGCCTGGTGATGATTGAAGCGCTGGCCTGCGGTACGCCTGTGGCGGCATACCCGGTACAGGGTCCGCTGGACGTTGTCGGCCTTGACGGCACAGGCCCCTTGCCCGCGTGGCATAAACCGATCGCGGCGCTGGACACAGACCTTGATGTCGCAATCAGGCGGGCGCTAACGCTCAGGCGTGACGATTGCGCCGCGTTTGCCCTCACCTATGACTGGGATACTGTCACTGACCAGTTTCTGCATGCCTTGTGTATCAGGCAGGAACCGGAGCCCCGCGGCGCCCCAAAACCCGCCGCCGCGCGCGCTGAACTGCTCAAAAGCGACGCCCACTGAAGACGCCCATAGAAAGTGTCGTGCCTCAATAGGGGCAGGCATCAAAATGCAGTTGGGCAAAGCTGCACTCTGGCAGAGCATCCTTCTGCATCGCCAATGCTGCGACGAGGCAAAGCAGCCCCGCCACCCATAATGCGGCCAGCAAACGGAATGAAAATTCTATAGATCTGTCGGTGTCGGAGGTCATGCCTTAATCCGGCATCATGTGGGGAAATTTGGCAATCGCCCTGCGGCCAAGTGCTGCCCTGCTGCGGCAATCCGCTAACCTTTTAGTAAAGTCGGTGACTTTATAAAGCTCCACAGCCTCCCCGTTACGTTACAGTCAGACATTGATGCATTCGGGCTGACAATGCATGCACGCCAACTGGAGCCGCCCCTTGAGTTCAGCGTGCAATATCTGGCACGCTCTAAAATGCGCCGCAGAACGTTGAACGCCGACACATCGGTCTCTCGGTGGGTTGGTGGGTTCTAGGCGGCACGCCCTGATTTGCACGCTGTCACCAGTTCGCAACAATATACCGGCACAAGTTTAGCTGTACCGCCGCCTTTATACTTGCCGGATGGGGCAAACGCGCGTATAAGGCGCGCAAAGTTTTGAAGCACAAAAGCCCGCGGCCTCCCCCGCAGGGGCTTTTTTTATATGACGCAAGCCCCAAAACCCCGGTGTGGGTCAGGGCTGCCCCAGGACACCAGACATGACAAAAGACATTCGCAACATCGCGATCATCGCGCACGTTGACCACGGCAAAACCACACTGGTTGATAACCTTTTCAAGCAATCCGGCACCCTGCGTGACAACCAGCGCGTGGAAGAACGCGCCATGGACAGCGGCGACCTCGAGAAAGAGCGCGGCATCACCATTCTGGCAAAATGCACCAGCGTGATGTGGAAAAATACCCGCGTCAACATCGTCGACACCCCCGGCCACGCCGACTTTGGTGGCGAGGTTGAGCGCATCCTGTCGATGGTGGACGGCGTTGTACTGTTGGTTGACGCTGCCGAAGGCCCGATGCCACAAACCAAGTTTGTGACCATGAAGGCGCTGGCCCTTGGCCTGAAGCCGATTGTGGTGGTGAACAAGGTTGACAAACCTGACGGTGACCCGGACGCCGCGACCGACGCATGTTTTGATCTGTTCGTTAACCTTGACGCCAACGACGAGCAACTGGACTTTCCGGTGATGTACGCCTCCGGCCGTGACGGCTGGTGCGATAACGAGCTGGACGGCCCGCGCGAAAATCTGCACCCGCTGTTTGAGAAAATCGTTGAGCATGTGCCCGCACCAAAGGTTGTAACCGACAAAAACATCGACAAACCATTCTCCATGCTGATCAGCCTTCTGGACCGCGACAACTTTGTTGGTCGTATCCTCACGGGCCGCGTGGAAACCGGCAAGGTGAAGGTGGGCGATGCCATCCACGCCCTCAGCCGCGACAGCAAGGTGATCGAGACTGGCCGCATCTCCAAGCTGCTGGCCTTCCGTGGCCTTGAGCGTGTGCCGGTTGAAGAAGCTGAAGCAGGCGACATTGTCGCCATCGCTGGCCTGACCACCGCCACAGTGGCCGATACGATCGCTGTGCCCGAGGTTACCAAAGCCCTGCACGCCATCCCGGTTGACCCGCCAACCCTTGCCATGACCTTTATGGTCAACGACAGCCCGCTGGCGGGCCGCGAAGGCAAGCATGTGACCAGCCGCGTGATCCGTGACCGTTTGATGCGCGAGTCCGAGGGCAACGTGGCGATTGAAATCACCGAAGCGGAAAGCAAGGATGCGTTTGAAGTGGCGGGCCGCGGCGAGCTGCAGCTTGGCGTTCTCATTGAGACCATGCGCCGTGAAGGTTTTGAGCTGGCGATCAGCCGCCCACGCGTTCTGTTCAAGCAGGATGAAAACTGCAAACGCCTTGAGCCGTATGAGACCGTCCAAATCGACGTGGACGAGGAATACCAGGGCGCTGTGGTTGAGAAAATGTCGCTGCGCAAGGCTGAACTGACCGGCATGGTGCCATCGGGCGCTGGCAAAGTCCGCCTGACGTTTGACGCCCCGGCTCGTGGCCTTATCGGTTATCACGGTGAATTCCTCACCGACACCCGCGGTACCGGCATCATGGCCCGCGCCTATGACCGCTATGACGCCTACAAGGGCCCGATCCGGTCACGTCAGCGCGGCGTGCTTGTGGCAACAGCGGGCGGCAAGGCCGTGCAATATGCACTGTTTTACCTGCAGGAGCGCGGCACCATCATGATTAACCATGGTGCGGAAGTTTATGAAGGCATGATCATTGGCGAACACAGCCGTGACAATGACCTTGACGTGAACGTGCAGAAAGCCAAGCAGCTCACCAACATGCGCGCATCCGGCAAGGATGACGCCATTAAAATGAGCACGCCCAAGATCCTGCCGCTTGAAGAAGCGCTGGCCTATATCAACGATGATGAACTGGTGGAAGTCACGCCGGAGAGCATCCGCCTGCGCAAACGCTTCCTGCTGCCACACGAGCGCAAACGCGCAGCAAAAGCCGCCGAATAAACGCTCTGTAGTATCCAGTTAAACAGCAAACGCCGTGGCCTCAGGCTGCGGCGTTTTTGCATGCCGTCCAAATTACCTTGTCAGCATGCCCCCCCCATGGTTTTATATTCACACTTCAAGCTACAGTGACCAGCACCCGGGGGTAATCACATGAAGCGGAAAAGCAACCTGGCATTCACACTTGTCGCCGCAGGCTTGCTATCATGGACTGGTCAGTCTTCGTCTCTTGCGCAAGACCCACTGGAAACCGTACCCGAACCCTTCCGCGAAAGCGCCTTACATCCTACCGTGAAGCTGGAATTCCCTTACTGGTCATATATCCTAAAGGCGACCGTATTTGACGCTGGCCGTTCTGACCGACGCGGCAAAAACCTGACCTTCAATTGGGAAAAATCCCGTGCGAGCTGGGGCAATAAAAGCAAAACCGCGCTGGAAGGGAACCGACTGTATTTTGAGGCGTTTGACGAGCAAAACCTCAAGACCCTTGTCCAGATTCGCCAGCGCATGGAAAAAATGCCCACGGAGCTCTCCCTTGATACGTGGACCCGCGACCAGCAACTGGCCTATTGGCTGAATCTCTATAACATCACCCTTGTTGAGCAATTGGTGAAAGCTTACCCGATCCAGCGGCTAAAAGACACTCTCTATGGAGACGCTGGCCTTCTTGACAAGCAGGTTCTGACTGTGGCCGGTGTGTCGCTTTCCCTCAACGACATTCACCACCGGATTTTGATACCAAAATGGCGTGATCCTATTGTCATGTATGGCCTGTTTCACGGGTACGTCAGCAGTCCCAACCTCCGGCGGGAAGCCTATACGGCAGAAAATGTCCATGACCTGCTGGCTGATAACGCCAAGGAATTTGTTAACTCGCTCCGTGGTGTTGTTGCGCGCGGCAGCGTGTTGCATATCGCTGAACTATACGGGATTAATGCCGCCCTGTTCCCTGACTGGGACCGTGACCTGCGAGTTCACCTGAACCAGTTTCTCAACCCCGGATACGCTGCACTTGCAGGACAGACGACAGAACTCCACGCCGATATAAAAGACTATTATATCGCAGACCTTTCCCTTGGCATTACGGTTGACCGCATGATGGGGGCCAACCTGGGGCAAGACATCGCGGGCTATGAACGCACGGTTGGCGGGGGCGCTAAAAGCTTCCCCGCACATGTGATTGCCTATGCGCGAAAAATACAGAAGAAAAAGGCGCGCCTGAAGGGCACTGTAACAATTGACGAAGTGCAGAGCACCTACCAGGCCGAAGAGGACAAGGATAAATAGCCGCAGTGGCTCCCAGCGGCAACGCCCTTGATCTCATACACAAGAGGCGACCGCCAACAGGTCGCTTTTAACGCTCGCTTCACCGCATAGGAGATGACGGCGCCCGCCATATTTGTTTTATAAAAAAATAGGTGTTATAGTCTTGTAATACACCTAAAGCTCACAATATGTGAGAAACCGGCAAAGACCGGGATAAAGAAAATAAAACCGGCAATGCCGGACGACGACAACAAGCGAGATAGATAATGCAACAGAAGATGCCTGCCCGGGCTTACGGGATTACCAAAGTTGAATACGCACGTCAGGTTCGTGAAATGGAAGCCCATCAGGCGCACCAATCCGGGGAAGGCCTTTTTGCCCGCCTGCGCAAACGCTTCCGGTAGTCAACGCCAGATACTTTAGGCAAGCTTTAAGCCACACGCAGCGTGATACGTCTCGCGCTGCACCTTTTGCGCTGTTCAGCGTCCGTCATTAAACCAGTTTATCAGCGCGATGGAGACCGAGACCTCGGTCTGACGGTTCGCAAACTCGTCATGGAGTTCAGGGTTTATCCGGAAGCCATAGAGCGATTTGACCTTATATTCTGGCGTGACGTCTACTTCCACCCGAAAGGTAACACCGCCCCATTGCAAGCGGTCACCCCCCATAACGCACTTCACCGCCGCGCGTGGAATGACGTGCGGGCCATTGGCCGTTGCCCAAACCAGATGGTCGGCATGGATCTCAAGCGCGTTTTCCGCCCGAAAGCAAGGCTTGACCATATAATGGATGACGAACTGCGCGAACACAGTTGAAAAGAGCAAGATAACTGCCGTCATAATGATGGACACACGGTCCTGCCCCGTCAGGATCGCCCAGCACAGGATTATAGCCAGAACCACTGGCAGGCCATAGAACCCGGCCCGTCGCAGCCGCGCCTTGCCCATGTCGAACTTGAAAATAACCGGATAGTTCACCCCTTACCCCAACTTGAAATTATTGCGGATCGCACGTAGCGCGAAAAAGTAGGCCAGCGGACGCAACTTTGCAAATCCGGGTATCTGGATGACCCGACGGTGCGGCGGTGGCGCGTGGCCGGGCGCCAAGGTGCGCGCGTGATTGTCGGGGCCGGATCTCCGGACCGTTTTCTGAGGTCTGTTTATTGATGTACCTGTTGGTGTTTAAAATCGGGTTGACACCTGAACACCCACAAACCGAGGGGGCCCGGCAATAAGGGTGGGCGACCCAAACAGCCCGCCAATATTGCCCGCATCAATAATATAGTCTTTGTTAAAGAGATTGGTCACATAAAAGGACAGGGCCCAGCGGTCTTCCCTATCCGCGAGCGCAATATTTGCGTTTACCAGGTGCACGGCATGCTCGCTGATGTCTACACCCGCGATCGGCTGGTTTTCAATTTCAAAGAAAACGCCAGAGCGGTACGTCCATGTAACGTTGCCAGTTACCTTGACTGTGCTGGTGAGCGGGACAGTCCATAGGCCACCAAACGCGGTTGACCATTCAGGTTGCAGGCGAAAGCGGTTGCCTGCAAAAACACCGTTTTCAGCTTTGTCGTCTATACTGGCATTTATGTAAGCTGCGGACCCAAAAAGTTCAAAACTTTCGCTTAGCTTTGCGCGAAATTCGCCTTCTGCTCCGAAGTTTTTGGCCGTTCCCGCATTGGCCTGACGGGTAATCCCTTCTTCGCGTATGGTCACCTGAAAATTATCGTAAGTCTGATAGAAGAGCGAAGCTGCGAGATCCAGCCGTCCGTCTATAAACTGGCCTTTAAAACCGGCTTCATAATTCCATGTGATTTCTGCGGGCACATAGGTGGCGTCAGCTACAGGTGTGTTATTTGCTCCCGCCGCTGAGGTCACCTCAATAACGTCTGAGCGACGACCTTTGGAAACGGTTGCATACAGATTGACCGTGTCGCTGAGGGCATAACGCGCATTGAAGCGCGGCAGAACCGCATCAAAATTGTCTTTTTCAGTGACGGTAGCGCCTGCCGTATCCACATAGCCAAAGTCAATAAGTGGCGCACCTGTAAGAATGGAGGCTGGCAAAGCTGCATAGCCGCCGCTTTCTCGTGTTTCATAGACATAACGGATGCCTGCCGTCAGGGAAAGCCGCTCGCTGGCAGCTACTGTGGCATCAGCGAAAGCGGAATATGTGTTGAAGCTACCGGTGTTACCAAACCGGGAGGCATAATAAACAGGCGGTAGGTTTTGAATAGCTGTGACAGACCCGACAGAGCCATCCGGGGCAACACAGGGCAGGCCGGGAATAATACCGGCCGCGCATTGCAGAAACGTACCTTCCTCTGTCAGGAAAGGCACATCCACTTGCCCGGTTTCATGGAAGTAGTTTACGCCCACAAACCCGGTCGCTGTTCCTCCGGAATAATTTGCCCTTAATTCCTGACTGAACTGGTCCCCCACTGCGTCTTCTGCGAACTCTGCATAAACAGCCTGACTGCCGTCTGCATCAAACACCTCCAAACTGTCGAATTCCCGGTAGCCCGTGATGGAGGTAAAAGACCATGTCTCATTCGCAGTCCACTCAGCGGTTAGATTGGCGTCATAAACCGTGCGGTCAAGCCCCAGTTGTGCGCGGCCAAGAACATGTTCTGACAAAGGCCCGCCGCCTGACAGTTCAGCATAGGTGAAAGGGCTTGTGGTACCCCCGGTCGGGGCATAAACACCAGACTTGAAGCTGGTGCCAGTGTCGTTGTTTTCTTCATAGTTCAGGACGAGATCAACAGTAAGGTTATCCGTTGGAATCAAGCGCAAACTGCCCCGAACGGCAAAGCGTTCAATACCGTTGAGGTCACGTTGTTGTATCCCACCGGCGGACTGTGAACCATCGCTTCCGGCAATGTTTTCAATATATCCGTCGCGCTGTCGGTAACTGAAGGCAAGCCGGCCTTGCAGGGTTTTAGTGCCGCCGGTTACAAACCCTTGGGCCTCCAGATTATCATAGTTGCCGTATCCAAGAGTTAGCTCCCCTGCGAATTCCTGCCGAGGTTTGCGGGTTATAACTGACACGGCCCCAATGGCTGCAGCGGTTCCAAACAGGGTGGCTTGAGGCCCTTTAACAACTTCGATACGCTCAATGTCAAACAGTTCAAAGTGCGAACCGCGTGACCGGGATACATCAATCCCGTTCAGGTAAACAGATACCCGGGGGGCGATTTGGGGTGAGCCATTGTCGGACGTAATACCCCGGATAACAAATGCCGGGTTGTTGGGGCTTTGTTCCTGAATAATAAGGCCGGGTGTTATGTCGGATAGCCGGTCAAACTCTTGCATATTCAGGGATTTGAGCATGTCACCGCTATAACTGGAGAGGGTCACCGGTACATCAAGGATGTTTTCAGCCCGCTTTTGGGTGGTAACAATAATTTCTTCTATAAACACACCGGTTCCACCATCGTTTGCAGCTGCCTCAGAAAGGCCGATGATGCTATATACGACCAAGCATGAAGTGGTCCGAAAAGTCCGGAAGTGCATAGATAATCCCACGTAAGTATGTTTGTTGTTGGTTATATATTGTTTCCTTAGCCCTCGCGGCTACAATTAATAATATATATGAAAATTTTATGGACCTTGTGGGTTTACAGCCCTTCACTGCGGTGCGGAGAACAGGAAAACGTGAATAAGTCGACCCACATTGCTGTCCTGGATGATCACCGGATGTTTCTGGAAGGCATCTCCATTATGGTCAAGAATATGTCAGACAGTTACAGGGTGGCTAACTTTCATGACCCCGCAGACCTGCTGACCCACCTTAGTGAAGGGAAGCGGTTTGACCTCATTATCTGTGATCTCATTATGGACCGCATGAATGGCCTTGCCTTTTTAGCCGCTGTCAAAGCGCAGACAAAGCGGTTACCGGTCCTGATGTTGTCTGGCATCAATACGGCACCGCCCATTGTAGAAATGAAGAAACTGGGGGCTCGTGGCTTTATCCATAAATCAGCAGATAACGATACCTTGTCTAAAGCGGTTAAAACCGTTTTGAGTGGAAAAACGTTATTTATGCATGATGATGCACCGGGGCAGCTTGAGGGCAGTAACGAAGCTGAAGATGATTTATCATCGGGTCAGATCCCGGTTCTCGGAAAAAGACAGATAGAAGTTTTGAACTTGATTGCCGCCGGCGCTTCCAACAAGGAAATTTCCCGGTCACTGACGATTACTGAAAATACGGTCAAAACACATCTGAAGCAGATATTTCAGGTATTCGGTGTGAACAAGCGAACTGCTTGTGTCAGAAAAGCGCAGGCCCTTGGCATACTGTAAACACTCTGATGTTTTAAGATTGTGTTTTAAGGCTATTTTGTAAAATTGCATTCAGGACTATCGGGTCGACCGGCTTGCTCAGAAACTGAACAGTCGTCAGTTGTTCTTTCTCGGTTTGGGAAAGCAAACCCCCGCTCATCAATATGGCAGGTGTGTCTTCATTCACCTCCTCCCTAAGAAGAGCGATAAGGTCAACGCCGCTTTCTCCATTTTCCAGCGTTTTGTCGACCACCAGCAAAGCTGGTGTCGCCGCTGTTGCTGCCAGAAGGGGGATGATTGTCTCGGAGCCAGAGCCACAAATAACCTGACAGCCCCAGTCAGTGAACAGGCCAGTCATGGCTTCCCGGATAGCAGCTTCATCATCAACGATGACAACCAGAGGCGTATTTTGAAAAGTGAGTATCTCTGACTTCTCACAAACCCCTCCCCCAGGGTCCAGGTCTTTCTTGCGTGTGGGAATAATCAAGGTAAAGGTAGCGCCTTCCCCCGGTGCGGACGACAGTTTCACCTGAATTTTCAGGAAATCACACAGCTTTTTTACAATGGAAAGACCAAGCCCAATACCGCTATCAACATGACCGGGCTCAGAGTCCAATTGAACATACTCTTCAAAAATCCGCTTTTGGTCCTGTTTGCTGATACCTGTACCGCTGTCTTCAATGGTGATGATGCATTTGTCCTTATGTTGCCAGGCCTCTACATGGATTGTGCCAAGACGAGGTGTATATTTGATGGCATTTGACAGCAGGTTTCGTACTATCCGGTTGAGAAGTGTCGGATCTGTATAGGATCTGGTTTTTTCAAAGTTCCATGTCAGCTCCTGACCTTTCATTCGGGACTGTTCTGAAAATTCATCCATCAGCAAGCGCATTTCCTTCTGGATGTCGATAAATTCCGGCTTTGAGGTCAGGCTGCCACTATCCAGCTGGTTCATATCCATAAGGCCGCGCAGGAACTGGCTTTGGCGGTGCCACGTCATCTCAATTTTATCCAGAAGCTCATGCTGGTCCTGCTGCGTCAGGTGCTTTCTGAGGGCTTGAATAAAATATCCCTGCGCATGGATTGGCTGAGACATATCGTGACTGGTGGCGGCTAAGAATTGTTTCTTTTCTTCGTTAACGCGCTGAATAATCTGGTTCTGAGCCTTGATTTTCTCTGTCATTGCCTGCGTGTTGCGGGCTGTTATGGCTTCCCGAAGGTCTAATTCACCGCGTGCACTGGTGATCATGCCAAACGCAAAATAAACAAGAATGGCAAACCCCATCAGGTATGTTGGCCAGCTTCCATACACCATAATATAGATGGCCAGAGGCACCAGGCTAAAGGTCGAGAGCGCAATGTAGCCGGGCCTGTAAGCGGAACTGGGCAGCATGCCCCCAACCGTAATGCTGAACACCAGCACACAGGCGACAAAAAGGGTGAAATAGGAAGACCAGTCGATCAGATAGATAGAAAAACCGCCCCAGGTCAGGCCTGTCAGCCCGCACAGAAAAACGTGACCGATTAGGTACCGGTCCACATTATCGCGGGTAATAATTGGGCCTCCGGCTTTTGTGCCGTAAAGGTAAACCAATCCCACCATGCTGGATGCCAGCACGAGCCAGGAAATCGCCTTCTGCTCGTACCCGGTAAAATACAGAATGATGAAATAGTTACATATAATAAAAAGGACAAACAGGCAGGACCCCTTTGTCCGCTGCTTTAACAGCGTGGCCTGTACAACATGAAGGTCTTTCAGGTCATGTGCCTGTGTGTCTGTCATGTTATGGTAGCCGGTGATTCGGGTGTGGCAGGAATAGATGTGGGTATACGGCTAATGACGTACAGGGCACAAAGCCGCAGCAGGATAGGAACTCCTGAGAAAAAGAATACAAGCACCATAAGCTGCGGCATGCTGTTTTGGCCTTGTTCCTGAAAGCCTACAAGGTCCAGAACGGGAAAAGCCAACCCCATGGGTACGACAAAGGCCAGTTTGGATACAGAGTTTTTCACTGCAAGCGACAGGCCGCCCAAGCGTTTTCTACCGCCTTCTTCCCCTTTATAAACAATATCGGCCAGCATGGATGTTGGCATAACAGCATCACAACCGAAACAGGCTCCAATAATTGCCGCCAGAATTGCGGCGGCAATCACATTGCCTTCGCCGACAAAGGCAAAGGCCGCCAGAACCACTGAGCATGTGACCACTGAGCAGCTCCAGGCAAATTGTTTGCTTTTGCGTTTCGACACCCAAACCCAAACGGGCAGAAACAGAGCCGAAGAAAGTAAAAGCAGCCCCATCAACAGGCCAATAAGACTTGGGGCACTCAGGCGGTGGGTTATAAAAAGGACCATAAGGCCAGCGGTCAGGGCATTCGCGCTTTGAACGATCAGGAACCCGGAAATAAGTGTCCGGTAGGGACGGCTTTGCCAGACCATTTTAATCGCTTTGACAAGAGACGCACGTGGTTCGGTCACGATCCGGTTCCGCTCGGGCATAGAGTGCATAAATAAGATAAGCCCCAGGGTCGCTGCGATCATAATGGTTTGTGCAATAACCGGTAGTGTGTCGCCGATTGACAGCATAAGCACCGCCGGTACCGTCGCAGCAAACAGCGCGCCGACAACCTGAAACCCGGCTTTCGAACTGGCAAGGACCGAGCGCTCATGCACATGGGGGGATATCTCCAGCCCGGTTGATGAGTAAGGCACATCAAGCACAGTGTAAAAAAGGAAATAAAGCCCGCTCGCCATCAGCAAATATAGCAGCCCTGCCCCCTCAGGCGGCGCCAGCAGCAGCCATGCGGCGATACCGAAGCCGGGCACACCGAGCAGCATCCAAGGTTTTCTGGCCCCGAGGCGGGAGCGGGTTTCATCACTCAGATGCCCAATCAGCGGGTCAGTGACCACATCAAACAGGCGACCTGCCACGAACACGGCACCCACCAGCCCAAGGCCAAGCCCCAGATCAACGGCGTAAAAGGTGGGAATATACATCACAAGCGCAAACCCACCCATAGCGAGCGGCGCCGTCAGGAACCCGTAGGAAAAGAGCTGCCACCACGTAAAAGGACTTGTCTGTGTGTCTGTCATATCTGCCATAGGGTGCCCAGCTTGGTGGCAATTGCCTTAATGTGAAAGCTTATGTTCACGCGTAATAAATCTGCCGTCAATCACCCTTTTGGGCGATTGTTTTGCCCCCTCTGATCGTTAACCTTTCCTTAACGCTTTGATAACAGTCACCGCATTCAGCGCTTTGCAAGGGGTAAACAACTATGGCCACGCTTATTGTCACCACCACCAGCGATTCCGGAGATAACGGGAGATTGGATACTGACCTGGCGACAGATATGTCTGATGGCGGCGGCCTTTCGCTGCGGGAAGCTGTTGGTCGAGCCTCAAGCGGCGATACAATAACCTTCGGCGCCACTCTTGATGGTCAAGCCATTACAGTGGATTCGGTATTATCAATCTCAGTAGATTTAACCATTGATGGTGATATTGACGGGGACGGAATACCGAATGTTGTCATCTCCGCCAATGGTAACAACCAGGTGTTTAACCTTTCGGGTGCTGACAATGATGTCACATTGAATGGTTTAACCATCCAGGAAGGCTCTGCTACGAGCGGTGGCGCAATTTACCTGCAAGGTACCAACGTAACTGTTTCCAATAGTGTTATACAGAACTCTTCTGCCAGCGGTAGCGGTGGTGCCATTGTGGCTGCGAGTGGCACATTAACGATCAACGATAGCAACTTTAACGGTAACTCTGCAAATACGGGAGGCGCTGTCTATGTTGGTACAGCCGTCACAAGCGTTACAATTAGCAACAGTAGTTTCGTAAATAATAGTGCGGATTTGCAAGGTGGTGGCTTGTATTTTTACGGTGTCGAACAAGATGCCTCGACATTTGCTGACAATATAACGATTACAAACACGGTCATTGCTCAAAACAGTTCCACCTCTTCAAATGGCGGGGGTGTGATGGTCGTCAGTTCCGACGTAACCTTTGAAAACAGCACACTGACCGGCAACAGTTCAGCAGGGCACGGCGCGAACCTGCATGTCACAAGCGCTGGCACGGTAACCTTCAGTGACAGTATTGTTGCCTCATCCGGCAGCGCAGCTTCCTCTATTAATAATGTCGGTGGCTATGTTGTTTTCGAGGGTTCAGACAACACTACGGTCATCAGTAGCCTGACGGGTGACACAGGTGCTTCGCGTGTTATTGGTACCCCCACAACCGAAACAGATATGAGCCAGATTTTTGATGGTACGGTTGTTGTAAACGGCATTACCGGCGGCTCACTCTCACAGGTTGGTAATGTTTATTATACAACAGCCAGTTCAAGTGGCGTGGCGAGTGGACTGGGTGCTGTGCCAAATCACGCCCCAAGCCTTGACCTGATGGGAGCCGCTGATGTCGACTACACCGAAAATGATTTTTACAAGCTGATAGCGGGAAGTGGCACGGTGTCGGATGCAGACGGCGATGCTGATTGGGACGGCGGTACCATTTCTGCCCAAATCACCGGAAATCCAGATGCGACCGATCAGATTATTTTAACGGGTAATGAACTTTTCCGCATTAGCGGGACAGACATTACCTACGGCGGTGAGGTTATTGGCACCGTTTCTATTGCGGAAGTGGACAGACCGGGCGGCGTAGCCAGCATTGCCACAGGCAGCACAGCGCTCACGGTTACGTTCAACAGCAATGCAACAAATGCAGCTGTTCAGGTGGTCATGCGGAACTTCCAGTATAGTAACTCTTCTGATGATCCAGCTGCGGGGGCTCGCACCATTACGGTTACAGTGACTGACGCAAACGGTAATTCCAGCAGTGATACGGTAGGGGCTTATGTCACCACTGTTGAAGATGACCCCTCCATTACCCTGACAGCGGATGACCCGACCTTCACAGAAGATGGCACTGCCGTGGCTGTTTATTCCGGCGCTGATATCTCACCGGTGGAAGCGGGCCAAACCATCACCGGTTTTAGCTTCTATGTGCGGAATGTAGCAGACGGGGCAGATGAGATCCTGACTGTGGACGGAACGGATATTACGCTGACGGCTGGCACCAACGGTACGACCACGACAAACAGCCTTTCTTATACTGTTACTGTTAGCGGTGACATGACCCAGGTTGCCCTGTCGGGAGGAACATTGAGTAGCGGTCAAGCATCCGGCATAGTCAACAGTGTCACCTACCGTAATGAGAGCGATACCCCAAGTACAGGCGACGTGCGCGAAGTTTCCTTTTCTGACATTTCTGATAGCGCCGGAAGTACGGCAAGCGGTGGCACCCAAAGTGATATTACTGTTGTGGCAGCGAATGACGCCCCAACATCTACGGCCAGCAGTCCGCTGATTGATGAAGATGAAACTTATACTTTCACGGTTTCTGATTTTAATTTTTCAGATGTTGATGGAGACAGTCTTGTTTCAGTGCGCATTGATACGCTCGCCACAGTGGATGGTAACTTCCAGCTCTCTGGCGCTGATGTGGAAGCGGGAGACGTTATTGAGGTCGCAGATATAACAGCCGGCAACCTCACCTTTGTGCCAGAAAATGTTGTAGACCCGGAATATAGCTCAGGGGTTCTGCTTGAATTTACCCACAGTGTGAATGATGGCACCACTTTTGCTGCAAGCCCGACCCGTATACAGGTCGAGGTTGATTTCATTGACGAGCCCACCACAGCGTCAGGCATCCCATCGGATATCAGCGTCGGAATTGAAACCCTGTCCGATCTTGACCTCTCGGGTGTTAGCTTTGCCGATGCAGATAGTACGACAATACAGGTCAATCTATCTGTAGACACCGGGACGCTGAGCTATGCCAATGGCGCTGACAATATGCTTAAAATCCGCGCTTCGGGTGTTCAATCGGAGGCATCTTTGACATCCTCAGTTGATGGTGATGTTCAGCATATACAAATTCATGGGACCGCTTCTAATATTGCAGCGTATTTATCTGACCTGTCCAGCATTCAGTATACAAGCGCTGAAGACATAACGGGCGATAACGCGGCAACCTTAACAATTTCAACCACTGATGAAGAAGCACGCAAGAATGTTACGCTTGGTACCGTTAACCTCGACATTGGTACATCCGCCAACAGGAATGACCCACCAACAAGTCTTCGTCTGAGCAGCGCATCTGTGGACGAAAACGCGGGGGGTGCGGTTATCGGAACACTGTCCGCGAGGGACCCGGAAGGCGGCTCTATTAGCTTTCAGGCAAGTGACAGTCGGTTTGAGGTTGTTGGTAACACACTGAAACTGAAAGACGGGGTCAGCCTCGACTATGAGGAAGAGAGCAGTGTTGGCCTTGATGTTACAGCGTCTGACCCATTCGGTGCAACATATACACGCACCTTCACAATCGCAGTAAACGATATCGGCGAACATGCCACAACAGATGGCGCAGATACCGTGACCGGCGGTGACGTGGATGACAATATCGCATCAGGTGGTGGTGATGATTTTATCACAACAGGTAATGGCCGGGATACGATTGATGGTGGTGACGGTGACGATGATGTCTCTGGTGGTAATGATGATGACTTGATTGACGGCGGCAGGGGGAATGACATTGTGAACGGTGGTTCTGGCAGTGATACCCTGCGCGGCGGCGAGGGCGATGATACTGTCTCTGCCGGGGACGACAATGACCTTGTATTTGCCGGCAAGGGTGATGAAGGCAACGATACTATCGCGGGAGACAACGGCGATGATACCCTCGGCGGTGGTAAGGGCGGGGATGTTCTTGATGGCGGTGACGGTAATGATCTCCTTTGGGGCAGTGCCGGTGATGACACAGTAGAGGGTGGTGCAGGCAGCGATATGCTCTTTAACGGTGCCGGCAGCGATGCAGTTGATGGTGGCGCAGGATCTGACACTCTATGGGCTGGAAGTGGTGATGACACGCTCACGGGCGGGGACGGCGCAGACACGTTTATCTTCGGCGCGACCAACGGGAACGATACGATTGCCGACTTTGATGTATCAGAAGACACACTTGACCTGAGTTTCCTGGCAACAGGTTTCGAGAATGTCAGTGACATGCAGTCGGCGGCCACGGCAACCACACAGGGGGGCCAGGCCGGTGTGCTGCTAGACTTGGGAGGTGACGAAAGTGTGTTCCTTGTTGGCCTGACGGTCAGTGATCTCGCCAGTATCAACTTAACCCTCTAGGGGCCTTATCGCCCCCTACTGCACAGGGCATTCTCATATGGGATGCCTTGTGCTGTGATCAGCAATGTTTATCGCGGTGTTCAGGGTTTGGTCTTGGGAAAAGGCACAGCCAATGCCCGCGAAACACCTGTTCCCACCGCACCCCCGCATACCAGCCTCCCCAGCATGCTGCTGGCGACAGTGCTGTTGCAACTATTTATGCGTATAAAACAAGGCCATAGGCTTCACAAAGATTGACGCGGGCGCGTTTGCGTGCACACTGTCCCATTGGGTAAAGACGAGAGGACAACAGATGGCTGACCGCAAGCTGCAGGTCTTTTTTTATGGCGGTTACATGAATATGAAGGTGCTGGAGGATGCTGGCATCAAAAAGCGCGCCTTCGCACCCGCCAGCATCAACGGCTATGAACTGGTCATCCAGCCTTATGCCAATATTGTCGAAGCCGGGGACGGTGTTGTGTATGGCATTCTCGCCAACATGACCCACGCGGAACTGGCTACCCTGTATGGCGACAACATTAACAAGCTGACCGGCACAGCCTATCTGCCCGAGGCCATGCTGGTGTTCACTCGTGGCGGCAAAATCGCGCCGGCCATAGTCTATATTGCCGACGACATGACGCCCGGCAAAGCAGACAATGACTATGTAGACAGCATCCTCAAACCCGCCGAGGCTTATGGTTTTCCGGCATGGTACCGCGAAAAGATCACCGCTTTCAAATCCTGAACGGGGTGGCTGACCTAGCCCCGCATGCGCTCTAGAAACCGGTTCACTGCCCCTTCCAGCACGCTGGCCTGCTCTGTCAACTCACCTGAATTCTCGTTGACTACCTGCGCGGCGCCAGCGCTTTTGTCGGTCATCTCCTGAACGCGGCCTACGTTCTGGCCAAGGTTGGCTGTGCCCTGGCTTGCGTTCTGCACGCTGCGGCCAATTTCGCCCGTTGACGCTTCCTGCTGCACAACAGCGGCCGCAATCATGCCGGAGATTTCGCTGACCTGATTGATTGTTTTGTGAATTTTATTCACTGCGTCCACCGTCTCACGCGTGGCAAGCTGCATGGCACCCACTTGCTCCTCAATTTCCTGCGTGGCACGCGCTGTCTGGTTCGCGAGCGACTTCACCTCGCTGGCGACCACGGCAAAACCTTTGCCAGCCTCGCCCGCACGCGCGGCCTCAATGGTGGCATTGAGCGCCAGAAGGTTGGTCTGCTCAGCGATATCGTTAATGAGGTGGATAACCTCAGCGATACGTTCCGACGCGCTGGACAGCGAGGTCACGCGGCCCTCCGCATCCTTCGCCACGGTCATGGCATCGCCGGTGACGGCGTTGGCCTGCTCAACCTGTGTGCGGATTTCGCCAATCGCGCCGGTCAGGCCGTCAGCAGCCTCAGCCACCGTGATCATGTCCTGACTTGTGGCGTCGGTGGCGCTGGCGGCCGCGTTAACCTCAAGCGAGGTCTGCTCAATCGCGTCCGTCATTGTGTTGGCTGCCATCTGCAATTCCACCACCGCGCCCGACAGGGTCTGAATCACACTTGAGACTTCGGCTTCAAAACTATTGGCGAGATCAAGCTGCATACGGCGGCGTTCCTCGGCCATCTCGCGGTCACGGACGATTTCTTCCTCGCGCTTGCGGACCTCTTCGGCGTGCTGTTGCTCTGCCGCAGCGCGCTCTTCCGTGGCACGTTGCTGTCTCGCTTCTTCCGCTTCCTCGCGCAGCTTGGCAGCTTCAAGCGCTTTCTGGCGCATAACCTCTGCGGCTTTGGCCATGGCCGCGATGCCGTCCTCGTGGTCAAGATCGGTGATCGGTTTATCGTATTCGCCGTCCGACAGGGCCACCAGTTCCGTCTGCAGAACCCGCAGCGGCCGCATAATGCTCGCGGTGATCGAGACGGCAAGCGCAAGGATCAAGGCCACCATGATAGCGGTCAGTACCCAGACCACCTGCTCATCGCTGGCAAACTGTGCGTCGCTCACGTTGCCAGCCTTCAACTCCCGAATAAGCGTGGAATATTCAATAATTATCAGCGCCATGCCGATAAAAGAAAGCCCTGTTAATGCCCAGATACGTGCATTAACCTTAAACCTGCGCAGAAAGTTCGTCATACCGGCCCGTGCCCCATCACTTACCCAAAAAGTGCCCCTTAATCAGTTCCTTAGCACAGCCGGGTCGACGGGCGGAACAAAAAAAAACACGCGGCGACACCTTGCCTCACACGGGTGCCAACTTGAAACCATCCGCAAGCGTGCCCACATGAATTAGATAAAATAAATAAAGATACGACAACGCGAGGAAATAGGAGGAGCAGATGCGCCTGATACTGGCCATTATCTTTCCACCACTGGTATTCTTTACCATAAACAGACCCTTCCAGGGCATGATGAACCTGATCCTTTGGATCACCTTTATCGGCTGGCCTGTTGCCGCCATATGGGCGGTTTACGCCCTGAGCCAATACCGCAACGACGAGCTAAGGCGCGAGGTCGACTATGATCGCCGCTATGGCCGTTACAGCAGATATTAGGGGGCATCATCATGATCAGTACAATCGTATTAGGAGCGCTTGTCGGTTTTCTGGCAGGCCATATCATGCGCGGCGAAGGCTTTGGTGCCATCGGCAACATTATCCTTGGGATCTTTGGCGGGATTATCGGCAGCTTTCTCTTTGGTCTGGCTGGCCTTGGCCCCACTGGGCTTATTGGGGATATCATCGCCGGGGTGGTTGGCGCCCTGATCCTTGTCTACGCGTTCGGCGAAACGCGGCGCAGGCGCTGTCGCTAGCCAACGCAGCGACAGTTGGTCAGGCCGGTTCGGTGACGAACCGCGCCGGGCTGTATGTTTCGGGCCGGACGCCAGCTTCCCTCAGGTAGGCCGGCAGGGCTTGCCGCAAAACCAGTGCCGCCATGAGGTCAGACCAGGCAGGTGAGGTCTGTATCCCGTACCCGCCTTGCCCTACATTCCAGAAAAACGCAGGCGCATCGGTGGCGAAACCAATCACCGGTGTCCTGTCCGGGCCGAAGGTCCTGAGACCTGCCCATTTCGCCGTGATGCGGACCACAGTACAGCCAACCGCTTTTTCAAAGCAGCTTACGGCCCGGGCAACGTCCTCAAGCTCGGGCTGTGCATCGCATGGCACGCTGGGGTTTTCATCCGCCGGTGTCACGAGGTAGCCGTCGCCTTCCGGCTTGAAATAAAATTCTTCGTCAATATCCAGCACCACCGGACCATGGCGATCATAGGGCAAACCATGCGGCTTCGGCAGCGTGACAACCGTGCGCCTCAGCGGCTTCAGCCCCAGCGGCGCAACCCCTGCCCGGCAGGCAACGTCGTCACCCCACGCGCCCGCAGCGTTAATGACTGTCCCGGCCCTTACTGTGCCCTTGCGGGTTATTACTCGCCAGTGCGTACCGTCATGTGCCGCCCTGTCAAACCTGGCATCCAGTAGTATCTGCACCCCCATCGCTTTCGCGGCACGGAGATAGCCTTGGTGCAGGGCGGCAACATCAAGGTCGCCGCAGTCCGGGTCGGCTATCCCGCCCAGCAGGCCACTTGTATCGATATGGGGGGCGCGGGCCTTGACTTCATGCGCGTTCAAACGCTCAACGTTTGGCAGCGCCGCCCTTAGTTCGCCGTACAGTCGCTCGGCTTCCGCCCGCTGGTCCGCCCGGTATATGTGGATCGCTCCCAAGGTTTTTACCAGTGGCACGTCGCTGAAACCGGCAGGCGGGCTGTGAAAAAAAGCCTTGGAGGCGGTCGTCAGCGGCTGGATCATCGGGCCGCCATAGGTCTCGGCGTAAAAGGCGGCGGATCGGCCTGTGGTGTGATAACCAGCCTGTTCTTCCATATCAAGCAACACAACGGAGCCGTGAGACGCAAGGCGGTAAGCTGCCCCTGCCCCCGCAATACCTGCGCCGATGACCAAAAAATCACACTCTATCATGCCGGTTCCCGTTGCTCATAACTGCGCAATATGTGATCTAAAGTGGCCGCGCATGCAAGGCATGGGCACATGAAAATTATAAGCCGGGCACACAAGCCCCGCTTCACACCTAAAAAGGGGACAAACCGTGACGCACGCCACCGGCGATCAGGCCATCAGCGAACAAGACCTGAAAACCTTGAAGGCTTTTGCCCTTGAACTGGCAGATGCCGCCGCGGAAGTAACTCTTGCCTACTTCAAAAAATCCATCCCCGTTGACGACAAAGACAAGGGTGCAGGCTTTGACCCCGTCACGAAAGCCGACCAGGGCGCCGAAAAAGCTATCCGTGCCCTGATCGAAGCCCGATTCCCCGATCACGGCATTTTTGGTGAGGAATATGGCATCAAGCCAGCCAACGGCCCTTATGAGTGGGTGCTGGACCCCGTGGATGGTACCCGGGCCTTCATCTCTGGCCTGCCGACGTGGGGCACGTTGATCGCCCTTCGCCACAACGGCGTGCCAATCATCGGTGTGATTGACCAGCCCTACATCCGTGAACGCTATCTGGGCTGGCCGGGCGGCGCCTCGCTGAATGGTGAGACAATCAGCACGCGGCCCTGCAGCGCACTGGAAGACGCTACGATTTCAACCACCGATTTTGCGCTTTTCAAATCGCATGAACGAGGTGCCTTTGAAACCCTGCGCGAGCGCTCGAAGCTTATTCGCTACGGGCTTGACTGCTACGCTTATGCTGTGCTGTCAGCCGGGCACATAGACCTTGTGATTGAAAGCGGCCTCAAGCCCTATGACATGATGGCATTGATCCCGGTCATTCGCGGCGCCGGCGGCAGCGCGACCAATTGGGAAGGTGCTGCCCCCGGCGACTGCGGCCGCCTGCTGGCACTGGGTGACCCGGCCATGCTTGACGACATCCTCACGATACTTGAAGGCTCACATCCAGACCTGCCCCGCGCGCCTTAGTCGGGAGAAACGAAGGGGCCGAAATCAGGGCCGTTCTCAAGATCGATGAACTCACCGATTTCTTCCCAAAGTGCCGCGCGGATATCATCCGTCTCCTTGAGGATTTCATGCATGGCGCCCTTGACCACAACAAGGCGTCCGTGCGGTAAACGGGCAGCAAAGGCTGACTGGCCATCATTGTCAACGATGCGGTCATGCTCCGCCTGCAACATCAGGATCGGCGTCTTGATCGCTTCGGGATATCCCGGGGCATTGAGTTTTTCGCAGGACTTCAAAGCTTCGAGCAACCAACGGTATGTGGCGCCGCCCACTGCCAGACGCCGGTCCTTCTCCTTGATGAAAAAGTCTTCGTCGCAGAAACGTTCCTCATCATGCGTGAGCTTCTTGCGCCAGCCCCAGCGCCCTTCCTTGAAGGCTGTATGTCCCGGGATATAGGCCGCACCGCGGCCAATGAAGCGCATGAACATCGGCAAGCCCTTGACAAAAAACTTCGGCATGGGGCCTGTAAAGATTTTGACCATCGGTGCAACGGTAATGGCAGCATCTGCATAATCCGGATGGTCATGCAAAAAGCGCAGGATCACGTGGCTTCCTGCCGAATGCCCCATCAGGATGAAGGGCTTCGGCATTTTGTTCACCAGCTTCTTGTCGAAAAAAGCCCGCACGTCGGAAACATGGGTGTCAAAGTTGCGCACGTAATGTTTTTCCCGGTTGGGATGCGGGCGGTAAGACATGCCCTGCCCGCGCAGGTCCATGGCCGCGCAGGCAAAACCCATCTGGTTGAAGATGTGCACGTCTTCAAGAAACTTTTCGATGAACTCGGTCCGGCCGGGCATAAAAATAATTGTGCCCTTCGGCTCAATCACCCTGCTGGCGGGAAACCGCGCGAAACGGATCGGCATTTCATCATCGGCCAAAAACTGGCCAAAAACGGCATCCACGGGCACCTCGCGGCGATGCTGTTTCGCATAAGCCATAATGGCAGGGCCGGGAGCCGACGCCTTAGGGTCTGCCGCCGGGGTTATCATTTCCTCACTTGCTGTCATCGGCTCATCGCTCATTGTTATTGCCTCCACGCTCTATGACAAAACCCTAGCCATCATTAAGGCTCTCAGACAAGGCGAAATTTTGGCATCGGCGCGCTTAACAGCGCGCGCAAACGTCATGTGTCCACGCCAGCAATGCCATTTTTGCTAAAATTGGCAGCAGTCCTTTACCGAATTTCAAACTGATCGCGCGATGATGAGGCAGGCAAAAAATCAGGCAGTCAATCATGAAACAGGTCAGGGACAAGTGCATCCTTTGGGTGGCGGGCAACTTCAAGTCGTTTTTGCACGACGAGCGCGGTAGCCTCCTGCCCATGGTGGCGGGCAGCATGCTGATGCTGACCGGAGCCGCAGGTGTGGCCATTGACGGCGCCCGCATGTTCTATGTGAAGGATGTCCTGCAAAAATCGCTCGACAGCGCCGGGCTGGCAGCGGGTCACGCCATGTCTGTCACCAACATGGAAAATGACGCCCGCGAGTTTTTCAACGCCAATGTCAGCTCTGTCGCCGGGGTTGTCACCGACAGCAACATGGTGGTGGACATCAGTCCCGACAACGAATTGATCACCTTGACCGCCAGCGCCAGCGTTGAGGCAACCTTCATGCGCCTGTTTGGCTATGATGCGATCACCGTAAGCGCCAGTACGGAGGTGAGCCGCGAGACGCGAGGCATGGAACTTGTCCTGGTGATGGACAACACCGGGTCAATGCGCCACGACGACAAAATCGACACCATGAAGGAAGCGGCGACCGACCTGATCGAGATTGTCTTTGGCGATGATGAAACCAACACCAACCTCTGGGCCGGCGTCGTGCCATATATCACCCATGTCAATGTGGGGGACGGCAACTATAGCTGGCTCTCTGAAGCCGGCCAGGACAAGGTGGACAACGACTATCACGGCACGGAATGGAAAGGCTGTCTTGAAGCGCGAACAGACGGCGAGGACCAGACCGACACCCCGCCAACGGTACTTCCCTTTGAGCCCTTCTACTGGGCTGATACAGACCCATACTGGAAATATAGCCGCCGCCGTGGGTGGTATTCTGTCGATGAAGACAACAACTGGATTGATGACGACACCGGCACGGTCACCATAAATGAAGTGAACAATTCATCCTCAGCCCTTGGCCCGAACCGTGGCTGCGCCAGTGCGATCACACCGCTCGTCGCGGAAAAAAGCAAGATCCTCAGCGCCATTGATGTCATGGAACCGTGGAGCTTCGGCGGTACCGCGGCCAATTATGGCCTTGTCTGGGGCTGGCGGGTCATCAGCCCGCGCTGGCGAGGCCTTTGGTCCGGCAGCCCGGCGACGCTACCGCTTGATCACGACACACCTTATATGGACAAGGTTATCGTGATGCTGACCGACGGGGTGAATGAACTCATCAGCCAGGACAGCGAGCTGGGCGGCTCCGATTATACCGCATTCGGGCGACTGCATGATTTTGGCTATACCAGTATCAATGACGCGCGCGACGAATTTGATACCCGCTTCGACACCATATGCCAGAACATCAAGGATGATGAGATTCTCATCTATACAATCACTTTTGGCTCCACCCCGGATACTGACACGCAGGACGCTTATGCCGCCTGTGCGTCCAACCCAGCATTTTATTTTCACGCGCCAACAGCATCGTCGCTGACCGAAGCCTTTGAAGAGATAGGCCGCCAGCTTTCAAACCTGAGGCTTTCCAAATAATGGCGCTGCTGCTTCAGCATATCAGGCGCCTCATGCGCGACCGGGCTGGCGCCAGCGCCGTGGAAGCCGCGATCGGGCTGCCACTTCTTCTGGTATTGATTATCGGTACCCTTGAGGTGGCCAATTTGTTTTTCCTGTCCGCTGCCATTGAAAACGCAGTGCTGCGCGCCTCGCGTTTTGGCATCACCGGCGGCACGGAAGACGGTGTCACCCGTGAGGATCAGGTGCGTGCGATCATCGCCGAGCAAACCTTTGGCCGGGTTGATATGGATGCAGTTGAAATTGAAACCCTTGTCTATGAGCAGTTCAGCGACATCGGCGAGGCCGAGCCTTTCACCGATGAAAACGATAGCGGTGCCTATGATCCGGGCGAGCCCTATTCAGACGTGAATGGCAACGGCCAGTGGGATGACGACATGGCCGTGGCCGGGCTTGGCGATGCGGGCGATATTGTGCTGTACCGCGTGACCTATGACGCGCCAAGCCTCAGCGGGTTCATGGACTGGGCCACCCGCAACGTGAATATTTCTGCAACAGTGGCGGTGCGCAATGAACCCTATTAAGAAGCTGCGTTCTTCTAAAGTCCTGACGCGGTTAAGGCGCGACCAGAACGGCGCCATTCTGACCGAACTGGCCTTGTCCGTTCCCATTTTCCTGACCCTGCTGACCGGCGTGGTGGAAACCGGCAATTATATGCTGATGAACCTCAAGCTTCAGCACACTGTTGTCTCGATTGCTGACCTTGTGACCCGTGACGAAACGGTATCCGAGGATGTTATTGCAGACATATTCGAGGCTGTGCCGCAAATTCTGAAACCCTTCCCAACCGGCGACCGCGCGCGAACGATTATCTCGTCTATCAGCCAGACCGAGGACGTGGTGGCGTCAGTCTTCTGGCAGCGCTCCGGCGGCGGTGACTTTGATGCCGCCAGCACTCTGGGGCAAGAGGGGGATGCCGTTACGCTCCCTGCGGGTTTAACGCTGCGCGACAATGAAACCATTCTCGCAACGGAAGTTTTTTACCGCTATGAACCGCTGGTATTCAGCTTCATTGAAGCAAAAACCATTCGCAAGGTCTCTTACTTCCGGCCCCGAATCGGCGCCCTGCAGGAAATTGAGCCCTGAGGCCCAGCCTGAAAACCACCTGAGAGCCGCCTGATATCCGCCTGAGCGCCGGTCTCGCCTGTGCCTTCCGGCTTTCCCACAGTCTCTTTCCCTACAGCCCCATCTGCGGCGTGGCCTCATGCGCCTATAATGCGCGCGCAGTCTCCATTATCTTTACCCCGCCCCTGTTTCGAATCGCTTTCCAGCCCACCGCAAAGCGACAGAATCGGGCTATATTTTGCGACCAATAGCCTGACAGGGGAGGAAAATATTAAAACACCTTGCCAAAATTCCGGTTGTTTTAAACATGGCATGCGTGCGCCCATCACCCGGCGGACAGGTTTGTTAACCATGAAAAAGTCCGGTTCATTCCTGCGCCGATGACCAAATTTCCACACGTCTTCAACGCTTTAAAAAAACATATAAAATTAGAGACAATATTTTCACGCATTTTCTTATTAACCATTTGTAATTAAACAGCTTTTATCGCTTTCATTAACTTTTTATTTAGGCATCCCCCGCTATAAGTTGGTCATCCAATCTTGGCAGCTGGAGAAAGCAAATGTTGAAACTTCTGAATAAAATCCGTCGTAACGAAGAAGGCGCTACCGCCATTGAATATGGTCTGATCGCCGCCCTCGTTGCCATCGCCCTCATCACCGCGCTCGGCGGTCTTGGCGGCGCACTCGGCACCAAATTTGGTGAGATTGCGTCATCTGTTGATACGGCAGGCGACGCCCCCACGAGTTAATCCTCGGGTTCATCTGACCGACTAAAGCATAAGCTTTATAAAAAGCCGTCGGGGGACGATTTTTCCGGCGGCTTTTTTTCTGAAACGCGGATCTAGAAACGGATCTCAGGCAACACAATGCAGGCAGCATTCATCATAGAAACGAGCACTTACTTCGTGCTTGCGGGCGTTCTGATCACCGCCGCTATTAGCGACCTTCGCTTCCGGCTGATCACCAACCGGCTCCCTCTTCTCATATTGGCTTTGTTCGCGGTGGCAGCCACGGCAAAGATAATAGGCGGAATACCGGTAACGATTGCCCTTCTGTGGCCGCTCGCCACGGGTTTGACCATTTTTCTCATCGGGCTCGCCGCGTTCGCAGCCGGCATGATGGGAGGAGGCGATGTCAAACTGCTCGCCGCCACGGCTTTGATGGCCGGACCGGCGCTCGCGATGCCGCTCGTATTTTATACAGCGCTCGCGGGGGGGTGTGTCGCCCTGGCCTTGCTCATCTGGCAACGTGCCTCACGAAGCACCTCGCCACTAGCGCTCAAGGTCCCTTATGGGGTTGCTATTATGGCCGGTGGTTTGTGGGTCTGTATACATAAGGTTTCCGCCGTTTCAGTCTGACATGTTCACAGTTTTCCGGGTGTGCCCTGCACGGGCCCCGGCAGGCAACTTGGAAGCCGGGAGGGGCCATTATGAACCCCAAAAGTTTAATCTTAATTCTTCTTGCCGCCGTCGGTGTTTTTGCGGTCGTCATCCTGACACGCAGTTATCTTGGCGGGCTGGAAAACAGCCAAACCGCGCAAGTCGCTGTCAAACAGATAGACGCCAGCAAGGTAATGATCGCCGCGCGCGACCTTCGCGTTGGCACCATCGTCAAGCCGGAAGACCTCACGTGGCAAGCGTGGCCCGAAGGCGGCATCAACGACGCCTATTATTCATCACGCAAACGGGGGGACGAAACCCCGGCCACCCCCAAAGGGCTCGCAGGCAAGGTTGTGCGCAGCCCGCTCACGGCGGGTGAACCGGTGACACGCTCTTCCCTTGTCAGCCAGGGCGAGCGTGGCTTCCTGGCCGCTATCCTTACCCCCGGTATGCGTGCCATCACTGTGCAACTTTCCCCCACATCAGGCATTGGCGGCTTTGTCTTCCCCGGAGACCGGGTGGACGTGATCCTCACCCACGCGGTGGAAAAATCGCGCACCGAGCGCTTCAACATCGCGGAAACTGTGTTTCAGAACGTGCGGGTACTGGGTGTTGACCAGCGCACGGCTGCTGTAGGCGACGAAGTGCGCATTGCCAAAACCGCAACGCTTGAGGTGACACCCAAGATGGCAGAGAAGGTCGCCATGCTGGAAAGCATCGGTTCGCTTTCCCTGAGCCTGAGAAGCCTCGCATCAGAGGAAGGCACCTTGGCAGCGAACCCCGACAGCCCACCGGTGGGTGACACGCTCTCCCACACCATGGGCAATGAGGTCAGCAAGTTTTTGCCGTCCCTGGAAGTCAAAGAAAAGAACGGTGAAGCCGTGCGTGTTACGCGAGGCAACAGCAGCACATTCGTGTCGCTCGAAGCCCAGCAAGAGGACGATAAAAAATGATCATGAACGTATCACATATCGTCAAAAGTGCGCTGCTTGGCCTCGCCCTGTGCCTGAGCCAACAGGCTGGCGCATCCGGCCTGAAGGCCGTGTCGGGCGCACAGGTGATGAACGCCGAAGGCAAAAGCCTGACGATTGAAGTCGGCAAGGGTACGCTTATCCGCCTTGACCGCCCGGCGGCAGAAATATTCATCGCAAACCCGGAAGTGGCTGACGTACAGGTCAAATCCGCCCGCGTTGTCTATATCTTTGGCAAAGCCCAGGGCGAGACAACCTTCTACGCACTTGATGAGCAGGACCACACCATCTACGGCGCGACGGTGCAGGTCACCCGCAACCTTGCCGCCCTGCGTTCAGCCTACGACCGTATGCTGCCGGGTGTACCGCTCGAGATTACCACCGTTGGTCGGCTTATTGTGCTGCAAGGCAGCGTCGGCGGGCCGGATGAAGCCGCGCTGGCAGAACGTCTTGCCCATTCCGTGCTGGATACCGATCAAGTATTGAACAGCATCAACGTCACCCAGCCCACTCAGGTAAACCTCCGGGTGCGCATCGCGGAGGTGTCCCGCACCGTGCTCAAACAGCTAGGTGTATCGTGGGAGGGTTTTGCCCAAAGCGGCAGCTCTGTCTTTGGCCTGCTACAGACCCGCAACGTGGCAGATGTCGTGCTGAGCGAGGCCACCGGCCTGCCCACACGGCTATTCAATTCGGTGAATGACGCCTCAAGCCTTGTCGGCAACATCGGCGGCAGTGGTCTTGATATCAACTGGGCGATCGACGCCATGGACCGCGAGGGTTTCCTGCGCGTCCTCGCCGAACCGAACCTGACGGCCCTCACCGGGCAAACAGCCAATTTCCTTGCTGGCGGTGAATTCCCGATCCCGGTTCCCAGCCGTGACGGTATCGGCATCGAATACCGCGAGTTTGGCGTCAAACTTGATTTCACCCCCACGGTGATGAACACTGGTCGCATTTCCATGCATGTAAAGCCTGAGGTCAGCGACCTCTCAACCGCCGGGGCCATCCGCGTGGAAGGCATCAGTATTCCGTCCATCAGCACCCGCCGCGCCGAAACAACGATCGAGCTCGGCTCGGGCCAATCTTTTGCCATCGCCGGGCTACTACAAAACAATGTGGTACAGGACGCCGACAAATTCCCCGGCCTTGGTGATATCCCGATCCTCGGCGCGCTGTTCCGGTCGGAGAAATTCCGCCGCGAGGAAACCGAACTTCTGATCGTTGTTACCCCATATATCGTCCGGCCGGTGTCCGACCGTAAAATGGTCCTGCCGACAGACCGTTACATTGCCCCCGGCGATATGGACCGCTTCCTCAACGGCAAACGCTGGGTTCCCACAAACGCCGAGGCAGCCGCCTCGCTTGATACGGTCACGGGCGCTTCCCTGAAGAAACGCGCTGGCTTCCAGCTTGATTAAGGAAAGGTGAGAACAATGATGCACCCATCAGGAAACATTGTCGCAAACGCGTTCAAACCCCTTCTTCTTGGCCTTGCGCTGATATCCATGACCGCCTGTGTCCATGACCGGGCCGCAAACCCGGTGGCGGGCGAAGCCATTACCCGCAATGCGGTCACCATGGTGCGAATGGCCCACACAATAGAAGCGGAAGAGGATGATACGGACACTCTTTCCGCCAGTGCGCAGGCATCTCTCCATGCCTTCCTTGGCAGCGTTGGGGCTGGTCACGGTGACACCATCATGCTGGACAGCAATAGCACACCGGCCCGCCGGGATGCCGTGGCCCATATCGTGCGCAAACGGGGCCTTGTCTACGGCGGGGAGGCTCCTCTGGGCGCCACCCCGAAGGGCGGTGACATCACCCTGTATGTGGAACGCTACATCGTTACCCCACCCGCTTGTGGCCAATGGCCCAATGAGCCAACCAACAACACACGCAACAACGCCAGCGCCTATTTCGGCTGCAGTAACACGGCAAATCTAGGGCTGATGGTCGCCGACCCGCGTGACCTGATTGCAGGCCAGAACGGCGGCAATTCAACCGCTGCGGCCGTCGGCGCGATATATACGCTGGTTGTCAAACCAACAGGCCCCACCGTCACTCTATCGCTGGACGGTTTGCCAAAAGCAGCGTCGCAAGCGGCACCTGTCGGTAGCAGGCCACCTGCTGGCGATAGAAACTAGGGGGCGCGTGATGATTGCAACAAGTAAATTAGCAGCCGCTGGCCCGCGCGAGACCTACGCCGCCTTCATCTGTGACGAGATGTCATCCCAGATTCTGTTGCCCACCATCACGGAGCGTGGCTGGAACCCGGATATGATCTTCTCGGGCGGGGTGGCATCCGCAGTGCGGGCGCTGGGCGGCATGCCCTGCCCTGAATTCCTGATTGTCGACCTGTCCGACAGTGAAGACCCGCGCGCGGACATGCAATCGCTCGCCGACGTATGCGAACCCGGTACGGTGGTCCTGGCACTGGGCACGCTCAATGACGTCACTTTATACCGTGACCTGCTGCACGCCGGTGTACATGATTATCTGGTAAAGCCACTGACAGCAGACGTCCTGCGCGATGCCATCCGCAGCGCAGAAGAAATCATGTATGCGGAGGACGAGGACGAGGAGGCCACGCCCAAAAGCGACACCCGCCAACTGGTATGTGTCGGCGTGCGCGGGGGGCTTGGCACCAGCACCATGGTGGCTAACATGTCGTGGCTGTTCGCGAGCCAAGGCAAAAAGACCGCGCTTCTTGACCTAGACCTGTTTTTTGGTACGTCTGCCATGCAGTTCGACCTTGAGCCGGGCCGTGGCCTATCGGATGCGCTGGATAACCCGCGCCGGGTTGATGGCCTGTTCCTTGAGCGCGCCGTGGTCAAACCCCATGAGAATCTCTCCATCCTTGGGTGCGAGGCACCCATCGGTGGCCTGAGCGATCCTGCCGAAGGTGCGCTTGAGCAACTTGTTGATGCCCTCGGCGAAAACTTTGATTGTGTGGTTGTCGACGTCCCGCGCCAGCTTCTGGGCACCCACGTCGATGTGCTGCGCTCGGCCACCGATATTGTCGTGGTGACGGACTTCTCGCTTACCGCCGCGCGGGACTGCATCCGTTTGCTTGCACACATCAAGCAAATCGCACCCAGCGCGGACATATATCTCGCTGCAGGCAAGGTGGGCATGGTCCCGAACGAGGTTGACGAAAAAGATTTCGAGAATTCAGTCGAACACAGTGTGGATGCCAAAATCCCCTTCGATGTGAAGGCGATGATGGCAGCCACGCAAAAAGGCACGGTCATTGCCGACGATGCCCCGTCCAGCAAGATATCGACCGCCTATCTGGACCTGCTCCGTACTGTCACGTCGGACGACAGCATCGGCAAAGCCGGGCCATCCTGGTTTGGCAAATTTTTCAGCCGGTAAGGATTGACTGAGGAATGAAAACAACAGGCTTCGGCAAACGTAAACAGGGCTCAAAGCGCCAGACAGGCAGCTTCGGTGCGGGCTTTGGTCGCGGTACTACAGCGGCCTTGCCAGACGCGAATGCAAGGCTCGCCAGTGTCGCTGATGAGCAAGCAGCATGCCCCGCCGCCGATCTCATTGACCGCCTTGCGGAACTGGGGGAAGGCGCGCTGAAAAGCCACTTCACCGCCGATGAATTGCGCATGGCGACCAAAGGCGAAGTAATCAGGAAAATTGACAGCCTGATCGCCGATCTCCTGACCACAGAAGGAGAAAGCCTGAACCCGCAACAGCAAAAGGACCTCGCGACCTATCTGCTGAACGAGGCCGAGGATACCATCGGCCCGATCGGCGACAGCACCGACAGCGCACCGGCAAAAAAAGACCAGAATAAACAGACCCTGTTTGAAGCGCGGGACCGTATTCAGGTTCTGCTGATGGAACATATCGACCCCTCCGCCGCGTCAGCGTTGCCCCGCGCCGAACTTGCCGATCAGGTGGGTGAAGTTGTCGGTGAACTGCTGGTGCAGGAAAAGATCAACCTGAACCTGACCGAGCAGCGCGATCTTGTCTCCCTTCTGCTGGATGACATGCTGGGGCTGGGGCCGCTGGAGCCATTGCTGGCGGATGATGCGATCTCCGACATCATGGTCAACGGCCCGAAGCAGGTCTATGTTGAGAAAAAGGGCAAACTGACCCTGACCGATGTGCATTTCCGCGACAATCAGCACCTGATGAATGTGGCCCAGCGTATCGTCACCGCCGTGGGGCGCCGGGTGGACGAAAGCTCGCCCATCTGTGACGCGCGCCTTGCTGACGGCAGCCGGGTCAACGTGATCGCGCCGCCACTTGCGATTGACGGGGCTTCCATCTCGATCCGGAAGTTCACGCAGGATAAAATCACGCTCGACAAAATGCTGGAGTTTGGCTCCATCACACCGCCCCTGGCCAAGCTGCTCAAGATCGCGGGCGCCTGCCGCCTGAACATTCTCATATCCGGCGGCACGGGCTCAGGCAAGACCACCATGCTCAATGCGCTTTCCCGCATGATCGACAAGGGTGAACGCGTCGTCACCATTGAGGACGCGGCGGAACTGCAGTTGCAGCAGCCGCATGTGGTGCGCCTTGAGACCCGCCCGGCAAACCTTGAGGGCCAGGGCGAAATTGGTATGCGTGACCTTGTGAAAAACGCGCTGAGGATGCGCCCCGACCGCATTATCCTTGGCGAGATCAGGGGTGGTGAGGCCATCGACATGCTGCAGGCCATGAACACCGGCCACGACGGTTCCATGGGCACCGTGCACGCCAACCGCCCGCGCGAGGCGCTGACCCGGCTTGAAAACATGGTCAACATGGCGGGCCTGCACCTGCCAGCCAAGGCCATCCGTGAGCAGATATCTTCCTCGCTTGACCTTATTGTGCAAGTTCAGCGCATGCGCGACGGCGGGCGCCGCACCACCCATGTGACCGAGGTTGTCGGCATGGAAGGCGACGTCATCACCACGCAGGACCTGTTCAAATATGAATTCACGGGTGAAGATGAAAGCGGCCGTCTTGTCGGCAGCTTCAACTCGACCGGCGTACGGCCGCATTTCCTCACAAAGGCGGAATACTTCGGGCTTGAACGCGCCCTGATGGAGGCGATGAATGGCTAGCGCGAACCTTGATGTCATCCTGATGGCGGGCGGCTTCGGCCTTTTTCTCGTGCTGCTGGCGCTGATTGTGCTGTCAAATATGCTCAGCAAGGGCCGCAAGGAGACACGGCAACGGCTCGACCGTTTCAAGGCCCGCTTCGACCATAAAGCCACCCTGAAGGGTGAAGCCGCACGGTCCATTCGCGTCAATCAGCAGCAAACCGGGCTTGCGGCGAGCCTGTCAGAACTGCTGCCGCGGCGGGATCAGGTAAAAAAACGCCTTTCTCAGGCAGGCTTTGAAGCCGACCTCTCGCGCTATACCACCATTGCACTCGGCCTCGCGCTGACGACCGCTGTTATCATGTTCATCATGGGGGCCAGCCTTGTGCTCGCGCTCGCGCTGGGCGTCATCGCGGGTATTGGCCTGCCGCACATGTGGGTCTCTGCCCGGATCACGGCACGTACCAACAAATTCACCAAACAGTTCCCCGAGGCCATGGACCTGATGGTTCGGGGGCTGAAGTCCGGCCTGCCGGTTAATGAATGTATTGCCAACGTCGGCAAGGAACTGCCTGCCCCCACCGGGCTTGAGTTTCGCCGCATCACGGATGCCATGCGGCTTGGTAAACAGCTTGAGGAAGCGCTGTGGGAAACCGCTGACCGGCTGAACACCCCCGACTTCAAATTTTTTGTCATATCGCTTGTGGTCCAGCGCGAAACCGGCGGCAACCTGGGCGAGACGCTTGGCAACCTTGCCAATATCCTGAGGCAGCGGCAGGCCATGAAGCTGAAGGTAAAGGCGCTGTCGTCCGAAGCCAAGGCCAGCGCGTGGATCGTCGGCATACTACCATTTGTCATGCTGGGTGTGATCATGCTGATGAACTATGACTATGGCATCATCCTGTTCACCGAACCCAAAGCCATGATGGCAGGCACCATTGCGCTTGTGTGGATGATGCTGGGTGTTTTCATCATGTCACGCATGATCAAGTTTGAGGTGTAGCCATGCAGGCCATCGAAGACATTATAGGCATTCCCATGGTCGACATACTGTCGTTCTCGGCTGGGCTTGTGGCGCTACTGGTTATGTATGCGGTCTATCAGGCGGCGCTCGTGCGCGACCCGATGAAGGGCAGGGTAAAAAACCTTCAGGCCCGGCGCGACGCGCTCAAGGCCGGGCTGATGACCACCTCCAAACGCCGTTCGCCAGTCAAACGGGTGGATGGTGTCAGCGCCATGCGTTCGCTGGCGGAGCGGCTCCAGCTGCTGCAGAAGGAGCAAACGGCCAAGGTTTCGCAAAAGCTGATGCAGGCGGGCTTACGGTCCTCCGACGCGGTGGTGGTCTATCAGGTGGCGCGGCTCACCCTGCCGCTTCTGATGGGGCTTGTGGCGGTTATCATGTTTTACGGCGTGAGCTTTCTGCCTGACCACAAAAGCATGCACCCGATTTATGCCGTTGCCGCCGTGTTCCTTGGCCTTAAGCTGCCGGATATATACATCGCCAACATCAAGCAAAAGCGCACCGACGCGCTGAGGAAAGGCCTGCCCGACGCCCTGGATCTCTTGGTCGTCTGCGCCGAAGCGGGGCTGACCCTTGATGCCGCGCTTAACCGGGTGGCCAAGGAGTTGGGGCGTGCCTATACGGAACTGGCAGACGAATTTTCGCTGACAGCCATTGAGCTTGGCTTCCTGCCAGAGCGGCGCCAGGCGCTTATCAACCTGTCGGAGCGCGTGGACCTGCCCGCCCTCAGGGGCGTGGTCACCACACTTATCCAAAGCGAACGTTACGGTACACCGCTGGCTTCCTCATTGCGCGTTCTGTCGGCCGAATTCAGGAACGAACGGCTGATGAAGGCGGAGGAAAAAGCAGCCCGTCTGCCCGCGACACTGACCGTGCCGCTCATCCTTTTTATCCTGCCCGCGCTCTTTGTCGTGCTGATCGGCCCGGCGGCATGCAAGGTTGCCGACGACTTCATCGGCAAGGGCTGACCCCGGTGTCACAGACCTGACGGCTGAGGAAAACCCCAGCCTGTCATCAAACCGTAGCGAATCACCCCACGGCACCATGAACGTATGTTCAATGAACGGCTGGGCTGATGTGAATGAGACGTAAAATGTATACATTTTGTTGCGCCGCAGCAGCATTTTTTGGCTATTTTACAGGGATTTGGCGGAATGTGATCAGACAAGCATTGACCGCGAGGCCGATATTTGGTTTCTTAGAGGTGCGAGAGGGCACAACTCGTTTGTGCTCACTCCTATTGCGGTGTGCGTGACTGCCGCCGCACTATCCTCGCTGTCGTGACTCGGGCCGGGTTTTTACCCGGCCATTTTTTTGCCTTTTCGCCTGCGCATATACTGCACAAATGTTGCACACCTCCGACGCAGATATCGGCACAGACCAGCACTAAAAACACGAGTAAAAACAGAAGGACGGCCCCGATATATATCGGAACCGCCCATACCAGACAGCTGAATTGTGACGAGATTCAGGCAGCGTCCGGAATTTTTCTGATTCTAAAACGCCAACTTTTATGTGCTGACATCCCCCTTAAACGGCAGGCCACCCCCGGAGCAGCACTCCAAAGGGGGATCGGATAGCCCGGAGGTGACCGCCGAACAGGATAAAAGGCCAAGCCTTAAGCACAGAAAATGGCTTTACGGCAAAGGAGCGCGCAGCCCCTCGTATTTCCTGTTGCTCAGACTATGCCCATTGGCTTAGCATCGATCCAACAAATAGAAATGCATTTTGTGATCGGCTAAATCGATGAGCTTTCCGCCTACCCTCAAACAACTCCGCTACCTTGTGGCACTGCACCGGACAAACCATTTTGGCAAAGCCGCAGACGCTTGCCATGTCACACAGTCCACGCTTTCAGCTGGCCTTCAGGAGCTTGAAAACCTGTTGGGCACACAGCTTGTGGAACGCACCAAGCGCAGTGTGATGTTCACGGCCCTTGGTGAAGACGTTGTGAGGCGCGCGACCGTCATTCTCAACGATGTCGATGACCTGACAGACATGGCGTCTGCTGCCAACGATCCGCTCAAAGGAATTGTCAGGCTTGGGACCATTCCTACGATCGCACCGTTCCTGCTGCCTAAAATCATGCCCCATATTCACGAAAAGCTGCCGGACCTTGAGCTTCATCTGCGTGAGGATAAATCCGCGGAACTATGTGACCTTGTGCGTTCAGGCGAATTGGACCTTGTACTTTTTGCCCTGCCCTTTGCCTGTGGTGATGTGGCCGAAATGCCGCTGTTTCATGACCGCTTCATGGTGGCTTACCCTGCGGGTGAGGCCCCCAAGGACGGGATCAACACATCAGAGCTGGACGAAAGCCGCCTGATGCTGCTGGAAGAAGGGCACTGCCTGCGCGACCATGCCCTTGATGCGTGCCAGCTTTTAGGCCGGGGCGCGCGGCGGGAGCTTGCTGGCACCAGCCTCAATACCATCGTGCAGATGGTCGCGGCCGGTCACGGCATTACGCTGTTGCCAGGCATGGCTGTTGATGCAGGCTTGGCTGATGATGCGCGCGTTGACGTTGTGCCCTTCAAAGACATGATACCCACCCGCACCATTGGCCTTATATGGCGCAAAACCAACCCACGGGCTGCCACATTTGAGGCGCTGGGCAACGTTATCAAAGAGATAATGCACCCACACTGACCTGCACTGAAACACCGCCTCACCGGCGAGCGGCGCGGCCCACAAGCTGCCAGAACTCCAGTGTTTCGCTGACCCGGTCGCCGGAGAAATATTCCTCCCTCGCGATCGCAGGTCCTTGCCAATAGCCTACATGCACGCCGTTGACATGCCCCCGGCCATAAGTTTCGTGTTCATAGTCGCTACGGTTATAAAACACCGAAATGCCGCGGCCCAGATCTGTATGGACCAGTTCCACGTTTCCGCTGAAATACGAGCATGTATCAATGAAATTGGCCTGGCGTTCATATGCTTCCGCGCGGCTTTCAGCAAACAGATAGTTGTTTTCATAAAAACGCGCTTCCGGCTGATAAAACTCCTGAAAGGCTGGCAATAACTCCCCCGCATTTAATAACAGAAGCAAACGATGAATACGTTCGCTTAGCTCTCCTCCGGTCATGTTTACTCCCTGCACATATAAAGCGGGCACCACCCCCCAGCCCAAGGTGATGGCGTCGCTTTCCACTGTTTCCCCCATTGGGGACAAAGGCAGAGCGCTTCGACCTCCGGTTTTATTTAAAAAAAACCCGCCGTCTGAGCGGGTGAGGAGGAGGCAGCAGACGGCGGGCAGTCGCCCTGAGGGCGCACGAGGAAGAATGCAAACTGCACTCAGGAAGTACTGTTCCTCTATACGGCAGCTAACACCGTCCGGTTCACCTGCAAGCCATGCGACAATGAGCAAACGAGCCAGCCGCTGGCCTACAATTGGTTGCTGCGGTCATAAGTGGACTGATATATCCATTCTTCCACCTCGGTGTCACGGTACGGGGAGTGATAGCTGTCTTCGCCCACGCGCTCGAACTCGCATTTCTCCAGCACTCGGATGGACGCGAGGTGATCCTTTGCCACCCGCGCATAAAGGCCACCTTTGAAAATGGGAGCGTCCATCAGCCATGCACTCAGGGCGCGTTCCGCCAAGCCTTTACCGCGATAGTCAGGCCCCAACCAATAACTGACTTCCCACTTGTCCTCGCGCCTGAAAGCAGCCACATAGCCCGCGATCGCGCCCTCATACTGGATGACGCTAAAGAGCGCGCCTTTCGCTACATCATCCTCAATCCGCGCCTGCATGGCGTCGGCACTGTCGTCCCGCACACCACCCCCGGCAAGGTAAAGCGCCTCGTCGTCGACAAAGTCATACAGCACAGCAAAGTCTTCTGCCTTGTGCGGCCTGAGGCGCACATCATCGCGGTAGACCGTCTTGAAAAGCGGCATATCGCCGCCCCGTCCCAAGGAGGTGCCCATGCCGTCGCCGGTATGGATAAAACCGGCTTTTTCCAGCACACGGCCTGAGGCCGGGTTGTCCTGTGCGTACCCGGCGTGAATCGGGCCCACAAGCCCATGATCGCGCACCAGTTCAACCCCCAGTCGGGCTGCAATGGTGGCCAGCCCCTGCCCGCGGTGCGCCTTGCCGATAGCGTAGCCAATCTCGATATCGCCGTCGCGGAAGAAATAGGCCACATCGCCCACCAACACACCGTCACGGTAGAGACCCCGCTGCGCCAGCCTGCCTTCTTCTTCCTGCTTGCGGCGGGTGACGATGCGGTCACGCGCCCACTCAAGCGTAACCGGGTGGGGCACAGTGCCCGCCATGATAGCGACACTCTCATCGTTCATGAGGCGGAAATAGGCTTCAATGTCCTCGTCCGCTATGGGGCGCAGTTCTATCGTCATTATCTCGTTCTCAATTTATTTTGACGCGCAGGGATTTTGTGAAACTATCCCAGTGTTTCAGGGCAAAGGCAATCAGGGAAGGGGCAAACATGGCAAAATGGATTGAAGGAAAACGGCTCTTCATACCGGTTGCGCTCATCCTGTTTGGCTATATCTACAGTCAGGTCAATGCGGCTGGCGGCTATGTGGCCGCCTTGCCCTATATCATGCGCCCGACCGCACAGATGGGCTTTGTGCTGTTCTTCTTTGCCTTTACCGCCTCGTCCCTCGCGCGGCTAGCACCGGGGCCGGGGCCAAAGTTCCTGATGCGCAACCGGCGCTATATCGGGCTTTCCTTTGCGCTTATCCACTTTGCACACGGTGCTATCGTGCTTTCAAACCTTGCGCTGACCGATGCCTCGCGCGGCATTCTTGAACTGATGGTCGGCGGATTTGCCTACCTGCTGCTTGGCCTGATGGCGCTGACTTCCAACAACGCCGCCGTGCGAAAGCTGGGGGCAAAGCGCTGGAAACTGCTGCACAAGGTTGGCAGCTATTACATTTGGCTGATTTTCATGGTGACATCGCTTGGTAGCGTGGCCAGCGTCGGGCCTGAACCTGTGCATATGTGGATACCCGTGCTGGGCCTTGTCGCCCTTGGCCTGCGCATCGCTGCCTACCGGCAGGCAGCCAAGAAAAAAGCCGCATGACCGACGGCATCGCCGAGATCAGCCTTACAGGCCTCATGCTCGCCTTTGTGCCGGTGGTGTTTGTTATGCTTATTCTTCTACGCTGGACAACTGTCGGGTATGAAACCCTGTACGCCTTTGGCCGCATGCTGCTACAGCTCACGGTGATCGGCTATGTGCTGGTCTATATTTTTGCGGCGTCACACCCGGCTGTTGTGCTCGCGGTGCTTGGCTTCATGATGCTGGTCGCCAGCTGGGTCGCACTCAGGGCAAGCAGTTTGCCACGCTCGCAGCTTTATCTGTTTTCACTGGCCTCGGTCGCACTGGGTGGCGGCAGTGTCCTTGCCCTTGTCAGCCAAGGTGTGCTCGCGCTCGACCCCGCGCTTGAGCCACGTTATGTGATCCCGCTCGCGGGCATGATTTTCGCTTCGTCAATGAACAGCATAAGCCTTGCGGCCGAGCGCTTCGAGGCTGAGTTCAAAAGCAAAGGTGATTATGCTTCGGCGCGCGGCACGGCCTTGCGCGCCAGCCTGATCCCCATCACCAATTCGCTGTTTGCAGTGGGGCTTGTCTCACTACCTGGCATGATGACGGGGCAAATTCTCTCCGGCGTGTCACCGCTTATCGCCGCACGGTACCAGATCATGGTGATGTGCATGATGTTCGCCTCAGCCGGGCTTTCCGCCAGCCTGTTCCTCCTGCTGATGAAATCGAAAGCTGACACTTTGACAGACAAGAAGGCATCATAAAAAAGCCGAGGCACCAAGCCCCGGCTCTTCATTTTTTCATCGTGTCACGTCAGCTTATTTTACATAAGCGGGTGAGCGTGGCAGGTCGATATAGCGGTCGCGCAATTTGGTCTGGCGGCTCACCAGCGGCACTTCCTCACCGCGAATGAACACCGCGTCCGGGCTGCTCATCAGCTCCAGCGGGTCACCGTCCCACACCACCACGTCGGCGTCTTTGCCAGCTTCAAGCGTACCGTAACTGTCAGCAATGCCGAAAATCTCGGCAGGGTTGACTGTTAGCGCATCAACCGCCGCTTCCCAGGGCATACCCATGGCAACGGCGTTGCCCGCGTTTTGCACCACAAGGCGGGTGTTGTTGGTGTCAGGCGGCAGGAAAGCCACTTTGACACCAGCCGCATGAAGGCGTGCAGCCGCCGCACCTGTCGTACCAAGGCTGTCGAAGTCTTCCGCCAGGTTCCGCGTCGGGTTCAGCACCACCGGGATACCGGCGGCGGCAAGTTCGTCCGCAACCATCCAGGCCTCGGCAGCCGACGTCAGCACCACATCAATGCCAAAGCGTTCCTTGAGTTTGATAACGTTCAGGATATCGGCCTTGCGTTCAACTTCCACAAGCAGCGGCATTTCGCCTGCAAAAAGCCGGTCAAGCGCGCTTTTGGCGCTGTCATATTTAGGCTTCTTGTCTTTCTTGTCATCGTCTTTTTTGTCGTCCTTGTCGTCACCATTTGGTCGCGCTTCCTCAAGCTTGGTGATGACAGTGTCCCAAAGTGCAGCACGGCTGTTGCCATTCTTTGATGCCGAGCCTTCATCCATATCAAGGCTAAGCACCGCATGCTCCTTGACGATCATATTATCGCCAGCCAGTGCAATGACCGCACTTTGACCACGCCACATGTCTTTGGTTGAACTGAAACCCGTCAGCGCCCGTGTGACACCCTCAATCCGCGTATTGGGGATAAAAGTGGTCGCCGGGTTGAAAGCATAGCTAACCTCAAGACCGATACCGTTTTTGGCGTCAGACGCGCGGGCATCATTTATGCCGCCCGACAGTCCCACTTCCACAAGGCCAAGGTTGGTGCCGGAGGCCATAAAGCCAGTGGTTACCCACTTGCCGCTGGCATCCACCGTGCGGTAACCCGCAGGCACGTCGCCACCAGCGGTGACCGACTGCACCTTGCCGTCATGAATCAGCACGGTGGCGTTTTCCACCTTGCCCTTGCCACCTTGTGTGAAGGCTGTGCCACCAGTGATGGCGACATCTTCAGCGCTTGCGCCCACCGCCGTGATCGCGAGAAGGGAAGCGCCCATAAGCGTTTTCATGATGCTCATTTCACGTCTCCTTCACCGGGTTGGCCAAGCTCGAAGTCCATAACAGGCTGACGGGCGGGGTCGTTGCGGTCAAAAGTGACAGCGCCGTCAACGAAGGTCATGTCAGCCTTGGTGTAGACGCTGAACGGATCACCGGACCACAGCACAACGTCGGCGTCCTTGCCCACTTCGATCGAGCCGGTTTTGTCGGCAATACCAAGAGACTTGGCCGGATTGAGCGACAGCCACTGCCATGCTTCGGCTTTCGAGATATCCACACCTGCCTTGCGACCATCAGCCAGTGCCTTGGCAGCTTCCTGATTAAGTCGCTGGATGCCGTAGGCGTCATCCGAGTGCACGATAGCACAGGCGCCTGCCTTGTGAACAAACGGGATGTTTTCACGGATGCCGTCATAGGCTTCCATCTTGAAGCCGTACCAGTCGGCCCACATGGCGCTGCACACGTTATTCTCGGCCAATTTGTCAGCGATTTTATAGCTTTCAACCGCATGCTGGAAGGATGTGATCTGATAACCGAACTCTTTCATCACATCCAGCATGGTGCCCATGTCATCCGCACGGTAGCAGTGCATATGCACAAGGATTTCACCGTTCAGCACACCGGCCAATGTTTCAAGGTTCAGGTCACGCGCTGGCGGCGTGGCGTCAAGCCCGGCCTTATAGTCACGGGTGTATTTGCCCCAAGCCTGCTGGTAAGCCTGCGCGTCAGCCCATGCCTGACGGTAGCCCGCTACGTTACCCATGCGGGTGTGCGGCCGGAATTCAGGGCTGTTTTTGCCGCTGCCGTAAACCCGTTTAGGGTTTTCGCCGCACGCCATTTTCATGCCGTAAGGCGCGCCGGGGAACTTCATGTCCTGCGCCACACGGCCCGGCACGTTCTTGAGTGTGACTGACCGGCCGCCAACCAGATTGGCAGAGCCCGGAAGAAGTTGAAGCGCCGTGATGCCACCTGCGGCAGCACGAATGAAGCCACCGTCCTGCGGCCAGTTTGAATGCTCGACCCACGCGTCGGCCGTTACCGGCTCACCTACTTCGTTGCCGTCAGAGTGCGACTGCACGCCCGGGCTTGGGTAGACCCCAAGGTGGCTGTGCACGTCGATAATGCCGGGCGTCACCCAGCGCCCGCCAGCATCGATAACCGTTGCGCCCTCAGGCGCTGCGATATCCTTGCCGACAGCAGTGATTTTACCGCCTTCCACAAGCACCGAACCACCGTCGATGCGGCCACCCAGGCCGTCCAGCACGGTCGCGTTCGTGATGAAGGTTGTGCCACTTTCAAGCGGCGTGTAACTGGATGGAAACGGGTCTTTGTTGATCTCAACAAAATCGCCCTGTTCCTCTCCACCAGGCTGGCAGGCCGCGAGCGAAAGCCCCATCGCAGCAACAGCCAACCCGCGCCGGACCAAACGGGTCCGTGAGCGTGTCGTCCTCATTGATTATTCTCCCTTTTTCGCCCCCAAGAGGCGTCTAGCGTCGCGAGCCTATCAGCCGAACTAATCCGAGTCATCAAAAAGACTTATGCCAAAGGTTGCCTGCGACGAAGCGTGCACCAACCGCGACCAACAGTTACGCCAGCGCGCTTTCCTTCCCGGCCGAAGCGGCTATACTCTTCTGAACACATGATGGTGGTGGGACCGGTTAATGAAAAAACGAGCACTCGATTATACGATAGCGCTTTGTCTCAGCATGGTCATGAGCACCAGCGCAGCGTGGGCACAGCCCGCTGACCTGCCGACAGCAGAAGCCCTGTTTGCCGCCGCCGACAGGGCCCACGGCTGGTCAGCGTTGAAAGCTGACCTTGGCACGATCGAGGCACACGCGACTGTAACCGTAAAGGACCCGACGGGAAACACCGCATACAAAACAGTCGTACGGGGCAAGACCTCCGGCAACGGGCCTGGCGACGCCAGTTTTGCGCTGATCCGCCCGGACGGTACTACGGTATATTCTGAAACTGATGGTGTTATCCACCGCACCGCGCCGGACGGTACAGTCCAACAACTGGCCCCTGAGATGGCCGCCTATGTACGGGGCCACCAATTTCACCGCCGCACGCTATACCCGGCACTTGAACTTGCCACAATCAACCCCGAGGTTGAGGAGGTCGACTTTGAAGGCCGCCGCGCGTTCAAGGTAACCGGCGAGACCCAGACTGGTGCCACCCTCACGTATTTTTATGATGAGCGGCAAAAAACCATACTGGGCCTTCATCTCACAGTGCAGGAGCCGGACGGCCCCCACCCCATGAGTTTTGTCTTGCGCGACTGGCGCGATGTGGACGGCAGCGATATCTTTTACCAGATCGACATTCAGGACCGCAGCGCACTGTATATCTACCGCTTCAGCAAGATCCTGCTATTACCATAAGTGCAAAATCGCCGCTGATATTTGCTCATCAGGCCGCTTTACTGCCCTCATAGTTCACCATCCACGGAATGCCGAACTTGTCTTTAAACATGGCAAACGCTTCCGCCCAGTCGGTCGGGCCGAGTGGCATGAAAACCTGCCCGCCCTCGGACAGCGCGGCAAATATGCGCGCGGCTTCCGCCACACTATCCACCTGCAGCGCGCAGGTGGTGCCAGCAGCGGCTTCAAACGCGGCTGGTGGGCAGTCTGATGCCATAATGACAACCTCCCCCGCCTCAAGGCGCATATGGGCCATCATATCACCCATTTGTGCCATGTCGACCTCAACGGCGCAGCCCCCATGCGCATCGCTGTCATCGCTTTGCGGCATGTCGGCATAGGTCACGGCAAACGCAATCTCACCGCCAAGGCACTTATGATAAAATTCCATCGCCGCGCGGCAGTTACCGTTGAAGTTCAAGTATGGATTAAGTTTCATTTGTTTTCCTTCTGTCCTTCGCATTGTCGTGGCTCGGATGTTTCAAGTGGCCCGCCACCACCGTTTTCATGTCAGCAGCTTAATATATGTTGATATCAACATACTTGACAAAAAGCTTGATATCAACATACTCAGCTCATGTCAAAAGAAGATTTCCTGCCTCTTGAAATTACCCACATGGTCCGCGACAACTGCCTTTGCATGCATTTGCAGCGGGCCGCGCGGGCGATGGCGCGCCATTTTGACGATGCGCTCAGGCCCCACGGTCTCACAAGCGGCCAGTTTTCGCTCCTGATGTCACTGAACCGTCCGGATGCGCCATCAATCGGCTCTGTCGCCAGACTTCTGGCGATGGACCGCACGACCCTGACCGCGAACATCAAGCCGCTGGAGCGCCGCGGCCTGGTGCATGTGCGCCCCCACCCCAGCGACAAACGCAGCCGTTGTCTCTCGCTAACCGATGAGGGACGACGTCTTCTGAGGGAAGCGTTTCCCACTTGGCAGAGCGCCCACAAAAGCGCCGAAGGCTTGATTGGCACATCCGATGCCCAGCGTCTGCGCGATAATCTGGTGAAGATGTCATAGCCGCCGCGCAGCCATACACGCTTGAGTGGGAGGCCGAAGCAGAGTATTCATAAGCATGGATAGGGCAACTGCGTGGCGTCACATGATTCGGGGTGAATGTTGGCATTCAGTACGAATGCGCTGTATTTTTGCAGCGTTGGCAGCGCTGATCTGCCTCTCCACCCCCAGCCATGCAGCGTGCAACAAGACACTCAAGTTCGGCATGGTCAGCTACCCACCTTATATCGGATTTGACGCCCAAGGACACGCCTATGGGCTGGACGCTGAAATCCTTGACCGGGTCATGCGTGACGTCGGCTGTGACTACGTGCTGCGCGAAGTGCCATTCAAGCGCGGACTGCGAGATGTAAAGCTGGGCACGCTTGACGGCATGCCGGGCGTTTCCAAGACAGATGAACGTGCTGCGAGCGCGTATTTTTCTCTACCTATCCGCCGGGAAGTGGTCGGCGCCTTTGTCCGCAAGACGGATGCGCGGGATCATAACATCAAATCGCTGGTGGAACTGGCCGCGAGCCAGCACAAGGTTGGTGTCGTCCTGGGTGGCTGGTATGGTGAGGCCTTCACAAGGTCCGTCGCTGACAGCGCCGCTTTTCGCGCCCGCATTCAAAACAGCCAGGACTTCCTGACCCTCTTTCGCTGGCTCGATGCGGGTGTGGTCGATGTCGCAATCGTCGACCTGTTGAGCGGAAATCACCTGAGCCGGGAACAGGGGCTGCACGACGGGCTGGAAGCCTTGCCGTTTAAGGTTAATGTCGACAATCTCTATCTCATGCTCAGCAAAAAAACCTTCAGCGAGGACGATGTGGCCACCATCAATGACGCCATAAGCCGGTTTGCCGACACTGATGACTATTCTGCGATGTTCAGTAAACACGCGCCCGAGAACCTTGCCCCGCTGTTGCAAGTTCGCCGCTAGAATATAACAGGCAAAACAAAAACCCCCGGCAATACCAGGGGTTTTCAGTTTCTTTACGGGTTCAACGCTCTAGTGAACGCCGTGCATGCCCTTCCGGAGCAGAGGGGTAAGCAGCAGGATGAAAATACCGACACCACCGCTCAGGTAACCAATGGTCGTGTAAACATCCATTGTAGCAACCATATCCAGCATGCCTGAATCCGCGCCGTGACCACCACTGCCTGTGAGCGAGCTGATCCAGCCGGCCACATAGTTGCCGAGTGCGGTGAACAGGAACCATGTTCCCATCAGCATGCCGACAATCTTGGTAACCGACAGCTTGGTGACCATCGACAGGCCAACCGGACTGAGGCACAGTTCCGCAAGCGTCAGCGACAGATAGATAAACACGAGCCAGATAAAGCTTTTGCTCGAACTGTCATCAAGCGCCATACCCCATGAGAAAACGATATAACCAAGGCCGATAAGCAGCATGGCAATTCCGAATTTTGCAGGTGTGGAAGGCTCCAGCTTCTTGTTGGCAAGCGCCACCCAAAGCCATGCCATCACCGGCGCCAATAGCACGATGAATAGCGGGTTCATCAACTGTACCTGACTTGCCAGCACATTCATGCCCAAGACATCAAGGTTGAACTGCTGGTCCGCAAGCAGGGTCAGGCTGGCGGCCTGCTGCTCAAACAGTGCCCAAAACACCGACTGGATAGCGATAAGGAAACACGCCACCATCAAACGGTCACGCTCAACTTTCGTGCATTTGGTAAAGGCATAAAAGAGGATAATCCCGATCATCACAAAGCCGGAGAAGCCAAGAAGCTGACCCACAAATGTCTGGTACTGCATCAGCATCCAACTGGCCACCACCATCAGGATACCACCCAGATAGATGGTATATTCCTTGTTGAGACCGATGGGTGATTTTTCCTTCAGCTCTGCAGGGTTTGGCGGCTCGGCGCGACCATCCAGCAGGCGCTGGCCCCACAGGAAAACCAGAAGACCAAACAGCATGCCAATGCCGGCAAGACCGAAGCCATAGTTCCAGCCATAAACCTCACCCACGTAGCCAACAAGCGCTGTGGACAGCAGGGAACCCACGTTGATACCCATGTAGAAGATGGAGAAACCACCGTCCCGGCGCGGGTCATTCGGGCCATAAAGCGCACCCACAATGGTGGAGATATTGGCTTTCAGGAAGCCTACACCGGCGATAATCAGCGCGAGCGCGAGGAAAAACAGGTTGAGATAAAACTCATTCCTGACCACGGTTTCACCGTCCATGAAAGCAGCGGGGCCATGGAAGCCCATCAGACCATGTCCCAGCACCAGCAGGATAGCGCCATAGGTTACAGCTTTTCGGCTGCCAAGATAACGGTCCGCCATATAGCCGCCAATGATAGGCATCATATATACGAGACCGGCATAGGCGCCATAAATCATACTGGCTTTTTCAGCGCTAAACAGGTGGTATTTCACCAGATACAGCACAAGGATTGTGCGCATGCCATAGTAGGAGAACCGCTCCCACATTTCGGTCAGAAAACACACCACCAACCCTATCGGGTGGCCCAGCAGCTCACGCTCCTGCGACCCCTCGGTCGAAACGACATTATCGGACATCTTCACCCCTTAATCTTCTATACTCGGCAGCCTGATTATTTTTTTATGCAGGCGACCTTTCCCCGTGGCCCTTATGGCGGGCTCACCTATCTTTAAAACCACAAAACCGGTGCTTGAGAAAGGAAAATTGGCGCCCCCGCGCCAGTTTCACCATATGTTCTCTGCCGGTTTTTACCGACGCGGGCCGATATGGGCATCAAGGAAATTCAGCGCGTTCTGGTAATAAATGCGCTTGTCGTTCACGCGCACAAGTTGGTGCTCCGCGCCGTCAAGCACAATGAAGTTATGCTCTTTCTCCAGCCGGGTCAGCAAGGCATGCATCAACCGGGAATGGTCGAATGGCACATTGTTGTCGTTAGTGGCATGCAACAACAGCACCGGCACCTGCAACAGTTCGGCCCTGTTGAGCGGCGACCGGCGCCGGAGCGCACGTTCCGACAATCGCCCCTTGATGCGCGGCACCGTCAGTTCATGGAAGCGCCGGGCCTCAAGAAAATTTATCAGAAGCGGCAATGACGTGACACCGTTGAGGCTGACCGCGCAGGCAATAATGTCTTCATCCTTCGTTGCCGACAGAAGCGCGGCATACCCGCCATATGAGCCCCCCACGGCACATATCCGGCGCGGGTCAGCAACGCCCTTGTCAACCATCCATTCGAGCGCGGTGCGGATATCTGCCTGCATATCATGGCCCCATTCGGCATAACCCGCGCGGCGCCAGCGCTCACCAAACCCGCTTGAACCGCGAAAATTTGGCTGCAGCACACTATAGCCGTTGGCCACCAGCCAGCTTACCAGCGGCTTATACCCATCCGTTACGCGTTTCACCGGTCCGCCGTGGATAAGCACGACTGCGCGACCCGTGCGGCCACCTTCCGGTTCGCTAAGCAGCGCATGCATTACTCCGCGCTGCCTTGGTAAGGGTATCCACACACCGCTGGTGACGGGCCTTGGCAGGGCGTTTTCATCCTCGTCATGGGGGATGGTCGCAAGGGTCTCACTTTCCGCGTCATAAAGGTAATAGCGCGGCGGCGCGTATTTCAGATATTGCCGGTACAAAAGCCGCCTGCCGTCATAGCTCGCAGCTGCCATGGTCAACCCCTCGGCCCCGACCTCAGACGACACAGCAGCCAGCCGCGCGCGGTAAGCATCCTGCCAGATGATTTCTTGCACCTCATCATCGATATAGGACGCGCCCACCGCCATTGCCGTCACCGGATCAAGGATTGCAGACGCAATATCAAACCGGTCGTGCCCCGCGAGCCTACGTATGAAACTTCCGCTTTTAATGTCGTAGCGCCACAAGGCGCGTGTGTCGCCATCCTCGGCCGCAAGCACAAGCGCCGTCGCGCCGCCCGCTTCCACCGCCAGCAGAGAGCGTACAGTGCCGTTGAAATAATCCTCATCGCTGATCTTGCGCCACGCGCCATCCGCTGTGCTGCTAAAGAGAAGCTGACGGCGGCCATCAAAGCCTTCCCCCATCCGCACCTTACCCTCGGGCGACGCCCACCAGCGGATAACCGGCGCCCAACCGCCAATAACCTTTTCACTTTCCCCCGTGACGGCATCCACGCGGTAAACAGCGGGATAGCCCTTTACGCCCGGATCCTCCCACTGCAGCAGTATCTTGGAGGGGTCGTCCGGCAGCGCGCTTAATAGAATAGGCGGCAGCTCATCGGGGCGTGGTCCGGCGCCATCAATCAACGGACGCAGGCGCCCGATGTGGGCGTCATATAACACAAGGCCATTTTCCTTGAGCGAGATCAGCAGGCGCCCGTTCCCCACCCAGGAAATCCATCTAAGGTCGTCGTAAACATAAGGCAGTGTATCTGCGGCCGCGGACCCGGCGTCCACGTTCCAGACAATAAGCTGCGCGGCATCGCCTTTGCGCTGCAGGGCAGACAGGAAGTGACCGTCTGTCGACAGTGACACCGCCGCATACCTCGGCACACGCACCAGTCGTTCCAAAAGGGCAGCATCGCCCACTGCCTGAACATGCCCCAGCGGCATGACCATCATCAATGCATAGAGCCCTATCAATCGTGCAAGACCTGAGATCATGCCCTCATTCTAGCAGGCAAAAAATCCAGTTCAAACATTACACCACCCGATCCCCGACATTTGATGATAGCGCTGCAAGTTTGAAAGCCGCCAGTTTGAAAACAGACAAATACAGGCTAGTTTAATTCATGGACCAATGGTTCCAGTATTCACACTGCAAAACTCATGGGGATGAATTGGGCAGTTTGGGCACGTGGTCAGCGAGGGAGAGAGGGAAGCTTCATGTCCACACAGTGGCAGAACATCAAACCGTCGGACATTCTGACGAGCGAGGAATCGCACCGGCTCAGGCAGCGTTCCGACATGATGGGCGCATGGCTTCTTGCCCACTGCTGGGGCGTCATCGCGGCTTCGGTTGCCCTATACGCCCTGCTACCGAACCTTGTGACCTTTATCGTTTGCGCCATCCTTGTCGGCAGCCGCCAGCTTGGCCTTGCCATCATCATGCACGAAGGCAGCCACGGCATGTTGTTTCGCACACGCTGGATGAATGAGAGGCTGACAAGCTGGTTTGCTGCGTGGCCAATGATTCTGCGCATGCAAAACTATCGCATCCGCCATATGGCGCACCACCGCTTTACCCGCACCGATGCGGACCCCGAGAATTTCCTCTACATCCCGTTCCCGGTTTCAAAAGAAAGCATGATTCGCAAGGTGGTGCGCGACCTATTGGGCATTGTATTCCTGCGCACGCAAGTGGGCATTTTTCGTTTCATTTGGGGCGAGAGGGAAGGCAGAATGGCGAGGCTAAGAGCCTTCTACACCGGCCCCGTCATCTTTTACGCCGTTTTCATCACCGGTTTTGCACTTGCCGGACGGCTGGACCTGTTCCTGCTGTGTTGGCTTATTCCGCTGATGACCACGCAGCAGCTTTTCCTGCGAGTGCGGAACATCGCCGAACATTCCACCATGCCGGACCTGACACACCCGCTGAAGAACAGCCGCACCACCCTTGTGAGTGCATGGGAACGCATGACTTTCGCACCCTATTTCGTAAATTATCATATTGAGCACCACATGCTGCCCTTCGTGCCCTGCTGGCGCCTGCGCGAGGTTCACGACATCATGCTTGAGCGTGGATTTGGGGACGTGATGGAGATAAGACACGGTTACTGGGATGTGCTTAAGCTCAACGCTGCAGCCTGATTTTTCCAGCCTAAATATTTTCGAGGCGACCGACTGCCGTTTCGCAGTGTAGACCTTGCTCTAACACACGGCAGGATAGCCGGACACACCAACAACGGATGTAAACATGTCAAAAACAACAAAGCGGGTGGCACTTGCCCTTGTTATTCTGGTTCTGCTGCCGCTCGGCTACTATGGCTATACCTACGGCAGCGCCTTTGCGCGCATGGCGTCCTATTACGAGCTTGAGCACATCACCGAAAATTACCGGCGCACCAAAGATTTTTTCGACACCACCACCGTGCACGCAGGCGGCAAACCATGGCAGTTCACCTATGACAAGCAACCCATCCCGGACATTTATACTTATGACGGTAAGGAGCGCTCCATCAAAGACCTGATGGTCGAGACCGGCACCACCGGCTTGATTGTGGTGCGTGATAATAAGGTTTTGTTTGAGGAATATTATCAAGGCGAAAGTGCAGACGACCAGCACATCCAGTTTTCCGTCACCAAAAGTTTCATCTCCGCCCTGTTTGGTATCGCGCTTGATAACGGGCAGATTGAAAGCATAAACGATGATGTGACCAAATACCTGCCAGAACTCAAGGGCTCCGGCTATGACGGTGTCAGCCTCAGGGACATCCTGACCATGTCCTCCGGCATCCGTTTCAACGAAGACTATGGCGACCTGACATCAGATGTGAACCGCATGTCCATGGTCATTGGCACCGGTGCCAGCCTTGACGGTTATGCCGCCAGCCTTGAACGAGAGCGCGTCCCCGGCACGTTCAATGATTATGTCAGCGTCAACACCCATGTTCTGGGCATGGTGCTGGTACGCGTGACCGGCAAGTCACTGACCACGCTTCTTGAGGAACAAATCTGGCAACCGGTCGGCATGGAGCATGACGCATATTTCCTGATCGACGGTCACGGCATGGAAGTCGCCATGGGTGGCCTGCAGGCCAGCCTGCGCGACATGGCGCGCATGGGCCGGCTTTACCTGCACAAGGGCAACTGGGAAGGTGAGCAGATCGTACCCGCAGACTGGGTGACCGCCTCGGTCACACCAAGCGCCCCTCACCTTGAGGCGGGCTTTGGCAACCCGAACTCGGAAACACCCTTTGGCTACGGCTATCAGTGGTGGACACCGTCAAACCCGCACGGTGATTTCATGGCCGCAGGCATTTACAGCCAATATATCTATGTTGACCCCACCACCCGCACCATCATCGCCAAAACCAGCGCCAACAAAGGCTATAACGACCCCGCGAACAAGCTGCACATGGACATGATCATTACCGCCTTCCAGGCCATCAGCGCAGCTGTGGGAGAGATGGACGGCCGGCGCGAATTTGCACAGGGCAGGAAATAGGGACGGCGGAATTTTCCTCTTGAGCCTGTAGTAGCTACAGGCTTTACGCTTGTGCGAATCGCCGTACAATTGGCTAAGAGGAGCCACCAATGTCCAACTATGATCTGATCACCTATTATGGCCCGCTGGTGCTGATCGCGCTGGCGCTTGTCTGGGGTTTTGCCCGCATCTGGTACCTGAGCCGCGCCGAGGGGGTGACAGTGCTGGCATTTTTTGGCCGCAAGCGCACAGGACCTGAAGCGGTACTGGCGTTCGTCGCTATCGTGCTTGACCTGTACTTAATTGCGCGGCCGTTTGTGCCAGGGCTCGACCGCTTCGTGATGACCGCGCCCAACCTTTATGCCCACTTTGGCGTGGCCGTCATGGCGGTTGGCATCGCCGTCGCCGTCCTCAGCCAGGTCGACATGGGCAAGGCGTGGCGCATCGGCATACCCTCCGGCGTGGAGGAAAGCCAAAGCCTTGTCACCACCGGGCTGTACCGCTTTTCCCGCAACCCGATTTATGTCGGCATCATGCTGTTTATTATGGGTGCGGTGATCGTCGCCCCCGGGCCGCTTACTCTCCTGTCGCTTATTCTGACATGGGTTTTTACGCAAAAGATTATCGAAGCGGAAGAAGCGTTCCTGTGCGGCGCCTTCGGGCAGGACTTTGAAGCCTACTGCCAGCGCACCCGGCGCTGGATCTGACCGGCCGGGTACAATAAAAAGCCGGAGGCAAACGCGCTCCGGCTTCTGATATGGCGCAATGCCTGGTCGCCTAGTCGATATCAATCTCAACATCGGCGCCACCACCAGTGCGGCAGCCATAAACCAGCTCACCGCCCTTGTCCGTGCGGTCGCGCACAAACAGTGACGCACCCTTGGGGCAACCGAATTTCACCCGTTCACCATCAGGCAGTTTTACTGTCGCACGGCCACCGTCCCAGTCATGCTGGCGCGATGAATAATGGCTGGCATCCTCACCATCAATCGAGATGGAGCAGGCACCAAGGCCAACACTTAAAATGGATAGAATCAGAGCGTCTTTTGCTCGCATTGGGTATCTCCTCAACTGTCGTCGTTTATATTTATAGGTATTTTTATATATCGAATTGATACAAGGGCACGCCCCGCCATGCAAGCCTAAAAAATCAGAAAGCCGCATGAAGGCCCACGCGCCAGAAACGGCGCTGTGCTATGGTCTCCAGACCGTCCGCCGTCAAGGCGGAGACGACCTTGGCATCAAACAGGTTGCGCATATCTGCTAACAGGCTGATGCCATCGCTCAGCCTGTAGCCAACTCTGGCGTCAAAGGTGACGATGCCTGCCAGCTTGCGCGTGTTCAGGTCGTCATCATATTGGCCGGAGGCATACCGCATTGCCGTCACCAGGGTGAGCGGCCCACCCGCATCATAGCCGAGCGAGAGCTTCAGCCCATGCTTTGGTGTCTGCACTGGACGGTTGCCCACAAGTTCAGGCCCGGCATCAAACGCCGTGATGCGCGCGCGGGCATATTGGTAGCGCGCGCCCAAGGTCCAGCCGGGTTGCAGGTCAAGCGTGGCTTCAAGCTCAAAGCCGTCGGTGACGCTCGCGTCGATATTGGCGCGCTGGCGCAAAACGCCGCCCTCGGGCACAAACCCGCCAAGCGGGAAAAAGGCAGGGCCATAACCAATGGTCACATTGCCCACCCCGTCCTGAAGCCAGTTGCGGTAATAGGTTAAGGAGGCGCGGAAGCTATTCAGCGGTTCATAGTCCACGCCAACCTCAAGGCCATAAAGCTTTTCGGGCACCAGATCAGGGTTCGCCTCAGTAATGTCATTCACCACGCGGAAAGGCCGGTAATACTCATTGAGCGTGGGCAGACGCCAACTGCGATATGCTGCTGCACGCAGGTCAATGGCGCCCGTAAGCGGCACCTCCGCACCTAGGCGCGCGGAAGGCTGCCAGCCGCTTTTGGTCGCCACATCATCATCGCGCAACACCGCGCCGGTGGCGATATCGCTACCGGCGCGTAAGCCATTATAGCTGCGCCAGCGGTCCAGCCGAAGAGTGGCTGAAACTTTGGCGCTCCCCAGTTCAAACTCACCCTCACCATATGCGCCCAGCGTCCACTGGTCGCCGCCTGCTGTGCGCGCACGGGTGAACCCGGCGCCCAGATTGCGGAAGCGTTCATTCGTCTCGCCGCTCATGCGGCGGCCATCGACGCCAAATTCAAAAGCTTCAAACTGAAGGCGGGCCAGCATGCCAGCGCCCCACGCGGGCACATCATACTGGTCCAGCACGGCAAGTTCGGTGGTGCGTTCGTCGCGCGCGGATGCAAATACATTGGCGAAATCGCGGGTACGGTAGTAGCTGACCACCTCCCAATTTCCGTCGCCAACGCCGCCAGACAGCGTGAGCGAGGCATCCACCGCCTCCGTTTCATTGGTAGCGAGTGCGAGACCATTTACGCGCTCTTCCCTGAAATAGCGCAACGCACCACGGGCGGACAGGGTGCCAAAATCATGCTCCAGCTTCATGCTGGCGAACGAGGCATCGCTGGTGGCACGCGCATCAACCGCACCACGATCAGCGGACCCCAGCAGATAATCGCCATCCGTTTGAAAATGCCCGCCAGCCAAGGCAAGGTCCGTATCGCCAAGGTCAAGACCCGCCCGGCCCTTGACACTAAAGCTGTCATCCGCCCCAAACCAGCCCTCAACGCCCGCACGCATGCTACGGATAGCGCGGCTGCGAATATCCACCACACCAGCCAGCGCCTGCGCGCCGTAAGCGCCTGCGCTGCCGCCGGACCTGACTGTTATGTCTGCGAGTTCGAATGCATCAAGCGACGACCAGTAAACCCAACCACCAAACGGGTCGCCCATGGGCACACCATCAAGCGTGACAAGCACACGGCCCGCCGCGCTGGCGCCCACACCGCGCATGGAAAGGCCCTGTGTGGTCGGGTGGCCTGTCAGGCTGTCGGCGCGACGGAAAAGCGTAACGCCCGGCACAGACGCAAGTGCCGTATCCAGCCGGAAGCCCGGCGCCGCATCTGCGTCAAGCGTCAGCGTTTTCTGACCAACAGCTTCTGATGGCAGGCGTTTTTCCACAACGGGAATTTCCTGCCAGCCAGCGCTGGCGGGTTCACTGTCCTGCGTGGCTTGCGCGGCGGTCGCGCACATCGTCAGCAGTAACAGCGCCACCGGTATTTTCAAAATGGGTACGGACATAAGATGCAATCAGCGCAATATCTTCATCGGATAGATAATCAAAGGCGGGCATTTCATTGGAAAATTCACTGGTGTCCGAAGGCACGGCAGCACTACCCAGCAGGATCATATCAATCACCCCGCCAATGTCGCCGTTTGCCCGCTCGCTCAGGATCAGCTCGGGCTGCATCATTGGCACACCGCCGCCGTCATACTGGTGGCAGGCCGCGCAGTTGGCTTCATAAAGCGCTTGCCCGGTGCCACCATCGGCGCCCTCATCTTGTGCAGTAACTGCGCAGGACAAGGCAAGGGCGGCCAAGGCCGCCGTCACTTTATTTACCGTCATAAACCACCTTCCACACGCGGCCGCCTGACATCAGGCTGGAGATATAAATCGCGCCGTCCGCACCCTCAGCCAGCCCCGTCGGCCGGTGTTTGGCATTGCGTGGGCTCATGATTGGGCCAGCGCCTGCAAATCCGTCTGCAAACGTAATCCAGTCACTTGCAACAGCGCCGGTCTCATCCATTGGAACAAAGACAACGCGGTACCCGGCCTGCGGTTTTGGTGCGCGGTTCCAAGACCCGTGGAAAGCAATGAAGGCGCCTGTGCGCATGGCCTCAGGCAGCGCATCGGTGCGCGGGAACAACAGATCGTTCGGCGCCCAGTGTGCCGGGAAGGCGATGAGCGGTTCCTGCCCACGCTCAGACGTTTTTTTGCCGTCGCCGCCATATTCCGGCATCACCACCCGACCCTCGATATCCGGGTCCCCATAACTATAGGGCCAGCCAATGTCCGCGCCCTCATCCACCCGGTGGAATTCCTCCGCTGGCAGTTCGGCGCTTTGCTGTTCTGTGTACATTTCAGGGAAAAAACTGTGCAACTGATCGCGCCCGTGCTGCGCGATATAAAGCGCACCCGCGTGCGGATTCCAGTCGATCGCCATCGCGTTGCGGATTCCCGTTGCATAGCGCACACCGTCAGCCTGCGTTTGACCGGGCTTGTTTGCGTCAAAGCGCCAGACGCCACCATATTCTTCCAGAATAGGGCAAGGGTCCATACCGGGCGAGCCCTTGGTACGCATTTTCTCCATACAGGCATTCGACGGCGCGCCAATGTTCACGTAAAGGTGGCCCGCGCCGTCAAAGGTGAAGGGCTTGGCGGAATGCTGGCGCTTGTTGGGGAAACCGTCAACGATAACCTCTGCCAACCCCTCAGGTGCACCGTTGTCGGGCAACGGCCAGCGCACAACGCGCTCATCTTGTGCATAATAAAGGTAGCCGCCATCAATACCCATGCCCGTGCCTGTCATGCCCTTGGCAAATGGCACGGTCTCATCCGCCTTGCCGTCACCGTCGCTGTCATGGAGCGCCACGGCGCCAAAACCATCCTGCGATTTCATCAACGCAACATAGACCCAGCCACTGTCGCTGACCGCCATATGCCGGGCGGCCCCGATGCCGTCGGCAAATACCGTTGCGCGAAAACCCGGCGCCAACTTAACACCGGTATCCTCAGGAATGGCAGCCTCATCAGCCACGCCTTCAATGTCCGCATGCACCGGGGCCGCCAAGGCTGCTCCCGCCATTAAAATCGCCAGAAATTGCCGTTTCATCAACCGTCTCCCAAAAATCTTTGCCTCAGCTATACCCCATGTGCGCCCGCGTGCAAACCAACAAGAAAGTGAACAAGGGACACCTAAGACGTTAGCTAAGCTTTTGTAAAAACGCGTAAATTTTCTATGGTCTTTTATACGCTGTGCCCATAGTCTTGGTTCATAGAGGCTTTAGGCAGCCGTTTGGGGGCGAGAGGAAACGGGGAGTTCGCACCGTTTCAAGCTTTCGCTGTTTAAATTTTTAAACTTGGATTTTTCAGGCAAATGCAAGTTGAACAAACTGAAAATCTTTCGCCTTTTCTGGCGGATCTGACAGACATTCTCGTCGCCTCGGTAGCGGCAGGTGCTTCCATCGGCTTTGTTCCGCCGCTCGCGCGGCAGGTCGCCGAAGACTATTGGCTCAGCGTGCAGGAAGCCGTCAAGGATGGTCGCACCATTCTTTTGTTGGCGACCGAAAACGGCAAGGCGTATGGCAGTGTCCAGCTTGTGCCTTGCAGCAAAGGCAATGCGCATCACCGGGCGGAAGTTCACAAGCTGATGGTTGGCCCACGGTCGCGCCGACACGGCATCGGCCGCCGGCTAATGGCTGCGCTCGAGCATACAGCGTGGGAGAACGGGCGTACACTGCTTATTCTTGATACCCGCCGCAGCGATGTGGCAGACGGGCTATATGGCCGCATGGGCTACACCCGTTTTGGTATCGTACCCGCCTTCACAATTGACACCGACGGCACAAGTCATGATACGTGTTTCTTCTATAAGCACCTGACACCCGCCAAGTGAACTATCCATCACAAGCCTTTACCAAGCGAGAATATAATGCCCTTCAACAGCCCTAATCCCGAGACATATGACCTTTTGATGAACCGTCGCAGCGTTAAGGCGCGCGACATGGTTGGTCCCGGCCCCGGCGAGGGCGAGATAAAAAAGATCCTCGATGCAGCGCTCAGGGTACCCGATCACGGCAAACTGTCCCCGTGGCGATATCTGGTACTTGAAGGCAGCGAACGCGACAAGCTTGGCGACCTGATCGCCCGCGCCTTGGTGGAAGAGAATGAGAGCAGCCCCAAGGTTGCGGAAAAAATGAAAGGCTACGCCACACAAGGCCCTGTGCTGGTGGTTGCCATCTCAAGCACCAATGCGGAAAGCTCCATCCCGGTGTGGGAGCAGGAACTATCCGCCGGGGCTGCCTGCCAGAATATGATCATTGCCGCCACCGCACTTGGTTATGCCAGTTGCTGGCTGACGGGTTGGGCGTCCTACAGCCCCACAGTCAAGGGCGGGCTTGGGCTTGCGCCGCACGAGAATATTGCGGGCTTCATTTTCTTTGGCAATCAGGCTGACGAGCCAAGCGAGCGTCCCCGGCCTGAATTTGACAGCCATGTGACTTGGGGTTTCCCGTCCTGACCTGATAGGCTCATACGCCCAACAACGGTCAGAGGACAATATGCCCCTATCCAAAAGCTATAAAGCCGAGCCAGCCTTTGCCACCCTTGGTGAGGGTTTTGGCGACGAGGTGGAGGCGGCAGACTTCCCCCGCCACACCCTGCGTTACCGCAATGACCACGCTGCAGCAGAGGTGGGGCTTGATAGCCTAAGCGATGAAGAATGGGTTGCACACTGTGCAAGGTTTGAGCAACTGCCAGACAATCTGGCCACCCCGATTGCACAGCGGTATCACGGCCACCAGTTTCAGGTTTATAACCCTGACATCGGTGACGGCCGCGGTTTCCTGTTTGCACAAATGCGCGATAAGACCGGCCGCCTGATGGACCTTGGCACCAAGGGTTCGGGCCGCACACCCCACAGTCGTTCCGGCGATGGGCGGTTAACGCTCAAGGGCGGTGTGCGCGAAATCATGGCGAGCGAAATGCTTGAGGCGCTGGGTACCTACACCAGCCGCACATTCTCAATTGTGGAGACCGGCGAAAGCCTGATGCGGGGGGACGAGCCGTCACCCACCCGTTCCGCCGTAATGGTGCGCCTTACCCACGGCAATATCCGCATAGGCACCTTCCAGCGCCATGCCTATTTCAGCGATACTGATCAACTGAATACGCTGGTGAGATACTGCCTGAAATATTATTACGATACCGAAATTAATGGCAGCGACGCTGACCGCGCCCTTGCATTTCTTGGCATGGTGATGGAGCGCGTGGCGGCACAGGCCGCGGACCTGATGGCGGCGGGTTTTGTACACGGCGTGCTGAATACCGATAATATCAACATCACCGGTGAGATATTCGATTTTGGCCCCTGGCGCTTCCTGCCGCACATGGAGCTTGGCTTCACCGCAGCTTATTTTGATGAGCGTGGCCTCTATGCCTATGGCCGCCAGCCCGATGCGCTGCACTGGAATATCTACCAGCTTGGCGGCGCGCTGGCAGACATCTGTGAAGAACAGGCGCTCAAGGATGTGCTGGAACCTTTCCCGAAGGTGTATCTTTCTGCACTTCGCGCCAAGCTTTTCGCGCGCATGGGCGTGAAACCGAAGGACGACAAACGAGACGATGCCCTGCTCACGGCGGTCAACAATTTCATGCTGCGGGAAAAATTTCCCTATGAGCGTTTCTTCTTTGACTGGTTTGGCGGCGGGCAAAGCGAAAGGCGCGCGGCCAAAAGCCCGGAAGCCACACGCTATGAGGCGGACGCAGAACTGAAAGCCGCCATCACCAGCTATGAGCCAGCGCGGCCCAATGCGCTGAACCACCCATATTTCAGCGGCGTCCCCTGCACCATGCTGATTGAGGAACTGGAAGACATCTGGTCCCATATCGCTGAGCGAGATGACTGGCAGCCCCTCAACGACAAAATCGCCGCCATACGCCAGATGGGCGATGCGCTGGCTAGGTGAGACGCCGGGAGTGAGACGCCGGAAACTGGGCCACGTGGAGCCTGCCATGCCGGAAAGCGCAACACCGGGTTGCCGTAACACACCCTAGTGCCGCCACATATACACCGTATCTTTGACAAACCATTGAGGAGGAAAAGATGCCCGCCCAAAAAATTACCTTCAAAGGCGCGCTTGGCGCTGACCTGGCCGCCAAACTGGATACGCCCGATGGCACCCCGCGTGCCTACGCACTTTTTGCCCACTGTTTTACCTGCGGCAAGGACCTGAACGCCATCAACCGTATTGCAAAGGCGCTAAATGACGACGACATTGCCCTGTTCCGGTTTGATTTCACCGGGCTTGGCCGCTCAAACGGGGATTTTGCCAACACCAATTTTTCATCCAACGTGGCCGACCTGCTGGCGGCGGCTGATTTCATGCGTGATGAGCTTGAAGCCCCGGCCATCATGATGGGCCATAGCCTGGGCGGTGCCGCGACCCTTGTTGCTGCCGGCAAAGTGCCGGAGGTAAAAGCCGTCGCCACCATTGCCGCACCGTTTGACAGTGAAAATGTGCTCAAGCAATTCAGCGACGACCTCGACCGCATTGCCGAACAGGGCGAGGCAACCGTGTCCCTTGCCGGACGCCCGTTCAAGATCAAACACCAGTTTGTCGAGGACGCGCGCGCCCAAAACGTGGAAGCGGCGATCAAGGCCTTGAAAAAGCCGCTACTGGTGATGCACAGCCCGGTGGACGAAACCGTCTCGGTCGACCACGCGCGGCGCATCTTTGTCGCCGCCAAACATCCCAAAAGCTATGTCTCGCTTGACCTTGCCGACCACCTGTTGATGGAGCGCCCGCACGACGGCGTTTATGTTGCGCGTGTGCTGTCGGCCTGGGCCAGCCAGTATCTGGACGACGTCACAAGCTGATTGAAAATTACCGTATTTATTGTATAATGCCTCCCTTACGGGTATGTGCGGTATGGCGCAGCTTTGTACAGAGGTAACGCCGGAGAAATCGCATTGCCCTTATTTGACGGGGGCTTTCATCATGAGAATATTTTGTGCAGCCGCATGCCTGCTTGTCTGCCTGCAGGGCCCCATGGCGCAAGCCTTGGAAAATGAACCCGCGACTGCTGATCTCAACCAGCTTGCCAGCCAGCTTCAACAGCTTAACCCGTCAGACTTGCAGGCACTCCAAAACAAGCTGGCACCGGGGCAGAACACAACAGATATTGCCGCATTGTTGCGAAGCGCACAGAACCAGCCGCCCACTACTGTCTTTCAGCTTCCCGGCGGCCTTCAAGGGGTTTTGAATGGCAAGGCTTTGGAAGCGCTTCTAAAGGAGGCGGCCAAAGCCAAGGACGATCATTTGTCGCTTCAACTCACCCGACCGGAGGACCAATACAAGATACCCACCGTTGGCAACCCGGTCCTACCGACCCTGCCAACCCAGCCCGGCGTGGCGCTTCCCGGTGCTGGCGGGACTAGACTGCCGGCCCAGCGTTGCAACCTGCCGCCATATTGCAAGCATGTCACCATACCCGGTCCGCTTTGCAAATGTCCGGAAGAAGATGAAGACCGTAGCGGAGGCCGCCCCCAATGACACAACTTGATAAAATGATCTTGGCCATAGTGATTGCTTTTTTACTGCCTTTGGCCGCCCACGCTTCTGGGGATAACCCCTATGCCGAGAAAAGTCAGGCGGAGCTGGCCGAAATTGCCAAAGCTCAGGAAGACATTCTGAACGACCTCGCCGCCCAGCTTGATCAGTTGAAGGCCCAGCGGGCGCCAGACCCGGCGGTGCTTGCCGCCGCCAAGGAAGTCGAGATTGCTTACTATAAAGCGCAAACTCAGCAGAACAAAACCATTGCCGCCCTTCTACTGAAGCAGGAAGATATCTTCCTCTATCAGGATATCGCGTCCTATACGCTACTGGTCATGGTCGTTGTCATCACCATGGCGGGTATCGTTTTTTCCGCGAAGGAATTAAACCGGTCAATGGCAGCAGCGCCGCCCGCCGCAAATACAGATTCCACCATAGACAGGGCCACAGACAACATGACCGCAGAAACGGGGCCAAAAAACACAACAGCCCCCCAAGCGATACCAAACAATATCAAGATCGGGTTTTCCGGCATTCAGATCACGTCAGCACTCACGGGCATCACAGTCCTGACCCTTTCGCTGGCATTCCTGTACCTGTTCCTCAAGGAAGTATATCAAATTGAAGCCGTGCGCGTACCCCATATCGAGGATCAGGCGCAAACCGGATAAGCCTTAGCCGTTAGCGACCAATATGTACGGCGCCCCGCTCATGGGCTGGCAGGATATACCGCTCTATGATCTCGGTCGTGCGGGCGTGCATACCGCGTGTATTGTAGGCCGTGGCGGTAATCACCGTCACAAGCTTTAATCCCGGAATAACCACAACCTTGTTGCCGCCGTTACCCGACATATAATAGGCGGCGTGATTTTGACCTGTCGTAGCGCTTTTGAAATCCTGCACCCACCATAGATAGCCGTAGGACTGCCGGTCATTAACAGTGCGCAGCGGTTTGGTTGACCGCGCCACCCAACCCTTGGGCAGAATTCGCCTGCCATTCCAGACACCATCGGCGCGCGCCAATTCTGCCAGTTGCCAAAGATCGCGGCTCCTGAGCCGTAACCCGCCGCCGGTTTGCACTTCGCCCAAAGGCGAGCGAAACCACTCAAACTGCGTGATACCGAGCGGGCGGAAAATGGCGTTCTGGATAAAATCATCCACGGCCAGGCCTGTGGCGCGTTCCAGTACCTGTCCCAGCAGGAACACACCCGCCGTGCAGTAGCGGAAAGAACCAAGCCCCGATGCATCACGCGTGTAATTTGCCTCAGACGGTAAACCCAGCACGAAATCGGTCCAGTTTTCCTGCTCGTGCATTTTGTCTTCATACCCCGCACTGCCACTGTCATTGTCGTCGCAATCAAGTGCCGAGCTCATGGTCAGCAAGTCGCGAACCGAGATTGCGCCTTTCTGCCTGTCCATGCTGTTATGCTTTTCCGGGCTGCCGAAAAACGGGAACACAGCATCGCCCTCGCGCTCAAGCGCGCCCTGATATATCGCCGCCCCCACAGCCATGCCGGTCAGTGTTTTGGTCACCGACCGCGTGTCGTTCAGCACCTGCGGTCCACCTGAGCCAAAATAGTATTCTTCCACAACGTGCCCGTCTTTTGCGATCAACACGCTGGTTATGTCCGGGTAGATGCCCTTGCCGATTGCACGCACCAGTTCATCGGTGGTGCCGTTCGAGGCGTGAACCACCGGTGCGGTGAGGCAGATAATAACCGCTAAAAGACGTGTCATTAAGGGGGCCAAATGGCGAGGCAGGCGCATGTAATTCCTCTCTGGGTCACGAAGCAGGGCACATTTTAATCCACGTCAAGTGCGGCCAAACTATGGTTCCCCAACGGCGGTAAATCCTGAGCAGGGAGCCTACTCCGCTTTTGCCGCGGCGGCAAATATGCCTTCCAGCACCTCAAACGGTAGCATGACCGAGCCGTGCCGACCGGGGTGGTCCTGCACTGGGGCCAGCCGCGCAAGCGCTTCCCATTTTGGCGGGAAATCGGCCTCGCCGGTTTTCACCATATGGCGGAAACGTGCAGCGATGTCCGCCAGTTCATCCTCATTCAGGCCAATGACATGCTGACCGACAATGGCGGATGCCGCCTGCCCCAGCGCACAGGCTTTCACTTCCCAGCCGAAAGTCTTGATCCGCCCCAGCACAAGATGGGCATCGGCGCTGATGCGGCTACCGCAAATGCGGCTGGTCTTTGTCACCGTCACGTCTGCCGCCACCAATCGTTCCTGATGGGGGATGCGCGTGGTCCAGCGCAATATGTCGGTGTTGTAAAGTTCGGTCATGCTTCAGCCTGAACGTTGATCCGGAAAGCCCCCCTGTTCGTAAAACGACAGTGTCAGATTGCCAAGGGACAAAATTGTGATCGTTTTCGAATCTTGCCTTCGTCTTGAAATCCCGCTAATCCTGACCATATCAATCTTTGTTTGTGTGTGGCTCACCCACACCGGTTTACATACTGCCCCGGCGAAATCTCGCCACGAAGGGGTTTCATCCACAGAAAGGAATTCTTGATGGATGCCGTACTTGAAAGGGCCGAAGCTGGCTCTGAACTGAAGGTCATCCCGGATGGTGCTCGCGCGAGTTCCGGTGGCCGCCCAACGCGCGCCGAAGCTGAAGCCGCTGTCCGCACCCTCATTCGCTGGGCCGGGGATGACCCTAGCCGCGAAGGCTTACTCGACACACCAAAACGTGTCGCCAAGGCCTATGAGGAATTTTTCGCCGGCTACAAAGCCGACCCCGAAGAAATTCTCGCCCGCACCTTTGACGAGGTTGCCGGTTACGACGACATGGTGGTGCTGCGCGGCATCCGCGTGGAAAGCCACTGTGAGCACCATATGGTGCCAGTGCAGGGCACCGCGCATGTCGCCTATATGCCAAATGGTAGCGTTGTGGGCATTTCCAAGCTCGCGCGCATCGTGGAAGCTTATGCCCGCCGCCTGCAAACGCAGGAGACAATGACAGCCCAGATCGCTGACGCGATTGAAAAACACCTGGACCCCAAAGGCGTGGCCGTTGTGGTGGATGCCACCCACCAGTGCATGACCTGCCGCGGGGTGAAGCATCACGGTGTTTACACCATTACCCGCCAGTTCCGCGGTTGCTTTAAGGAAGCCGATCAGGAACGTCGTTTCTGGGATTTGATCCGCGGCTAACTTTGCACCCAAGAAACTGTGACTTGATGAAGCGGCGTGATCATATGATGATGCCGCTTCATGTATTTTGAGGAATTGCGTGTGATTAACTTCGCCGACAGAGATGATAAAAAGGCAATCGAGCACGGCCTTGGGTTTGCTCCCAAATTTGACGACCGTGGCCTGATCCCGGTGGTGACGACATGTGCCAAAACCGGCCGCGTGCTGATGCAGGCATGGATGAACGCGGAAGCAATCGCCAAAACGATCGAGACCGGACAAGCGCATTATTTCTCCCGCTCGCGCCAAAGCCTCTGGCACAAGGGCGCAACCTCGGGCGAGTTCCAATTGGTGCGCGACTTCCGCACAGACTGTGACCAGGACAGCCTGTGGCTGGTCGTGGATCAAAAAGGCGGCAAATGCTGCCATGTTGGCCACACTAGCTGCTTTTACCGCAGTATTCCCATTGGTCAAAACCTGGCTGACGGTCAGGCCGTAAAGCTTGTCAGCGATGAAGAATAAACTGCTTTCGCTTTTTGTGGCCCTTGTCCTTTGTGTGCCTGCAGCGTTCGCCCACGATGAGGCAACGATGAGCGCCAAGGAACGGCTACGCAAAATGCGCGAGGCGGGCACCCTGCCGCAAAATGTGGTCACCAGTTTCAACCGTCCAACAGTGGACAGCACCACAGCGCCGTGGCGTTCGGTCGGACGGGTCAATATTGGCGGCAGGGCACACTGCACCGGCAGCCTTGTGGGGGAACGCCTTGTGCTGACCGCCGCGCACTGCCTGTATTCCAAAGCACAGGCGCGTATGGTGGTACCGTCTATCGTGCACTTTGTGGCCGGTTATCACTCCGGCGGGTATGCAGGGCATTCAAAAGTCGCGTCCTATAAGGTCCACCCTGCTTTTGACGGCACCATCGGCGCATCGCACAAAAACCTGCCGTACGACTGGGCGCTGCTGACCCTGCATGACCCCTTGGGCAAAGATCTTGGCTACCTGTCTTTCCCCAGCGACCTTACGCTGGATGAAGACGGTAACGCCCGCAGTACGCTCTATAGCCCCATCGTCACGGTAGCCGGATACCCCGGAGACCGCGCACACCTGCTGTCGCTAGAGCAGGGCTGCAAGGTACAGGCCGTTGCGCAAAAAGGCCACGTGCTGATGACTGACTGCGTTTCGATCAAGGGCGACAGCGGTGGCCCTATTCTGCAAAACACCAAGGACGGCTGGCATATCCTTGGTATCCAGACAGCCAATACCCGCATCAACAACCGTGTTGTCAGCATGGGTGTGTCCGCGCTCGCTTTCTGGCCCAGCTACCGAGATTTACTGCAAGTGCAACAATAAACGCTATATAGTAACATTTTATCGCAGGACTAACACTTTCCGTCGCACGCCGGTTGCGAGGGGTTGTGTCTCGGCTGACTCTGTATTGGCTTCGAGTGAGTTGGTCCTAAAGAGCCCGGCTGCACAAGATGCATGTCGCGACAGCGACACGGTAAAACGAGGTCAACAACGGGGCCTCCGGCTGACTGTCCTCGCCGGGGTTCCTCCTGTCAAGCGACTGCCCCACTCCCCCCGGGTGGGGCATTTTTTCGGCTTCCTGTCTGCCCGGCTAGAACCGTCCCCCATCATAGCGGTGTGCATGTCCCGCAATTATGTGCGCGCGCCCGTCAGTTCCATATAATGTGTGATCGGCTTGGGCGAGCCGGTATAAAACCCTTGCACTTCATCGCCATTCTCCAGCCTCAGCATCGCCAGTTGCGTCTCATTTTCGACACCCTCCGCCAGCACGGGAATATTCAGTCCGTGTGCCAGTCCGATCATGCCCTTGACGATTCCCAGCGACTGGTCGTCGGTTCTGAGATTGGTGATGAAGCTTTTATCGATCTTGATCTTGTCAAACGGGAACTGCCGTAGGTAACTGAGCGAAGAATAGCCAGTACCAAAGTCATCCATCGCCAACAATATGCCTTTATTTTTCAACCGCCTCAGCATACCCAGCGCACGGGTCTCATCTTCAATAAGCACACCTTCGGTAATCTCGACTTCAAGCCGGGACGGGTCAAGGCCGCAGTCTTCCAGTATCGCCTCTATCTTTGCCGGCAGGTCATCGTCCTCAAATTGCACCGGCGACAGGTTGACCGCGATCCGCAGCGGCTTTTCCCATCGCGCCGCCTCCCGGCAGGCTTCGTGGAAAATCCAGTTGCCGACCTCGACAATCAAGCCGCTTTCTTCTGCGAGAGGGATAAACTCGGCCGGGGACACCACCCCTCGCTGTGGATGTTGCCACCGCGCCAAAGCTTCAAAGCCAGCCACAGCGCCGGTTTCAATATCGAATTGCGGTTGATACAGCAGGAATATCTGCCCCCCGGCCAAGGCGTCCGCCAGTTGATACTTCAATTTGCGTCGCTCCTCGAGCGCTCTATCCGCCTCGAGTTCGTAAAATGAAAAAGTTCCGCGTCCAATGGTCTTGGCTTTTTTCATTGCAATTTCCGCCCGTGCCAGCAGGTGGGCTGGCGTGTCTGCATCATCCGGGGCGATCGCTGTCCCGATACAGGCGGTCACGCGAATTTCCTGGCCTGATATGGTGAAAGGCTGCTCCAGCTTCTTACGCAACCGCTCCAGCAACAATTGTGCATTTTCCGACAGCTTCACACATTCCTGCACTATACAGAACTGGTCGGCACCGATGCGTGCCAGCGTCACCATCCCGCGCAGGCTGCCCTGCAATCGCCCGGCGACATATCTGAGCAATTGATCAGCGGAAGCCTGTCCAATCGCTGTATTGAGTTCCTGAAATCCGTCCAGATCCAGATAATGCAACATCACCTTGTGGTCAGCTTCCACAGCGGCCTGCATGGCATGGAGTAAACGGTCCATCATCAGGTGCCTGTTTGCGAGGCCGGTGAGGCGGTCATAATTGGCAAGGTAATTGATACGTTTCTCTGCAGCGCGGCGCTCGCTCAGGTCGCGTACAACAGCAACATTGTGCGCCTCACCCGCCACGACCGCGCATTTGAAATAAAGCTCGGTGGGTATCTCCTCCAGCGTGGCACTGACAAGCGTTGCTTCCTCAAGTTTCGCGCCTGCTTCCGCCAACTGCGTAACATTTTGCCCTGTGGGAAAGTCCCGGAAATACAGCACGAAATTTTCACCCTTGATCTTGCGCAATGGTATGCCGACAAGGCGCAGAAAACTGGCGTTGGCATTGACGATATGGCCACCATGGTCCACGACCACGATGCCCTCGATCGCGGCATCCGCCAAGCTTCTGAGCCGGTCCACCTCAATTGCGCCCCGGCGGGTAAGCCGGAAATCGGTCAGCGCCATCGCCAGACTGCCACTCAGGAGCGCAATGGCCGAAATGGAAACAACAAACCCCATGACTGTGTCTGACACCAGTTTGTCAGGAATGGGCACTGCGGGGTCAAAATGCACCATGGTACCAGCCACGGATATCTGATGCAGCGCAACCATCGCGCTGGCCAGCAAAAGTGTCGCCAGAATTTGCCGGACGCTGTCTTCCGTCTTGTTCATTACCACCATGGCAGCAGCAGAGAGGAGGAGCGCCGAAATCACCGCTACAGCGCTGTAGCCTGGATCGAACGTCAGCTCGCCCTGCATCCGGAGTGTGCCCATTTCGATAAAATGGATAACAACGATACCAACCCCCACGACAAGGCCAGCCGAAAGCCGTCCCCGAAGCGTGCGGTTATAGGTCGACAGCACGAAGCCCGCGCCTACGATCAGGATGCTGAGCGCGCCGGCAACACCACTCATGACCACGCTATGCTTGACGGGTATATTGATGTCCCAGCCCAGCGACGCCACCATATGGGTAGCCCAGATACCGCTGCCCACCGATAGTGCGGCCGTAATCAGCCAGCCCTTACGGTCACGCTCCACGCAAACCCGTGTACGCTGCAGCAGAAAAAGACAGGTCACCGAACAAAAAATCGCAAGAAAAACGGTGAGCACCATAATGCCTGCGTCATGATCGTATATGAAACTGGTGAGAATTCTCTCAATCATGACACTGTCCCAAAGCTTCAACGAGATATGCGATCATATTTTACGAAACATCGTTTGAAAAAACGTTAACCGCCCCGCCTGCCGCCACGCCACTATTAACCAGGGAAGACAATCTTGCAAACGGCGCGTAGAATGTTTTTTACCGTCATAAATGAAGGGAAACATATATGCCGTATGAGAATGCCGTTACTGCCCTTCAGGCCCGCTTCCACGATCAATTGTCCTTGCAGATGCCGGAGCGCCAAGCACACGGCCGGGACGAGGGCGGTCATGAGGGCATGCCGCCCGATGCCGTCCTTCGCGCGCACTCAACCGGCGACGTCGCAGACGCTGTCGCCATATGCTCTCGGTATCGTATGCCGGTGATTCCATTCGGAGCGGGCACTTCGCTTGAGGGGCATGTTTGCGCCCCTCTTGGCGGACTGACAATCGACCTGTCCGCAATGCAGGATATCCTCACGCTGAATGAAACCGATCAAGACGTGAGGGTACAGGCCGGAGTGACACGGCAGGCTCTCAACGCCTACCTCCGCGACAAAGGCCTGTTTTTCCCGGTTGACCCCGGTTCGGAATGCACCCTTGGCGGCATGGCTGCGACACGGGCTTCCGGCACAAACGCTGTGCGCTACGGCACCATGCGTGAGCAGGTTCTGTCCTTGCAGGTCGTCACCACAAGCGGCGAGATTATCGAAACCGGCACCCGGGCACGAAAATCAGCTGCGGGGCTGGACCTGAGCCACCTTTTCGTCGGCTCCGAGGGTACGCTGGGCGTCATCACGGAACTCAGCCTCAAACTGCACGGCATCCCTGAGAAGCAGGCCGCTGGTGTATGCCGCTTCCCCAACCTGAAAGCTGCAACTGATACAGTCATGAACACCATACAAATGGGCATTCCCGTCTCGCGCATTGAACTTCTGGATGAGCTTTCCATTCGTGCAGTGAATGCGCACGCGGGCACAACTCACATCGAAGCCCCGACACTTTTCCTCGAATTTGGCGGAACACCCGCGGGGGTAGACGAACAAATCGCCACTTTTACCGATCTGGCCCTGTCCTGCGGCGGAGCGCACATTGAATTTGCAGATAATCAGGAGAATATCAGCCGCATGTGGCATGCCCGACACAACCTGTACTATGCCACGCTTGCCATGGGGCCGGGCAAGCGGATAGTCACCACCGATGTCTGCGTGCCCATATCCCGCCTTGGTGACTGCATGCTGGAAACCCGCGGCGATCTGCAAAATAGTCCGATCATGGCCACAATGCTGGGCCATGTAGGCGACGGCAACTTCCATACCATCATGCTGGCCGACCCGGACAGCAGGGAGGAAATGGCGGCCATGCAAGCCTTGAACGAGCGTATGGTCCGGCGGGCCATTGAGATGGGCGGCACTTGCACCGGCGAACATGGCATCGGTATGGGCAAGCGCACGTTCCTTGAGTGGGAGAAAGGCCCGGCACTGGCCCTTATGCGACAGATAAAGACGGCGCTTGACCCGCATGGTATCATGAACCCCGGCAAGATGTTGCCTGACTGAAATTCCGGAGAACTGCCCTGCTGCAGGAACTATATATTGCACTGACTTCCGAAGCTGCGGCTGGCGCGCGGCAAGCCGGGCTGGTGCGCGAACTGGCAGGCATTGCCGGCCGCCACAGGCGACAGAAAAAAGCCTGGGCCCCGCATCTGCAGCACACAAAGGAATGTATCAGCGCCCACCTGCATGAGGCAGATGCAAACGAACCTGTGCTTGTACTTGGCGCCGGGCTATGCCTTGACCTGCCGCTGGATGCCCTGAACGCCCACCCTGCTGGCGCCCTGCTGGTTGATGCCGTGCTGCCGCGCCGCAGCAAACGCCTTCTGGCTGGGTACGCTAACATCGAAACCGAATGCGCGGACCTGACCGGCTTTCTTGAGACCTTCACCGCAGCCGAGGACCCTTTTGGCCTGAGGCCGCCGAAAATCGCGCCCATGCCGCTTGCGGGATACGGCCTGGCCGTCAGTTGCAATATTCTCAGCCAGCTACCGCTTGCCTTTGCGGCCAGCCCTCCCCTGAACGATGCAGAACAGGAGCTGACAACCCGGGTGCAAAAGGCCCATGTACGCGCGCTGATGGCCATGGGCTGCCCTGCCCTTCTTATCACGGATTATCAGCGCGTTGAGACACATGGCGACCACAAGCATGTTTTCACCAGTGTTGACCGCGACCTCCTACCCGGTGACCCGCTGGAAGAATGGCAGTGGCACATTGCGCCGACAGGTGAGGCGGAGCGCGGACGTGACATTACCCTGAACGTCGGCGCGTGGCTGTTGGGAAGATAGCCATAAGGGGAGATAGCCCTCAAGCGACAGAACTATATGCACCTGCGTTGTTTTTCCCCATGGCAGGGCCATATCAGGACCGTTATAGTGTGCATCAGAACCCAGGCTGTCAGCACGCCTGCCCAGACCAGATGATTGAGGCTCCATGTTAGAAACCGTGCAAATTCCCGTCCTGTCGGATAATTATATTTACCTGATCCATGAGCCCAAATCGGGCGAAGTGGCGATTGTCGACCCGGCTGTGGAGGTCGAAGTGGTTGAGACACTGGAAGCCCGCGGCTGGACACCGGATTATATCCTGAATACCCATCACCATTATGACCATGTGGGCGCCAACCTTGCACTCAAACAGCGCTATGGCTTAAAGATCATCGGCCCCGCAGCTGAGCGTGACCGCATCCCCGGCCTTGATGTAGCCGTCGCCGAAGGTGACCACGTCCACCTCGGCGACATCGCCGCCGACGTTTATGACGTGCCGGGCCACACCAGCGGCCATATCGCCTATCATTTTGCAGCCGCCCATGCGCTTTTCTGTGGTGACACCATGTTTGCCATGGGCTGCGGGCGCCTGTTTGAAGGCACGCCTGAGCAGATGTGGCAATCATTGTCAAAGCTGATGCGCCTGCCCGACGAAACCCTGATATATTGCGCGCACGAATATACGCTGGCGAATGGCAAGTTCGCCCTGTCGGTGGAGCCGGACAACCCCGCCCTTCAGGCGCGAATGGCGAAGGTGCAGGCCTTGCGCCAAGACGGCAAACCGACCGTGCCCAGCGAACTGGGCACCGAGCGCCAGACAAACCCGTTCCTCAGGCCCATGAGCGACGAGATACAGGACAGGGTCGGGCTGATTGGCGCGCCATGGCCCAAGGTTTTTGCCGAAGTAAGACGCCTTAAAGACAGTTTTTAGCCCGGAACACACCGACACGATAATCCGCGAGGGGGATAAATAAATGAAATACCTGATGACAGTAGGAGCAATAATGGCTGCACTAGTGAACACCGCCGCGTCCGCAGACGAAGACCCGTACCTCTGGCTGGAGGAAGTAGAGGGCGAAAAGGCCCTTGAATGGGTGAAAGAGCGCAACGAGCATTCGTTGGGTATCCTTAAGGAAGACCCTCGCTTTGACGATTTGATGGAACGGTCGCTGAAGGACTATAACGCACAAGACAAGATCGCCTATGGACGCCTTCTTGGTGGTGCCGTGCATAACTTTTGGCAGGATGAAAATAGTGTTCGCGGACTATGGCGCCGCGCCAGCTTAAAATCCTACAAGGCAGGTGAGCCAAAATGGGTCACCCTTCTTGACGTTGACGCGCTGGCAGAAAAAGAAAACGAGAACTGGGTTTATAAAGCGCGAGAGTGCCTCGCCCCGGATTTTGGCCGCTGTCTGGTCAGCCTCTCCCGTGGTGGCGGCGACGCAGTTGTCGTGCGTGAGTTTGACGCGGTCACAAAACAGTTTGTCAGCGGCGGGTTCGAGACCGACGAAGCAAAACAGGGTGTTGTCTGGATTGATGCTGACACCGTGCTGATCGGGACTGATTTTGGCGCCGGCACCATGACCGACAGCGGATACGCCAATCAGGTAAAAGCCTGGAAGCGCAATGAGCCGCTTGCGGTTGCCAAACTGATGCACGAGGGCGACACCTCGGATGTTGGTAGCTTCCCCTTTGCCAGCCACCGCCCAGACGGCAACTATGTTGGTGTCGTGCGTGCGCCGGATTTCTTCACCGAAGTAATTTATGTGCTGGACGGGGAAGAAAAAGCCTGGGACCAGAAGGAAATGCGCAGGCTGGACCTGCCCGAGGCCATCAGTTTCAAGGGTTTCTTCAGTGACATGGTTATCGTGCAACTGCGCAAAGACTGGGAGCTTGGGGCCAAAACCGTTGCCGCCGGGACACTGGTCTCCCTCAAGGTGGCCGATGCCCTCGCCGGGCGCGCAGCATTGAGCGTCAGCGAGATTTTTGTCCCCACAGAGCGCAGTTCAATCGACGAGGTGCAAATCGGCAAAGACCGCATTTTCCTCTCCGTTCTTGATGAAGTCACTGGCCAACTTGTTGCGGCAAAACCCGGACCCAACGGCTGGACTACAAGCAACGTTGGCATGCCGGAAAACGGCGCACTTAACGTCGTCAGCGCAGACGAATGGACCGACACCGCCTTTGTCAATTTTGAGAGCTTCCTGCAACCCGACACCCTGTATACGGTCGAACGGGGCGGCCAGCCGGAGCAGATAGCAAGCCTGCCCGCGCGCTTTGATGCCAGCAACATGGTGACCGAACAGAAGTTCGCCACATCCAGGGATGGCACCAAGGTGCCTTATTTTGTCATTCGCCACAAAGACGTGGAAATGGACGGCACAACCCCAACCATCCTCTACGGTTACGGCGGGTTTGAAATCGCGCTGGCGCCCACCTACCTTTCAGGCCCGGGCAAGCTGTGGCTTGAAGAAGGCGGCGCCTATGTCATCGCCAACATCCGGGGTGGTGGCGAATTTGGCCCCAAATGGCACCAGGCCGCGCTCAAGGAAAACCGGCAACGCGCCTATGACGACTTTATCGCCGTGGGCGAAGACCTCATTGAAACCGGCTTCACCACACCGCGTCATCTGGGTATCCGGGGTGGGTCGAACGGTGGCCTGTTGATGGGCGTGATGACAACCCAGCGTCCTGACCTCTGGAACGCTGTCATCTGTGCCGTGCCGCTTCTGGACATGATGCGTTTTAACAAATTGTTAGCGGGTGCAAGCTGGATGGGCGAATACGGCAACCCGGATGTGCCGGAAGAACGCGACTATATCCTCAAATACTCCCCGTACCAGAATCTGGATGCGGACAAGCAGTATCCGGAGGTCTTCTTCTACACCTCCACCAAGGATGACCGCGTGCACCCTGGCCACGCCCGCAAGATGGCAGCCAAGATGCTCGGCATGGACAAGCCTGTCCTTTATTATGAGAACATCGAAGGTGGCCATTCGGCGGCGGCCAACCTGAAGCAGCGTGCTTACACGGATGCCCTGCAGGTGGTCTATGCACTCAGGCAACTGAAAGACTAATTCATGAGAATAACAGAGACGAAAAGGCGGAAAATTCCGCCTTTTTTTATAAAAAGTTTTCTATGGTCTATTTCAATAAAATTTGTGGTGCCAAACTACCTCACCCGCGCTACCGTCTTTTTCATATAAAAACATTCGAGGAAACACGCCCATGTTAAAATCCCTTTCCGCGCTTGCGCTTGCTGCAAGTCTGGCTCTGCCCGCGAGCTTCGCCGCGCTCGCTGATGAAAAAGTGCCATATTCCGACAAGGCCATGGAGATCCTGCGCACGGCAGTATCCATGCGCACTGCTGAAGGCCACGGCAATGTGCCCAAGCTGGCAGCCTTCCTCGCGGAAGAATTCAGGAAAGGCGGCTTCGCGGAAGAAGATATTCACCTGCTGCCCATGGGCGAGACAGCCGCGCTTGTTGTACGCTACCGCGGGGACGGTTCATCGGGCAAAAAACCGGTGACACTTTCCGCTCATATGGATGTGGTTGATGCTCGCCCTGAAGACTGGGTGCGCGATCCCTTCACCCTGATCGTGGAAGATGGCTACCTCTTTGGTCGCGGTGTGCTTGACAACAAAATGGGCATGACATCCCTCACGACCACCTTCCTGCGCCTCAAGGCTGAAGGCTATGTACCCAAACGCGACCTGATTATCGCTTTTTCCGGCGATGAGGAAACCGGCATGGTCACCACCCAAGCCCTCGCGCGTGATTACCGCAACCTGACAGACGCCGAATTTGTGCTGATCGCAGACGCGGGCGGCGGCGCGCTGGCGGCAGACGGATCGGTCATCAGCTATAACGTGCAGGCAGCAGAGAAAACCTATATCTCGTTCGAGATGACAGCCACCAACCCCGGCGGTCACAGCTCGCGCCCACGCGAAGACAACGCGATTTATGATCTCGCAGCAGCCATCAGCAAAATTCAGGCGTACAAATTTCCCGCACGCGCCAACGAGCTAACCCGCGCCTTCTTCCGTGAGACATCCGCGCTTGTAGATGGTGACCTTAAAAAAGCCATGGCCACATTTGCGGAAAACCCGCAAGACGAATGGGCGGTGAAAACCTTGCGGTCCCGCCCTGAATATGTCGGCACCACCGGCACAACCTGTGTAGCCACCATGCTGGACGCTGGCCACGCGGAAAACGCCCTGCCACAATCCGCCACCGCGACTATCAACTGCCGTATCTTCCCCGGTGTCGGTACGGAAGCAACTATTAACCAGCTTAAGTCAGTGGTCGGTAATGACGCCATCACGTGGAAACCGCTCAAGGACGCGGTCGAAACTGCGGCTTCCCCACTGCGTGATGAAGTGATGGGTGTGGTAGACCGCGCCGTGCACGCCCGTTTCCCGGACGCCAAGATCATCCCCTATATGGAATCCGGCGGTACTGACGGCATGCACTTCCGCTCCGCAGGCATGGACAGCTACGGCATTTCGGGCATTTTCCTCAAGGGTTCCGACATGTTCGCCCATGGCCTCAATGAACGCTTGCCGCTTTCAAGCTTCTACGGCGACCTGGAGCATTGGTACATGGTCGTGAAAGATATTTCTGACGACTGATCCAGCAGCCATCCGGCAGGGTGGAGTATTTCTCCGCCCTGTTTGCCGTATCTGCCTATCTCTCAGCATTCCTGTCTCACGGCATTGCAAGCGTTTAAGGCTTGCCATAGGATGCCGACGGCAAATCCTGACAAAGGATTGCGTTGGCACAAAAGAACGATGCAGCGGGGGTTAGATGCGCACCACTTCCAAACCGGACAACCTGATGGCAAGCCCGTACCTATACCCGTTTGTGGTCAACTGGTGGGCTGACCGGGTTCAGTTAATACAGGTAAGCACCGACTTTTATACTCAGGCTGCTTTTCTTGATCAAAGGGCCTTTGCGGCAGGCACCCCTCAGCATCACTGGGCGCCGATTTCCGAACTCCGCGAACAGGTAGCAAACGCCCCGGCCCGCCCGCTCGGCCTGATCTTTCATATCGGCCACTGCGGCTCTACCCTGATCTCCCGAATGCTGGGCCTCGCGAGCGAGCAGTTTTTCTCCGTGAGGGAACCCCTGCCCCTACGCGATCTGGCCGGCATGTGGCCGGAACGCGACACCTACTGGTCGCCCCGCTCTGCCGATACTTTGCAACAGGACATGGACATGTTTCATGGCCTTTGGGCGCGCACACCCGGCCTGGATCAATTGGCCATCGTGAAAGCCACCAGCTTTTGCAGCCTGCTGGCGGAAGACTGGCTGCAACGTTTCCAAAACGACCGCGCCGTCATGCTCGCCATGGCGCCAGAAATATATCTTGCCACAGTACTGGGGGCAGAAAGCTACGTGCTCGATCTCCTCGGCGCTGCAAAGCAGCGGTTATGCTCATTGCATAGAATAACCGGGGCAGACCTGCCTGCACTGCACAGCTTGTCATCCGGCGAACTGGCAGCTGCCTGCTACCTTGCTGAAATGGTCAACATGGAGCAGGCCGCCAAGGCGGCAATGGGACGAATCCTGCGTGTTGATTTCGATTCCTATCTGAAGGATCGCCCCGCGAAACTTGCTGCAGTAGCACAGCATTTTGGCCGCCCGATCACAGATGATATGCTGGAAAGAATACTGGCAAACCCTGTTTCCAGCCGCTATTCCAAAGCCACCGAGTATGGTTTTTCCGCACAGGAGCGCCGCGATCGCCTGCAGCAATCCCGCACAAAAAATGGTGGAGAGATCAACAAAGGCCTCAGCTTCCTCACAACTTTTGCAAAAACACATGGCGCTGCAAAAGACGCTCTTATCAATTTCGGCTACGCAAAGTAAGCGACGAGGTAAACCCGCCCGTTTTACTCATATGGGCCGGGTGAGATCAGTCAGCATACCACATGCGGGTAAGGTTCTGCCTGATATACTCCAGGCGCACGTGTTCATCTTCTCCGACCTTGGCCGCATTGGCATGCAAAAACTCTGTCAATTCCACCAGAATTTCCCGCTTCTGCGTATCGCGCACCATGCTTTCAATAAAGGTGATGGCCACAAGGCGCGTCCCCTTTGTCACCGGCGCCACATGGTGGAACATGTTGGAGGGATATAAAACTGCGGCGCCCGCCTTTTCCTTGATCTTCAGTTCTTTGTCCGCCATACGCACGACGAGCTCACCGCCTTCATAACTTTCCGGTTCAGAGACAAAAACCGTACAGCTCACGTCAATCCGCAGCGGTGGACTATAAGGGATAATAGCATTATCGACATGTTCGCCGTATTCCATCCCGGCCTCATATTTGCTGAGCATCGGTGGGGCCATGGTTTTGGGGTATGTAAAATCACGGAAATATTCGTTGCGCGACAATCCCTGCTGCACAATCAGGGAGGCCTCCTTGTAACCCGGGTCGCTATGCTTGGGCTGCAGGTTTTTTTTCTTGGAAAACCCTGGGTTGCTGTGACGGCCATCCTCAAATGGCATGCGTGCTGCCAGTTCCCGTAATCGCGCGATTTCGCGTGTGTCCAGAAGGTTTGGGATTACATGGAACATAGGTTCCCCTCTCTTATGATCCATAATCTTTGATGTGCATTTTGCCTAGCACAACGGCGCGGTTGACAGCAAGGGGAGCCAGATGATTTGCCCGCTATGCTCAAATGTATTTATTTCAGATGAGGTAACCGCAGCAGCAGGCAAAACTAATCAAGGACTGGTTTTCCGTTTTCTTTATATCAGACTAGGCTGATTGCCCGGCGCCTTCACCGGTTCCAGTTGCCAGTTGATGGGCGCTTTGCCCTGACTTTCCAGATACTCATTGGCCGTTGAAAACGGCTTTGAACCAAAAAAGCCACGATAGGCGGAGAGGGGCGACGGGTGCGGGCCTTCAAGCACCAGATGGCGGTCACGGTCAATGCCGGCGCCTTTTTTCTGTGCGTGACTGCCCCACAGGATGAAAACAAGCCCGTCATGATGACGGTTCAGTTCGTCAATGATGCGGTCGGTGAACGTCTCCCAGCCCTTTTTCTGATGCGACCCTGCCTTGTGTGCCTCCACGCTCAACACCGCATTCAGCATCAGCACGCCCTGTTTGGCCCAACCTTCCAAGAAACCGTGACCCGGGTGCGTGACACCAAGATCATCTTCCAGTTCCTTGTATATGTTCCGGAGCGACCGCGGCACATCCACCCCGGGCTGGACAGAGAAACTCAGGCCATGCGCCTGCCCGTCATCGTGGTAAGGGTCCTGCCCGATGATAACAACCTTCACCTCTTCCAGCGGCGTAAGATTCAAGGCGTGGAAAAAATTTCCACGGGGCGGGAAAATACGCTTTCCCGATTTTGTTTCTTCTTCAAGGAAGGCAGCCAGCTTTTGCATATAGTCGGCGTCAAACTCGTCTGCGAGCACCTTGTACCAGCTATCACCCAGTGCTACGCCGTTCATTACATCTGCCATAATCGTCTTCCCAAAGCTTGCTCCCGCCTGTTTACACGGCAAACTGTGGCGCGAAAACCACTTTATCCCGGCGTGCCACGCAATTGTGATAATGGCGTTCCCGCACCACACCGCCAGATAAGCCCAGCTAACCGGCGATACGTTTCAGGGCAGATGTTTCAACACCAGCGGAAACACATACAGCCAGTTCTACGACACCCTATATCATGAGAATAGCGTGCCTATTTTCTCTATTAATTAGATTATTATTCCTTAATTTGCTGTTATATATTTTATATAGGGTAAAATTTTCTACTACAGGGATTCAATTCTTCTCGTTTGTTCCTCTCGTCACCGCGCCTTATCTCAGGAAGCATCGAACAGTTTCATTTGCCTGTATGAGGACGCGGTCCTGAGGCACGAGGGCCAAGACCCCGCGAGGAGTTAAATATCATGAGCAGCATTCCGGTTTTCCTGACCGCTGAAAAACACCACATCCTGATCGTCGGTGCCACGGCAGCCGCGATGGCAAAGGTTGGGCTGTTCATGCCAACAGGCGCACGCATCAGCGTCACGGGTAGCGGCGCGCAGGCCGCGCTCAGGGACGCCGGCCTGCTACCGGAAGACACCGGCGCCAAGAATATCGTGGTGCATGACCGCGCCTTCACCGAAGATGACCTCACCGGTAAGACCCTTGTTTACATCGCGCTTGAAGATGACCTAGCGGAAGAACGGGTACTGCGCCTTGCGAACGCTCGCAGACTGCCGGTCAACGTTGTCGACAAACCAGCAAAATCAAATTTCACGACGCCTGCACAGTTTGCGCGCGGGCCCCTGCAAGTAGCCTTTTCCTCGGGCGGCATGGCACCGGTTTTTGTACGCCGCCTTCGTAGCAGCCTTGAGAGACTTCTGCCCCCTTCTCTTGGCGTGCTTGCCTCTGCGGCGGGGTCCGTCCGGTCTCGCGTCAAAACCCTTATTCCAGACGGGACCCGTCGCAGGCTTTTTTGGGATAGACTTTATGATAACGCCGGTTCTTACGCCGACCTTGGCCAAGATGAGGTTGAGCGCCTGATTGTGGATGCCGCGCGCAATCACCGCGTGGGTGCCACAAGCGGGCAGGTCCAGCTTGTGGGCGCTGGCCCCGGCGATCCGGACCTCCTGACCATCAAGGCGCACCGCGCACTGCAACAGGCCGACCTGATTGTTTATGACCGGCTGGTGAGCCGTGATGTGCTGGCGCTGGCGCGCCGCGACGCGGAACTAGTGTTTGTCGGCAAGCGGGAAGGCGACCACGGCATCGGCCAGGATGGCATCAACAAGCTGATCGTGGATGAGGCGCTGAAGGGTCGCCGCGTGGTACGGCTCAAGGGCGGTGACCCGCTGCTGTTCGCCCGTGCAGGGGAAGAACTTGCAGCGCTCAGGCAGCATGACATTCATGTGGAGGTGGTGCCCGGCATCAGTGCCTTTCAAGGCATCGCTGCCACCACCCAGATCCCGCTGACAGACCGTGAATATTCAAGCTCTATCACGCTTGTCACCGGCCACCTCAGGGACGGGGCCTACAAGGACTGGGCGCGCCTTGCGGGAGACGGTCAGACGCTGGCGGTTTACATGGGCGTGCGCGGCGCGGGCAAGATCTCCGCAGGCCTCACCGGCGAGGGCGTGAAGCCTTCCACGCCGGTGGCAGTGGTTGAAAACGGCACCCGCGCCAACGAACGCCGCTTCTACGGCACACTTGCCGGCCTTGAAGAGCTGGTACAGCGCAACGCGGTGAAAAGCCCCGCGCTTCTCCTCATCGGTGACGTGGTCAATAACGCGCGTGAGCTGGCGCAGACAGAATTTGAAGCTGAGCGCCAGCGCGCGACAGCCTGAGTTTAAGGAGTACCGAGATATGGCTAAAAAAATTACCGGGCCACAGATGATTGTCGCCAACCGCCTGCTTGATGGTCGCGTGGTGTTCATGCGCACGGATGGCAGTTGGTCCACAGTCGCCGGTGACGCGGGCACCGCTGAAGACGAAGCCGGTGTCGCAGCCCTTGAAACATTGGCGCAGAAATCGGCACATGCCAACGAGGTGCTGAGTATTGAGGTGATCCAAGCCACAACCCGCGATGGCAAACCGTTCCCGGCCCACATGAAATTCGCCATGCAGGCCACAGGCCCCAGCGTGCGCACTGACCTCGGCTATCAGGTTTCCCCGAACTGGGAACGATAAGAGACACGACCAGAAGGCATCCAGACCCAAAAGGTATCCAGACCATGTACGCTTACGACAAATATGATCACGCGATCACCAACGCCCGTGTTGCGGAATTCCGCGATCAGGTGGAACGCCGCGTGAAAGGCGAACTGACGGAAGAGGAATTCCGCCCGCTTCGTCTGATGAACGGCCTTTATCTGCAATTGCATGCCTATATGCTGCGGGTGGCCATCCCGTATGGCACCCTGTCGGCAAACCAGATGCGCCGCCTTGCACATATTGCGCGCAAGTATGACAAGGGCTACGGCCATTTCACCACACGGCAGAACATCCAGTATAACTGGCCGAAACTGAGTGAAACACCGGACATATTGCAGGAACTTGCAGACGTTGAGATGCATGCCATCCAGACCTCCGGCAACTGCATCCGCAATACGACGACGGACCAGTTTGCCGGGGCGACTGCGGACGAAGTAGCCGACCCACGCCCTTATGCGGAGCTGATCCGTCAGTGGTCGACCTTCCATCCGGAGTTCTCCTTCCTGCCGCGTAAATTCAAGATCGCCATCACCGGTGCCGCGCTCGACCGCGCTGCGGTGAAGTGGCACGATATCGGCCTTATTTTGAAGAAAAACGATGCGGGCGAGATCGGCTTTGAAGTCCTGGTCGGCGGCGGCATGGGCCGCACGCCTGTGATCGGTAAAACCATCAACGAGTTTGTGCACGAACGCGACCTGCTCAGTTACCTTGAGGCCATCCTGCGCGTCTATAACGAGCAAGGACGGCGCGACAATAAATACAAGGCGCGCATCAAGATTTTGGCGGAAGATCTGGGCGCTGAGGAATACGCCCGCCAAACCAATGAAGAATGGGCCCGCATCAAGGACCAGCCGCTGGATGTGCCTGCAGAAGAAGCCGCGCGCATCAAAAGCTTTTTCTGTGCGCCGCCACTGCCTGTGCTGCCAGACGATGTGCCCGCCGTTGACGAGCTGGAAAAAAAGAACTTCCTTTTTAAAGCCTGGGTCAAAAACAACACCAATCCGCACAAGGTGCCGGGCCATGTGAACCTGACCATCAGCCTCAAACCTCACGGCGGCATTCCCGGTGATGCGACGGCGGAGCAGATGGACCTTGTGGCCGCACTGGCGGACGAATACAGCCAGTCTGAAATTCGGGTCAGCCATGAGCAGAACCTCATTCTGCCACATGTGGCGAAAAAAGACCTGCCCGCCATTTGGGCCGACCTTGACGAAGCGGGCCTTGGCACTGCCAACGTCGGGCTTCTGACCGATATCATCGCCTGTCCGGGACTTGATTATTGCTCGCTCGCCAACGCGCGCTCGATCCCGCTCGCGCAGGCAATCACGGAACGCTTTGACGACATCAAGCGCCTGCAGGATATCGGACCGCTGAAGATAAAAATCTCCGGCTGTATCAACTCGTGCGGTCACCACCACGCGGGCCATATCGGCATCCTCGGCGTCGACCGCAAGGGCGAAGAAAACTACCAGCTGCTGCTGGGCGGCTCCGGCGCGGAAGACGCGTCCAAGGCCGCCATCCTCGGCCCAGGTTTTGACGAACACGGCATCATTGACGCCGTAGAAAAAGTTGTCGCGGTTTACCTTGGCGAACGGGAAGATGGTGAAGAATTTCTTGCCGCCTACCGCCGCCTCGGCCCCGCAGTATTCAAGGAGGCGGTTTATGGCGCTCGTTAATCTTACAGGCGTCACACCCGGCACATGGGACGTGATCGACACAGACAGCGCCCCAAGGGAAGGGGCGGCCGTCGCCGTACCGCTCGCGCGTTTGGCGGACGAGGATGAAACCTTTTTCAAGGCTGTGGGCAGCGTTGGGGCAATTGTACCCACGGACGCAGCCTACACTGACCTCGCGCCGCTGGCGAACAAGCTGGCCTTTGTCGTGATCGACTTCCCCGCTTTTGGCGACGGTCGCGGTTTCTCGCTGGCGGTACGCCTGCGCAAGGACCTTGGTTTCAAGGGTGAAATCCGCGCGACCGGCCCGGTCATCCCCGATCAGGCTTTGTTCCTCAAGCGGGCGGGATTTGACACCATCGACGTCGCGGACGACCGCGAAGCGGCCTTTAAAGTAGCGCTGGAGCGCTTCGGCGCCTTTTACCAGACCGACTTTGTCGGCCAGTTGTCCGTTGCACACCTGCGGCACAGTAAAACCGACAGTTCGGACAAAGACGCAGATGGGGAACGTAAAGCATCATGACCGCAATGCCCGCCCTGAAGACTGCCGATTATTTTGATCCGCTCCATGCTGTGGACTATCTCGACGCACGTTACGGTGAAAGTGCGCCTGAGGCAGTTATCGACGGTGCGCTCAAATATTTCGGCCGCCGCTTTGCGCTGGTGTCGTCGTTCGGGTCGGACTCTGCCGTGCTGCTTCATATGGCAAGCCAGGTGTCCAGAGACATCCCGGTGTTGTTTCTCGACACAGGAAAACTTTTTGGCGAGACAAAACGCTATCGTGACCAGCTAACAGAATTGCTGGGCCTCACTGATGTGCGGTCCATCTCACCGGACCAGAATGATCTGCAAACCCAAGACCCCAAGGGAAACTTGTGGACGCAAAACACCAATAAGTGCTGCTTTATCCGGAAGGTGGCTCCTATGTCGCGGGTGCTGGAAGGCTTTGAGGGCTGGGCCTCCGGTCGCAAACGTTATCAGGGTGGTGTGCGCAGCCTTCTTCCTCACTTTGAAGCCTCGGATGGCCGGGTAAAGGTAAACCCCATGGCTTTCTGGACCAAAGATGACGTGCTTGACTATAAAAAGCGCGCAGGCCTGCCTGACCACCCGCTTGTGGCAGAAGGCTTTGCTTCCATCGGATGCATGCCGTGTACCGACCGGGTTGAGGAAGGTGAGAACGAGCGGGCCGGCCGCTGGCGCGGCCAAGCCAAAGCTGAATGTGGCATCCACCTCAGCCTAAGCGAAAACCGTCGCGTTATGACCAAAAAATAAGCCATCAAGACAAGGGTCCACAAAGGCTCCTTGTAGATTTCTCATGTAAGATTTTCTTGGCTATAGGCGAACAAATGCCTATGATCAGCCCGATAAGACTTTCTAACGCAGGATAGTTTATGAAACGCTCCCTGTTGCCATTGAATGCCCTGCGCGCCTTTGACGCTGCGGCACGTCACATGAGCTTCAAACTGGCTGCCGATGACCTGTCGGTAACGCCCGCTGCCATCAGCCAGCAAATTCGTTCGCTCGAGGAATTCCTCGGTATTGAGCTTTTCCGTCGCACCAACCGATCGCTGGTACTGACGGAGGCCGCGCAGCTTTCGCTCGCACCGCTCAAGGAAGCGTTTGAGAGGATGGAAGAGGCTGTCGATATCCTGACCGAGTCAAAAACATCAAATGTTCTCAAGGTCAGCGTATCGCCGTCGTTTGCCAGCAAATGGCTGGTGCCCCGTCTGGCTTCCTTTTACGAGCGTCGCCCTGATGCCATCGTCAAAATCTCCGCGACCATGCACCTCACAGACTTCAAGGCGGAAGATGTGGATATTGCCATTCGCTATGGCCTGGGCGGCTATAACGGCATGTATGAGGAAGAGATCCTGCGAGAAACCGTATTCCCGGTGTGTGCGCCCGGCATCATCAATGAAGACAACCTGACAGACAGCGCCTGCGCGGTTCTGAAGCACACGCTGATCCATGATGACAGTACGGTCGAAGATGACAGTGTACCCACATGGGCCATGTGGCTGAAGGCAGCCGGGGTTGAAATGCCGGACGGCATGCCCGCCATGCACTTCAACAACCACGCGTTGGCTATTGAGGCTGCTGTTGCAGGGCGCGGTGTCGCACTGGCCCGCTCCGCCATCGCGGAGGAAGACCTGAAAGCAGGCAGGCTGATAAAGCCGTTTGGCGAGGCAGTGCCGATCAACTTTGCGCATTATATAGTTTGCCCGCAGGACAAACTTAAAAATGAACGTGTACAGGAATTCATAGAATGGCTGCGCACTGAAACGGGCAAAGTGTAAAGCCAGCGATGTCACAGGCACATTGGGGGGCCTGTCAGGGGGTGGAGGAAGACCGTGCTGAGACACGCCTTTCTTGGTGCTTTGTTGTGCGTTGTCCCTGTAACCGCACATGCGCACGGGACGACGTACAGAGATGCGAACGAGGCAACGCGTCACGCCCCTTGCCTGAAGCTGGGTGCGGATGAAAGCCTCGGACCGAGTTATGCAAAATTCGAAGCGTTTTTCACCGCGCTATACGAACACGCCGGGCTTTGCACCACGTCCATTGCCATGGCCCCAAAACGGATTGAACAGCTTCTGGTACGCGGTGAGTTGGACGGAGACTGGTTCAGGCCCAGCGATTATGCCACGCAGTTCTCCGACCGACTGACGGCCCTGCCACAACCTGTTTTTGGCCTTGAAGCCCATTTGATATGGCTGAAACGGAACAGCTTTTCTGGCAAACCGGAAGACCTCAAAGGCCTTACCGTCGGCCACCAGGCTGGTTTTCGCTGGCTGGAAACACATTTGCCGCAGATGGGCGCAAGGACAATGGCGGTTCCCAGCACCACCCATACATGGAACATGCTTGACCGGGGTCGTATCGATGTTTTTGCAACCAGCGGGGTACACAAAGCCGCCTTGACCGCCGCGTGGCAGGATAAAACCAACAATATGAATAGCGCCTTGTGGACAACTGTGTCCTTTTACCATCTGCTGCACCCAAAGCATAAAGACAAGGTGGAGCAGTTGAATTCAGCCCTGCGAGAGATGATCATCACCCACCACAGCGCTGCTGACCTGCAAATCCCCGGTATCCAGCCCGCGAAGCTCGCCGATTAGCAAGCGCCTGCAATATATATTGTGGCGATTCTCAAAAACTGTAGCCGACCCCCAAGCCTATGGTCAGATCATACTTTTTGGTAATACCCGGGTTCTCACGGACCTTTGAATCAAGATATGTGCTGTTGGCAAAGCCAATCACCGACCAGCGGTCATCAATGCGGTACAAAGCCATCAACTCAGCCGAATAGTTAATAACATCATCGCTCAACTGATAGACCGGCAATATCGCATCCTTGCCGTCTTCGATCATCTTCTCGCGCTGCCGCGCCGTGACGCCCCACATATGGTTCGCCAGCTTGCGACTTTGCCATTTCACACTGATACCTGGCGTTATGACAAGCTTGTCCGACCGGAAGCTATAATTATAGCCAAGCGACACTTCCTGCCCATTATGGGTGTCCGTGATATCCTGCAGCACCGTAGCCGTAACTGAGCCAAAGCTGCCATGCAGCCCGGCTTTGATGCCGGCATCCGCCGTTATTTTATCGCGACTTGACCCCGCGAGGGTGCGCGCTGCCACAATGACATTCAACGAAAGATGCAGATCATCCTGATTTTCAGGTGGCGGCAGCAGACGGTAGCCAGCCTCCAGCCCTTGCAGGTAAAACCGGTCCCCACGGTAACTGATGTATGGAAAGGCATTGAAACTGGTTCCTTCAGCACCAAGCGGGCTTTCGTTCACCAGCGTGAGACCGCCGACCGTCCATTTTGGCGGCCCATCCTGCGCGGTGGCAGCAGAGGTCAGCACCGTACTACCCAGCGCCATGAAAGAGGACACAACGAGCGCCCCACACAAATTCATCGCGGTATTTTTCATTTTTGCCCCTTGTGTCAGCAATCGAAAGGCTGACGAGATTTGAACCTGCATTTATTACGTGGAAAAGGGGAAGATGGTTCAAACGCAAGAGATAATTTCTGGCCCCGCATGGTTTTCGCCCTTAAAAACACCGTCAATACACAGCGATAGTATCGGGCCAAGCCGACGGCCCGATACTATCGCCTTATCGTTTACTCTTCGGTCGCCTGTTCTTCCGCCTCATTATCGGCGTAAGACTTGTCAAACGCCTTCGAGAGGAACAGCGCATTCAGGAACAAACGTTCCGAGCCCAGATAGGTTGCGCGGAAGTTGGGGTCATCAGCAAACAGGATGACCGCACCGTCACCAACACGCTCAGCCGTCATCATGGGTGAGCCCTTGATCTCACCAAGGCGGCGGTCGGACGAATAGCCACTGACAAGCGGGCTATCTGTATACACCGCAACCTGTGCGTAAGGGTCCTTCGGCACTGGAAGCGTGAAAGTGGAGTTTTTATTAGTCGCCACCTTACGGCGGACAAGGCCAAAACCAAGCGGGTGAGTGATATCAAGATCGCTTTCAAACACCGCGCCGCCGATCACGTCTTCTGCGTCTTTCTGGCCTTTCTGCGCATAGGACAGGCGTTCCACCTTCTTCTCAGGCTTGTCGTCTTTTTTCCTGTCCTTTTCGGCCGCAGTCAGGTTCTTCGCGGCCCATTCGGCACCCTGACGGCTGGCGACGACAGTACCACCAGCCTTCACCCATGCCTTGAGGTTACCCACCTGTTCTTTCGGGAAGCCCGAGCGCCCCCCCACCAGAATGACATGGGTGTACCGGTTCAGGTCAATACGCGACAGCCGGTCCTGACGCACAAGCGTCACCGGCATCTGCATGCGGTGATCCAGCACATGCCAAACCTCGCCAGCGTCATAAGACGACACCCGGCCGCCGACCACCAGAAGCGGCTTGACCGGCTTGAGGTCAGCAACCGAGTTGCGGCCCCCAAGGTCCGCCCCTGCATTCAGGGTATGGCCAGACGTTGCCGCATGCACTTCAATGCCGTCTTCTTCAGCAATTTGCTGCATCATGGCGTAGATATTGGCGCCCCGCACGGTTTGCAGGTCATTGGCGACAATCACCGCGCCGCGGTCAAAGCTCACCACACCGCGTGTGGTCTGCACATTGGTGGGTTCCTTGGTGATACGCGCCATCACACCCGCCTCAAGCAAACGTCCGACGGCACGCGGTGCATAATAGTCCGACCAGCGGAAAACATAGGCATAAGGCGCCCTGTCGACAGCCTTCATGGCCGCAACCGCGCTACCATCTGCCACCGCGCCAAGCTTACCCCTCAGGCCAGACGTTACGGATGCGTAATCAAGGCCGTAAGCCGCCGGAAGCGTCCAGCCCGATACATCGTAGAACACCTTGTCCGGAAATTCGGTGATGCGGCCAAACACCGCCTTGGCCATGCGGTACTGCGGCTGGTTCATCGGCACAATATACGCGCCCTTGCCAAAGGTCCGTTCGCCGGCTTTCACGTCACCCTCCAGCTTGTGCGCCACCACCTGGTGCCGCGCAAGGAACTGCAGGAACATGTTCTCCCGTGTCGGGTCCTCAGGTGCGCTGAAGACATAACCGGTGACCTTGTCGTCTTTCACCAGACCCGCTACCCTGCGGTAAAAATCACGCTGATAGGCATGCAGTTTTGTCCGCATATCCACCGCGCCCTTGATGGTGGAAAGGCTGGTGCGGAAGTGCTTCAGCACATTGTCGGCATAGGTTTTGATGCCCTGGTCGCTTTCCCGCGCGATGCCCATCTGCGCACCGGCCTCGTAAAGAATGCCGAGGGATCCATTGATCTGCGGGTACGTGGAGCCCTTGCCGACATAATAGTTGTCAAACCCCTCTTCGGAGAAATAGAGCGTTCCGGCTTTGTCGAGCGCGGCGCGGTGATAATCCGCGATCTCAACCAGAAGCTCGCGACCCTTCGCCGGGATAAGCGGGTGCTTACGTGTCGGCACACCGGGGTGGAAATAATAAGTGCTGTTGCCGCCCATCTCGTGAAAGTCCCCGGATACCTCAGGCTTCCACTTGTGCCACTGGCTAAGCCACGCCTGGCTTTCCGGCTGCGTCTGCAACAGCCACTGACGGTTAAGGTCAAACCAATAGTGGTTGGTACGCCCACCCGGCCACACCTGATTGTGCACCTCATGTGCAGGGTCCAACGCGCGAACCTCTGAGCCATACTGCGTGACCCACGCCGCACGCCGGGCATGCCCATCCGGGTTGAAGACGGCAGTGATCAGGATCACACTGTTTTTCAGCGTGTCCTCAATCTCCGCCCCTTGCGCGGATGCAAGGTGATAGAGCGTGGGGATGGCGGCATCCATGCCGCTCGATTCCGCGCCATGCACACCATAATTCAGCCATGTGATAACCGGCAAGTCATCAGACGCCTCTTCCGCCGTATCGGGGTTCGAGCGCTTCACGTGATTTTCGCGGATCTCATCAATACGCGCGAGGTTTTCTGCACTTGAAACAGTAATGAACAGGATCGGGCGACGCTCATGCGTATACCCAATGGTCTCAACCGTCATGCGCGGGCTTTGTTCCACCACTTCGCGCATATAGGAAACCATCAGGTCATGACGCACCGGCTGGTCGCCGATGTCATGGCCAAATACCTCAGCCGGCTTCACGATGGCCTGATTATAGTCCACCCCCGGCACGAGAAAATAATCAAGCGGTTCGGCCTCGGCAGCGGTGAAGACAAAGCCTGCCCCCGCCATCAGACCTACCGCCCATTTCAGCATGCCGCGTTTTAACAATCCCTCTCGCATTAAAATCCCCTATTTTTTTAAATCTTTGTAATTGATCGGTGCTGTGCAGTTCAGGCTTTTCACCGTCTCCGGCATGTCATATTTGAGCCCGTTTCCACAGTTGAACAGCACTACCCGGTCGCCCGCTCCCACACGGCCGTCCTTCAGCGCTTCTTTATAGGCTGCGTAAGTTGCGGCACCTTCCGGGCAAATCAGCACACCTTCCCGCGCGCCAACCTCACACCGGGCCTGTTCAATTTTGTCATCATCAACGGCAATGGCAAATCCACCACTGTCACGCACCGCATCAAGGATGAGGAAATCCCCAACTGCAACCGGCACCCGAATGCCGCTCGCAAATGTATGCGCGCCTTGCCAGAGCTCGGCATGGCGTGTGCCCTCGTCATAGGCTTTTACAATAGGCGCGCAGCCCGTGGCCTGCACCGCCACCATACGCGGTCGCTTCGAACCTATCCAGCCGAGCGCCTCCAGCTCATTAAATGCCTTCCACATGCCGATCAGACCAGTGCCACCGCCCGTGGGGTAAAAAATTACATCCGGCACGTCCCAGCCAAGCTGGGCCGCCAACTCCAGCCCCATAGTTTTTTTGCCTTCAATGCGGTACGGCTCCTTGAGGGTGGACAGGTCAAACCAGCCCATGGCGTCCTTGCCCTCGCCCACGATCTTGCCGCAGTCATTGATCAGCCCGTTCACCCGCCAGACCTTACCACCCTGAAGGGCAATTTCGCGTACGTTGGCGGCGGGCGTGTCGTCGGGGCAGAAGATATAACTTTCCATCCCGGCGCGGGTGGCGTAGGCCGCCATGGCCGCACCCGCATTGCCGTTGGTGGGCATTGCAAGGCGGGTGATGCCAAATTCCTTTGCCATAGAGACCGCCAGCGCCAAGCCGCGTGCCTTGAAGCTGCCTGTTGGCAGGCGACCTTCATCCTTAATGATAATCTCGCCCGAAACGCGCAAATCCTGTGCAAGGTTTGGGCAGGATATGAGCGGCGTATCGTCTTCGCCCAGTGCGATGACATTGTCGGTTTTGGTGACCGGCAACAGTTCGCGCCATTTCCAGAAACCACCGCCGCGCGCCCAGATATCCTCTCGGCTGACGCGCGACCGGATACCCTCAAGGTCGTAACGCACCAGAAGTGGGCGTCCAGCACGGGACAAGCCATGCACTTCGCCTGCTGCATAGTCACGCTCGCCTGTCAGGCCGCATTCAAGATGGCTCACAAATGTAGAAAATTCTGACATCTTCCCCCCATACGATTAGGCCCTGCAGCCTAAAACCTTAACCAGACTGAGACAAGGGCTTGACGCCGCAGCCTCAACAATAAATTTTGCGCGGCATGGAAAAGAAAATCACTTGTGCGTTATGTGGGCGCAAACTCGCATAATGCGTTGAGATGTATCACCTTACCCGAACACCTCGAACTGCCAAGATGACAATTCCATGACATCCCATTTGCCACGGTAAGGTTCGCGCCCTATTTAACGGTGGGCAACCAGAGAGATACGACGCCACCATCGCCCCAAAAAAGGGGGAAAGTCGGCGCTAACGGGCGCCACGCACAGGACGAACATGGGTATTTTATGATCAGCCGGCCACCAATTTCCTATAAAAAATGGGGCCAATGCGGCAAATATTTTGAGTGGCAGGACCACCACGTCTTTTACCAGCGTGGCGGCAATGGTGAAGCCCTGCTCACAATCCACGGCTTCCCGACGTGCAGTTGGGACTGGGCCTGGGTCTCGAAAGCACTTGTTAGCCAGTTTCACATGATTGTGCCCGACCTCCTGGATTATGGCCGCACACTCAACAGCCTGAAAAAAACCTGCACCATTATGGACCAGGCAGATATGCTGGATGCACTGATGGCCCACCGCGGTATGGACGAGGTACATATTCTGGCGCATGACGTGGGGGACACGGTCGCGCAGGAGCTGATCGCCCGCCACAATGAAAGCTCGCTTTCCTTCCGCATCAAAAGTGCGCTTTTCCTCAACGGTGGCATGCTGCCCGCGCACCACAGACCGCGCAAGGTGCAAACGCTGCTGGCTGGCCCGCTTGGGCCCGTCATCTCGCGCGTGGCCGGCAAGGGTAAAATGCTGGACGGGTTTGCCAGTGTCTTTGGTCCACACACCAAACCGACCGATGTGTCGCTTGATGAGTTCTGGCCCGCCATGGTTGGCGTTAATGGGCGCGGTGCCTTCGCGCGGCGCATCCGTTACATGGCGGAGCGTATCATGCACGCTGAGCGCTGGAAAAATGCGCTGAGGGACGCCCAACTTCCGATGATGCTGGTCAATGGTGTGGATGACCCGGTGTCGGGCGGACACGCGGCAGATGCCATTGAAAAGGAATTGCCCAACATCAAGGTGGTGCGACTGCCCGGCATTGGTCATTTCCCGCAAATCGAAGCGCCTGAGGCAGTCGCTGAACTGGTGGATGAATTCCATAAATGTATTGTGCGCAATGGTTATGTCCGGCCGTCTGAACTCAAGGCCGCGCAAGGCTTTTCGCTTTAGGCTTGTTCTCCCGTCATTTCCGCTTGACCCCCTTGCCAAATTCATCAAATTTGGGCGCCGTAAAACAAAGGCCCCACAATGACCGACGCACGTGCACCCCACCCCAACACCGGCAGCCCCAAGGCTGGCGGATCACAAGCCGTGATCGCCTTCCTGACCATTGTTGCGGGTACGGTGCTGGGCCTCGCGGGCATTGACCTTGTGCTGCCTTCCGTGCCTGCCATGCCGCAGATATTCGCCACGGACACCGCCACGGCACAACTGGTGCTGGCCACTTATGTGGCTGGCATGAGCCTTGGCCTGTTGATGTTTGGCGCGCTGGCATCCCACTTCGGCAGGCGGCGGCTGTTCATTGGCTCGCTGGCGGTCTATGGTGGGCTGTCGCTTCTGGCCGTGATGACAGACGACATCCATGTGCTGAACGTTATCCGCTTTTTCCAGGGTGCTGCGGCCAGCGGCGGCGCTGTGCTCGCTCCCGGCCTTATCCGCGCACTGTTTTCCGAACTGGGGGCCATTCGGGCCGTCAGCGCCATGGGCAGTATCGAATCGCTGGTGCCCGGCCTCGCCCCCATTGCCGGGGCATGGCTCTTTGACGCTTACGGCTGGGAAGCCAGCTTCAAGATCACCGGCCTACTGGTGCTGGCCATCTGTGCGCTGGTACTGGCGCGGCCGTCGCTGTTGCCGCATATTGGCCAGAAGCGCAGCGGCTCACCCGCAAGCTACTGGCGGGTGATGAAAAACAAGGTGTTCATTCGCTATGGGCTGAGCCATGCGCTTATCCTTGGTGGTTTGCTGGTGTTTGTCTTTTCCGCCCCTGCTGTGGTCATTGAAACCATGGGCGGCGAGATTGAAGACTTTATCCGCATGCAGTTTGTCGGGGTTTGTTTGTTTATCGTCTCGGCCAACATCAATGGCAGCCTTGTCAAACGGTTTGGCAATGAGACAGTGATCATGGCAGGCACCGCGCTATCGCTGCTCGGTTGCTGCGGCTTGCTCGGCTATGGGCTTTTTGGCCCCAACAACCCTTACCATTTGGTCTATCTTTTCTGGGTGCTGAACCTTGGCCACGGTATTCGAAGCGGGCCGGGTTTTGTCCGTGCGCTGCAGGCCACACACGGGGAGGATGACAAGGCATCCGCCCTCATTATCCTCTGGACCATGCTGATCGCCGCCGTAGGCACCGCCATTGTGGCGCCCTTTATCAAATTTGGCCTCGCGGCGCTGACATTTGCGCTTGTACTAATCGTGCTGCCGTCGCTTATCCTTATGCTTGTGCTGCCACCCTACGCGGATAACAAGCAACCCGGCCCTCTCAGTTAAGGAACCGTCATGTCCCGCATTTCTTACGTCAATGGTGCCTATGTCCGTCATATGAATGCGGTCGTTCATATCGATGACCGCGGGTATCAATTCGCCGATGCCGTCTATGAGGGTATCACGGTGCGCCATGGCCGCATGGTAGACCTTGAACCACACCTTGACCGGCTGTGGCGTTCCATGGGGGAACTGAGGATCGCGCCCCCGATGCTGCGCCGGCCGATGCGGTTTGTCTTCCGCGAGGTGATCCGCCGCAACCGAATTGAAAATGGTTTCCTTTATATCCAGATCAGCCGCGGTGTAGCGCGGCGCGACCACGCCTTCCCTGCCGCGCCCTTGCAGGCAAGCCTGATCGTCACACTGAAGCGTCTTGATGTGGACGGTATAATCCGCCGCGCAGAGGTCGGTGTGAAAGCCTTCTCTGAAGACGATATTCGCTGGGGCCGCTGTGACGTGAAATCCACCTCGCTTTTGCCCAATATACTTGCCAAACAATCTGCCAAGGAAAAGGGGGGCTTCGAGGCCGTGTTGGTAGATGTTCAAGGATTTGTCACGGAAGGCAGCAGCACCAACATGTGGATCGTGCGCAGGGACGGCGTGGTGCAGACACGCTCAACAGCAGACAATATCCTGCCCGGCATCACCCGCGCCACCCTCATGAGGCTCGCACGTGAACTGCAAATCAAGGTGGTGGAAGAAGCCTTTACCCTGAAGGATGCCAAGGGTGCGGCAGAGATGTTTCTCTCAAGCTCCACCGGTTGCGCAACACCGATCGTGGAACTGGACGGGCAGAAAATAGGCGACGGCACCCCCGGCCCCGTCGCCACACGCCTCGTCGAGGCTTATCGCAAATATATGGACGCCTGATCAGGCGTCGGCTTTGACTAGGGCGTTCCCGCCCCAACCTTTACCCGCCATGAAGGCTAGCACCGCCCCCACGACGGCATTGATGACCAGATGCATGATCATCAGTGGCATCCGTGTTGCCTGTGGAAAATCAGCCAGGCTGGTGTACCAGACACTGTCAGTGGCAACAGCATATAGGCCAATCACGAAGCCAAAAACCACGCCAGCCATTATGTCACCTGACCCGACCGCTTTGCCAAACAGCCACACAACCACAACGGTTTGCACAAAGTGATATGTCATGACCGCCACTGCGGTTTCTTCCATTGGCTTCATTGCAGCTTCTGCAGCGGTGAAAGCCTCCGGCATTATAAACATCGGCCCTACAGTGTAGAGCAGGCCATACACAACAAACGCGACAACAATATTCAGGATAAATTTACCAATATTCATCGGCCCCTCCCCTTGTGTTGGTGATGAAAACCTCGCTGTATAGAAATTTATACCTCGACAGCCCCAAGCTCTCGGGGTTCGTATAGTTTGGCCAACACCAACCCCACAACGGCGCCCACAAACAAATGAATGACAATGGAGTATGGCAGCGGCGAGATATCGACGTCGAGCCCTGTGTACACTGACAGATGAGTGGCGGCCAGATAAGCCCCGATCAGCAAGCCGAAACGCGCCCCGGCCCTGATATCCGACGAAGCAACAAAAATATTGAACAGCAACACCACGACGGTGGTTTGCAGCAGGTGCCCCAGCATCTGGTAGGGCGCCAAACCATCAGCGGGTGAGCGGATCATATCAACGTTCGCCGTGTAGATATCGGCAAAGATGACACCCATCGTGATCAAGTAAAGCACTATATATACAATAAATACAACGCCCACACTCAGGATAAACCGTCCGATGCTCATTCCCGTCTCCCTTATAAGCAATTGAATGTCGACTAGCCTTTCTTGCTGTCCCCATCTTCAGCTTGTTCTTCGGCTTTGGCCGCTTCGGCTTCCGCTAGAATGGCGTCGTCCGTCTCCACTTCGCCTTCGTCCGTGTCGCCCTCAGCCGTGACAATGGCGATCTTGGGTGTCGGGCCGTCTGTTTTAAAGTGTACCACACGCTGCGGATACGGAAATTCGATGCCGTCTTCGTGGAACTTGTCCCATATGTGCAGCATCACGTCACTGGCGATGTTCGAGACCCCGTTTTGCGGGTCTTCAATCCACATCCTCAGTTCAAGGTTTACGCCGTCGGCAGCAAATTCCTTAAGAAGCGTGCGCGGTTCAGGGCTTGATAGCACACGGCTTTCCTCGCCCGCGGCTTGCACCATCAATTCCATCGCACGGCGGATATCACTTTCATAGCTTACCTGAACCGGAATGCGGCGGCGCACAAGACGGTGGCTGTGCGACCAGTTGACCACCGGCTGGGTGATCATGTCCTCATTGGGAATGAGAAATTCAGTGCCGTCGCGGGTAATCACGCTGGTGTATCGCGCGGCCAGCCGGTTAATGGTGCCGTACGTGCCCTGTGTCTCAATCACGTCACCGGGTTTGATGGAACGGTCCATCAACAGGATAATGCCGGAGATGAAATTACCCACCACCTTCTGCAGACCAAAACCGATACCAACACCAAGCGCACCACCAAAGACCGCAAGGGCAGTAAGGTCGATACCGGTGGCATTCAACGCTGTGAGGAAGGCGATGGAAACCAGCAGGATTTTACCTGACTTGGTGACAAGCACCCGCGCACTTGGCGGCAGGGTCGAAAAGTTGACGATCTGCTTTTCCATCAGGCCAGAAATCGCAAGCGCTGCCCACAACAGCGCGCCGAACGTCACAATGCCCTGAAAAATATCCAACACGCTGACGGAGGCATCGCCAAGTGGCAGGTGCGCGCCTTCAAGCACGGTCAGGATAGGGTCAAGAAGCCCGATAATATTTAGCGCCGCCAGCGTCCAGGCGATACCAGCGATCAACCGCGCCAACTCCCGATTTGCAATGACGCTGACCGCAATGCGGATAACAAGCCAGGCAGAAAACAGGCTGGTGGCAATCGACAGAATGTAAGGCCGCCCAATGAGTGGCTCCAAAAGCAGCATCGCCGTCCATATCAGCAGGATCGCCATCGCTGTCGACATAACGGACAGCAGGAAACGGTCGCTGAACTTGCGAATGACAGGCTTGTCGCCAAAGGCGCGCAACAGCCCCTTGAGCATCTTGCCGCACGCAAAACGCGACGCCATATAGGCTATAATGACGATGGCAAGCTCAACAAGGCGTAGGGGCGCAAGCAGATTTGCTTGCAGCCAAACCCAGCTTTCATTGGCAAATGCCAGTAATTCCGCCCTAAGTTCCTCTTCCATATGAGGAGTTTAGCGTCGTGCGCGGAAAAAGTCTCTAAGCAATTGCGCAGCCTCTGCTTCACAGATACCGCTATAAACTTCAGGTCGGTGGTGGGTGGTGCTTTGGCTGAAAATGCGTGCGCCCACGGTCACCCCGCCGCCCTTGGCATCGTCGGCACCGTAATACAGCCGCCTTATGCGGGCGAAGGCGATGGCTTGCGCGCACATGGCACAAGGCTCAAGCGTGACATAGAGGTCGCAGCCTTCAAGCCGCTCCGAGCCGAAAGCGCGCGCGGCTTGGCGAATGGCAACCAGTTCAGCGTGGCCTGTGGGGTCATGGGGGCCGACAACATCATTGCCGGCTGCAGCCAGCACACTGCCGTCCGGCCCCACGACCACAGCGCCAATGGGGACTTCACCGCGTGCGGCGGCTTTGCGGGCCTGATCAAGCGCCCGGTGCATATGCGGAAACTGGTCAATCATGCATGAGTGTTAGCGCGAATTGTCTTCCACGCCAAGACACCCTTCACTTGTGACATGGTCAAACGTACCGCCCTGCCACGTAAAGCTCGGCGCGGCCGCTCCCGTTTGTTGCTTTATCTTCAGTTTTGAGGGTTCGCCGAAGGCGCGCTCCAGCATATATGCCGTGTTGTCCCGACCTGCCAGTATTTCCGCTGCGAAATGACCAATCTTCAATGTGAGCTTGCCGCCCACGTCGCACAAGCTGGCGTCACCGTAGGCGGAGGAGCGATACGTGCCCACAAGCTTGGCCCTGAGTGCTGCGGCCTCCGGGCTTGTCGCTTTTCTCAGCGCGTCTTCGCGGATGCGCACACGAAAATTGGCATAGCGTGCCTGACTAGCGACCCGCCCTTCAAGTCGCTTGGCTGCGTTCGCATCTGCGCCCTTGACGTTCAGCGCATAATCAATCGCCTGCTGCAAAGCGCTCCAGCCAAAGGTCCAGCCAAAAGCGCGCGCACCGTTGACGGATGAGACAACAAGGTCATCATCCGGCAGAAACACCATGAAGATCATCATGCCGTCATAGGTGCCACCATGATAGAAAACCCGGTGGCCGTTATAGTCGCAGCTTTGCCAACCAAGGCCGTAGCCGTCACATGTCATGTCGGCATATTTCTTGGCCGGGTCGCGCTTGGCATAGGCCGTTTGTGCGGTCTCATATATAGCAGGGTCAAATAGCTTCCTTTTCATATTGGCCTGCAACCACTTCATCGCATCAGCGGTTGAGATGAAATGCCCCCCCGCCGGGTGCATCATGTCATCCTGTTTTGCCGGTGCCACGTCCCAACCTGTTGTGGATAACGGGTTGAAATGGTTGCCAAGGCCAATATCCGCTACCGGGATTTCACTGGGCACATTGCTGGCGCTTGTTAGCCCCAGCGGGCCGTGAATATCGCTTTTGAGCCAGTCTTTCCAACTGCGGCCGGTTTTCCTCTCCAGCACCGCAGCGTAAATCAAATACCCAAGGTTGTCGTATGAGAACCCCGGTCCGGTTGGCGCGGAATGCTGTTCCAGTATTTCTTCATAGTCCGCGACGGGTGTGCCGCCAATATAAGCTGTGCGCACCACCAGCGGGGCGTTTTCAAAACCAAAATCATGCGACAATAGCTTGCGCATGGTGATCTTCGCTGGGTCAATCGGCTCAGGCAGGTCAAGGCCCGGCCATTCCGACGCCAAGGTGGCATCAAGCGACAGTACGCCATCAGCGTCCAGATTGGCAGCAAGAAGCCCCATGAAGCTTTTGCTGACAGACGCGATATAGAGCGGGGTTTCCATGCTCAGCGGTGCGTCGGACCCAGCCACTTTGTTACCGTGCAGACGGCTGTATAGCAGCCCGTCACCACTGGCAACTGCCAGGCTGTAACTGGGTGGCGCGTAGGGGCTCTGCTCCATCTCCGCCATGAAAGCATCCAGCTTTCCAGGCAGGTCATCCCCGGTGGCGGTGGCAGAAAAAGCCAATAACAGACCGGCCCCCAGCAACCGCCGAGGGAAGGATTTATATTTAGGTGTCATTGTTCAGTCCTCGTTATCGTCGTGTTTTATTTATCGTTATACCCGCTTGGTGCGAGCTTTTACTACAGTTGTAGTAAATGAACTTCCGGTCAAGTATAAATTTGCTCGCACCGATAAAGCGGCGGATTCTGTTGCACGCTGTGGGGCACAGCCCTATTGTGCGCGCAAACAGACAAGGCATGAATGATATGAGCGACGAGTTGGAAAAAAAGGGTGAACGCATCGCCAAGGCGCTGGCACGCGCGGGCGTGGGCTCGCGCCGCGATGTGGAGCGCATGATCGCTGAAGGCCGGGTGTCGCTTGATGGCAAGAAGCTCGAAACCCCTGCCGTGCTGGTTGAGAGCCTCAAGGGCATCATGGTGGACGGCGAGGCCATCGGCGACGTGGCCGACACCAAGCTGTGGCGCATGAACAAACGGCGCGGTACACTGACAACCCACAAAGACCCCGAAGGCCGCCGCACCGTGTTTGATCAATTGCCGGGCCACGTGGGCCGGGTGATTGCGGTCGGGCGCCTTGACATGAACACCGAAGGGCTGCTGCTGCTGACCAATGACGGCGAACTGGCCCGGTATCTTGAACTGCCCGCCAATGAGTTGATCCGGCGCTACCGCGTACGGGTGTATGGCCGGGTGAATGAAGACGAGTTGAAGAAACTGGCAGACGGCGTCACAATCGACGGCACCCACTACGGCGCCATCGACGCCAAGCTTGAGCGTGAACAGCTAAGCAACGCCTGGCTGACCGTGGCCATTCGTGAAGGCAAGAACCGCGAAGTGCGCCGCGTGATGGAGCATCTGGGCCTGGTGGTGAACCGGCTTATCCGCACGCATTATGGCCCCTTCACCCTCGGCAGCCTGAATGACGGCGCCGTAGCTCAAGTGCCAGAGAAACAGCTTTACGATGTGCTGGGTGATTTTTTCACGGATGTGACGCAGTCAGTCGCCGCGCCGGAGAAAAAACGCGATCCCAGCAAATGGGCCAAGGCCAAGCCACCCAAGAAGGTGCGCCTGGGGGCAAAACGCAAGCCCCGCAACCGTGACGATGAAGACAACCGGCGCGCCAACGCCAAGCCCGGTGAAAAACCGTTGCGACGTGGTGGACGCAAGTCTGAAAGCAGACTGAGGGCCGAACGGGCAGGCACTGATGCAAGAACGGCACGCGCCGGAGAGCGTCCAAAGACCGAAAAACAGCGGCCGAACGAAGGTCGCCCTGCGTCTTCGCGCCCGGCTTCCCGTCCACCAGGAGCCAACCGCCCCGCCGGGCAGGGCCGCCCACAAAAGCGGGGCCCTAAAAAATGACCCGCATCATCGCCGGGCGCTTCAAGGGACGGCGGCTTGAGGTTCCGGCAGGGAGCGACATCCGCCCCACGACAGACCGCATGCGCGAACGGCTTTTCTCCATGCTGACGCATGCGCGCTATCCCGATATGGTGGGCGCAAACGTGGCAGACCTTTTTGCCGGCACCGGCGCCCTGGGGCTTGAGGCGCTGTCCCGTGGCGCGGCGCATGTGACCTTTATCGAAAAAGCCCGTGGCTCGCTTGACTGTCTCAAGGCCAATATCGATCATCTTGGCGTCCGTGATGAAGTGGCGGTGCTACCGGGCGACGCCAGTACGCTGCCTGCTGCCAGATCCCGTTTCGATATTATCTTTATGGACCCGCCCTACCGCATAGGACTGGTACGCCCTGCTCTTGACAGCATCCTCGCTGGTGGCTGGCTGACACAAGACGGGGTTCTCGTTTGTGAACTGGCGAGTGATGACAAAACCGAAATTCCCGGTACACTTGAGGTCGTTGATGACCGCAGTCAGGGCCAGCAGCGTATTTTGTTTCTGCAACAGAAAACATAACCCCACCCCCTGCCGTTTCCGAAAGCCCACCCACCATGTACGCGCGTTAACCCTCATAACGTAAAATAAACACAAATAGGTTGTTTTTGTTTCGAATAAATTGTTCTTCTATGCAGCGGTGCCGAGTTCTTTTTAACAATCTGCTCACGAGGAAAACTTTATGAATATGCTCAATAACAACCATGGGTGTTTGCGCCGAGCCACGAAGATGGCCTTCTTTACTGCTGGTATGGCAACCATATTGTCGGGCGCGGCGTTCGCCGACTGCGGCGTGGATGGTACCACAGGCCAGATTTGTATGATGGCTGGCACCTATTGCCCAGTCGGTACAGTTGATGCAGCCGGAGGGACGCTGAAAATAGCAGACTATCCGTTGCTTTACTCTGTTATCGGCATCTCATACGGCGGCGACGGCAGAATAGGCTTTCAAGTGCCTGATCTTCGTGGCCGTGTCCCTGTCGGTGTTGGCACGGGTTACGGCCTGGGCCCTGTGGAATTAGGACAGCAACGCGGCGCTGAATTAGCAGATGTGCAGCAGGCCGGTGATGTGGCCGCGGCGACAAGTGGCGATAAAATCGCCGTTGCCCAACCGGGTAACGTCAACGTGGTGAGCCCACAACTGGGCATCCGCTACTGTATTGTCACAAACGGCAACTTCCCCCAGCGCTCAGAATAATATTTTTAGCTGGCCGGCAAAGGACAGGCGCGCCGCCCTCCGTATAACAGGTATGACATGGCCTCGGGCAAAGCTTCCCGGGGGCATGTCATATGTCAGGGCTCTTCATTACCTGTCGTGTCCATTTCCGGTCGGAGGGCTCTGGCACACATTCTCGTTCACATTCCGTCTCACCGGGTTCGCCCATGCGGCGGCTTGAACAACCTCACTCTCGGGCATGCACCTAAAGTGCATGCCCGTTTTTTATATAACCAGACGCGACACACCCGTTGTGGTTTATATCCCCCGGTCTAGACCAAAAGAAAACCCCCGACACAGATGCCGGGGTTTCCAGAGAAAGAGGGAAAGCCCCGAAGGGCCGTCCCGATCATGTAATCGTGCTTAGAACTTCACGCGTGCGCCAACGAAGAAACGGCGACCGAATGGGTCGTAAACGTCTGCTGCCGTATCGGTGCCGGTTACGTTGAAAGTCGTACCCGACAGGAGGTTTGGCGCTTTGTTATCGAGCAGGTTGTCGATACCACCAAAGATCTCAAGGCCATCAGCAAGGCGGTACGTTGCGTTCAGGTCAACATAGACTTCTGCACCAACCGAGATATCTTTCGGCCCAAGGTCGAAGGCAGCCAGGAACTGGTCGTCTTCATAAGACTTGCCGAGGTAAGTCGCTGTCACACCAACATCAAACGCGTCTTGCGAGTACGTCATGTTCGCTGTGAAACGGTGTTTCGGATCACCGATTTCGCCAACAAAGGGATCTTTGTCCGCACCCGGGATCGGAATGTCATACCCTTCAAAGTAGTTGGTATAGACAATCCGCGAGTTCAACGTACCGTTCAGCAGGCTTGTCGAGTGACGAACCGTGATATCGAGACCTTCGGTGAAGCGCTCACCCGCGTTGAAGAGCGGCGCGTCGATCAGGTCGATCGAACCGATGCTGTTTGTTGCAGTGGCGGTCGGACGACGGGTGATCAGGTCACAGAAAGCGGCTTCGCCCTGGTTGTAGCACTGGTCCAGAATGAACTGGCGTGGTGGTGCAACAATCGCATCTTCAATTTTGATACGGAAGTAATCGGCCGTAATCGTGAAGTTGCGCAGGAACTCTACGCTCGACGGCGTGATAACAACACCGACTGTATAGCTGTCAGATGTTTCTTCGAACAGGTCAGCATTACCGCTGTTGAAGCCACTGATGCCCTGAAGGTCAGCCTGGTTGATGGTGTAAACACCGTTTGCAGCAATGTTGGCAACAACGCCGGCATCCGCACGACAGTTATCACCGAGAGCACCGCCACCGCTCGCGCCAACACCCTCACACGGATCACTCAGGCCTGACGGGAATGTTTGTGATGGGCCGGTATAAAGCTCACCAATGTTTGGCGCCCGCACCGAACGCGCGTAAGTGGCGCGGAACTTGATATCCTCAATCGGTGACCAGTCCATGCCCACGGAGTAGGTGTAAACTGTGCCAACGGTGGAGTAATCAGACACACGACCAGCGCCGCGCAGGTTCATGCTTTCTGCGAAAGGCAGATCAGCAAGGATCGGGATGTTCAGCTCTGCGTACAGTTCTTTCACATCGAAATCGCCTGCCGTATCCGGCGTTGCGTTACCAGCATTGAGGCCAGCGTTGGTCAGCGCATCGTTGTTGGCCGAGCTGGACTCTTTGCGGTATTCACCACCCAGCGCGAAGCCAAGAGGCCCTGCCGGCAGATCCATCACCGAACCGGAGATGTTGGCGTTGATCACTTGCTGCGTGATACGAGTATCAAGCGTTGCGTCGGCTGCAATGTAGTTGATCGCATCCTGTGACACCGAACCGTTACCAAACAGGTTGATCGGCACACAGCCCTGAGCGCGCGCATCAGCGCTTGCACATACTACGTCATTAACGTCGCCATTGTTGTTGGCATCATTCACGTCGCGAACACCACGCAGGGCGTTTGCGAAGTTGAGAACGTTCACCTGACCGTTTGACTGCTGGCCCTCAGAGGTACGACCATAAACATAGCTGACATCCCAGTTGAAACGGTCGTCAAACACCGTGCCGTCGAAGCCAACTGCAAAGCGGAAGAAGTCACGGTTCACCGAACCATTCCGTGTACCAAATTCCAGCAGGCGGCGAGCGAAGCTGATGTCGCGCAGACCGTCGCCATCGCTGTCAACAGCATCGGCAACGATTGCACCCGGCACCAATGGGTTAACCATGGTTACGCCGTCAACAACGGTTTCGATCGGAACGAGACCACCGGTGGATGGGTAGATGTCTTCCGAGCTAAGGGCAAACGGCTCGATCTCACGCGAGGAACGCGTGTTGGCGTAGGTGCCTTCCGCGAAGAAGTTGATGTTTTCCGTTACTTCATAGTGACCGCGAGTCGAGAAGAGGAAACGCTCAACCGGAACAGCAATCGTGCGGTAGTTCTGGCGGTTGAAGCCGTCAGGGCCGATTTGCTGACCAGCAAAGTCACCACAGCTATCCGGCGCAGTGCCGCCATTGGTGCTGAAGCAGGGACGCAGAGCGCCGTCCTGACCATAAGTCCAGGTTTTGCCGGAACCGGTCGAGAAACGACCCTGTGTCGGGTAACTGGAGAAATATGGCTCGGAAGGTGTGCCGAAATCAGCCGGGTCGCCGGTCAGGCGGAACAGGTCGATATCGTCAACCATGGTGTTGTCGCGTTCGCGGGACAGAACACCGTTCTGGTTGGAGTAACCGAGGTGAACCATCATGTTACCACGACCGTCCGCGAAGTTACCGCCTGCGGTTACGTTTGCCTGGATCTGCTCATCGTCACCTTCTTCGGTGATGCCGTATTGTGCGCTGGCTTCTACGCCTTCAAAGTCTTTCTTGAAAACGAAGTTAACAACACCTGCGACAGCATCGGAACCATACAGGGATGATGCACCACCTGTCAGCACGTCAACACGTTCGATAAACTGGGTCGGGATCACGTTAAGGTCAACAGTCGCGGTACCCGGGCGACCGGAAACAACGCGGCGGCCATCAAACAGTACGAGGGTACGGTCGGAACCGAGGTCACGTAGGTCAACTGTCGCAGCACCCGTACCTGATGTCAGGAACGCGGAGTTGGAACGGCTAAGGCCCGGAACACCGAACTGTGGGCTCTCAAGCAGAATTTCCTGAATGTTTGTCGCGCCCGACTGACGAATAAATTCACCACCGATCACATGGACAGGCGAAACAGACGCAATATCTGGGGAGACAATACGCGAGCCGGTAACGACCACTTCTTCAAGGGTCTCGTCTGCGGCTGCGTCTTGCGCCGCTGCTGCACCCGTCAGAGCAAGCGCAAGAGCGGCTGCAGTGCCACCCAAAAGCTGTGCCCGAAGAGCATTTTTGGACAAGTTTTTCACTTTTCTTTCCTCCTGAATAGTTGCCCTCAGCGAGGGGCTGCACCAGAAGTACTCGCCGGCATTTTTTTTAAAAACTGCAATCCATAGTAAGTAATTGTTTATTTTTTATGTAATTTGCAGATGTGTCATTAATAACACATGAAACTAACCTAGTAATTAACACTTTTAGTTTATACACTTACTAAGGTTTATAACTTTTATATTAAACCCATGACAAGAAGAGCAACCAGTGTGTTATGCCGTTTATGACTCAGGTGCTAATCTTCATGGGTGATTCAAAAAAAGAGACGATTCAAAAGCGGGTGATTCAAAATTTTACCGTGTCATCGGGCAGGAACGATATCAAACGGCGTGGTCAGGCGCGGTGCATTCTCTGTAAATGGCTCGGTGCCGTGCCACATGTAGGACGGGAACAACACCACAAGCCCGGTTTCGGGCCTTATGCGGCGAGCGACAACCTCGCGTCCGGCACCAAGGCCTGCACCGCTTTCACCAAACTTGATCCACCCCTGATGGTCAGCGTGCCCCTCAGTCACAGACGGCGGCACAGAAACGTATAATGATGAACTGATCCAGCCGTTCGGATGCACGTGATTGACGTGAAAACCACCCTCTTTCAACCGCACGGACCACGACCCGCCAAACGCAAACCCCGGGGCTTTACGACCAAGGAAAGGATGCGCCGGGTCATCTGGCAGATCCGCGATATAGGCGGCCACGGCCTTCTCCACCTCGCCGCGCAAGGCTTGCACCTGCGCTTCAGGTCTGGTGAAGAGAGCGCCGTTGCTTTGCGTGCCGCCCCGCAAGGTCTGATCAATCGGCGCCTGCATGTCACGGTGCAGACTGCCAAGCACCTCTTCAAGATCGACGAGAAAATCCGCGAGGCAATTATATCCCTCCGGCACGCCGATCTGTCGAACACCGATGAAGCGGTCATAATCGTTCAGCCACGCGGCGCGGCTGTCACCTGTCAGCCGCCAGCAAAGGCCCCGGTACGCCCACATCTCTTGGTCAAAAGGGGCCGAAACCGCCACATGATCAAGCGCAGATAGCGCGTCTTCATACCGTCCTAGTCTGGTGAGCAGTTTCGCGCGGTCAAGACAGATGGGCGCCGCCGCCCGGGCCGGGGCCAGCGTGATGGCTTCCTCATAAGCTTCAAGGCTGGCCTCCGTATCACCAATACCGGCAAGGAGCCGAGCCTGACTGTGCTTGAGCGACGGCGTCGCCCCTATAAGGCGCAACGCCTCCACTGTGGCATCAAGGGCGGCGGCAGACTGCCCTGCCAGCTCAAGCGCGTGGACCTGCGCCTCGCGTAGGGAGGCCGACAAAGGCGCGTCCCTCAACGCCACCTCATATGATCTGCCATAGAGCGCGCGCTGACCGCCCTGCCAATAAAGTCGGTTCAGCGCGTCATGTGCCTCAATGTAATCCGGTTTGAGGGCGATGGCCGTTCGGAACTCACGGTCCGCGCCGTCCACATCGCCAAGATCATAGAGCGCGGTTGCATAAGCATATCGCAACTCAGGCACTTTGGGGCCAATGCTCAAGGCCTGCTCATATATCTCTTTGGCCTCCCGCGCTCGGCCTTGCTGCATCAATACGCCGCCAAGGTTATGCAATGCCGCGAAATGCCCCGGTTTACACTCCAGCGCCTGCCGGTAAGCGCACTCGGCCACCGCAGGGCGGCCCAATTCTTTCAATGAAAGGCCCCGCGCCGTCAACG
>NZ_JBLXGZ010000002.1:0-222667 GCF_048260245.1 Kordiimonas sp. | reverse complement strand
CCGGCGGCCTCGCGCTCGTGAATGTGATTTCAAACAGCCTGTTTGGCTCAATATCCGGCTCAAGCGTGGCGGCAACATCCGCCATCGGCAGTTTCATGGTTCCCGAAATGGAAAAACAGGGTTACCCGCGCAGTTTCAGCGCGGCGCTCACAGCGTCGGCTTCCATTACCGGTCTTTTGATTCCGCCAAGCAATATACTCATCATTTATGCCGTTGCCAGCGGAGGCGTCTCCATTTCCGCACTGTTTGTGGCAGGCTACATCCCCGGCATCGCTGTTATGATCGGCCTGATGATCGTCAGCTTTTTCTACGCGCGGAAATCGAAGGACATCCTCCTCAACCCCGCCATGGAAAAAGGCACACTATTGCAAAAGACATGGGACGCATTTCCCTCTCTCTTCCTGATATTCCTGATTATCGGCGGCATCCTCGCTGGTATCTATACAGCAACAGAAGCTGGCGCCATTGCCGTTGCCTATGCCTTTGTGTTGTCAACATTCGTCTACAAAGAACTAAGCTTGGAAGACCTACCCAGCGTGTTGGTCAAGGGTGTGAAAACCACCGCCATGGTTATGTTCCTGATCGGAACCAGCATGGCCATGTCCTGGGTTCTGGCCTATGAAAATGTGCCGACAAGCGTTGCAGAGACACTGCTCAGCATTACAGACAACCCGATACTATTGTTGCTTATCATCAATATCACCCTGCTTATTGTCGGTGCATTTCTTGACATCACACCAGCGGTGTTGATTTTCACACCTATTTTCTTACCCGTCGCTGTCAGCCTCGGCATGTCACCACTGCAGTTTGGCATCATGCTGGTGCTCAACCTTTCCATTGGGCTGTGCACACCACCGGTGGGCAGTGTGCTGTTTGTGGCCTGTGCCGTTGCCCGCACAAAAATTACGGATCTGATCAAACCCCTTCTGCCAATGTACGGCGCCATGATCGCCGCCCTGCTGCTCGTGACATATGTCGCCGGTGTCAGCGAATTCCTGCCACGCCTGTTTGGCCTGATAGAATGAGGACTGCCATGATTTTCAGAAACACACACCCCGGCCTAAATCTTCGCACTCTGCCGTTGTTAGCAAGCGCCTTGTTACTTGCCGCCTGTGACCAGAACACGACCGGCGAGGCTGAAGAACAGCAGGTATTGGAAACCATAACCGCACAGGCCCAGACCCAAACCTACGGCGTTGAAAACCCGTCATCGTTCCAGCGGTCCCCGGTGCTTGGCTGGCAGCTAACTGACCTGGGTGTGACGGCAAATGAGCCAGAAAACCTGGCAGCGGAACAGGGCGGACAGCCCCTTCTGGTTCAGTTGCTGGACACAGACCGCGACGGCACTCCAGACCGCCTGATCACACAGCCTCCGCTTGGCGCCAACCAACATGACAGCCTGACTTTGTCGGTTGATCCCAAAAAAGCGGCAGCAGCAGCCGCTTTACCCGCTGGCGCACAGGCTGAGGTGTCCATCAAGGAAGGTGGGACATGGAACGAGCGGCACTATGACGGTGGTAATTTTGTCAACGTGCAATCCGTCACCTTGCCAGAGCAATACACCGACCATAGCGAATGGATTCGTTATGAGGGACCCGGCATCGAATCCGACAAGGTCGCCTACCGCATCTATCTGGACTGGCGTAACGGCTTCGATATCTTCGGCAAAAAGAAGCCCGGCCTTTATTTGCAGGATATCGGCCTGGACGGTTATGACAGCTATCACGAAATGGCTGACTGGGGCGCGGATATCCTGAAAGTCGGCGACAGCCTCGGCATGGGTGGCTTCGGCTTCTGGGACGGGCATAAAGCCATCCGTGTGGAGCAAACAACCGGGCGGCGCGCTTCCATTATCGCAAATGGCCCCCTGTTGTCTGAGATGGAAATCGACTATGAAAACTGGCAGGTGCCGGGCCATACAACAAACCTGAAAGCCACATTCACCATGACGGCAAGCAGCCCGCTCGTGCATGTGTCACTTGCAACAACGACCAGTCTGCCCAACATGGTCGCTGGCCTTGGCAAGCATGAAGCAGCAAACCTGCTGACAGGCGAAAAGGACGGCTGGAGCTACATCGCCACCTTTGGCCCACAAACCCTGTTTGATGACAATCTCGGCAAGTTCATCCTGTATCGGCAGACGAACGAAACCGCAGTTGTAGAAGATGAGCATAACCACGCCGTTGTCTTTGGTTCTACCGAAGACGGGGCAGACTATTATTTTGGTGCTGTATGGGCGGGCGAAGCAAATGGCATTCAAGACCAGACCGCATTCGAAGCCTATCTCCAACAGGAACTGGAACGACTCTCCAGCCCGATTGTACCGACAATGACCCCATAGGCGATGAACCCATAGGCCTCAAACCCATCGGTCATGAACCACGAATAGACCAAGCTTTAATCCCGCGCCCGCGCTGCGCGTTTGAGCATCCAGAAATACAGGAAAAGAGCATGTCAGTAGAATATGAATCACGGTACGCAGTCCACCCTCAGGACTACGTCGGTTACTCGAACAAACGGCTACGGGAAAATTTCCATGTGCCGGAAATTTTTGTCCCCAACAAAATCAAGCTTACCTACACACAGATAGACCGTTTCATTGTCGGCGGCGCAATGCCCGTAGACGGTCCTCTGGGTCTGGAAAGCATAGACCCCCTCAAAGCGGTACATTTTCTGGATCGCCGCGAGCTGGGCGCCATTAATGTTGGCGGCGCAGGCCGCATCAAGGTTGATGGTGAAACATACGACCTCAACTATAAAGATGCGCTTTATGTCGGCGCTGGCACCAAGAACGTCAGCTTTGAAAGTGTGGATCCGGCAAGGCCCGCCAAATTTTATCTGAACTCAACTTGCGCGCACAAACCGTGCCCGACCAAAAAGCTGTCACTTGAAGATGCGGTTAAAGTCGAGCTTGGCGCTCTCGAGACGTCCAATCACCGGGTGATCAACAAGCTTATGGTCAATGAGGTGGTGGAAACGTGCCAGCTACAGATGGGCATGACAGAGCTCAAACCCGGCAGTGTCTGGAACACAATGCCTGCACACACCCACAGCCGCCGTATGGAAACATACTTCTATTTTGAAGTGCCTGAAGAGCAGGCAGTTTGCCACTATATGGGCCCGCGCGAAGAAACCCGGCACATCTGGATGGCCAATGAACAAGCGGTCATCTCGCCTACATGGTCCATCCACTCTGGTGCCGGCACGTCCAATTATACCTTCATATGGGGCATGGCAGGTGAAAACATGGACTATGACGATATGGACAAGATTACGCCTGCTGAATTCGCGAAAGGGGAATAGCCATGGCGAACCTTGGCATGTTCGACCTCACCGGCAAGGTTGCGCTCGTAACCGGTGCGACCCACGGTCTTGGCATGGCGATGGCCAGTGGCCTGGCGAAAGCCGGGGCCACACTGGTCATTAATGGTCATTCCAGCGACGAAAAAATAGCCCGCGCCATCGAGGCCTATGCAAAGGAGGGCGTCACCGCCTGCGGATATCGCTTCGACGTCACCAGCGAAGACGAAATACAGGAAGCCACGGCCCGCATCGAAAAAGAGGTTGGCCCCATTGATATCCTTGTAAACAACGCTGCCATCATCAAACGCGTTCCTCTCCTTGAGATGGCCGTGGCCGAATGGGAAGAGGTCATCAAGACAGACCTCACCGGGGTTTTTGTCATGAGCAAATCCGTGGTTCCCGGCATGATAGAACGGGGCGGAGGCAAAGTGATCAACATTTGCTCAATGATGTCCGAACTGGGCCGCAACAGTGTTGGGGCTTACGCCGCTGCCAAAGGTGGCCTCAAAATGCTCACGCGAAATATGGCGACAGAGTGGGCCAAACATAATGTGCAGGTAAACGGCATTGGCCCGGGTTATTTTGCGACCAGCCAAACCGAACCCATCCGGGTCGATGGACACCCCTTCAACGACTTCATCCTGAACCGCACCCCCGCCGGCAAATGGGGCGACCCTGACGATCTTCAGGGCACCGCCGTGTTTCTTGCCTCGCAAGCCAGCGACTTTGTAACCGGGCAAGTGGTTTACGTGGATGGCGGTATTCTTGCCACCATCGGCAAACCCCACGGCGAGGCTTAAACCCTGCGGCACGAGCAGTTCGTTTAGCTGTCGCACTCTCGTGAATACTACAGACCCAGCAGCCCAGAACCGCCTGAGGGCGAGAGTTGAAAACCGGGGGAGCCGAAAGTGCAGTTAACAACAATCGACTGGGTGATCATCACCCTGGTGCTTGGCACTATTGTCGTTATCGGCAGCCTTGTCGCGCGGCGGGCATCAAAAAACAGCGCTTCCTTTTTTCTGGGAAACCGGCAGATGCCCTGGTGGCTTCTGGGCACCTCCATGGTGGCCACGACCTTTGCCGCAGATACTCCCAATCTGGTCACGGACCTTGTGCGAACCGGGGGGGTGTCGGCCAACTGGACATGGTGGTGTTTCCTGCTTACCGGCATGACCACCGCTTTTGTCTATGCAAAACTTTGGCGGCGTCTTGGGGTCACGACTGATAACGAGTTTTACGAGCACCGCTATAGCGGCAAACCTGCAGCCTTCCTTCGGGGGTTTCGCGCCATCTATCTCGGGGTGTTTTTCAATGTTCTGGTAATGGGCAATGTCACGCTGGCTGCGATCAAGTTTGGGGCGGTATTATTCAACATGTCGCCCGAAATGGTGGTTCTTATCGCTGGTGGCATTACGGTTATCTTTTCTGCGGCAGGTGGTTTTCTGGGCGTCCTGATAACCGACCTTATTCTTTTCGTCATTGCTATGGTCGGCGCTTTTCTCGCAGCCTTTTATGCCTTGTCGCACCCCGATGTTGGCGGGTTGGACGCCTTGGTAGCGCACGCCGCAGTCGCCCCCAAATTGGCGATGCTGCCTGATTTCAGCTCAATGGAAACCTTGGTGCCGCTCCTGATCGTGCCGCTTGCCGTGCAGTGGTGGGCAAGCTGGTACCCAGGGGCCGAGCCCGGCGGCGGAGGGTTCGTTGCACAGCGCATGCTGGCCGCAAAGAATGAAAAACATGCTGTGGCTGCGACCGTGTTTTTCAATTATGCGCATTATGCACTTAGACCCTGGCCCTGGATTTTGGTGGCCCTGGCATCACTTATTGTATTCCCTGACCTCGCGAGCCTTCGCACCGCTTTGCCCCATGTCGCACCCGGCATTGTAAAAGACGATCTGGCCTATGCGGCGATGTTGACCTTCCTGCCTGCTGGTTTGTTGGGTCTGGTTCTCGCATCCATTGTTGCTGCTTATGTATCTACCATCTCCACCAGCCTGAATTGGGGGGCGTCCTATATCGTCAACGATGTCTATATCAGGTTCGTGTCACCCTCCGCTTCACCCCAAGCCCAGGTTATGATGGGGCGCATTGTCACATTTATGCTGATGGGCCTGGCCATGTTGCTCGCGCTCCAGCTCGAAAGCGCTACCCAGGGCTTCAACCTCTTGCTGTCCGTCGGTGCCGGCACCGGCCTGTTGTTCCTGTTGCGCTGGTTTTGGCACCGCATCAATGCCTGGTCAGAGATCGCAGCGATGACCGCATCGTTCGTCGTCAGCATGGCTTTCAGCTTCGCCGAGCACGGTTTCGCACAGTGGCAAGTTTTCCTGCTTACTGTCGCTATCACCACCGCGATCTGGGTCCTTGTCACGCTCCTCACGCCTCGAACGGACGAAGCCACCCTGCGACGCTTCCGCAACATGGGCGGCTCATTTTTGCAAAAACAATCCGTTATCGCTGGTCTGTTCGCCATGTTCTGGGCTGTTTCCGGTGTCTATGCCCTGCTTTTCGGGACGGGCCACCTGCTCTACGGTCAGTATCATTATGCCGTGCCTCTTCTGGTATTCGCCGCGCTTGGGACGTGGAAAACGACACGTAACGTCAAGCAGATTCCAACCTGAAAGATCGTGTTCGGGTAGGATGCCCGCATGGCAAAAGGTACCTCCGCGCGGCTCAGCCGCCTGCGGCGCCATGGCACTTGACCAATGTCAATCATTTCACAACCATGCTTCGCTAGGTTGATACCAAGTTGAATGAATGAGGCATCTTGTGGAATACCTGCTTTCCCATTGTCAGGCGGTGATGGCAGACCATGGCGGTCTGCTTTTTACGCTTTTTCTAGGCGGCCTTATGGGCAGCGCAACGCACTGCGTAGGCATGTGCGGCCCTTTTGTAGTGGCGCAGACAACCAGCCTTCAGCAAACACCATCGCTTCTCAGGCGGGTGCGGGGGCTGGCGCTGATGCCATATCATTTGGGCCGGATGACAACCTATGTGATGCTGGGGGTGCTAGCTGCAAGCCTCTCTGGCATGATATTCAATGTGCCACTTCAGCGCGGTATCGCCATCGTGCTGCTCACCGTAGCCGGATTTCTGTTCCTTGCGAGCGCAGTTCCAGGCCTCAAGCGTTTGGTCGGCCCAAGAATGTTTCAGGGGTCTGTCGCTCGGTTTGGAGCCGCACTCGGTCATGTGGCCAAACCTTTTTTTACTCACCCCACGCCGTGGCACCGCTATGCGCTTGGGGTAACACTCGGATTTCTACCCTGTGGTTTGTTGGCCGCCGCCCTGATGGCGGTTGCGGCAACTGCAGAGCCTATCTCCGCCGCCTTCGGTATGGCGGCTTTTTGCGTGGGCACCATGCCTGCGCTTTTCCTCACCGGGGCAGGCGGGCGATATGCACTCGACCGCTTGCCCATTCGTTTCTCGACCCTTGCGCGCGGCGTGATGGTCTTCAACAGTCTCAGTCTTTTTATCATCGCCGGGGGCATGCTGTTACCAGCACATCACTAAGGGCAGGTCTATGACTAATCTTGCTGAAAAAATGAACTATAACGACGACATCGTGAAGCTATTCACGATCGCCACCATTTTCTGGGGTGTGGTCGGCTTTACTGTGGGCGTGTTTATCGCTCTGCAGATGGCTTTCCCGCAGCTCAATTTTGGTGAATATCTCACCTTTGGTCGCTTGCGGCCTGTACACACGTCGGCGGTGATCTTCGCCTTTGGCGGCAACGCACTGTTTGCCACCAGCTATTTTGTCGTGCAGCGCACCTGCCGGACAAGACTGTGGGGGGACGGCCTGGCAAAATTCACCTTCTGGGGCTATCAGGCCTTTATCGTGATGGCGGCGCTTGGCTATGTGCTGGGTGTTACCCAGGCCAAGGAATACGCCGAACCTGAATGGTACGCCGACCTGTGGCTGACCTTTGTGTGGGTGTCTTATCTTGTCGTCTTTATGATGACGCTGAAGAACCGGCGCGAACCGCACATCTATGTGGCCAACTGGTTCTATCTCGCGTTTATCGTGACAGTCGCTGTGCTGCACCTTGGCAATAATATCTCGATCCCCGTGTCGCTGACGGAAGCCAAAAGCTATTCGCTGTGGGGCGGTGTGCAATCCGCACTCATTCAGTGGTGGTATGGCCACAATGCTGTGGGTTTCTTCCTGACTGCCGGTTTCCTTGGCATCATGTATTATTTTGTGCCCAAGCGCGCCGGTCGCCCGGTCTATAGCTACCGGCTGTCGATCCTGCACTTCTGGTCGCTGATCTTCATATACATCTGGGCCGGGCCGCACCACCTGCATTATACCGCGCTGCCTGACTGGGCGCAGACCTTGGGCATGACCTTCTCTATCATGCTGTGGATGCCGTCCTGGGGTGGCATGATCAACGGGATGATGACGCTGTCGGGCGCATGGCACAAACTCAGGCAGGACCCTGTGCTGCAGTTCATGATTGTATCGCTGGCGTTTTACGGCATGAGCACGTTTGAAGGCCCGCTGATGTCAATCAAGACCGTAAACGCGCTTAGCCACTATACCGACTGGACCATTGGTCACGTCCACTCTGGTGCGCTTGGCTGGGTGGCCTTCATTTCCTTCGGGGCGCTTTATTACCTCGTGCCGGTTTTGTGGAAGAAGCAGTCGCTTTATTCGCTCAAGCTCGTGAGCCTGCACCTCTGGATCGCGACCATCGGCATCGTGCTTTATATCACGGCCATGTGGGTATCTGGCATCATGCAGGGCCTGATGTGGCGGTCGTATGACAGCATGGGCTTCCTTGAATACAGCTTCGTGGAAACCGTGATGGCCATGCATCCTTTCTATCTGATCCGGGCGCTGGGTGGTCTCCTGTTCCTCAGCGGCAGCCTGATCATGGTCTACAATCTGGTCAAAACGGTCCGGGGCAACAATGTGCCCGACAGGGTCGAGGGTGAAGACGTGCAAGCTGTGGAGACGGCCCATGCTTAAAAAACATGAAAGAGTGGAGAAAAACTCCATGCTGATGCTGATCCTGGTGGTGATCGTGGTCTCAATCGGTGGCATCATTGAAATCCTGCCCTTGTTCCGTATGGAAACGACGATCGAGCCGGTTAAGGGCGTGCGCCCTTATACCCCGCTTGAGGTCGCCGGACAGAATGTCTACATCCGCGAAGGTTGTTATAACTGCCACAGCCAGCAGATCCGCGCGCTTAGGGACGAAGTTGAGCGTTACGGCCACTATTCGCTGGCGGCGGAAAGCATGTATGACCATCCGTTCCAGTGGGGCTCCAAGCGCACGGGGCCTGACCTCGCGCGGGTCGGCGGCAAATATTCCGACGAGTGGCACGTACAGCATATGCGCAATCCCAAGGATGTGGTCCCGGAAAGCATTATGCCGCCCTATGCCCATCTGGCGCACAAGGGTGCCAAGCTTGATAATATCGAGGCCGACATCAGGGCGCTCAGGGCGGCAGGTGTACCCTACACCGACGAAATGGTGGCCAACGCCTATAATGACGCGATGGCACAAGCGCAGGATGAGAGCGACCATCATGATGGTCTGCTTGAGCGCTACGGCGAGAAGGTCAACTACCGCAACTTTGACAACCACGCTGTCACGACGGAGCTTGATGCGTTGATCGCCTATCTGCAGGTGCTGGGCACCATGGCCGAACTCAAGGACTATGTGCATGACGGCGCGGCCCGTTCCCGCCAAGAGGAGGGCGGCAAATGATCAGCTGGCTTTCTGAAAATGCCGGCATGACCGGCCTCTTGTTCTTCTTCGCTGTCTTTTGCGGCATTGCCATCTGGGCCTACCGCCCCGGCATGAAGGACAAACTGGAATCACACAAAAATATTCCTCTCAGAGGGGATGAAGCATGAGCAAGAAAAAAGATATCGATAGCTTTACCGGCATTGAAACAACCGGCCATGAATGGGACGGCATCAAGGAACTGAACAACCCGTCCCCGCGGTGGTGGCTGATCGTTTTCTTCCTGTGCTGCGTGTGGTCTGTGGGCTACTGGGTGGTATATCCTGCGTGGCCGACCTTCTCGGGCGATGGCGAACGGGGCGGCACAGCAGGCTCCATGGGCTGGACACAATATGACCAGCTCAAGGAACAGCAGGCTGAAATTCGCGCGCGCAAATCTGCCTATCTGGCAAGCTTTGAAGCCGCTTCCTTTGAGGAAGTGCAGGCCGACGAAGCACTTTATGCCTTTGCTGTCGCGGGCGGCGCGGCGGCGTTCAAGGATAACTGCGCAACCTGTCATGGCACCGGCGGCGCGGGTTCTGCGGGCTACCCCAACCTCAATGACGATGACTGGCTTTGGGGCGGCGACATTGACGCCATTCACGAAACCATCCGCGCCGGGGTTCGCGCAGGCCATGAAGAGACCCGTTTCTCTGAAATGCCCGCTTTTGGCGACATGTTATCCGACACGGAAATCGCCGACGTCGCCCAGCATGTCATGAGCCTCACACAGGATGTGCCTGGCAGCGCGGACGGTGCGCAGGTCTTCGCCGACAACTGCGCCGCCTGTCATGCGGATGACGGTACAGGGGACCATGGTCTTGGTTCGCCCAACCTTGCAGACGCCATCTGGTTTTATGGCGACACGAAGGCCGACATCATGTCGCAGGTTCGTAAACCCAAACATGGTGTAATGCCGTCGTGGGAAGCGCGGCTTGATGCGACCACCATTCGCCAGCTTGCTATTTATGTGCACTCACTGGGTGGTGGTGACTGATCACCCCTCCCTGTACAGCCCGGAGTATGAAACATGAGTGATAGTGCGGCCCCAGTGAAGCTTTTTGAGAAAAAAGAGCGCATCTTCCCGAAGCGCGTCTGGGGGACGTTTCGTAAACTCAAGTGGTTGGCCATGGTCGCCCTCTTGGGCATTTACTATCTGGCCCCGTTCCTGAGGTGGGACAGGGGGCCGCACGCGCCTGATCAGGCAATCCTGATCGATATGCCGGCACGCCGGGCTTATTTCTTCTTTATAGAGATATGGCCACAGGAAGTTTATTATCTCACCGGGGTTTTGATCCTCGCGGCGGTTGCGCTCTTTTTCGCCACGAGCCTGTTTGGCCGTGTCTGGTGTGGTTACGCCTGCCCGCAAACTGTCTGGACCGACCTGTTTGTCTGGGTTGAACGTATCGTGCAGGGCGACAGGGCCAAACGCATGCGGCTTGCCAAAGCCTCGTGGGGCTTTGAGAAAATCTGGAAAATGGCGCTGACCCACAGCCTGTGGCTGGTGATTGGCCTGCTGACGGGCGGTGCATGGGTTTTCTATTTCAACGATGCCCCTACGCTTCTGGAGAATATAATCCACCTTGATGTGCCCATGGGGGTGTTGGGCTGGATACTGGCACTGACTTTCTCGACCTACCTGATGGCCGGGTTCGCGCGTGAGCAGGTGTGCATGTATATGTGCCCTTATTCACGATTTCAGAGCGCCATGTTCGACCGTGACACCCTGATTATCGGCTATGATGAAAAACGCGGGGAACCACGCGGCAAATATAAAAAAGGCGATAGCTGGGACGACCGCGGCCACTGTGTCGACTGCACCGCCTGTGTGCAGGTTTGCCCCATGGGGATCGACATTCGTGACGGCCTGCAGATGGAGTGCATCGCCTGCGGCCTGTGTATCGACGCCTGCGACAACATCATGGACAAACTTGAACTGCCGCGCGGCCTGATACGCTATGATACCACACATAACCAGGAAGCCCGCGAGACCAAAACCAAGGAACGTTCGCACCTGCTGCGGCCCCGCACTGTGTATTATTCCGCCATTCTCGCCATTGTTGGCGGTGTCATGCTTTACGGCCTGATGCACCGCGCGCCGGTGGAACTGCATGTACTGCATGACCGCAATCCGCTGTTTGTCAAGCTGTCGGACGGGCGGGTCCGCAACGGCTATGATGTGAAAATTCTCAACAAGACCCATGAAGACAAAACCTATCAGCTTGTGGTGGAAGGTCTTGAGGGTGCCGAAGTGCGCGTTCAGGGAGCAGGCAAGCTTGACGCCACTGCACTGCCGGTCTTTGCTGACAGTGTGGCCCACTTCCGTGTGTTTGTGACAGCGGACAAGCCAAAAGATATCCGTTCAGAAGTCGACTTCCGTCTGGAAGAAATCGGCGGCGCAAACACAGACCGTTATGACGCTGTGTTCATGAGTGGCAAGCCCTAGGAGCGATGACGGTGAGCAACATAAAAGTTGAAGAAACAGGCATGCGGAAAAGCGACCGCTTGATCCCTTGGTATATCGTCGCTTTTTTTGTCGTGGTTGCCATCCTTGACGGTATCTTCGTTTATATTGCCACATCAACCCACACCGGCGTGGTGACGGACCAAGCCTACGACAAAGGCCTTGCCTATAATGAAACCGTGGCAGCGGCCGAGGCGCAAAACGCCTTGGGCTGGCAGGGCGAAATCACCCTCCATGACAAAGCCGAACTGTCCTTTGTCCTGCGTGACGCTGAAGGCAGCACGCTGAACGGCGCAACGGTGAAAGCTGTCTTTACCCGCCCGACCCAGGACGGTATGGATTTCAATGTGGATATGGTGGCAGGTGCTGACGGCGTATATACCGCCGCGATTAACCTGCCTGCGCTTGGCCTTTGGGATGTGCGTGTGTTCGCGCTTGAAGGAGAGCATGACTTCCAGGTGCACAGGCGCTTGGTGGTGAGGCCATAGTGCGCTGCCTGCACTGCGGTGAAACAACCGAAACAGATCAGGAATTTTGCTGCCCCGGATGCGAAGCCGCTCACGCCGCCGCCGCTGTCGCAGAGGCAGGAACAGGCCTTTCCCTGCTTGCCAGCGAAGATGACAACGGTGGTTATACCTTGACCTTGGGGGTTGAGGGTATTCACTGCGCGGCCTGTATTCGCCTGATCGAAAATGCCCTGATGGCCGAGGAGCATGTCACCCATGCGCGGGTGAACATGAGCACAAGCCGCGTGAACATGGCATGGCGCAGCGCGCGGGACTATGGCGACCATCTGGCGAATACCGTCACCAAACTGGGCTACCGCCTTCATCCGCTGGATAAGGCTGCTGATGCTGTGGACAAGGAAACCCGTTCGCTGTTGCGGGCGATCGCTGTCGCCGGTTTTGCCGCTGGCAATATGATGCTGATATCGGTGGGGCTGTGGTCCACCGACGCCACCACCATGGGTATGGCGACACGGGATCTGTTTCACTGGCTCTCGGCGCTGATTGCCCTGCCGACAGTGCTCTATGCCGGGCAAACGTTTTTCCGCTCGGCCGTTGCCGTGCTCCGGCAGGGGCACACCAATATGGATGTGCCTATCTCGATCGCAGTCACACTGGCCTGCGGCATGAGTGTTTTTGAAGCCTTCCGCCACGGCCAACATGTTTATTTCGATAGCGCGGTAATGCTGCTTTTTTTCCTGCTGATCGGCCGCTACCTTGATGCCCGCGCCAAGGGCAAGGCCCGGCAGACGGCGTCTGACCTGCTGTCCAAACTCTCAGGCATGGCCACGGTGTTCGAGGACGGCAAGGCCGTGCAGGTACCGATCAAAGAGCTCCGGGAAGGCATGCTTGTCATGGTGGCGGCGGGCGAGAGTATCGCGGCCGACGGTATTGTGGAAAAAGGCAGGTCAGAGGTCGATGTGTCGCTGATCACCGGCGAAACGATGCCAGAGGCAATCGCTGCTGGTCAGACCGTGTTTGCGGGTACCCTGAACCTTTCCGCCCCCCTTCAGGTGCGGGTCTCGAAGGCCACGAAAGACAGTTTGCTGAGCGAGATTGTACGCCTGATGGAAGTGAATGAGCAGGGCGGCGCGCGTTATGTGCGCCTCGCTGATAAGGCTGCCAGCCTTTACACGCCGGTGGTTCATGCCATGGGTGCGCTGACCTTTTTTGGTTGGTGGCTTTTGATGCAGGCACCCTGGCAGGTCTCTCTTCTGCACGCCGTCACTGTGTTGATCATTACCTGCCCCTGTGCGCTTGGCCTCGCCGTGCCGGTAGTGCAAGTATTGGCCAGCAGCAGGCTGATGAAGACAGGCATATTGCTTAAATCCGGCGATGCACTTGAGAAGCTCGCGGATGTGAACACGGTGGTGTTCGATAAAACAGGTACTATGACCATCGGTCACCCTGAACTTGCACACCATGATTTCAACAAACCGGATTTCCGCCTCGCGGCATCAATGGCTGCACATAGCCGTCACCCGCTATCGAAAGCGTTAAGCGCAGCATATGAGGGCGAGTTGATTGACATGGAGGTTACCGAAGTGCCCGGCTGCGGCCTTGAGGCTGGGTTTGAAGGGTGGACCATTCGCCTTGGCAGCCGGTCGTGGTGCGGTGATGCGGCGGCAGTGGCCGATAATGCGCTTGAACTGTGGCTGGCGATTGATGGGGAGGTACGCACGCGTTTTGCCTTTTCCGACCACCTGCGCCCGGACGCGGCAGAGGTGGTGGCAGCGCTCAAGGCGCGGGGTCTTGATGTACGCCTTCTCAGCGGCGACCGCCTTGCGGTGGCGGCGGCAATCGCAGATGAGGCCGGCATCACCGCCTACCGTGCCGAAGTCAGCCCGGTTGAGAAAAGTGACTATCTTCGCGCGCTGGAGCGTAGCGGAGCGAAAGTGCTAATGGTTGGCGATGGGCTCAACGATGCGCCCGCACTTGCCGCCGCCCATGTTTCCATGTCACCATCGACGGCGATGGATATTACGCAAAATACTGCCGACATTGTTTTTCAGGGTGGAAAACTTGCACCGGTTCTGGAGGCCTTTGAAGTGGCCGACCATTCCATGCGGCTGGTGCGGCAGAATTTTGGTCTGGCAATCCTCTATAACCTTGTCGCCATTCCGGTGGCGGTGCTTGGCTTTGTCACCCCGCTTGTGGCAGCCGCAGCCATGTCAGGCTCGTCACTTATCGTCATTCTCAATGCCTTTAGGCTCAACCTTGGGCGAGACCACTGATGGATATTCTGCTTTATCTGATTCCCATCGCGCTTACGCTTGGTTTAATTGGCCTCGCGGGCTTTCTGTGGGCGATGAAAAACAACCAGTATGACGACCTTGAAGGTGCAGCCCACCGCATTCTTTTCGATGAGGATGATGACGCGCCGCCCACCCCGGTGAACAATACCGACAAGGTGTGACATTCCGCCGCATAGAGCCTTGAAAATACTATAGAATTGACGATCGTCAAGCCATTTTTCCACTGCGTTCTGTATCACTGCTTCAGAACAAATTATGAGGAAAATCCCATGCGTATCTCAACTCTTCTGAAAGCCTCCGTTTGTGCTCTTGCCGTTCAGGCAGTGGCCGTCCCCGTAATGGCAGAAGGTGGCAACAGCCCATGGCTTGTACGCCTGCGCGCCATTGATGTGGTGCCGGATGAAAGCTCTACACTGTCCATTGGCGGTGAAGCCAAGGTTGACAGCACCATCGTGCCTGAGCTGGATATCAGTTACTTCTGGACCAAGAATGTTGCGACCGAGCTTATTCTGGCGACGACAAAACACAATGTTCAGGCTATCGGCACCGCGATTGGCGATGTTGACCTCGGGCACTCCTGGTTGCTGCCACCAACACTATTGATGCAATACCATTTCAATGCAGATGGCGGCGTGAAGCCTTATCTTGGGGCCGGTGTGAACTACACCTTTTTCTACAACGATAACCCCGGTGATGTGACGGATATCGACTATGATAACGGCTTTGGCCTTGCCCTGCAGGCTGGTGTTGATTTTCATATCAAGGACAACTGGTATTTTAACGTCGACGCCAAGAAACTGTGGCTCAACACTGATGTGTCCATCAATGGTGGTGCGGTCACAGCGGATGTAGACCTTGACCCATGGATTTTAGGCGTTGGTTTTGGCTACCGCTTCTAATTTTCCCAGATACTGTTTTCATGGGGCGATACCCCGAAAAGAAGCCCGCAGCACAATGTGTCGCGGGCTTTTGTTGTGCGGGGATTGACAGAATCAGCTATCCGTCAAGCGGTCATTAACGGCCCTGTCAGCTTTCAAGCCGTTAGTGGCTAAGCCACCTGTGCGTGGCGCGCGGTATCGGGCTGCAGATAGGCGTCAAAAGCCGCGCAGGCCAGCCGCACCGCCTGCCGGGCTTGTTCCGGCACTGTGATGTGGCGGCCTTTTAGGGTAATAAGGCCGTCTGCGGCCAGTTCATACAGGGCTGGCAGCACATCATCCAGATAGTCCCGTGGTTTGCCATGCGAGGCGGTAAAGAGCTCAAGGTCCAGCTCGAAGTAACACATCAGCTCCTCGATGGCAGCGCGGCGTATTCTGTCCTCATTCGTCAGCTCCCTACCCTTGATCACCGGTGCAATATTGCCCGCCACAGCGGCTTCATAATCGGCGGCGACCAGCGTATTCTGGACATAGCCCTGCGGCAGAGCACTGATAGCCGACACACCAAAACCAATGAGCGCATCCGCTTTATCGGTGGTATAGCCCTGAAAATTACGCTTCAGGGTACCGTCTGCCAGCGCGACGGCCATGGTGTCGGTGGGGCGGACAAAATGATCAAGGCCGATGGCCTGATAGCCGCGGGCTTTAAGCCGCTTTGCTGCCACCTCGAACTGGGTCAAACGCACGTCACCGTTCGGCAACGCATCTTCGTCAATCAGCCGCATATGTTTCTTCATCCACGGCACATGGGCATAGCCAAAAAGCGCGATCCGGCTAGGACCAAGAGCGGCGGCAAAATCCACGTTCTCCTGAACATCGGCGGTCGTCTGGTGGGGCAGGCCATAAAGCAGGTCCATATTGATGTCCTCAATGCCATATGCCTTGAGGAGCTGAACTGTGTCATAAATCACATGGAAAGGTTGGCGGCGCCCAATCGCCTTCTGCACATGGTCATGGAAGTCCTGCACGCCAAGGCTGACGCGGGTCACACCGGCTTTGGCGTAAGCGGCGACTTTGGCCTCGGTGACTTCGCGCGGGTCAAGTTCGACGGCAATTTCAGCATCTTGCTCTGGCACATAAAGCTGGCGTACCGTTGTCATGATGCGGGTGAAATCCTCCGGCGACAGCATGCTGGGCGACCCGCCGCCAAAATGTATGTGGCCCACGGACTGCCCGCCGGACAGCCGCTCGCGCACCAGCTGCATTTCCTCAATAAGAGTGTCCACATAGCTTGTCACCGGTGCATATTGGCGTGTCGCCTTGGTGAAACAGCCACAATACCAGCAGATCTGCCGGCAATAGGGAATGTGAACATAAAGCGAGAGCGAGGCACCGTCTTTCAGGTCCATCAACCAGCTTGTGTAGGTGTCGGGCGTGACCGAGGCCGAGAAGTGCGGCGCGGTCGGGTAACTGGTGTATCTTGGCACCTGCCGGTTAAAATTGAGCAACGCCTCACGCATCTTTGATGTCACTTCTCTTCCTTACTTTTCACCCCGCAATGTCGCTTTCTACCAGACGGCCGTGTCCGGAGGCTTGATATAGATCAAGGGCGGCTTAAATTCGGTACTACCGTTGGCAGGAACACGAGCCCTCGTATGCACCGCACGCCGTGACCTTGGTAAAATTGATAAAATTAATCCAATATTATCAATTGATTAGACAAAAATTCGCAACAGTTCTTAAGCTCCCTTTTACACACCAAATGCCATGCTCAAGCGATAGACAACTCCCAATCAGGCAATTTGGAGACTGAAAATGCGCATTGTCGCTGTCACGTCACAAAAAGGGGGGTCAGGCAAAACCACCCTTACAGGCCACCTTGGTGTGGCCGCAGAACAGGCGGGTGCGGGGCCCGTTGCGCTCATTGATACCGACCCGCAAAGCAGCTTATCGGACTGGTGGGCCGCGCGGCAAGCCGACAGCCCCGCGTTCGCACAGGGCACAGTCGGCCATTTGGCGGAAATGCTGCAGAACATGAAGGAGCTTGGCATCAAGCTCGTTTTCGTTGACACGCCGCCTGCGATCACCCGTTCAATTCAGGCCGTGATCCAGCGCGCAGACCTTGTGATTATTCCGACCCGCCCAAGCCCACATGACCTTCGCGCTGCAGGCGCCACCGTGGACCTTGCTGAGCGCGCAGGAAAACCGCTGGTATTCGTTGTCAATGCCGCAACCGCACGGGCCCGCTTGACCGGCGAAGCAGCGATCGCCCTTTCTCAACACGGCACAGTTGCGCCAACCATCATCCACAACCGGCAAGACTTTGCCGCAAGCATGATTGACGGTCGCACTGTTATGGAGGCTGCTGCTGGCGGTCGGTCGGCTCAAGAGATCTGCACGCTATGGCGCTATGTTGACAGCAGGATAAAACGCTTACCCGTAAGGGGAAATTTCAAGGCCAGCGCACTTCATCGCAACGCCTTTGGTACGCGCACTGCGTTTGCGAACCACCCATAGTATCGAGGAAAGGAACGTCCAATGAGCATGGCATCCCTGAGCGCGGACCTTCTTACGCGGCAGGCGCAGCGAGAGGTTCGCCGACACGGCCGCACCCTTACCTCGTCTCCGGCAATACCGGTGGTCGCCACTGTCACCCGACCCGTCACCTTGCCGACGCCTCAACTGCAACGCCCCGCCCCAAAACCAGACCGGCAGCGGAAAACGCTTCGATTGGACAGGGAAACTCACCGGGCCCTCAAACGACTAGCGAAACAAAAAGGCGTCTCCCAGCAATCCCTGATGGAGCGGGCCGTCTCGCGGATGTTAAAAAACGAGAACGCGTTGCACACCAACACCAATAAGGCCTAGTTGTGCTTATTCTTCTTTCGGCGGCTTGGCAAAACAGTCGTGTCCGGCACGCTTGAGGGCCACACAGTGGCGTACCGCATCCTGTATATTGTCAACGGGTCCAAACAATAGACGATAAAGCCCGGGGCGATTTGTATTCTCGACTACTTCGGTAAACATGTCTGCGACATCGGTTTTTGGGTTGGCAATAATACTTGCCTGCAATTTCTTTATCTCTTCCTCACTCATCGCGAAACCGACTTCAAGGTGCCATACATCGTCCCAGTCCTCAGGTTTCTCCGTTTTGCCCCGGGTTTCCTCATAATTTTTGATGATAGTGTCGGCGTCGTCGGTGACGAGTTCAAGCGCCAAAGGCCGTTCATCAAATCCTTCCACGATCATATTATCGGCAAAATCAAGCGCCGTGGCGCGAGCCTCAAGGCTTAACTGCTCCCGCATGGCTGGTTCTGCCTCGATAGCGGGGCCGTATTGCAGGCGCGCGGCACGCGTCAGCAGGCCGAACGCACGAACCGGGTCAGGTAGCACGCCCCCGTCACCGTTCCAGTAGACCATGCCCAGAAGATACATGGCCTCCGGTTCTCCCTTGAGAGCCAGCTCCTGCCATATTCCAATTGCCTCTTTATATTCGGCTTCCGTCTCGCGACCCTCGAAAAACAGGATGTTAGCCAGACTAAGCGAAGCACGCCTATGCCCCAGACGGGCTGCGAAACGGTAGTACATCATCGCGACAGACTCAGAGGCTTCCTTACCGGCGCCCAGTCGGTTGATCTCCGCCAGGTGGAAAAAGGCGTCAGCGTTCCCGTTTTCCCCCATACGCCGCAGCAGGTCGATACCCGCTTCCGGGTTACCTTCGCGGATCAGCGTCAACGCGTCATCAATTTCTGATTCTGCAAAATCAGGCCCAGTCAGATCCGTGGGCACCCGGTCCAGCCGATCACCCTCGTCATCCTGCGCATCCACAGAAGCGGCGAATATCGCAACCCCAAGCGTTAAGCAGACAAGTTGAGTGTGGAACATATACCTCACAGGATAAATCTCTATTTTTAATCAATTTTACTGAAATTACAGTTAAAAGCCCCGGCGTCAATTAAAGCTTCTTTCATGGGTGCGCGCTATGCTGTTTTTGAGAACATCAGGCAACCCACGCTGAAAAGCGAGACAGTTATGAATACAACAGGAACCGCAACGCTGCTTCTCGTCGGCTTTGCAATGATAGGCCTTGCGGGCTGTAGTCAGCATACCCCTCCGACCGCTGGCACTGCAGCGTCCAAGCATGCGCTAAAGGATGAGACAGTCACAACACAGAGTGCTGCGACAAAAAGCGGAGGTATCCTAACCATTGCACAAGGCCTGGCCGCCGAGGGCAATCACGGCGCCGCCATCCCCCTTTATCGTCACAGCGCAACAGCAACCGGATCACCGGCGGCTATTACAGGGCTTGCGAAAAGCTTGGCCGCCCTTGGCAAGCACGACACCGCAGTATCCCTGCTTGAGGACCTTGCGGCACGCTCTCAGTTGTCGGGCGACGGCTGGTATATTTTAGGCAAATGCAGGTTGGCACTGGGTAAATTTGAACAAGCCCTTATTGCGTTTGATGCCGCGCTACTCATCTCGCCGGGTGACCAGGGGTCACTATCAGCACGGGGAATCACCCTGGCCGCGCTTGGCCGTACCGGAGACGCGATAGCATCTTACCAGACCACCACGGACCCCATGGCACTTTCCAACCTCGCGCTGATCTTTGCAGTCACCGGTAAACCGGAAGCCGCCGTAAACATCTTGGCGCCAATCATTCGGAGTGGTCGAGCATCCGCCCATGACAGACAGAACCTTGCCATGGCCTATCTGCTGGCGGGTCGTAAAGCGGATGCCTGGCAGATGGCGCGGCTGGATCTCGATCCGACTACCATAGATGAAACATTCACTTTCTATCGCTCTCTCGCCAGCATGCCCGTCAAACACCGCATGCAGGCGCTCATAACCGGAACGATTGAGCCAGAATGGACAACTGCAGAAGCCGGTAACCTTGTTTTGGGTGACCAACCCTCAGCGGCCGCCGCCGCCATCCGGATAACGGAGACTACCGTCACGGTATCAAAATCTGCCAAAGCTCCGGCAATACAGCAAGCGCAGGCTGGCACCAGCAAAGAAGCGGCTGAGGAAACACGCCACGCCGCTACCATAGATAGCGCTGGTATCGCCAACTATGAGTTGACCGAGGTTCCGCCCCTTGTGGAGCCGGGAGGCTGGGCTTTACAAATTGGCGCCTACAGGACAACCCGGGCATTGATGCGGGGCTGGACCATCCTCTACCGGGCTAATGCAGATTTGTTAGACAATATCCCGCCGCGTCGATCAGAAGTAAATTTTGGCGACACGGACGGCAAACCGACCGGCTTTTATCACCGCCTGAATGCCGGGCCGCTCAAGAGCCTTGCAGGCGCGCGTGCGCTATGTGCTAAACTTATCGCACGAGGGACCGCGTGCTGGGTACGCCCGCCCGAACACAGCGAACAGGCGATGAACAGCCCTTCGGCGTCGGATAAGAAGCGCACCTCAAAAGTGCTACAATAAGCTTCTGCGCCCTGACGTGGCACGCTTTTCTCTTCATCAGTGTTTTATGCTTGAAGAATACGGCCGGCATCCCCAAACTCTATGTGTACAGGCCCCTCACGACGAGGGACCAGCGCTGCCGTCCAGGTTGCCCAATTTGGGAACCTGCGGCGTAGTTTCGCTTTTTAAAGGAGACGTCCATGTCGCGTATGTCCATCTTCAACAGCCCTTTTCTGCTGGGCTTCGATCAGCTTGAAGATGTCTTGGACAAGGTGTCGAAGAACGCAGGTGAGGGCTACCCCCCCTATAACATCGAGCATATTGCAGATCAGACAATCCGCATCACATTGGCCGTCGCAGGTTTTGCCCGCGAAGATCTGGACATCTCGCTTGAAGGCAGCCAACTCATCATCCGTGGCAGGCAAAAAGATGACGCCGGAGAAAAAGCATACCTGCACCGCGGAATCGCCGCCCGCCAGTTCATTCGTAAATTTGTTTTGGCCGACGGTATGGAAGTATCAGACGCCTTCATGGAAAACGGTCTTCTGCACATTGACCTGGAGCGGCCCCACGCCGAAGAGTTGGTCCGTACCGTACCCATACGGTAACCGCCACCTGACAGAAGGTTAAGGGTGGCGCGCACTGTAAGGTATACTGAGTGCAAACACCGTTTTGTTCGGGCGTCCCTCCGAATATACCGTGCCGTTCATAGCGCGCGCGGCTGCCTGTGCGATACTAAGGCCAACCCCGACCCCAGGATAGCGGCTTCTCGGCACGAGACGACGGAAAATAGTGAAAATCTCGCCTTGATAAATAGGGTCGAATCCAATGCCGTTATCAACCACACTTATCTCTAACCTGTTGCGTTTGCGAGCGGCGGTTATGCTAACCTCATGATCAGCATCAGACCTCCGGTAGGTTAAAGCATTATCCAGCAACTTAGATAAGACTGTTGAGAGCAGGTCAAAATCCGCCGTAATGACACAGCTTTCATCAATATCAACATCCATGGCCACTGTCTTGCAAGCTGCTGCCCGTTCAACCAGCAGCGATTGCACAAATTCCTTCACCTTTATGCTGACCGGCTGAGGTTTTTTCCGCCTGGTTCTTGATAGTTCAAGCAATCCGGCAATCATTTGCCGGGCGCGGACTGTACTTTTGCCAATGTAGTCCAGACACATCTGCGCGTCGTCACTCAGGTTCGGACCCGACTCGACCTCCAATAGCGCCGCAAACTCTGCGATGTTGCGTAGCGGTTCCTGCAGATCATGAGATGTTGCATACAGAAACTGCTCCAGTTCCTCCTCCAGCGCCGATTTTCCAGCCATCAGAGCCAGAAAGCGTTCTTCCATGCGGAACTGCTCGCTCATGTTCTTGTGCAAAACGAGCCAAGTGCCGTTTTGCAATTTCATAAGATTACATTCCATCACAACCTGTGCACCGGTACAGTCGGTATATTCCAAACATACGGTGTCAGGGCTTTTTACCGGGCCTGCAGCCGATGCCGGCAAGGGAACCCCTTGCGTTGTGAAGCCCATTAAACTCTGGAGTTTTTCATCACACCACAAAGTGACAGACCTATCGTGGTTCCATAGCGCAAGACCATCGGACGCAGCCGACAGAAATTGCAGACAGTCCCCATCCGCCAGTTCCGAGGCAATCTGCCTCACGGCTTCTGTGTGTGTCAGCGTGAGCACGGAATTAATCGTCCCAACTCAGCAGTTTAGAAATGCTGAAGTATACTTCCGTTCCCTCGCCTATATCGCTATTTATGCCGATATCCCCACCATGAAGATCCACAAGACGCTTGGCTATAGGAAGACCGAGGCCGCTTCCTTCTGTGCGGCGCCGGTGGGGGTGATCATCAACCTGAGAGAATGCCTCAAAAACCCGGGCCTGTTCTTTTTTCTCAATGCCCAAGCCTGTGTCTTTGACGCTGAAGCGGACGTGGTCTTGAAAGTCGTGAACTGTCAGCGTAATGAGACCGCCCTCGCCAGTAAACTTCACCGCATTGCTCAGGAGATTACCCAATATCTGGCTAAGGCGGTGACGATCTACGTTCAAAACTATATCAGTGTGAGGCTGATCGAGTTCAAGGCTGATGTTTTTTACCTTGGCCAGTTCCTGAAACTGGGCGACCATCTGGCACAACAGGCTATCCAGGTGCAACGGTTCAATTGTCAAGGTTATGCTATTGGCTTCAGCCTTGGCCAGTTCCAGCAAGTCATTGATCTGCGACAGCAATGTAGTGCCGCAATGCAATATGTCCTCGACGTACCCTGCATACCGTGCGGGCTGGATCGCACCAAACTTTTCAGACAACATAAGTTCGGAAAAGCCGACGATCCCATTCAGCGGCGTGCGCAGTTCATGGCTCATGTTGGCGAGAAATTTGTCTTTCGCTTCACTTACGGCCAAGGCAAGCGCCCGGTCGTTGATCAATTCTTGCTCACGCCTTTTCTGAGCAGAAATATCCCGAATTGTAATGAGCTGCGATTTGGTTCTGTGCCAGTGTATATGGGTAACATTCAACTCGGCGAGGAGATCCCGGCAATCTAGAAAGCTTAACTCTACCTCGGACTTGCCAATTCCTTCGACATAACAGTCAAAATGCCTGCCTACCAGCATTTCCGACCCCGCACAGAACATCCTGTGGGCGGCAACATTGGCAAATTCGATAACGCCATCGAAACTGACCACCATGATTGGTTCAGGGTTTTGCGCAATCAGACTTTCCATCTGACGGTACATCCTGTGCCGCTCTACCGCATGGTGTACCGCTGCGGACACACCGTCCTCATTCAGGTTGTTTTTGCACAGAAATTCCTGCGCGCCGCGCTTTATAACATCCTGTACAACACACAGGTCGCTTTGCCCCGTGACAACGATAATCGGTACATCGGGAAACGCGGCAGCCACTTCGCTAACAGTACGGGGCCCCGTGCTTTCAGGCAGACCCAGGTCCAGGAAAAGCACGTCAAAATGAAAACCCTCCAGTGCCATCAGCCCCTCTTCAAGAGTTGCTGCGCTGGATGCAGAGGCCGCTCCGCGGAAAGCCTTCTTGACGTAGTGTTCTATAAGCTTCCGGTCCGCCGGGTTATCATCAATGATCAGCGCTTCAAATCGGCGTGTCGTTTCATAGCGACGTGCCTGACTTTCGCAGGGGCTGAAAGATGAAGTGAGGGTGGTACCGGCGGCCTGATACTGCAACATGGTCGCAAATCCTTTGATTCGCCCCTATCTGTGGCGACAACTTACCCGACTCTCCCCGATGGGTTACACAATAAGCGAAAATGGTAAATGAATGGTTGCAGACGCTGTCGCCGCTTTGTCCTGCTGGCACAAAAGAATTCAGACTACCGTGAAACCTGTGCCACCACCGCGTGCAGAATAGCTGTATGGATGTCTGCAACAGGGGCGTCTTTGGACAGGAACGTGCAGACACCAAGCCCATAAGCTTCATCGGCGATGGCCGGCTGCTCTATTCCCGAAAGCATGATGACCGGCACACTGCGAGACGACGCATGCAACCGTTTCAGTATCTCCAGTCCTGTCATGCCCGGCATTGAATAATCCAGCAACACACAATCATAGTTCGCTTGTTCACACATGGACAATGCATCCAAACCGGTTTCGGCCTCAGCTATTTCCACGGCAAAGCCGGGAAGGCTACGCAAATGCCGGGCATGGGCATACCGAGCAACTTCGTCATCATCGACAACCAGTATGCGGAGAACACCAGTCACTGCGGTACTGCCGGCAGCATTGCCAGTTCACGATACTGTTGAACAATGCCCACCACCTTTTCAAAATTACGCCCGGCATCTTCCTTACAGAAGTACCCGGCGACATGATGACGATAGCTCTCGGTTATATCCCGACGGGCCCGGGACGTTGTCAAAACAAAGATGACTGTGTCTGAGGCCTCCGGGTGCTGACGTATTTTAGCAATCAGCTCCACACCGTTCATGCGGGGCATTTGTATATCGGCCAGCACAATAAAAGGCGGCTGTACACTGCCATCTTCAAGGAGCTCAAGTGCTTCAATGCCGTCTCGCACACGCACCAGATGGTTTGCGGCACCATACGCAGAAAAGCTGCGCTCAATGGACATGGCATCAACGTCATCATCTTCCACTAATAGTATGGCCGTGTCTTTCATAGGGTGCCTCATCCGTCACCTGCCTTGCGGATTATTTAGTAGGTGATCCCCGTCCTGCAACAACGGCCAGAACACAGTAATGTGCAAGCCTCTCTTGCGGCCAGTTTCTATCCTCAACGAGCCCCCGACATGCTCCATGATTTTCTTGATCAAAGACAGTCCCATACCACTTCCTTCGACCTGATCACGCGGCCGCAGTGTCTGGAACATCTCGAGAGCCTTGCCATGCATGTCATCAGGAATGCCTGGTCCATCATCTTCGTAGCTTATTCTGTAGCCGTTATCCTGCTGGAAGCATTTGATGACAATCTTGCCTGTCGTCTGGTCATGATGCTTGATGGTATTGGAGATCAGATTCCGCATCACGGTCTCAAATGGTACTTTCAGTACAAGAATATCCTGATCCGGTGCTTCAAGCTGAAACCGGTCTTGCGCGCCCATCATCGCCAGGTTTTCAGCCGCTATTTGTGCCACATTGGCCGTCGTAAGTTCATAGGTCACCCGGCCAACCTGCGAATACTCCAGCAAGTCGGTCAGCAATTTCATCAGCCGTTTGCTGCGGCTTTTGAGCAGATCCAGATGTTTTTTTGATGGTTCGGGCAACAGATGGGCACAGTCTTCCTCTATCCACCCCACAATCTGATTAATGGAATTCAACGGTGCCTTGAGGTCATGGGATGCAAGATAGGCAAACTGTTCAAGATCTTTATTTGACCTGGCAAGTTGACCTGACTGTTCCCGCAGCTCGAAAGTAACAGAGTCAGCGTAAGTCAGCGCTCGCCGGTTCGCGCGTACCAGTACCATAAACAGCGCCAGCAGCAATGCATCGATCAGCAGGCCGCCCCCGAGGATAATCAGCGGCTGGCTGCTTGAAACGGCACGCCTGAAGCTCAGACTGCTTTCAATATGAAACCGCCATATACGGCCATACATTGCCACTTCCACGACTTTGGAATAGAGCGGTGAGGGGTCAACGTTGCTTTGTTCCGCCACGTTATCGGTCGCGTCACCGTACAGCAGCGTATCCTTGTCGGTAATCGTGATATTTACCTGGCGGTTGGCGCTGGCAAGGGTTCCCTGCATCAACTTGCCCATGATAAAAGGCGCATAGGTCACGCCGTGGCTCGCATTCCTGCGATCTTCCTGAGTATCAGGCTTTTTTCCGCCTTGGTAGAAGGGCGCATAGAACAGAAAGCCCGGCGTTTGCTTCGCGTCCTGCACCAATGTGATCGGCCCTGTCACCTGCGCCTGACCAGTATCGCGCGCTTTTTTGACCGCCGCATAGCGATTGGCTTCAAAAGCCATATCAAGGCCAACAGCCTGTTTGTTGGGCTCGATAGGTTCTATATATGTGATGGGCCAGTAGTCCATCTGGTCATGCTCAGGATGCACTTTGAACGACGGGCGGCTATCCCGCTGTTCCTGCAGGAAGGCAGGTAAAGCCGCAGGGTCAACATTGAAAATAATGCCGATACCGTTGATGCCCGGATAGGCTTTATCGATATTCAGGCTCGTCGCAAAATCGCGCCATGTTTCGTAAGCGAGATCACCCTGATGCGAGTCGATCAGCGCGACACCGCCCCAGAGAGCATTTTCATACAGATGCATGCGCTCCTGCACCAGCACAACCACTTGCTCAGACTGGCGTTCAAATTCAAGCCGATTCTTTTCATCAACCTGCGCATCGGCGATGTACCACGCACCGAAGGTTAAAAGCAGGGAAAAACTGACGACCAGCCAGTGTGACCAGTGCAAAGCGGCGCCTTGCAACAGCTCCATACGAGCCTTTCTGCTGCGGTCGGGCAGTTCGGTTTCAGGGGGGCTCTCTGTCATATGTTTCCTGAATCTCGGTGACGCATTGTTATTTTACCAAGTAATTTTATACTGCAGGCCAAGAGCAAGATTATCAACTTCTGATCGGCGGTATTCATTTATCCGGTATTCGGCAACGGCAAAAAGCTGGTCCACGATACGAATGCCAGCCTGCGCCTCTCCGACTATCGGGCGCGCCGGAAAAGATTCTGGCAGGCGCTGATTAAACGTGTGGTCGACAAAGCCCGCAAGATACAGTCGATCGCTCAGCGCAGGGAATGTCATTCTAAAGGCGTGCTCCATCTGCCAGACATACGGCTCTTCATGATCAAACTGAACCACATGCACATTAATGGCATACACAAGGTTTAATGCGCTGAATATATCCGACAACACGCCAGTATCATTCAAGCGCCAGCGCACGCCCAGCCTGTAGCGGTCATTGTTTTCACCGGAGCGAAAATTCATCTGCACCGTCAGATCCAGTGGCAGAGACCGCATCACATTCCAGCGCAGGTTTTGCTCGGAATAAAACGCATCGTCGTCGGGCATCCCGCTGCCGCCTGCACGTTTGCCAAAATTGTTCAAACTGAAATACGACAGACCATGCCCAAACGTCGCACCGGCGTTAACGGTGAAGTAATTATCATGTGAAGTGTCGGTAAGAACAGGATAGGCATTCAAATCAAGAAAGAAACTCTGCTTGCGACCACCTTCCGCCAACAGTGGCGACGCGGTCAGAACGCATAAACCAATAAGCAGGCAAAACCCAAAAAAGGCATATGGTTTACGCCCTTGAGAGGAAAGCGAGGACACTATCAAGGTTGTCGCGATTATACTGCGCGTCATGCGGAGAGCCTTCCTTGCAAAGCCGCCGCGACCGTCGTGTATTTTGCCACGATCAGCAACCAGCCATCATAAGACCCCCGATTGCATAACTACCATTCAAGCCCTAACGAAAGGTTAGCAAGGGATGGTTTTATGGCATGATCCGGGAGGCCCGCAGGAGGCCCACAAAAAACCCGCCTGTGAGGCGGGTCTGGCAACATTATTGCGCTATGGCATTGTCTGGGTGAAATCAGAAATCATACACCAGCGTTGCCCGCGTGGCTGTATCCCATGCTGCGGTGCCAATCGGTGCCAATGAATCGTACTTGACCTCAAACGACAGGCGGGCTTGCATGTGCGAATTAATCCGCGCAGAAAATTGTGCCCAGTTTTCAAGCGTTGTGGATTGCGTGCCAAAAATTGCGGACGCGCGGTCCTTGAAGGTAAGGTTATCCGTCAGCTTCAACTCATAGGTACTCGACACCCGGCCAAGAAATTCTTTTTCCGTGTGCGGGGCTCTGATCACACCGTCCTCAATCGTTTCCTCCACCCGACTGACGCGGATACCCGGCCCCGCTTCCACGCGCAGGCTTTGATTGGAGGTGCGGAAAATCTCGGTACCAACCGCAAGGTTTTCAACCACCCGATAATCATAGCCGGAAAACTTGTCCAGCTCGACTTCGGTGAAATTCAGCAGAAAAACATCTGTCCAAGGCTTCCACATCACTTCATACTGGCCAACCAGACGTTGCCTTGTGGTTGCGCCTTCAGAACGGGCCAGGTCAAACTTGAGGTTCAGCGAATGGTTCCATTTGGGGCCAAAAGCACGCTCAAAGTTCAGCGCAGCGGAAACACCCTGTTCGTCAGTATCACCTGAACTGGAACTGCCTCCCAACTGTGCCTGTCCGTTCCAAAGCTTGGGATCAAGATAGTACATCAGCCCCCGCGCGCGGGACGCTGCTTCAGCGGCCTCCTGGGCTTTTTTCGCCGCGCTCATTTCATCCAGGTAAGCTTGGCTCATCCAGGTCTCGCTGATGCCGCGGGCAGCACGCAAAAGTTCAATGCGCTTCTTGGGCCAGGTGTTCAAGGCGGTGCTGAGCAAAGTATCAAATGTTGCCTTGTCGTTAGCTGCAGACGCAGTCTTCAACATTTCGACCACGCCGCTTGTTGGGTTCGAAGCATGAGCCGGCATTGACGACAGCACGGTCGTCACAAGAAAAAATGCCAGTAATTTTTGTGTCTTCACATTGCCAAAAAGCCGCATGAACGTCATATTCCTTAGCACACAGGGATCACTTGCCTGTGACTTAACCGCAGTTGCGCAAAAACTCAAGCATTGAGCCAAAAACCCGGTTAAAAATTCAAACTATAGGGCGAGGACAAAAATATGCCATCCGCATTTGTGACCGGCGCCACCGGGTTTCTCGGACGTCATCTGATCGATGTACTTACCGAACAGGGTTGGACAATACATATTCTGGTGCGCGACCGGAACGCAGCCGAGGCCCTTTTCGGTGACCGCGTGAACTACACCAGCGGGCGGTTATCCCAGCCGACCGGCTATGCACCGGAAGTACCCGATGATCTGGATGCCCTTTTCCATATCGCCGCCGATACAAGCACATGGAAAAAAGACGCCGCCCGGCAGCACCTTGTGAATGTGGAAGGCACCGCCGCCCTTTTACAAATGGCGACCGACAAGAATGTCCGCCGCTTCGTCCACGTCTCAAGCTCAAGTGTATACGGTATCCACAAAACCCCTGTAACCGAAGAAACCGAAAAACTGGGCGCTTCCAGTTGGGTTTCCTACGTTCACACAAAGACGTTTGCCGAACGAAAGGTGAAAGAAGCCACATGGCGCGGCATGGACGCGGTTATCGTAAACCCGACCCATATAATTGGACGTTACGACAGCCACAACTGGGCGCGTCTGATCCTCCGCCACGCTGAAGGCAGCCTGCCAGGTACGCCGCCGGGGGCCGGTAATTTTGCCAATGGCCGGGCCGTGGCCGAGGCCCTTCTTGCTGCATATGAAAAAGGCAAAACCGGAGAAAATTACATTTTGGGCGGTCCTTATGCCAGCATGCACGAATTTCTGAGCCTTGCCTCCAGAAAGCTGGACCTGCCGGAGCCCCGGAAACCAACCCCTGCATTCCTGCTGGAAGTGGCCGCAACCTGTCTGAGCTTTCTCGCCCTTTTTACCGGAAAACGGCCCACGATCACGCCGGAAGAAGCCTATTTTGCATCGGAGATCGTTGACGCAAAGAGTGACAAAGCAATTGCTGAGCTCGGATACCGCCTTGTTCCGCTCGAACAATCGGTGGACGAATGTCTCGCTTACTTGAAAGAGGAACAGTTACTTTAGGAAAGGTAAGGTTTTTGGCATACCTGCTGCATAGCACCAAGTCGCAGATATAAGGCAAGCCAATATTGACTGCCCTGCACAATTGGTTGACGATGATCGCATTTCAAGGCGGTATCGCGGTAAAAGGAGAGCCGAGTGTCTTTAGGCCAGAGCGTCCACTACGAAATTATGGGCCGGCGCGGCACCCGTTGGACGATCGTTGAAGTCATCAACGATCGGAAGCTGGCGGTTGGAAAAGCGGAAGAACTCTGGGGGTCAAAACGTTTTACCGGCGTCCGTGTGGTCAAGGAAAGTTACGACAAGATCAACCAGGAGTTTGCCTCAGTTGAAATTTATTCACGTGGTGCACACCGTAAAACATCGAAATACGACCAGTCCGGCACAATATCGCCTTGCCTGACACCCGATGACCTATACAGCGCAGACGGCCGACGCGCAATCTGGGAACTGCTCGGCAACACGCTTGGCGACTGGATGATAACCCCCACCGAACTGCTGCACAGCCTGGATCATTATTACAAACTGTATAACGCAGGCACCAAGCTGCAAAATGCTGTGCAACGCACGGCCGTTTCCTATGAGAATGACCAGAATTCCATTCAGGAGCGCATGCGCAAGATCACCAAAGTGATCGACACCTCGGTCGACATCATGAAAGCCAACAAGGAAAAAACGCCTTCACTTGAAGTTGGACGTCTTAAGCCGGTCATCGAGGAGTTGAAGGACCGCACCAACAAACGCTTTCTACTGATCGCAGCAATCACGGAATATCTGCGGCCCGCTGTGACCCTGTCCGACAAGGTCGGGCGCCTTATTGCGATGCTTAGCGGCACCAGGCCTGCCTGGGTGCTGGAGATCCTCGACCAGATGATTTCCGAGATGTTCCTGCACCCAAGCATTCTGGGCCAGATGCTGGACGAACCAGAAGATCGCGGGCGCTTTATGACCTGGTTATCGTTCCTGCAGGCCGGACGCCTGAACATGATGGGAGAAGATGAGCGCTCCCCGGTATTTTCCGACGAGATACTGCGACTGAACGGTTTCCTCTCGGCGGGCCAAATGCCTCAGGTTGCCCGCGCGCTTTTTGCCCGGCTCAAGATAGAGATCGACGCTGCAAAGCCGATTTGTCCAGGCGGGCTGGTAGAACAACTGAAGGGTATCGACCAGTTGAAGCAGGCAATTGACGAACTGCAGGACGACGTAGGTATGCAGGAAAGCCTGGAAGAAGCCCTTGCCTCAAGGGCTGGCCGCTTGCTGAACAGCCAGGCCGTGGGCGAGATGCTCTACGAAACCAAAAACCCGATCGCGCAACTTAACGCTTTGCTTGATCTTGAGAAATTCACTATTGGCCACAGCAACAAACGAATGGTGGCCAATTTCATGCTACCGGTGCTGACACGTCCCGAGTATGAACCGATTTTTGTCGGACTTGACAGCAACCAGCCAATGCAGCGCATGCACGACCTTGTTGAATTGCAAAAACGCATCATGGAAGCCGATCTGACGGAAATGCATCGCCGCAAGATCGCTGAGAAGCTGGACTTATTTTGTCGGGCCATCATGGATAATACCCAGATCCTGAAGAAACTGCACGGCCTGAACATCAGCCTGCAAGATAAGGCGAAAAAGATCCTGTCGCTGCTGGCAGATAATTATTTCACCACAGGCGATTGCCGCACCCGTGCTGACCATCAGGTGCGCATTTACATGAAACAAACGGGATTTACCGAGGGGCTGATCAAAGGTCTGGACCGTGCCACCGCAGAAAAGGAGTTGAAAGACTTCCGTGATCTGCTTGACCGCGCCGGCTTTACACCGTCAGGACAGTCGGCAAAACCGGTGGAGACAGACACTGGGGAAAACCACATCGGGCCCGACCCTGATAACAACTCGTCAGAGACGCCCCGGCAAACAGATGCCGACGAAGCGGCCGCACAAAGCTAGGTTCGGGTATCAAAAATCCGAAATAATGCCATTTTTTTCCCAGTCCCCATACCGGGTGGGCTCAGGCCCCTTACGACCGCCGATTTCCTTTACCGGTGTTTTATCCGCTGCCGGGGTTTCGCGGGGGTGCCCTTGGTCAAGAGCACCCTTTTTTTTGTCTTCGCTCATGATGCCACCTCGTTTTTCACAGGGCCTGCACACAGGCCATCCCGGTGTGCAAGACGCCAGACATAAACTGCAATGGCAGCAATCACAAGCGGCAGTATGAAGCCAAACTCACCTGCGAACCGCCAAGTATCCTCATATTTCACCGTCATCCGGTCAAGTAAACTGAGGATGAAAATATTATGCGCCGCATGCATGACCGCAGCCGTCCATAGGCTACCGGATTTCACGCGCAGATAGCTCATGATAAAAGACAACCCGACACATAGCAGCGTGAAATTGGCAAACTGCAGGCCAACGTCACTCGGACCGGCGTTATATTGTGTCAGAAGGATGATTGGCAGGTGCCAAAGCGCCCACACAAGCCCGGTCACCAGCGACGCAAAGGGGAATGACATATAGCGCATCAGCGCCGGTGTAAGAAAGCCACGCCAGCCAATCTCCTCCCCGAGCGCGGACGCGAGATGCCATGTCATGCCCACAACGGCGAAGATGAAAATAGCCATCAGAAGCGTCGCAGTTTCCGACCAGCCGACAAGCCCCAGGTGATAGCCAGCTTCCTCCAGAAATTTTGCATCCAGCACACCGCCAAGGCCGCCCGCCCAAAGGATGGTGTATGCAACCACCCCGTATACAAGCGGCAACAGGTATGCAGCAGCTTGCCAGCGCGCCTTGCCCCAGCCCCAGCCCAAGCTGCCGATACCGACACCGGAGAGCTTGCACGCCGCGAGCGCGGCAAGGCCCGGCGTCCACATCAGCAAAACCATATAATGGCGCTTGAGTCCGATATCGATCACGAGTTTTGATGCCGCCAGCGACAGAACCACTGTCATCAGGACAAAAATCAACAGCGTTTTCGTCACCACAGACCGTGGCAGGTTTTCCAGTTGGCCTTCTTTAGACATGGTCCCGTCTTTGGTTCTTATATTTCCAACGCTCTCCGCAAGGCTTGCTCACGGTGCCGCCCCAAGATGAGACTTGAAGCCATACCACACGCTGCCCAAATATAAAGGCAAGCGCAAGACAAACGCGATAAACCGACAGGTGAACAAGCTATGATGAGTTATGCCCGTACCGCTCTGTTGATGGCCGCAATGACGGCCCTGTTTCTGGTGTTCGGCCTGATGCTGGGCGGGCAGAGCGGCGTGATTATCGCCTTCGTGATTGCAGCGGGCATGAATATGTTTGCCTATTGGAACGCCGACAAAATGGTGCTGTCCATGCACGGGGCCCGACACGTGAGCGAGCGCGACGCGCCAGAACTATACGGCATCGTGCGGCGCCTTGCCCGCCGTGCAGACCTGCCCATGCCCAAGGTCTATATCATCGACAATAACCAGCCCAACGCGTTTGCGACCGGGCGCAATCCCGAAAACGCCGCCGTTGCCGCAACAACTGGGCTTTTGCGCACCCTCAGCCATGATGAAGTCTCCGGCGTTATGGCGCATGAACTGGCGCACGTTAAAAACCGCGATACGCTGATAATGACCATCACCGCCACTATCGCCGGTGCCATCTCCATGCTGGCTAACTTCGCGCTGTTTTTCGGTGGCAACCGTAACAATCCGCTGGGTATCATCGGCACCATCCTCATGATGATATTGGCGCCCATGGCTGCCATGCTGGTGCAGATGGCAATCTCTCGCACGCGGGAATTTGCCGCAGATAAAGAAGGGGCAGCCATCTCCGGCCAGCCGCTTGCGCTGGCCAGCGCGTTGGCGCGGCTGCATCAGGGTGCAGCGATCAATATAAATGAGAGCGCGGAGAGAAGCCCCGCGACGGCCCATCTCTTTATTGTTAACCCGCTTAAAGGTGGCTCGATTGACAGCCTGTTTTCCACCCACCCACGCATGGAAGACCGCATCAGCCGACTTGAAGCCATGGCGGCAACAGGCAACTATGCGCCGGTAAGCCGCACGAAGACCCGCCGGTCGGCCACAACCAGCGTACCCACAAGCGACCCACGCGAAAAGGAAAGCTCCGGAAAAGGCCCAAGGGGTCCTTGGGGCTAACCCTGTGGATCACCTGTTTGCTTAAAGCCCGAGCTCGTCAGCCGCCAGTTTTTTAAGGTTCACCTCAGGCCGCGCACCAAGGTGTGAGATTACCTCTGACGCTGCAAGGCTGCCCAACCGGGCACAATCCTCAAGGCTCTTGCCGGAGGTATAACCGTGCAGGAAGCCTGCGGCATAGAGATCACCAGCACCCGTAGTGTCGACAAGGCTGGTCGGGTGCGCAGGCACAGTTACGCTCTCATCCTGGCTCAAGACGACTGAGCCCTTTTCCGACCGGGTAATCGCAGCCAGTTTGACATGGGGGCGCAAACGTTCAATCGCCTCGTCAAAAGTTTCCACTTGGTAGAGCGATTTAATCTCGGCTTCGTTGGCAAACAGGATATCAACGCGCCCCTCGACCAGATCAACAAACTCGGCGCGGAAACGGTCCACGCAGAAACTGTCGGACAGAGTCAGCGAAACCAGTTTGCCGTGCTCGTGCGCGACGTCCATGGCTTTGAGCACCGCTTCCTTCTGACTGTCGCGGTCCCACATGTAACCTTCAATATAGGTAACATCAGCACGGGCGACGATGTCTTCATCAATATCGGCAAGCGCAAGCTCCCCGCACGCACCCAGATAGGTGCTCATGGTGCGCTGCGCGTCGGGGGTGACAAGGATCATGCTGGTAGCGGTTGGCGCGCCTTCGGTGGCGCGGGGCGTTTGGTAATGCACACCCACTGCACGGATATCATGGCTGAACACCGCACCAAGCTGGTCATCATGCACCTTGCCCATATAAGCGGCCTTGCCGCCCAGCGAGGCGATACCTGCCGCCGTATTGCCTGCGGACCCGCCTGAGCGTTCCACCGCTGGCGGCATGGCGTCATAAATCCGCGCCGAGGTTTCCGCTTCCACCAGCATCATCGACCCCTTGACGCAGTCATGCTCAGCCAGGAAGTCTTCTTCCACGCGGGCCACAATATCGACAATTGCATTGCCAATGCACAATACCTGAAAATCGCTCAAATCTCTCTCTCCTGAATAGCGCGGCGGAGCATCTCCCGCGCATCATGGCCTTTGGCGCACCATAGAAAAGCCATACCTTATTGCAAGCTTTGATCGTGCTTCCTATGTTTTAGAGAATAAAAAACCGTCCACGAGCGACGGACAATTTGAAAGCGCGAGGAAATAAAATGATAGGGCAGGCCCTCAACCGAACTTGGCAACAGCTGTTGCACCCGAAGTTTCGCAGTGTGTTTTTCACCGGTGTTCTGGCGGCGCTTGCAACCCTTGGGGTGCTTTTATATCTGTTGAATATCTATTGGCCGCAGGATCTGTCCTTTGGATACAGCTGGCTTGAATGGCTGGACGAAGCGGGCTTCTGGGCGGTTGCCATGGTGGGCAGCTACGTGCTTTTCCCGGCCATTTCCACAACCGTCATGGGCTTTTTCACCGATGGTATTGCGATGGCAGTCGAGGAGGAATATTACCCTCACCGGCTCGGTACGCGCAAAGTGTCGGGCCTTGAGGTGGTGCTGGGGTCCCTCAAGCTGATGTTCCTTGTTATTCTTATCAACCTCATTGCGCTGATCCCCTATATCTTGCTGCTGGTCACCGCTGGCACCGGTACCTTCCTGTTGTTTGTGGCCGTAAACGGCTTCCTGCTCGGCCGTGAATATTTCGAGATGGTCGCCATCAGGCATATGGACGCACGGGAAGTCAGGCGTTTCCGCAAACGTTTCAGCGGCAAGATTTTTATCGGCGGCGCGATGATCGCGGTCTTGTTTGCCATCCCGTTCGTGAATATTCTGGCGCCTATCATTGGCACGGCGATGATGACCCATATCTACCAAAACCTTGCAAGCGGCCGTGCCTGAGGGGGCGAAGGAGACAGCGTGACACACAAAAACCATCGCCCATCTTTATCATATCGCGTCTGGCGGTTCAGTGCTTTGTGCGGCCTTTTGCTAACAGCCGCGTGCGGTCCGACGGGGCCTCAGGCAACCCGCACGCCCGAACAGGCCGCGCCCAAACCGCCTGCGCTAACACCAGAACCGCAGCCGCTTGCGGAAATCCATCCGCGGCCGCTTGCCAACCCGCTCCGCCTCATGGGGGCGAGCCCACAAGACGTTCAAGCCCTTATGGGCAACCCCACGCTCGTACGGCGTGAGGACATGATGCAGGTTATGCTGTTTGAAAACACCGGCTGCGTGTTTGAAGTCGTGTTCTACGAGCCTACACAAGGCGAATATTTTGAGGCACGACACATTGCCGCGCGCACCCGTAAAGGCAATAATGTCGATATTGATGCCTGCCTTGCCTCACACCTGCCGGGCGGGCACTGGCCGGATGAGTAATAGCCGGATGAATGAATACTCAATGAAAAAGGCCAACCACCAAAAGGGGACAGCATATGCGTTTTGACGCCGGGACCATTATCAAGCTCGTGATATACAGCTTCCTTGTCGGCGCGTTGCTCTACTGGCTCGGGTGGAGCCCGGGGGATGTTTACGGCTGGACCGCCAACCGCGCGGCTGATGCCTGGTCGTGGCTCGTGGGCAGCGGCCTTGAGTATATCCTTTTGGGCGCCACCATCGTTGTGCCGGTTTATTTCCTTATGCACCTCAAGAACCGGCGCCGTGACAGATGAGCAAGTTTTTCAACACCGAGACCCATGACGAAGAAGACACACGCCTCCAAGCCCCGGCAACCGCGCGTAACCGGGGTTTTATTCTCGAACTTCTTGAGGCTTGCCTCCCGCGCGAGGGCACCCTTCTTGAAATTGCCTCAGGCACGGGAGAACATGCCGCATATATGGCACCGAAGCTTGCCCCCCTGCTGTGGCAGCCCAGCGATATCGATGATCGGCACCTCGCCAGTATCGACGCCTGGCGGCACCATACAGGCGCCGAGAACATCCTGCCCACGCGACGTTTCAATGTGCTTGAAGACCGGTGGAACTTCACCGACCTGCCAGCGCCCCTGTCGGCAATCGCCGCCATCAACCTGATCCACATTGCGCCGTGGGACGTTGCTGTCAGCCTGATGAAAGGCGCGGGCGAAAGCTTGCCTGCAGGCGGTATCCTGTACCTCTATGGCCCTTACAAGCGGCAGGGTAAACATACCGCGCCCTCAAATGCCGCCTTTGACCTGTCGCTGAAGCGCAGAAACCCTGACTGGGGTGTGCGTGACATGGAAGCGGTAACCGAACTTGCCGGATCCGCCGGTTTCCGGGCACCCGACATCGTCAGCATGCCCGCCAATAATTTTTCGCTGATTTTCAAAAAAGGCTGAACAGCACCCTGAGCTGGCGCCCCTCGCTTCTCTCCAACCATTGTTACATGAAATGTTATGGTATTACGTGCCAGCGCATCAGATGAACGGTTCAGCGCAAATCCGTTGTATGTCTTCCGGCATAAGCCTGTTTTCGACCGGAAGGAAGACACGTCTGTGACAATGATGGGGGATATCATGAAAAAAATTGCTGCGCTCGCGATTGCGCTGCTGTCGCCGTTCGTTTCTGCCACGGCAGGCGAGGCACGACCGTATGAAATGCCGAGAACAGAGGTTATCCCTATCAAGGACAGCAACACCGGCGGGCAGTATGAGCTATATATCAAACTGCCGGAAGACTATGCTAAAGACGCCAATATCAAACACCCTGTCGTCTATACGACCGATGGGGCCTGGCACATGGAGGTCCTGTCCGGCGCCGCCGAATACGTGCTGCCAAATGCCATTGTTGTTGCCATCTCGTGGCAAAAGGAGTCTGCGGAGGATTTTGACGGCGACACCCGGCCTTTCCTCAGCCGGTTTCGGGACTACACAATCCTGCCAAGATCAAACCCGGAGCAGCAGGCAAAATATAAGGCAGGGCAAGCGGCAAGCCACCTTGCCTTTATTCGGGATGACGTGATCAACTATGTCGAGGCCAACTATCAGACCAATCCAGCGGAACGCATCTACTTCGGTTTCTCGCTGGGGGGCGCATTTGGCTCCTATATCCTTTTTGATAAGCCAGACACCTTCAAACATTATGTGCTTGGCAGCCCAGCCTTCAGCGCGGAGACTTTGAGGTTTGTTCAAGGTCAGGCGGCCCAGCGGCAAGCTGAGGAGGGGGCGCTGGACGCCAATGTCTATGTCACTGTGGGTGAAAAGGAAACCGATGCCATACCCAGAATCCGCGCGTTCATGACAACGCTGGAACGCCTTAAGGGCGCAGGTCTCCACGTGCACAATCTTGAGATTATAGAACGGTCAGGCCATTCGGAGGCTTTTCCGGCAACGGCTATAGGCAGTTTCAAATGGCTGTCCGAATTAACGGCTAAACCAGAAACTGATATTAGAGGAAGGTAAGATGATAAAACGCTTCACTTTATCCGTTGCCCTGTTGATTGCGTCGGCGTCAGCAAGCACAAGCATCCAGGCCAGCGATGCACTTTCGGGCCTCAAAGGCCCTTATCTGGGGCAAACACCGCCCGGCAACACGCCTGAACCCTTTGCGCCCGGCATTGTGGTGACAGACGGGTGGGAATATGGCCTCAGCTTCGCGCCCGGCATGAAAGAAGCCTATTTCCTGCGCGCCAACCCGGAAACCGGCGATCATGAACTGGTCCTTCTCACAGAGAAGAAGGATGGCTGGCACAAAAGGGTGGTATCGCCCCGGCCGGGACAGCCGGTCTTCTCCCCCGACGGCAAGACCATGCATCTGGGGCGGCGCTATAAGGAGCGCACGGCGGACGGCTGGTCAGACGTGAAGATGCTGGAAGCCCCCTTTGATGAATTCCTGATCATGCGGATGTCATCATCCCGGCACGGCACCCTGTATTTCGATACCTATGATGAAAACAATGACGCTTTCCCCCTTCGCTATTCCAGGCTGGTGGATGGTGAGCGCCAGGCCCCAAAGGCCCTGGGCGCAAACATCAACACCGGCACCTATATGGCCCACCCCTTCATCGCGCCTGACGAGAGCTATCTGATCTGGGATGCCAAACGGGAAGACGGCCACGGCGATTCTGATATTTACATCAGCTACCGGCAAGCCGACGGTACATGGGGCGAGGCCATCAACCTGGGTGACAAGATCAACACAAGCGCATGGGAAGCCGCCGCAGGCGTATCGCCGGACGGCAAATATCTGTTCTTCAACAGGAACATGAAGCCCGGCACTTATGACAATGTGGATATCTTCTGGGTCGACGCCAGCTTTATCGAAGACCTGAGACCAAAACAATAAACACCGATTAAGGGGGAACATGATGAAGCGTTTTTCAGCGCGAAAGGTGCTGCTGCTAGCCTCATTGGCTATCACCGGCGCAAGCCATGCGGGGGACGAGCTGTCCGCGCTCAAAGGCCCCTATCTCGGGCAAACACCGCCGGGTATGACCGCAAAACCTTTTGCGCCCGGTATTGTGAACACAGAAACCTGGGGGGATGCGGGCGGCTTTTCACTCGATATGAATGAATTTTATGTGGGTCGTTGGCGGCACTCCCGCGACGTGCCAGAACCTGAAAATGTCATATTTAAAAGAGTGGGTAATGGTTGGCAGAAAGTCGCCATGCCAGAAGGCACGCGCAGGCCTTTCCCGTCGCCAGACGGCAAGACCCTCTATTACCGCGCCAAGTATCAGGAGCGCACAGCAGACGGCTGGTCAGAAATGAAAAGCCTTGGCCCCGCCTTTGAAGCCATCCAGATCATGGGCCTGACAGCCTCGAGGAACGGCACCTTGGTTCTCGATGAGCGAGGCAGCCGGGAAGGCGACGGCATCCTTCGCACCTCACGGCTGGTGGGCGGCAAACGGGAAGACCCGAAACCGCTGCCCAAAGAGATCAACACCGGCACATGGAATGCCCACCCCTTTATCGCAGCAGATGAAAGCTACATCATGTGGGACGGCGAGCGAGCGAGCGGTTTCGGCAGTAGTGACCTTTACATCAGCTTCCAGCAGCCAGACGGCTCGTGGGGGGACGCGATTAACATGGGCAACAAGGTCAACACCGACACAGAGGAAGGTGGCCCGCAGATCACGCCTGACGGGAAATATCTCTTCTTCAACCGCATGGTGCCAAAAGCCGACGGCGATGGCGAACGCCAATCAGACCTCTATTGGATCGATGCGAAAATCATCGAAGACCTCAGGCCCAAGGATTAGGACAGGGTATAAGCACGGTTGCTATAGCGCATATGGTTGGAGACAAATGGTCGCATTGCAGTATGCGCTCAGTGTCGTTAGGTTATCTATATTATACACTCGATGGTGCAATTGCGGACACCATATGAATATGGACAAACCAGCCTACTCGTACCGAGTTGATGAAACTGTGCCGGACTTTGCCGACACTGGTCCCTGCACCGTTATGGACGCGCACTGTTCTCTTTGTGCCCGAGGCGCAAAGTGGATTGCCCACAACGATCATAAAAAAGAATTCCGCATCATCCCGCTACAATCCATACTTGGGAATGCATTGATGGTGCATTATGGCCTCAATCCTGAGGACCCCAGCTCCTGGCTTTTTATCGAGAGCGGGCGCGCATACTCGTCGTTGGAAGCCTTTGTTAAGGTTGCCACGCGGCTTGGAGGTGTCTGGAAGATATTTTGCATCCTGCGAATAATACCAAAGCACGTGCAGGACTATTTATATCGAGCGATTGCTCAAAACCGATACCGGATATTCGGCAGGGCAGACCTATGCAACATACCAGACCCCGAAGTCAGAAAGCGGATACTCACTTGAAGATACTCATATTGGGCGGTTATGGGGTTTTTGGCGGTCGGCTCGCATCGCTTTTGTCAGACATCGTAGATGCCGAAATTTTAATCTGTGGCCGAGATGGCACCAAAGCATCAGAGTTCTGCCGAAGATACCACGGCAAAGCCAAAGTCACGGCTGTAGAAATGTCGCGAACTGACATCACCACAGCCATCAAAGTACACCAACCAAACATCGTTGTTGATGCTTCCGGACCTTTTCAAGACTATGGTGATAACCCTTATGTCGTGGTCAAAGCCTGTATCGAAGCTCGTGTAAATTACCTTGATTTCGCAGACGCTGCGGACTTCGTTTTCGGTATTTCACAGTTTGATCAACAGGCCCAAGCCGCGGGCGTGTTTATACTCTCTGGCGTGAGCAGTTTCCCGGTCCTCACGGCTGCCGTATTGCGTGAAATGTCAAAAGACATGGCAATTCAGTCCGTAACCGGCGGTATCGCTCCCTCTCCATACGCGGGCATAGGTTTAAATGTCATGCGCGCGGTCGTCGGCTACGCGGGAGCGCCCGTAAAGATAATGCGTCAAGGCAAACAGACCCACGCAAAGGGTTTGACGGAAAGCCTGCGTTTTACCATCGCACCGCCAGGCCACCTTCCCCTGCGAAACTTACACTTTTCATTGGTTGATGTACCAGATTTGCAAGTGCTTCCTCCTGAGCATGAAAGTCTCTCAGACATTTGGATGGGGGCCGCTCCTGTTCCGGAAACTCTACACCGTATCTTGAACCTGCTCGCAAAGACCCGGGCAAGCCTTCATCTGCCATCCTTCGTTATGTTTTCGCCTCTCTTCTACTGGGTTTTAAACTTAGCCAAATTTGGTGAACACAGAGGAGGCATGTTTGTAAAAGCGACAGGGGTCAAAAACGGCAAACTGGTTGAGAAATCCTGGCACCTGCTTGCAGAAGGCGATGATGGGCCGTTCATTCCCTCAATGGCAATTGAAGCTATCATTCGCAAGGCCATGGAAGGTGCAACCCCTGCACATGGCGCCAGACCAGCAACCAAAGCACTTGATCTAGCCGACTACCGGAAACTGTTTGAGAACAGATCGATCTTTACCGGGTTTCGCAACCCGGAGGAGATGGATGGGCCACTTTATCAGCAGATATTGGGGACCGCTTTTAGGGCGCTGCCAGGACAATTGCAGGCCCTGCATAGCGTAAAGGGAGAAAAAGTGTGGGAAGGTCAGGCGCAAGTATCACGGGGCAAAAATCCGTTTGCAACGCTTCTGGCGCGCCTCTTCGGTTTCCCAACCGACGCAAAGGAAACCAAGGTCACCGTGAAATTTCTTTCCACCGAGCAAGGAGAACGCTGGGAGAGAAATTTTGGAGGTCGATCATTCTCCAGTTCCCAAACTTTGGGTTCCGGAAGAAATACAGGATTGTTGGTTGAACGATTTGGTATCATTTCAGTCGCCTTGGCAACCGTCGTCAAAGACAATCAACTCCATCTTGTTCCAAGGCGTTGGCAGGCACTGGGTATCCCCTTACCGCGCCTACTTCTGCCATCCGGTGAAAGTTTCGAGTATGAACGAGACGGCGTGTTCAGGTTTAACGTTTCAATTAGGGCTCCAATGCTTGGACTAATTGTACACTATCACGGATGGCTTAAAGAACGTGATGGCTCAAGTGACTAATGTTTAACGATGAGATGACGGAACGAGGCTTCAATAAAGCTCGTTCTTGAAGTTCTCGACCACAGCGTCCAGGTCACGGATGGGCATATCAAGCTTCATATGGTCGCGGAACATCTCACCCGCGCTCGGGAGCGCTGAACGGTCCGGCCAGCAGTCCGGCTCCCACAGGCGCGAGCGCAGGAACGCTTTTGAACAGTGCAGGAAAGCGGTTTCCACGCGCACCCGAATGACGGAAAGCGGCTTCTTGAGGCCGGTTTCAAATCGGGCGCGCAGGGCTTCGTCGGTGATGATCTCAGCCGTGCCCAGAATGCGCAGGGTCTCCCCCACATTGGGGATAAGGAAAATAAGGCTGACGCTGGGGTTAATGAGGATGTTTTTAAGCGAATCGAGCCGCCTGTTGCCGGGCCAGTCAGGCAGCAGGAGGATGTTATCTCCCTCCACCTGCACGCTGCCGGGCGCATCGCCGCGCGGGGTAACGTCTACCTTCGTGTCGCTTGCCGTGGCCATGAGGAAAAAGGGGGAAAGCTCAATGAAGCGTTTGCAGTGCTTATCAAGCGCAGGCAGTTCCTTATCAAGCCCCTTTTCACTTGGCACACCATAGTGGGCCTCAAGCGCTTTGACGCTCTCAAGTTTCCCTTCGGCCATCTCTTCCACTCCTATACGGCGGAAGCTTTCCGGCCCGCGTCCGCGCTGTCGTTGGCTTGAGTGCCGGCGCCCATATCGAAATGCTTGGAATAACGGCTGGCGATACGTTCCACCGGCAACAGGATAAACACATCCGTGGTGCCAAACTGTTTGTCCACCACCGCACCATCGCCAATAAAACAACCGATGCGCAGGTAGCCTTTGATCAGTGGCGGCAGGGCGCGGCGGGCGCGTTTTACATCAACCTCGTCGGCCGGCATGGTGTTCATGTTGATGAACTGGCCACCCAGCGCTTTCACGTGGAAATCATCTGCTACCAGATGGTTGTGATAAAGATAGGCCAGCGCTTCCTTGAACGCGTCCGGGTTCGTGCCTTCAAAAGACGCACAACCGAACATATAGGCGATGTTGTGTTCCTTGAGATACTCGGAAATGCCCTTCCAAAGCATGTTGATGGTTGAATTTGCCCGGTAATCCTTATGCACGCATGACCGGCCAAGCTCCAGAAGCTGGCGGCCTTCGCCCATCTGCTGGCGGAAGGCTTTTGAGTTCATCGGCGTCAGGTCAAACTCGCCGCCGGAATAAAACCCATTGTGCGCATCGGCGATTTCCTGGCGCAAGAGCCGGTAGGTGCCCACAACACGTTTGCCCTTCTTGCGGTTATGATCGATCACCAGCAGGTGGTCACATACGGCATCGTAAGGGTCAATATCGCGCTTGGTCATACGCATGCGCCAGTCGGGCTTGGCCTGCATTTCTTCATAGAAGATTTTATAGCGTAGCTTTTGCGCCCATTTTATTTCCTTGAAGGACCGCGCCAGACGAACCTCAAGGCTGCCTTGCCGCACATAAGACGGGGCGCCAGCCAATGCCTGCGCGGCGGCGACCCGGGGGCGAATGAGAGCATATTTTTTCATAAGGCAATCCTAATAGGCGCGCAGCGTGGCGATATTGTTACAAGCACTTGAACAATCCGTGACATGGGTCATATGTCGGCCTTCCCGCCGCCATCTGCAAGGGTACCCGTTCCGACATCCTTTTTCCAGAGGATCAGAAGCAGGATCAGCCCCGGTATGGCCACCGCCGTCGCATAGAGGAAAAACTCGACCCAGCCTACCGCTTCGGCAACAAAGCCGCTTGGGGCACCGAGGATCGTGCGGGCCTGATTGGTGAATAGCCACCCCCGGCGCTGGCCGAAAAAACGCGTGACCGGTCCCAGAGGTAGCCGGTCGATCGCGGGGGACCACAGAAATTTCCATGTGTAGAAGGTAGTGATAAGGGCAAAAAGGCCGACATCCGACTTGCTCACGCTCTCGCGTGACAGCCAGATACCCAGAAGCGAGATAACGAAGGTCAGCGGAAAACCGCTCGACATACCAAGCCCGAAGGTGGCGACGATGCGGCGGTCGCGGTAGGGCTCAAGCGCGGCCCAGATATCTTTCGCTTTCGACACAGCTTATGCCCCAGCCTGTACGCGCGCAGCGTCCACCACGACCCAAAGCCCTTCAGCCTTGGCGACAAGGGTGCCGTCCGCGTCAAACACTGCGGTACCGCAGCGGCGTTTCCGGCCCGAGGCGCCCATGTCCCAGCCGATTACCGTTGCGTCACCTTCGGCCTTCAGCGGTTTGATGATCTGCGCGGTCAGGCGGGCCAGCAACGCTGCCTCACCGGCCGCGCAGGCAAAATAACCGGGACAATCTAGCGCAGCCCACAGCATCACGTCAGACACATTGCCGTCAGCTGCCGCATAGTTTTCATCGAGCAGCCATTTGGCGGCGACCATACCGGGCACGCCCTCAACCACCCGTGCGTGGATGCACAGCCCGTCCGGGTGCGTGCGTTCGTGGCCGCATACAAAACAGGTTTCAAACGGCTCAAACTTTTTCGGCCTTCCCGGCGCGTCCACAGGGTTGACGCCAAGCGTCAGCGGAGTCGGGAGGGCGGGTACCTCAAGATCAAGCGTTGCAGGTTTTGCCACACCCAGTACCGCATCCCCCTGCATCAGCACGCTGCCGTCTCCCGACCTTGAAAGCACAAGATCCACATCCAGAGGCGGCGGTGCCTTCAGGCTGGCTTCCGCCGGGCCGTCAATCAGGCTGGCGAGCAAGCCGCATGTATAACCGCCGTTGCCGCTGGTCGGTGGGCCCTTGAAGCGCGATGCGATCGTTACCGTCTGCTGCATGATATCCTCCCCGTCTGTTTTGCCTTTAGGCCTAAGTAAGGGGGAAAATGCGTCGCGTGCAAGGCAATCATGCATCTCTCTTGCCATTGGCCCGTGTTTGGCTTTGCGTTCAGGCGCGCTTGGCGCTATGAAGCGCCATGATGACAAATCCAGAAAACCCGAAAAACCAGGACACGCCGAAAAACGCCCGCGAGGCTGCTGTGCGTACCCTGATGGCCGTCACGCTCAAGAACCGTCCGTTTGACGTGGCGCTTGATGACATCACCGGCGGGCTTGACGCCCGCGACCGCGCCTTTGTGATGCAGCTTGTGATGCTGTGCCTCAGGCGCCTTGGTTCCTTACGCGCCCTGATGCGGGACCTGATCGACCGCGGCCTGCCGCGTAACGCGACATGGACGGATGCCGCGCTACTGACCGGTCTTGCGCAGATCCTGTTCATGCGCACCGCAGACCATGCCGCAGTCAATGAAACCGTGACGATGGTCAAGAATTTGTCCGGCAAGGAACGCGGATTTGCCGGGCTTGTGAACGCGGTCTTGCGGCGCGCGGTGCGTGAACGCGATGCACTGGTGGCAAAACTGGATGCCATGCCTGAAGCAGACCTGCCGGACTGGCTGCAAAAAAGCTGGTCCAAAGCCTATGGCGCGGCATCTATGAAAGATATTGCACGTTGCCTGCAAAGTGCACCGCCACTTGACATCACCCTGAAGGCCGGGGAAGACGCTGCGGCGTGGGCGGCAAGCCTTGAGGCCACCATTATGCCAAACGGGTCCCTACGCCGCGCACTGTCGGACGTATCGGCCCTTCCGGGCTACGCCGACGGTACATGGTGGGTGCAGGATATGGCCGCCAGCCTGCCCGCCATGCTTCTGGGAGATATTAGCGGCAAACATGTGCTGGACATGTGCGCAGCGCCCGGCGGCAAAACCATGCAACTGGCTTCCATGGGGGCTGTCGTGACAGCCATAGACCGCAATAAAAACCGCATGGGTCGCCTGCACGCCAACCTCGCACGCACTGGCCTGAAAGCCAACGTACACGTGGCAGACGCCGCCGCCTTCATGCCCCGAAAACCGGCGGATCACATCCTTCTGGATGCCCCGTGTTCAGCCACCGGCACCCTGCGCCGCAACCCGGATGTCATCTGGACCAAGGCGCCCGAAGATGTGGACAAGCTGACAGCCCTGCAGGCCCGCATGCTTGACCACGCCTTCAACCTGTTGCCCACCGGCGGCACATTGGTTTATTGCGTTTGCTCGCTTGAACGCGCGGAGGGCGAGGACCAGATCACCGCATTCCTTGGCCGCCATAAAAACGCCAAACGCGTGGCTATTACTGCACCGGAACTTGGCGGCATGGGTGAGCTTGTCACACAAGACGGCGACATGCGCTGCCTGCCGTCCATGCGGGCGGCGGAAGGCGGCATGGACGGTTTTTACGCTGCCCGAATTGCGAAGGAATAAACGGCCTGAATTGTGCGGCAAAAGCACGCCCCAACCCTTGCGGGCACAGGGCCAAACTGATATGGAAACGCCATGAAAAAGCCTCTCAGAATTGCCCCTTCCATCCTGTCGGCGGATTTTGCCCGTCTGGGTGAAGAAGTCAGAGCCGTTGACGCCGCAGGCGCCGATTATATCCACATTGACGTGATGGACGGCCATTTTGTGCCCAACATCACCATCGGGCCCGATGTGGTTAAGGCGCTAAGGCCGCACAGCGACAAAGTGTTTGACGTTCATCTGATGATCGAACCGGTCGACCCCTATATCGAGGCTTTTGCCAATGCTGGCGCAGACATCATCACCGCTCATGTGGAAGCGGGCCCGCACACCCACCGCACGCTTCAGGCCATCAAGGCCGCAGGCGCCAAGGCCGGCGTGTCGCTGAACCCCGGCACGCCGGAAAGCACAATCGACTATCTTTATGAAGAGCTAGACCTTATCCTTGTGATGTCGGTCAACCCCGGTTTCGGCGGGCAAAGCTTTATCGAAAGCCAGCTCAGGAAAATCGAAGCCATTCGCAAGCGCATTGATACGCTCGGGCTGGAGATCGACCTTGAGGTAGACGGCGGCGTAAACGCATCGACCATCCGGTCGGTCGTAGACGCAGGCGCAGATGTTGTTGTAGCGGGCAGCGCCACTTTCAAAGGTGGCCCGGACATGTATGCCGCCAACATCAAGGCGCTCAGGGTTTAACTATACTGCTGTTGACAGAGTGCAACACCAAAGGATAGGGAGCAGGCGGCGATGAACGCGGCCTTTGATCAGATCGCCGAATATTCGGCCCGGACGCCCCTGTCGCGTTCTACGCTGAGGCGCGACCAGCGCTCTCATTTTGTGCTTCACCTTGTGACACGTGCCGGACGGCAACTGCGCGAGTGGGGTTATTCCACCGCGCTCTACACCTACCGTCTCCGGGGTCGGCACCCCGGACAGCTGCTCGGCAGTCCCGATGACCCGGCCCCCGGCAACGCAACCCTTGGCTCTGCCATCTTTGGCGGTGACATGCTGCACAATGGTGAGCAACATGTGATCAAGGAAGATTTCTGGTTGCGCATGGAAAGTGCCAGCCCAACTTTCCGCCACTATGCCCACAGTTTCCACTGGTTGCAGGACCTGGCACAGGTGGGCGATCAGGTCAAAGCGCGCGACGCGGCGGAGACAATGCTGTCATGGTGGCTACCTTATGGCGAGGATTGGTACAAGGACGTGTGGGACGCCGAAACCTTGGCGCGCCGCCTTATCAACTGGCTGACCCACGCGCCGCTTATTCTCTCAAGCGAGGATCTGGTCTATCGCTCAAAGGTGCTGACAAGTTTTGCCCGGCAAACCCGCCATCTGATGCGCGTGTGGCGCGATGCGCCAGCGGGCCTGCCGCGCATCTATACCACAAGTGCGCTGACCCTGTGCGGTCTGCTGCTGCCGGGCGGCGCAGGCTGGCTGAACCGCGGCAGCGCGGAACTCGAGCGTGCGCTTGCGAATTTTATTTTACCAGACGGCGGGTCCGCCAGCCGCAACACCGCCGACGCCATCCGAACCATGCAACTGCTCATTCTGGTGCGCGGCGCCTATCAGGACCGCGGCGATGACCTGCCCGCTTGGGTGCTCACAACCCTTGACCGCATGGCACCTTTCATCCGCGCCATGCGCCACGGCGACGGCTGCTTCGCGCAGTTCGGCGGTGTCACAGCCGAAGGCGGCAACGGCACCAATGCCATTCTCGCCGCGAGCGACGCCAAGGGCAAGGCCATTGAAAATGCTGCACACACGGGCTTCCAGCGGTTAGTTGCGGGCAAGGCCTGCCTGATCATGGACGCCGGGCCACCGCCTCCGCAAGCATACGCCACCCGCGCACATGCCAGCACAGGGGCGGTAGAATTTTCTTGCGGACAGGAACGCCTGATCGTCAGTGTCGGCCCAGCGTCAAAACGCGGGCCGATGCCAAGTCTGGCCACGCTTGCCCGCACCACTGCCGCCCATTCCGCACTTGTGATCGGCGACCGCAATTCCACACGCCTGATGGAAGACGGACGGCTGGGTGCCGGTGTTAGCGAAACGCTCACGGTTCGGGAAACCACAGAAGAAGGCCAGCGCCTGCGCGTGACCCATGACGGGTATCTCAAACGTTTTGGCGTCAAGCACGAACGGTTGATTGAAATACCGGCAGACGGCAGCCGCATCAAGGGCAGCGACCGGCTGTTTGGGCCAAAGATAAAAAAACTTGTCGGGCAGGATGTAGTGCTGCGCTTTCACCTGCACCCGCAGGTGCGCGCCATGAAGGCGCCAGACGGTCGTGTCACCTTGGAAACACGGTCCGGCAAGACATGGATTTTTGATGCAGACGGCGGCAAGACCGAGATTGAGGACAGCCTGTACCTGAGCCGTCCCGACCGGCCGGAAGCCACGAAACAGATTGTTGTCACCCTTGCACCAAGCGGGGGCAATGATGGGAGCGAGCAGCCCATATGCAATTGGGTTTTGAGTGAAATGGACCTCTGACACACCCGGCCTGATGGGTGGCCCGGTGTCAGGAGTGGTTTAATATTAGAGGCGACCAGTACTTATGGATAAAGTAACAATTAAACGCGCCCTTTTGTCGGTATCTGACAAAACCGGGCTGGTGGAGCTGGCGCGGGCGCTGGCGGACAAGGGTGTTGAACTGCTTTCAACGGGTGGCTCGGCCAAGGCCATCCGCGACGCGGGCCTGCCGGTTAAGGAAGTGGCCGACCACACCGGCTTCCCGGAAATGATGGACGGGCGCGTGAAAACGCTGCACCCCAAAATTCACGGCGGCCTGTTGGCGCTGAGGGACAACAAAGACCACATCAAAGCGATGAAAGACCATGATATCGGCGCCATCGACCTTGTGGCCATCAACCTGTACCCGTTTGAAGCCACCGTTGCCTCAGGTGCGGATTTTAAAACCTGTATCGAGAATATCGACATCGGCGGCCCGGCCATGGTGCGCTCGGCGGCCAAGAATCATGGCTTTGTCACCATTGTGACCGATCCTTCAGACTATGCCACTGTCATCGCCGAGATCAGCGAGACCGGCGGCACCACGCTTGAGACCCGCCGCCGCCTTGCCGCCAAGGCCTATAGCCGCACCGGTTCCTATGACGCCGCCATCGCCCAGTGGTTTGCCGCACAAAACGGCGAAACCTTCCCCGACCGCCTGCCGTTCGCGGGCGAAAAAGTGCAGGAATGCCGCTATGGAGAAAACCCGCATCAGGTTGCCGCTTTCTATAAAAACGCAGAAAACCGCCCGGGTATCGCCACCGCCGTGCAGCATCAGGGCAAGGAACTTTCCTACAACAACCTCAACGATACCGATGCCGCCTTTGAACTGGTGAGCGAGTTTGACCAAAGCGTTCCAACGGTCGCCATCATCAAACACGCCAACCCATGTGGTGTGGCAATGGGCGCAAGCCTTTTGGACGCCTACAACAAGGCTCTGAAATGTGACCCGGTTTCCGCTTTTGGCGGCATTGTGGCGCTCAATGGCCGTCTCGACGCTGACACGGCCAAGGAGATCATCAAGGTATTCACCGAAGTGATCATCGCGCCTGAGGTCACAGATGAGGCCAAAGAGATTATTGGCGCCAAGAAAAACCTGCGCCTGCTGACCACAGGCGGCCTTGCGCTGCCAACACAGGCAGCCAAAATGATCAAGTCCGTCGCGGGTGGCTATCTGGTGCAGAACCGCGACACCGGCCGTGTGACGCTGGATGACCTGAAGGTGGTCACCAAGCGCGCGCCCACAGACACAGAACTGAAAGACATGCTGTTCGCCTTCCAGGTGGGCAAACATGTGAAATCAAACGCGATCGTTTACGTGCGCGACGGCATGACCGTGGGCATCGGCGCCGGGCAGATGAACCGCCGCGACAGCAGCCGCATCGCCGCCATACGCGCCGGTGAAGCGGCTGAGATGGCAGGGGACGCAGAAAGCCTTGCCAAGGGTTCGGTTGTCGCGTCTGACGCCTTCTTCCCCTTCGCGGACGGCCTTCTGGCCGCGGCTGAGGCAGGTGCCACCGCCGTCATCCAGCCGGGCGGATCCATGCGTGACGATGAAGTGATCACCGCCGCAGACGAGGCCGGGCTTGCCATGGTATTCACCGGCATGCGCCACTTCCGCCACTAGCACACGCACACCAATTGACGGAAAAGCCGGGGCATCTGCTCCGGCTTTTTTTATGGGCCGATGTCTTTTATAGGCTCATGTCGGCCAGATGGGCGCGCAGGTGCTCAAGGCGGGCTTCCAGCACCTCGGCTTCATACGGCTCAGCCGACACCTTGCCCCAAACCGGGCCGGGCCACGCCGGGTCCCCCTCGTAGCGCGCGATGACATGCACATGAAGCTGCGATACCATGTTGCCAAGGGCGGCGATATTCATCTTGTCGGCCTCAAGGGCGGTTTGCAGCATGCGTGATACCAAGGTGATCTCGCCCATCAGCTCGATCTGGTCGCCTTCTGCCAAATCATGAATTTCGCGCATGTCGGCGCGTTCCGGCACCAGAATAAGCCAGGGATAATTACTGTCATTCACCAGCAGCACACGACACAGCGAGAGCGTACAGACATATTCTGTATCCATCGCCAGTTGCTTATGAAGGTGAAATGTTGTCATACTCGCTCTCCATGTTCCAATGGGGGGTTGACTATATGGCATCATTTTACCGTACCCGGCCGGCGGGGGAAGAGGATATATTTTTTATCCGTGCGCTGGAACTGGACCCGGCAAACCAATATGTGCATGCGTGGGACGAAACCACCCACCGCGACAAGATGGCCGAGCCAACTTATCGCTACCTAATCGCCGAAAATGCCGAAGGAAAGGCCATTGGTTTTGCCATCCTGAATTATAACAGCCCCAATCGGCTTGAATGGAAACGCATTGTTGTCGCACGCCGGAGCGACGGCATCGGCACCGCCTTCATGCGCGATGTACTAAGCCAGTTCACGGCGGACCCGGTACTTGAGGTCATCTGGCTTGACGTCTACGCCCAGAACGACCGGGCACGGCATGTCTACCGTTCGCTTGGTTTTCAGGAAGTGCGCGAGGACCGGGAGACGGTGCCCGGCGAGACACTGGTGATTATGGAATACACACCTTCACCGAAACACCAGTGACGCCCCGGCAAGCCATGGCCAAGGCGTCACCAGCTTCATTTACAGCGCTTTGCCCAGTTTAAGCGTCACCACGGTGTCGCCCGTGGCTTCAAAGGCATATCGCCTGACCTCCTTGAAACCGTAGCGGTCATAGAAACGCCTGCCGATAGTGTTTTCCGCGAAAACATCCAGGCAAAGCCTCGGATGGTCGGCGACAACATGGTCCATCAGCATCCTGCCGAACCCTTTGCCGATAAAAGCGGGCTCGATGAAGATAGCCCCCACTTCCGGTATGCTGTCTGGGTGAGAGATGAGACTGATAAAACCAACCACCTCGCCATGCTGTTCGACAACATGGCTTTCGGTATTGGGCAGGTAGATATCTCGTACCTTCAGCCTGACTTCAGCCAGAAAGTCTTCGCTTAGAAAAGGGTGGGCAAGCTTGTTGGCCTCGTACCAGACGCGCAGAACCGCGTTCGTGTCGTCATGATGAAACTTGCGAATCATTGTTTATGTCCTGTTGCGACACCACCTCGGGGCGGCGCCGTATCTTGATCAAATTTTTGCTGGATATGCCAAACGGCTTGCGCAGGAGGCCCGGCGCAGGGAAAGCGGTTTGGCAATGTGGTGGCGGTGCAACGCACCCCCTTGATCAACGGGACATAAAAGTCTCTGCTGTGAAAGATGACTGTTCACCTAGCACGACAGCGCAAACCGGTAAAGTAGGTTCCGTTACGGCGCGGCCCCCGCCGAGCGTCGCATGAGTTTCTCGAAAAAGTCCACCTGCCGCGCGATCACGGCGATGGGCACTGCTTCATTGGTGCCGTGGATGCGCTTCAAGTCTTCGGGCTTAAACACAAAAGGCATGAAGCGGTACACGCCGTCGGCCACCATGTCATAGTGCCGCGCGTCGGTGCCTTGCACGGTGAGCGTAGGCGCGATGGGGATATCGCCAAACTCATCCGCAATGGTGGCGATAATGGCTTTGTAGCCTTCGCCCGAAGCGTCAGACATGCTGGTGGCTTCACGGCCGCCACCGAGGTTGGTAATTTTCACCCGCTCATCATCCACGAGCGTCCGGGCGCGTTCGGTCACGCTCGCCACCGTGTCGCGCGGGTGAATGCGGTAGTTCACCACCGCCTCACCATACTGCGGCAGGATATTGGTTTTGGTGCCCGATTTCATCATGGTGAACGCCGTGGTGGTGCGCATGAAGGCCGCCACAGTCGGGCTTTTCGCGAGCTGCGCTTCCATCAGCGGGCGGGTGAGCCACAGGTTGGCAATCATCAACCGGTTGATAAAGGGTTGTTCGGGCGCGATGGCGAACAGGAATTCTTCCAGATGTTCATCGAGGATTGGCTCATAAGGGTTATCCATCACTGTGGCGCCCGCTTTGGCGGCGAGGCTGGCAGCGGTAAACTCTTTCGGCACGCTTGAGTGTCCGCCTTCATCCTCAGCCGAGAATTTGAGCGTCACCGAACCCTTCTCGCCAAGGCTGACAAGCGCGACCGGGCTTTGTATGCCCGGCACAATGCCGTCTGTCATTGCCGAGCCTTCGTCCATCGCCCAGGCAAGCTGCACACCGCGCGCCTTCAGGATTTCCGCCATCTTGACCGCGCCCATGTCGCCGCCCAGTTCCTCGTCATGACCAAACAGGAAATAGATATCGCGGTCCGGCGTGAAGCCAGATGTGGCCATACGTTCCGCCGCTTCCATCAGCGAAATCAGGATGCCCTTGTCATCCAAGGCACCCCGGCCCCACAGCACACCGTCCGCGTCAATCACGCCGTCAAACGGCGGGTGTTTCCAGTCTTTGAGGCCATATTCCGGCACCGGTACCACATCCATGTGCGCCAGAAGCGCGATGGGCTTTTTGCTGGCACCCTCAACGGCTGGCCAGCGGTACATGAGGGAATAGCCTGAGACGACTTCACGCTCCATCACCCCATGGGCATTGGGGTAGGTGTCTTCAAGGAACTTGTGGAAGCCTTTAAACGCCGCATCGTCGGGGGCGGTATTCAGGTCGTGGCTGATGGTCTCATAACGGATGGCGGCCGCGAGGTTTTCACCGATTCGGCGCACGTCGGCGTCATCAAGCGTCGCGTTTTTCACGCTGTGCGCTTCCCCCGCCGGCAACAGCATAAAGGTACGAGTCACCATCACGGTACCCAACACAACAACAGCCAACAGCAGGGCAAGCCCTAAAAATTTAACAGTACGCATCACAGTCCCTCGATTTACAGCGCCATACTACAGCTATGAGTTAGATCGTTTTTTCTTTGTACAAACAGATGTCCGTCAGCTTGCATTTGGCGCAGTCGGGCCTCCTAGCCTTGCAGATGTAGCGGCCAAGCAGAATGAGCCAGTGGTGCGCGTGCAGGCGGAAGGGTTCGGGGATGACTTTTTCAAGCGCCAGCTCAACCTTCAGCACGTCCTTGCCGGGCGCGAGGCCGGTGCGGTTCGACACCCGGAAGATATGGGTATCGACAGCACACGTCGGCTGGCCGAAGGCGATATTGAGCACCACATTCGCGGTCTTGCGGCCAACGCCGGCGAGCGCCTCAAGCTCTTCCCGTGTCTCAGGCACTTTGGAGCCATGTTTGTCAATCAAGTCACGGCACAGCTTGATAACATTTTCGGCTTTGGAATTATAAAGCCCGATGGTCTTGATATATTCCTTCAGGCCATCCACGCCGAGCGCAACCATTTTCTCCGGCGTGTCAGCCACGGGCCAGAGGTTTTTGGTCGCCTTGTTCACCCCCACGTCCGTTGCCTGCGCCGACAGTACAACGGCGACCAGAAGCGTGAACTCGTTTACATAATCGAGCTCGCCCTCGGGGTTGGGGTTATCTTCCGCGAGCCTTCTGAAAAACTCAAAAATCTTGTCGCGGTTCAGCTTTGAATATTTGCCTGCCATTACCTGAGCCCTTCCACGAGGTTCCCCACTACGCGCACAAGGCGCGCAAGGTCAACGTCGCGCGACAGCCGGTGGTCACCGCCCGGCACCAAGATAACCTCCGTGTCCTCGCCCGTGAGGTTGTCGGCAATGCTGAGCGCGGTTTGCCACGGCACGTCAGGGTCGGCGGTGCCCTGAATAAGCCGCACAGGGATATCAAGGTGGATCGGGCCGTGATTCACCCGGTTACGCCAGCCGTCCTCAAACAGGTCGCGGGTGAAAACATACGGGTCGGGGCCATAATCGCTTGGCACCAGCAGGCGGCCTTCGGTGAGGATGGTCTCGCGCTCAGTATCCGTCAGCGCGTCCCAGTGCCAAAGCGTGAAATCAGGCGCTGCGGCGATGCCGACAAGCGCTTTCACCCGTGCGCGCCGCGCCTTGGCCGCGAGCAGCGCGATCCAACCGCCCATGGACGAACCCACCAGAATTTGCGGACCTGTCGTCAACCGATCGATCACCGCAAGCGCGTCCCGGAGCCAAAGGCCAATGGTGCCGTCAGCGAACGTGCCCGACGACTGCCCGTGCCCCTGATAGTCAAAGCGCACAAAAGCGCGGCCCGTGCGCCTGGCCCAGTCTTCGAGCGCAAGCGCCTTGGAGCCTTCCATATCGCTCATGAAACCGCCCAAAAACACCACGCCCGGCCCCGCGCCATGGGTGCGGTGATAGGCGATATTGGTGCCGTGATCGGTGTCCATGAAGGATGGTTTTGGCATGCGCTGTTTCCCCTTAGCTATAATAGACTGACAGTGGTGTTGCTCCGGCGTGACCCTAGCAGGGGTCTTTTTAAGGCTCAAGCGGCATAAAAGCCAAGGCTTTGCTTGACTTCCCGCCACCGCGTAGTTAACTCGCGAATTCCATAATTTCTATTTTGAGGAAACCAGACCAATGAACGAGAACGCGAGTGTCAAAAACCCGGTCAACCTGCGCCTGCCTGATGGCAGCGTGCGCACGTTTGATGGCCCGGTAACCGGCACCACACTCGCCTCGGACATTGGGCCGGGGCTTCTCAAGGCTGCGCTGGCGATCAAAGTGGGTGGCGAGCTGTGGGACCTGAACCGTGAAATTGAAGCGGACGCAGACGTTTCCATCATCACCAAGAAGGACGATGACGGGCTTGAGCTGATGCGCCACGACGCGGCGCACATCATGGCCGAAGCGGTGCAGGAACTGTTCCCCGGCACGCAGGTTACCATCGGCCCCGTGATCGAAGATGGCTTTTTCTACGATTTTGCACGCGACAAGCCGTTCACCGAAGAAGACCTTGAGGTGATCGAGAAACGCATGCACGAGATCGTCAAGCGCGACGAGGACATCATCCGCGAAGTGTGGGACCGGGACGACGCCGTCGCCTACTTCAAGAAAATCGGCGAGCACTACAAGGCCGAGCTGATCGAAGCCATCCCGGCGGGTGAACTGGTAACCATTTACCGGCAAGGCGAATGGCTTGACCTCTGCCGGGGGCCGCACCTGCCCTCAACCGGTAAACTGGGCGACGCCTTCAAGCTGATGAAGGTGGCGGGTGCTTACTGGCGCGGCGACAGCAAAAACGCAATGCTGACCCGCATTTACGGCACCTGCTGGCGCGATAAAAAAGAGCTGAAAGCCTATCTGCTGCGGCTTGAAGAAGCCGCAAAACGCGACCACCGCAAGCTGGGCCGCGAAATGGACCTGTTCCACCTGCAGGAAGAAGCGCAGGGGTCGGTCTTCTGGCACCCGCAAGGCTACACAATCTGGCTCGCGCTTGAAAAATACATCCGCACGCGACTTCAGGGCGCGGGCTACCGCGAGGTGAAGACGCCACAGGTGCTTGACAGCAAGTTCTGGGAGCAATCGGGCCACTGGGCCAAGTTCCGTGAAAACATGTTTGTCGTGCCCGATGAGGTGCCGAATACCGAAGAGGACGGCCCGGTACTGTCGGGCGACGCCAAGCTGATGGCGCTCAAGCCGATGAACTGCCCGGCGCATGTGCAGATTTTCAAGCAGGGTATCAAATCCTACCGTGACCTGCCGATCCGCTTTGCCGAATTTGGTTGCTGCCACCGGAACGAGGCGCATGGTGCGCTGCACGGGTTGATGCGCGTACGCCAGATGACACAGGATGACGCGCATATCTTCTGCCGCGAAGATCAGGTGACAGAAGAAAGTGTAGCTTTCTGCGCGCTTCTGGCCAGCGTGTACAAAGACCTCGGCTTCCCTGACTTTCAGGTAAAGCTGGCAACGCGCCCTGAGATGCGCGCTGGCAGTGACGAGATATGGGACAAGGCGGAAGGCGCACTTGAAGCCGCGCTGAAGGCGGCGAACCTTGAGTTTGAATACGCCCCTGGCGAAGGTGCCTTTTATGGCCCCAAACTTGAGTTCCACCTGTCGGACGCCATCGGCCGTACCTGGCAGTGCGGTACATTGCAGACCGATTTTGTGCTGCCCGAACGGCTGGACGCAAGCTATATCGGTGAGGACGGCAACAAGCATCGCCCGGTAATGCTGCACCGCGCCATTCTTGGCACGCTGGAGCGTTTCATCGGCATCATGATTGAGCATTACGCCGGCAAGATGCCGCTGTGGATGGCACCGACACAGGTTGCTGTGGCGCCCATCACGTCGGAGGCCGACGAATACGCACAGAGCGTGGCTGACAGGCTATCGGCACTGGGCATGCGCGTGAACACGGACCTCAGGAACGAGAAGATCAACTATAAGGTCCGCGAGCACAGCCACGCCAAGGTGCCGGTGATTCTGGTGGTGGGTATGCGCGAAGCGGAAGAGGGCAAAGTGTCCATGCGCCGCCTTGGCTCGAACGAGAACAAGGTCATGACGCTTGATGACGCCGCGGCCGCGCTGTCTGCTGAAGCGGTGATGCCGACCGGCAACTAGTGTTGCCAATTTGTGGCACCGTTACGAAGCCCGCGTTTTTCAAGGCTTTCCAGCGACCACGATACAGGGTATAGTAAAAAAAGTGCAAGGCGAGCCCGCAAGTGTGGCTCGCCACTTAACGTCGACAGGAGAACTGACCATACGTAGAGGGCAATTTGCGACCCCACCCAAACAGGAAGGGCCGCGCGTTAACGATCAGATCAGAGTGAAAGAAGTCCGGCTGATCGGAGCTAATGGTGAAAACCATGGTGTCGTAACCGTCGCACAGGCGAGAGGACTCGCCGACGACGTAGGGTTGGATCTTGTAGAGATCTCGCCAGGTGCGGAACCGCCCGTATGCAAGATTCTCGACTACGGCAAGTTCAAGTACGAACAGCAGAAAAAAGCCAACCTGGCTCGCAAGAACCAGAAGACGCAAGAGGTCAAAGAGATCAAGATGCGTCCCGGCATCGACACCCACGACTATGAAACCAAGATGAAGAAAATTCACCAGTTCATCGAAAAAGGTGACAAGGTGAAGGTGACCATCCGTTTCCGTGGCCGTGAAATGGCGCACCAGGAACTGGGCATGGACGTGCTCAAGAAAGTTGCCGCCGAGATGGAAGAAGAAGCCAAGATCGAGGCTCGCCCCAAGATGGAAGGCCGCCAGATGATCATGGTCATCGCACCAAAATAAGGCTGCGCTTCACGTGAAACACCCAAGAAACCGTCCTCATTCAGGGCGGTTTTTTATTTGGGATCAGGGCCCACCGTTCGTCCTGTCCACAAGAAGGCCCGCGATGTCCCGCCATGATATGGGGGCGGGGTTAGCGCGTTGCCCTGATACGCCTAAAGGGCCCGGCTATTCGCTGGACCAGCCTAATATTCCTGCGCACCGCGTGATATTCCGCTATATTCATCTGGCATTCCGGGCATGACTTCAAAAGAATGTGTCGTGTTTTCAACAAACTAGCGCACCAAAAGCGCGGCACAGGAGACCAACATGAAGTTTGGCGATTATTTACGACAGATACGGGAACACAATGGCTGGACCCAGCCCGAGGCCGCAGCGAGGGCCAATATCGAACAATCTTACCTGTCAAAACTGGAGACAGGAAAATCTTACCCGTCAGAAGACATCTTTGGCCGCCTCGTCAAGGCCTATGCCATTGATGTGGCGGACCTGAGCCAGAAGGTCTTTTCCGCCGAGCTTGACAAGCTCAGGGAAATTGGCGACGTGCGCGCCCTGTTGCTCAGGCGCGGGCAGAATGAAACCCGCTTCCAGCGCGCGTGGCTCATTGCCGGGCTTGTCATGATCATGCTGGGCGGTGGCTTGTTCGGGCTTGCCTATTCAGTCCCCGAGGGTGCGCACATGCATTATCTCTACCGCTCGGAAGGAGTGATAAAACAGGGGGAGAGCCCCATGCTGTTCGAGTTTCTCGCGGTCGGCGGGCCGGACAGCGAAAACCGAACGCTCAGCGACCGGCTGGACTATGATTTCAAGGAACTGGACAGCAACAAGGGGCCGAGCTTCGTTGAGCAGACAGATGGCGGCTTCCGCAAATATACGCTTTATGACCAACAACGTGAAAGCAGGCCTTCTGCCATCAGCTGGCATTACAGCTTCGGGGTGATGTTCATCTTCGGCGGGCTGGCGTGTTTTTATATCAGTCGGCGCTGGCGATAATGCGTGCCTGAAAACGCGCCCGGGACTTGGCCTGAACCTGTGCTTAACCTACTCAGGACTTGCACAAACCCTGCACCAATCCTGCGCATATAGTGTAAAAAGCCTGCACAAACTGTGCACAAGCCGGCCCCATGAGGCCGGTTTTTTGTTGCGCGTCACACAACGCCAGACCATTATTGCACCCAAAGTGTTCCGGATAATCATACGGAGTTCACCACATGGACCTTCAGGCCATCCGCACCTTCTGCCGCGCTGTTGAAACCGGCAACCTCACCGCCGCCGCCAAGGCGCTACATGTCACCAAATCCGTGGCGTCGCGCCGCATCCAGTCGCTCGAAGACGACCTTGGTGTGCGGCTGCTTGCACGCACCACCAAGGGTGTCAGCCCCACCGATGAAGGCGCGCTGTTTTATGAACGCGGCCAACGCATCCTCGATGACCTTGAGGATGCAGCGCAGGCGGTCAAGTGCACGGAAGGCAACCTTGTCGGCAACCTGCGCATCACAGCACCCCGCAGTTTTGCTGACCTTTTCCTTGGCCCGCCACTGATGGATTTCATGAAACGACACCCGGACCTGAAGTTTGAAATGAACCTGACCGACGAGCGGGTGGACATCATCGGTGGCGGATATGACCTTGGTCTCAGGATCGCGCGGGAACTGGACGACACCAGTCTCATCGCCCGTAAACTTGGAACCATGCGCGGCCATGTTGTTGCAAGTCCCGACTACCTTGAAAAGTATGGTACACCTGAAAAACCTGAAGACCTGCGCGACCATTATTGCGTGTTCTATTCAAATGTTGAAGCCGCCAAACAGTGGCGTTTCGGCAGCGGCCCCGAAACCGAGTCGGTGCGCGTCAAAGGCCGCCTGACCTGCAACTCCGGCCAGATGCAACATGAAGCCGCGCTCGCGGGGCTTGCCGTATCCAGCTTGCCGCGCTTTTTTGTCCACACGTCGCTTGAGAGCGGCGCACTTGTGTCAATCCTTGAAGATTATCCGCAACCCCCGACGGCGCTTTACGCCTTATATCCGGAAAAGCGACTGTTGCCGCTGAAGGTCCGCGCCCTGATTGATCATCTTGCAGACTGGTTTGCCGAGGATTGTCACGCCAGCAACCTGTAGCCTGCAAGAAAGCCGGAGCCCCCGGACTATTCCTGCAGTAAAAACGGGCCGGTTTTTTCAAGGGCGGCATCAAAGGCGTTAACAAGGCCAGCGTGGCGCCGCTGCAAGACGATAAAATAATCCAGCTTTTCTACCTCCTGGATAGTCATGTCGGAGACGTCGCCAAGGAACGGTAAAACCGACTTCTCAAGCAAGCCGACGTCAGCCTCGCCAGCGCGCAGTGTTGTCAGGTACCGGCCCACTGAGGGAATCTGCATTGCACTCATATCCAGTTCCAGAACGACCTGCTCTGCCCAGCGGAAACCGGAAGGATAGAGCAGGCGGTAAGCTTTCAGGTCCAGCAGCGCTGTGATCTTGACGGCTGATGCTTTCGGGCTGATGGCGATCACTGCACTCCTGAACGCCGGGGTTGGTACCGCAACAACCTCGCGGGCATACATTTCCGCCCAGATGGCCGTTCTCAAGAGGTCTCCGTCCAGCTTACCTTGCAGCATCATCTGCTCGCTGCGGCGGAACGGAATGGCAATAAATGTGAGGCAAATGCCATGGTCTGCCGCCATTTGCCGCTGGAACCGTTGCAGTCGCGCTTCGTCAACAAGCGCAACCGGCCTGCCGATTTCAAGACATTGACCACCTTCAGCCATAACACCACCAGAAGAAGTGAATGCTGTCACAAAAACAACCAAAAGGAGCCTGAAAAACACTGCTTTTCCCAATTCTCAATTAATATTTTCACACAGTATAAACGCTTTAGTTCTAATAGGTTACAGTATTTATATTTTGCCTGCGTTCGAATAGCTGCAACACAGGCTTCGCTTTTCTCTGCCTACAAGTCGTCAATCTTCCCGCTTATCTTGAGCGCAAGACAAACAGCGATCAAAACGACAGGAGACAAACATGGGTTTGCTTGTGGACGGCGAGTGGAAAGACAAATGGTATGACACTGATGATGGTCGGTTTAAACGACAGGACAGCGTCTTCCGCAACTGGGTAACAAGGGACGGCACGGCTGGCCCCTCAGGTAAAAGTGGCTTCAAGGCCGAGGCCGGGCGCTATCACCTGTATGTTTCGCTGGCATGCCCTTGGGCGCACCGCACCCTGGTTATGCGTAAACTCAAGGGCCTCGAAGATATGGTTGACGTGTCTGTCGTCGGCATGAAAATGCTCGACCACGGCTGGACCTTTGACGCCAAGGATGGCAGCACGGGCGATCCCCTCTACGGGGCTGACTATCTCCATGAGATATACACCCGTGCAAAACCGGACTATTCCGGCCGGGTGACCGTACCTGTTTTGTGGGATAAAAAGACCGAAACCATCGTTTCAAATGAGAGTGCCGAGATCATCCGCATGATGAACAGCGCCTTTGACGACATTGGCGGTGCCAAAGCTGACTATTACCCGGCTGCCTTGCAGGATGACATCAATGACGTGAATGATCGCATTTATGACACCGTCAACAACGGTGTCTATAAAGCAGGTTTTGCCACGACCCAGGACGCTTACGAAGAGGCCGTGAAGCCGCTTTTTGATACGCTGGACTGGACCGAAGCCCGGCTGGCCGATAATCGCTACCTGATGGGGGCCGCCTTCACCGAAGCGGATATCCGCCTCTTTACCACTCTTGTCCGGTTCGACCCGGTGTATGTTGGCCACTTCAAATGCAACATTCGGCGCATTGCCGACTATCCGGAACTCAGCGCTTACCTACGCGAAATATACCAGATGCCCGGCGTGGCGGAGACCGTGGATATGACCCACATCAAAACGCACTATTACGCCAGCCACAAAACCATCAACCCAACCGGCATCGTGCCGGAAGGGCCGGAACAAGACCTGACCGCCCCGCACGGGCGGGACTGGCTTTAAAGGAGGCCACCATGACAGCACGCACAATCGACCGGCTTTACCCGGCCGTCGCCACACCGGAAGGGCAGGGCGTGACGGTCCACCGCAGCATCGGCAGGCCGGACCTTTCGGTCCTTGATCCTTTCCTGCTGCTGGACGAAATGGTCTTGCCCAAGGACGCCAAAGGCGCCGGATTCCCCGAGCATCCGCACCGCGGCTTTGAGACTGTGACCTATATGCTTTCAGGACGCATGGAACACGGAGACCGCGTCGGCAACCACGGTGTCATCGGCCCTGGTGACGCGCAGTGGATGACAGCCGGGCGCGGCATCATCCATTCGGAAATGCCTGTAGCATCGGATGAGGATGTGCGCGGCTTTCAATTGTGGGTAAACCTGCCTGCCGCCCAAAAAATGATCCCGCCACGCTATCAGGATGTCTCGCGCGATGAAATCCCGACGGTGAAGGGTGAGGGTTTTAATGCACAGCTTGTCGCCGGGTCGCTGCTTGGCGAAGAAGGGGCGGTCAAGGATATTGCCGCGCGGCCTTTTTTCGCCGACATAACGCTGACCAGTGACGCAGACGTCACTTTGCCGGTGGATGCTGGCCATACGGCCTTTCTATACGGCATTCAGGGCGACATTATTGTCGGTGGTGAAGCCGTGCCAGCACGCACGCTGGCGGTCCTGTCCGACGGGGACCATGTGAATGTGCGCGGCAAGGCAGGCACGCGCTTCCTGATGATTGCGGGCAAGCCCAATAACGAGCCCGTTGCCCGCTATGGTCCGTTTGTCATGAACACCCGCGAAGAAATAATGGCAACAATCGACGATTGGAACAAAGGGCGCTTCCTGTCTGCTTCGTAACAGAAGTGTTCCCAAGACGACTCTTCCCAGTTCTACACCCCGGGCTTTCCTCCTCCCCCCAGACCCCCCTTCCCCGAGAGCCCGGGGCCCCTCCTGAGGCCTTATCCTGCCTAGCCAGAATAATTGAGCTTGGGGTTCACACGGCAGGCCTCCACCCCGATCGGCGCGGACACAAAGTCAGTTTCATAACATTCGCCCAGCAGTGAGCAGTAGCACCCCCTGGCCCGCAGGTCGAAACGGGCCTTGTCCAGCACCGCCCAAAGCGCCGCGTTCTCGGTAGTTTCAGGCAGTGCAAAAACCAGCGAAGCGGCCCCGCTTGCAAGAATTTTGGGGGCAGGTGTGCTGGTGATGAAGCCCGCGGCAGTAAGGGCAGGCATGCGCATATCGCTTGCAGCGGCACAGCACATCGGGATGAACTGGTAAACCGTCTTGACGTGCTCATCCTTGTAATAAAGCTCAAAACTTTTAACGTCTGCCGGACCAACCCCCACATTCTCGAGCTTGACCGTGATGATCCGGTCACCCGTCACACTGTCGACATTACCGCTATCAAGTTGCAGGTAAGGCCATGTCTCGGCTTTCACCTGCCTGAACGCCGCCTCTGACTGCATATAGGAGGCGACAAAACTGGCGGCTGAGATCAGCACCGCACATACCGCAATGACAAGGTTGAGTGTGTCTTTGGAAAGGCGCCAGCCCCGCTCGGGGGCAGACGCGATGCTGTGGTTATCTTCAGGTGAACCGCTCATGTTTCCATGCCTCCCGTTCACCTGAAGAGTAGCGCTACCTGAGGATAGAACGCAAGTGACGGGTTGCGAAGCTGAGTTTCGCCACTGTCAGGCCACCAGATGAACTGAGGTCTTCGATCAGGCGCTCAGCACGGATGATCTGGGTTGCCTGGTTGGCTGCCCAGTCCTTTGTGGCCTGCTTCGCCGACTTTTCCCCCGCTTCAAGGCAGACACGTTCAACCAGCGCGCGCTGCTGATCGGCAAGGTCCTCAAGCTCAGAGCGGACGGAAAGCACGTCCCAGTGGTTTTCAGGCTGGATTCGGTCGGCACGCTGCCTGAGCCAGTCAAAGCCAAGCCGGTCACCAAGCGCGAAATGCACTGCGGCTACATAGTCGACCCGTTTTTCGGCTTTCTCTGCCACTTCAATGATATCCGGCCCGGATGTCAGCACTTCAAAGGCTGACACAAAGGTCGCGAGATCATGGCCGACTCCGCTGCCCTTGAGCATGTCGCGGCGGCCAACAAAAGCATCCTGCGCCGGTTCCGACAGGATTTCCTGCTTGATACCAAAGAGCTTTTCCACCGGACCTTCGAACCGTTCAACCAGCGCACTGACGTCAAAGGGCCGCGGCAGATTCCTGAGCACCCACATCACCTGTTGTTTCATGGAATCGGAGACCGACTGATGCATGTCATACTGCACTGTCGCAGGCACCTTGTAATCAAGCTCGTTTATAGCCTCCCACTGCGCCTGCAGGCCAAACACCTGCCGCACCACCACAAAGGCAGCCACAATTTCTTCCACGCCAAGGCCTGTTTCTTCCTTCACCTCATAGACAAAGGTCAGCCCCGCCCAGTTCACCACCTCGTTGGCGAGAACCGTTGCGATAATCTCGCGTCTCAGCCGGTGGTTGGAAAGCTCCTTCTCGAACTTCTTGCGCAACACGGTGGGGAAGCCCCATTCAAGCTCAGGCCGCAATACCGGGTCTTCAATCAGCTTACTTTTCACAAGAATATCGAGAAGCGACATCTTGGCATAGGCCATGAGTGTCGCGATCTCGGGCCGGGTCAGGCCCTGCTCATTGGCCGCAAGTTCAGCAAAACCTTCGTCAGACGGCAGGTTCTCGATCTCACGGTTCAGGCCACCGTCGCGCTCAAGCGCCCGCATGAGACCAAGGTGATATTCCCGCGAGCGGACCGCATTTTCCTGCGCAAGCGATATCGCCTGCGTTTGCAGATAGTTATCTGACAGCACGATATCGGACACTTCGTCGGTCATCGATTCGAGCAATTTGTCGCGCTCTTCCGCCTTGAGGCTCTTATTCGCAATGGCCGCCGCCATCAGAATCTTGATGTTCACTTCCTTGTCGGAACAATCCACGCCGGCGGAGTTATCGATAAAGTCGGTGTTCAGGCGGCCACCGCGGCGGGCAAACTCGATCCGCGATTTCTGGGTCATACCAAGGTTGCCGCCCTCGCCGATGACCTTGACCTGAAGTTCCTGCGCCGTGACCCTGAGGCCATCATTGGCACGGTCGCCCACTTGTGCATTGGTCTCGATGGTGGCGCGCACATAGGTGCCGATACCGCCAAACCACAAGAGGTCAGCTTCCGCTTTCATGATGAGATGGATAAGATCGGTCGGTGTCATGGCATCGGCATCAACCTTCAGCCATTCCTTGATCTCCGGTGTCAGCGAAATGGACTTCGATGCACGCGCATACACGCCGCCACCCTTGGAAATTAGTTTTTTATCGTAGTCGTCCCACGTGGATCGCGGCATTTCAAAGAGGCGCTTGCGTTCCTTCCACGCGGCTTTGGTATCACCCGGATTGGGGTCGATAAAGATATGCATGTGGTTGAAGGCTGCTTTGAGCCGGATGGTTTTTGACAGCAGCATGCCGTTGCCGAACACGTCACCCGCCATATCGCCCACACCGATAACGGTGAACTCGTCCTTCTGGACATTGACGCCCATTTCACGGAAATGCCGCTGCACGGATACCCAGCCGCCCTTGGCGGTGATGCCCATTTTTTTGTGGTCATAACCATTGGAGCCGCCACTGGCGAACGCATCGCCGAGCCAGAAGTTATGGTCGACCGAAATGCCATTGGCGATATCCGAAAAAGTCGCCGTGCCCTTGTCGGCCGCGACCACAAGGTAGGGATCGTCCCCGTCCCGGCGCACCACATTCTGCGGGGGTTTAACCTTGTTGCCCACAAGGTTGTCGGTCAACGACAGCAGGCTTGAGATAAAACTGCGGTAGGCTGCCACACCTTCAGCCATATAGGCTTCACGGTCAGCGATAGGCGGCAGTTGCTTGGGGAAAAACCCGCCCTTTGCCCCTTGCGGCACGATCACCGCGTTTTTCACCTGTTGCGCCTTCACAAGGCCCAGCACTTCGGTGCGGAAGTCTTCGCGCCGGTCCGACCACCTGAGACCACCCCGTGCCACAGGCCCGCCGCGCAGATGCACACCTTCAACCCGCGGGCTGTAGACCCAGATTTCGGCGAACGGTTTCGGCAGCGGCATTTCGTTGACCTCGCGGGAGCGGATCTTGAACGCAAGTGCTCGCTCGTCGACACCCTCCAGCACACCAGGCTGGTAGAAGTTGGTCCTAAGCGTCGCGCTGATCACATTGCGGTAGGCCCGCATGATGCGGTCATGGTCAAGGCTGGTCACACTGTCGAGAAGGCTGCGGATGTCGGTGACGATATTCTGTGCCATGGTATCGCGGTTCGCAGCTTCATAGGCCGGGTCGAACTGCACTTTGAACAAGGCCACAAGCTGGGCAGATATCTGTGTGTTATCCACCATGGCGTCAGCGATATAGTCAGGTGTATAGCCCATGCCGAGCTGGCGCATATATTTACCGTAAGCGCGAAGCAGCTGGATTTCACGCCAGTCCATCGCCGACGTGATCACCATTTCGTTGAAACCGTCATTCTCGACCGCGCCGTGCCACACTTTGACGAACAACTCTTCGACAAGTGGTTTCAACCGCTCAAGCGCAAAAGGGCTGCCTTCAGGGCGATTGAGCGCGAAGTCATGGATGTAGCTCGTGGTCTTGCCGCGCACCTCATAGGAATGCTCGGAAATGACCTTGAAGCCCATATTCTCGAGGATCGGCATGCAGTTCGTCAGCGCGATCAACTGGGTGCCGTGATAGATTTTGAGGCGGAAGTGATTGTCGCCGTCCTCGAGGTGGCGGTAGAAATCCACGCGCACATCATCCACACCGGCAACGTCTTCCAGTTTCGCGACATCATAGGCGGCCTGCGCCGGGGTGAAGTTTTCGCGGTAGGCGATCTTGAAGCGGGTTTTATATTCGTGATGCAGGCGGCCGCCTTTTTCTTCGCCGTGATGGGCGATCAGCTCCGTATGCAGGCGGTCGACCCAGCCCTGCGCGGCCTCAGCGATGGCGCGGTTGATGTCTTCCACATCCGGCTTGTGCACTTCGCCCGGGAAGGTGCGAATAATAAAGTGCCAGCGCGCAAGTGCTTCCTCAGACAGGTTGGCATAATAGACCGAGACTTCACCGTTGTAGGATTTGCACAGGATATCCGCCACAGCCTGCCGCAAGCCCGAGTGATAGTTCTCGCGCGGCACATACACCATGGCGGAGACAAACCGCTCAAACCTGTCTGCCCGCACAAAGGCGCGCGGACGCGGGCGTTCTGTCAATTGCAGAATGCCAAGGGCAGTCTCAAACAACCAATCCTCGCCAACCTGAAACAGCTCGTCGCGTGGGAAGGCTTCCAGAATATGCGCCAGCGCCTTGGCGGCGTAGGACCGCTTGGCAAATTGCGAACGTTTCATGATATTGGCGACCTTGCCGCGAATGATCGGCACATCGGTGGCGAACTTGCGGTAGGAAAGCGAAGTAAAAAGACCGACAAAGCGGCGTTCGCCAATGGCTACGCCTTCGTCGTTGAAGATTTTGACGCCGATATAGTCCATGTGCGACTGGCGATGCACCATGGATTTCACATTGGCCTTGGTAATAATGAGCGGGTCAGGTTGTGACAGGAAGTGCCTGATTTCAGGCGACATCGGCGTCAGGCCGTCCTTGTCACGCAATACGTTGCGCTCAGGGTCACGCAGGATACCAAGGCCAGAGCCGTCGACGCGATTAAAGTCGAACTTGGCCGGGTCGCCTTCAAAACGGTATTCCCGGAAGCCCAGAAAAGTGAAGTGGTCCGCACCAAGCCAGCGCAAAAGGCGGATGGTTTCATCCACCTCTTCCTGATCGATCGGCGGCGGGTTCACAGTCAGGGACGCAACAGTCTCGTCAATCTTGGCGAGCATGGCCTTCCAGTCACGCACGGCGGCGCGCACGTCAGCCAACGTCGTTGCCAGCGTGTCTTCAATCTCCTTCAGCACTGCCTTGTCGGACTGCGTGTCGATCTCGATGAACATATAGCTCTCGGTGATCTCGGTGCCCTTGCCTTCGTCGGTACGGTTACCTTTGTCGTCGCGCCACGTTTTCAGGATCGGGTGGTGCATCATATGAATGCGGTACTGGAGGGTAACGGCGAGGCACCCGGTGATCGAATCGACCAGAAACGGCATGTCATCGTTCACAATCTGGATCACGGTGTGTTTGGTCGACCAGCCGGCTTTACCGCCCCGCGGGTTCATGATTTTGATAAGCGGCTTGTCCGACGGCCTGCTTTCGGCCATCTGCCACATATTGTGGGCAATGGCGTACAGCGCCTCGGGGTCAAAGGCCATCAGGTCATCGGGGCCCTGCGCATAAAACTGCGCCAGGAACTTGTCGAATGCCTCCAACTCTTCACCGGACATGGCCTCAACGGCGCGGCGGCCAATCTCTGCCATGACCTGCTTGTACTGCTCATCACTGGTCACTTTTCTGGTCCCTTCAAAACCTGATAACTGGGGTCTTTATTTTATTGTTTTCATTCACTCATGCGGTGAAAGCGGCGCAAGGCTGCATCCACATCACCCGGCGGGCTTTCCGCCACGCCGATCGCCTCAAGCCCACCGCCATCTGTGCGGCGTGCAAGCACGAGACAAAACTCTTCTTCGCTTTCAAGTGTGCTCAAATCATGGCCCGGTGACTGTCGCGCCGCATCAAGCGCGGCTTCCCACTGAGCGTGCGCGCTGGTGCCGGCTTTGGCGCGGCGCGCGGCGCGCTCCGCTTTCACACAGCCTTTTATGCCGCCCTGCTGCGCCTTGAGGAAGGCGGCCAGGGTTTCGGACGTTTCGCCCGACCGCTGCGCAAAGGCAAGGGCCGCAGCATATTCCGTCAACCGGGTTTTGTCATAGTCACGCCCAAAGGTCAGTTTCAGCACAGGTGTATAAGGCGCCCGCGCCTGTACCTTGAGGTCATGTTCCGCAAGCAATGCCTGATAGGCTGACGGATTGAGGCTGGCCTCTTCATAAAGCCGCAAGGCAGCGGCCAACGCATTATAGAGGCTATCGCGCCCGCCACCGTCAAGGTGCGCCACCTGCGAAACGGCGTCCTCACAGGCCTCAAGCGGGGCCTGAAGCGCCTTGGCATCACCTTCTTTTCCCATGGCGCGGTTTCCCGGGGCGGTGCTATCTGAAGCGGTTTGTACCGGCGCATGTGTGTCTTGCTCCCGCGCCATATCAGGTGTCCATTCCTGACGCTGGCGGAAGCTGACCACAACCATAATGAAATGTGCATCGTCGCCAGTGCGACTGAAAGGCAGCATGATGCCGCGGCAATCGAGGAAGTCTTCGACGAACTCAAATTCAGCGGCGCGTGTGCGGCCGCCGTCTTTCCCGAACTGGCTGAGAAGTGCGCTGGCAAAGGGCGAGTTGGGCATTTCTTCCAGCCTGGTGCCTGCCGCGATTGGCTCTTCCATAAGCTTGACCACAGCGTCGCCGACAAAACGGACAGTGGCACCCGCCGTTGTGAACTCAAGCAGAAGGCTGTTGGTCTTGAAGGGCGAGAGGCCTTCAGGGCTAAGGTCCTTGAATAGCGGGAAAACACGCTCACCCTTCAGCGCATGCCAATAATCAAAGGCGCGTAAATGCAGACGGCGTTCTTCGGTGTCAGCCACAGGAGAGGCATCACTTGAGGCAGGCGAAAAGTCGTCTGGGACTTCGTGGTCTGTTTCTTCAGCTATATCTTCGTGATCGCCGCTCATGGCCCACAAACCATCATTAATTTCTGCGTCAGCACTGTGTCGCATGTCTCCGGGTATGGCACCGCCCAGAGCCACATGCAAGCAAGATCGGGCGTAATAGACAACTTTTTTCCCACAACCAGCCTTTGCAATAAATTGACAGCGCTGCCAGCGCTTGATGCTTGCCCATTGTCGTATTTTGCGCCAAAAAGGGCAGGACCTTCGGGGGGAAGAAGAGGGAGACCAGACACATGCCAGACAAGCGTTGGCAAAGCCTCACCGCCATGTTCTTTGATCAGGCCGCCAAAATGGGCGACACGCCCCTGCTGTGCGCCAAAAAAGATGGCCGCTGGCAGTCGAAAAGCTGGCGCGAGGTGGCAGAGACCGTCACCAAACTGGCACGGGTGCTTGAGCGTCTGGGTGTTGAACCCGGCGACAGGGTGGTCATCGTGTCCGAGAACCGCCCCGAATGGATGATTGCCGATTTCGCCATTATGGCCGCAGGCGCCATCACGGTGCCGGCATATATCACCAACACGGCTCGGGACCATTTGCATATTCTGGAGAACAGCGGTGCCAAGGCAGCGATTGTTTCCACAAAACAACTGGCGCGTACTTTCCTCAAGGCCGCGCACCAGTCCGACGAGCTGGAGCACACCATCACCATTGACCCTGTGAAGCTGGAGCAGCAGGTGAACGTGGGTGTGCACCACTGGGACCAGGCACTGGCCGCCGAAGAGGCAGATATTGCGCATTACACCAGACGCGCGCGGGATGTCTCCCGTCACGATATCGCCTGCCTGATCTATACCAGCGGTACGGGCGGGGCGCCCAAGGGCGTGAAAACCCATCATGGCTCAATTTTGCATAATGCCGAGGGCGCGATTGAGATTTTCCGCGAGCTGGGGCTCGAGAATAACACCTTCCTGTCTTTCCTGCCGCTGAGTCACGCCTATGAACACACGGCGGGACAGTGCTGGCCGCTGACCATCGGTGCTCAGATCTGGTACGCGGAAAGCCTTGAGAAACTTGCGACCAACATGGCAGAGGCCAAGCCGACCGTCATGGTGGTGGTGCCGCGGTTGTTTGAAATGCTGCGCACCCGTATCAGCCGCGCCATTGAAAAAGAAGGCGGCGCAAAAGCCAAAATGTTTAACCGGGCGATTGAGCTAGGCACCAAGAAGGCCAAGGCTGAACCGCTGACGTTCATGGAAAAGTTGGAAAACATCTTCCTGTCGCTGACAGTCCGGCGCAAGGTCAACAAGCAATTTGGTGGCCGTATCAAAGCGCTTGTCTCGGGAGGCGCTCCGCTTTCCCCCGATGTTGGTTATTTCTTTGAGGCGCTTGGCCTGCCTCTGCTGCAAGGGTACGGCCAGACAGAATCCGGCCCGATTATTTCGGTCAACCCGCCGACATCGCCCAAAGCCCATAGTGTCGGGCTGGTCTTCCCCAACACCGAGGTCCGTATCGCAGAGGATGGTGAAATCCTTGTACGCGGCGATCTGGTGATGAAAGGCTATTGGCGCGACGACAAGTCAACGGCAAAAACAATCATCGATGGCTGGTTGCATACAGGTGACATCGGCACATTTGATGAGGACCGCCACCTGATGATCACCGACCGCAAGAAGGACATCATCGTCAACGACAAGGGCGATAATGTTTCCCCGCAACGGATTGAGGGCATGCTCGCGCTTGAGGATGAAATCGCACAGGCTATGGTATATGGCGACCGCAAGCCCCACCTTGTTGGCCTTATAGTGCCAGACACCGAATGGCTGCGCGACTGGGCCAGAGAAAACGGCAAGGACGCGGACACCATGGACTTCAATGCGGATGCAGACCTTCACCGCGCGATCGACAAGGCCGTAACCCGCATCAACGGGCGACTGTCGAACCTTGAAAAAGTACGGAAATTCATCATCGCACAGGAAGCCTTCGCGATCGAGAATGAACAACTCACGCCCACCTTGAAGCTGCGTCGTCACGTGGTGGGGGCAGTATATGGTGACCGGCTTGAAAAACTGTATCACCGGGCGAAAGCAAAAAGCACATGAGCAACGATACCGATAGCCGCATGGCAGACCTTGAGATGAAGTTCGCCTTCCAGCAGGAGACGATCGACAGCCTCAATGATATCGTGACAAAACAGTGGGCGCTGATTGACCGGCTGACCAGACGGCTGGACAAATTGCAGGGTGAAATGGCCGAGCTTGAAGCCGGTCGCTCGGATAACAAGGCGGACCCGCCGCCGCCACATTATTGAGGCGCGCATGACCGCAAAAGCGAAAAAACCGGACAGCAAGCCCGATATCGTTGAAAGCCCCTGCACCGGCGTATGCAAACTGGATGACGACGGTAAGTATTGCACCGGTTGCCTGCGCACCCGTTTTGAGATCGGCGTATGGTCACGCGCCATCGAAGCTGAAAAACGCGCGATCCTTGAGCGAATTGCGCGGCTTTAAGCGCAAAACAAAAGAGCCTCCCGACTGTTTCCAGTGAGGAGGCTTTTTACAAATCCCTGATAAATCAGGGAGATAATGGAGCGGGCGATGAGATTCGAACTCACGACCCTAACCTTGGCAAGGTTATGCTCTACCCCTGAGCTACGCCCGCTCAACACGTAAGGGGTCACAAGCATTGCTGCTTGCGAGGCGGGATAATAGCTATCCACCTTCCCTTTGCAACACCTTTTTTTATTTTTTTATGAACCTTGCCTAACTCTATGTAAAATATAAAAAATTACTGCATGATACATCGCCTTCCGGCTGAAAAACGGATCATTCACATGGAATCGCCAAAACCCGAGCAAGCCCTGCACGCTTTCCTGAAAACGCTGGATATAGAGGTCAAAACCTACCGCCACACGCCGGTGTTCACCGTCGAAGACGCACAGACTGCCCGCATCAGTATCGTGGGCGGCATGCCCGGCGCGCATACCAAAAACCTGTTTGTACGGGACAAGAAAAAACGCCGCGCGCTGGTCACCCTTGATGAAAACCGCAAAGTGGACCTGCACACACTGGCCAACCAGATCGGACTGGGTCGCTTGTCCTTCGGCAGCGCCGACAGCCTGATGCACTATCTTGGTGTCGCGCCCGGCTCGGTCACGCCGCTGGCGCTTTATAATGCCCGCACCACAGACGGTATGGACCCACCACTTACCTTCGTTCTGGATCAAAGCCTGCTCGCCAGCGACCTGATCAACGTTCACCCGCTGCATAATACCGCGACGATCGCGATCACGCCGGACGACCTGATGCGGTTCATCCACGCCTGCGGCTTCCACCCGCTTGTGATCGACTTTGATAGCGAAACCTAGGTGGACGCACAGAAAATTTCATCAATCCGCACTGGTCATGGCGCACCTGAACGCCTATGGTCGCGGAAAGACATGTCGCCACTTCTGGCGCGAAAATAGACAAGAGTATCGTTATGGAAACCATCCTGGGTGGCGGTGAAACCGCTGCAAATGAAGATATGATCAAGGACAGCGATGTCCGTAGTTTCGGCGAAGATGTCATCGTCGCATCGCGCACGCGGCCCGTGATCGTTGATTTCTGGGCCGACTGGTGTGGCCCCTGTAAACAGCTGATGCCCGCGCTTGAGGCGGCGGTCAACGCGGCAGGCGGCGCTGTGGCGCTGGTGAAGGTCAACGCCGATCAGAACCAGACCCTATGTTCCCAGCTTCAGGTACAGAGCCTGCCGACCGTGCTGGCTTTCTGGCAAGGCCAGCCGGTTGATGGCTTTCAGGGCGCCGTGCCGCCCTCGCAGCTTAAGACATTCATTGACCGGCTGGTCCAGCTTGCAGGCGGTGAAGGCGGCGCTGATGATGGGGACCCTCTTGCCGAAGCACTTGCGCATGCCGATGAGCTGTTCGAGGCAGGCGAGGTGATGCAGGCCGCGCAGGTCTATCAGCAAATTCTGATGCATGACGAGGGCAACACCCACGCGCTGATTGGGATGGCCGATGCCTCTGTCAAGCTGGGACAAGGCGACAAAACCGGGCAAATTCTCGAGGCTATCGATGAAACCAAGCTGGAGGACGCCAAACTCAAGGAGCGTCTCGCGCGCATCCACACTGCGCTTGAACTGGCGGCAGAAGCCAAGGACGCTGGCGACGCTGGCGCGCTTGAGGCCGAAGTAGCCGCTGACCCGATGAACCATGAGGCACGCTACAAGCTCGCGCTGGCGTATCAAGGGCAAGGCGCGCTTGATAAAGCCGCCGAAGCCCTTCTTGGTATCATCATGCGTGACCGCGAATGGAACGATGATGCCGCGCGCAAGCAGTTGCTGAAGCTTTTTGAAGCACAGGGAGCGACAGACCCCTTCACCCTGAAGTACAGGCGCCGCCTGTCTTCGGTACTGTTCAGCTAGGAGCGTGGTGTGTCGGACAAAGAGCATACGTTAGAGGCGTTGCCGTCCGTCATTCCGGTATTTCCGCTGCCCGGCGTTATCCTGCTGCCGGGCGCGAGCGTGCCGCTGAATATCTTTGAACCGCGCTACCTCAAGATGGTGCGCGATGCGGAAGCCAGCCACAAGCTTATTGGCATGGTCCAGCCCAAGGACAAGGACGAAGGCGGCAAAAAGCCCGCGCTCTATGGCGTAGGTGGCATGGGCATGATCTCGGAACTCAAGGAAACCGGCGACGGTCGATTCCTCATTCGCCTCAAGGGTATATCGAGGTTCAGGATTGAAGAAGAACTGAGCACGGCCACGCCTTACCGGCAGATTCGCGCAGACTGGGCAGCCTTCGCCGCTGACCCATGGGGCGGGGAGACCACCACAACGGTTGAGCGCGACGACCTGTTTGCTTCCCTCAAGGCCTATCTTGACATCAAAGGGCTGGAAGCCGATTTCAGCGCGATTGCCGAAGCGCCCGATGATGTGTTGGTGAACACCTTGTCAATGATTGTGCCGTTTGCGCACGCGGAAAAGCAGGCGCTGCTGGAGGCGGAGACGGTTTATATGCGCTCGGCACTCCTGAGAAACCTGTTGACGATGGCCGTCGCAAGTACGATGAAAAACGAAGGCCCGGCCAAAGCCCACTAAGGGGCGACCAGCACAGCGGAAAACATCATGAGCGATCGCAGCAGCACCAACCCTAAACTATTGGAGATTCTTGTATGCCCTGTCACCAAGCAGCGGCTTGACTATGACCGGGAAAAGCAGGAACTCATAAGCAAATCAGCAGGGCTCGCCTTCCCGATCCGCGACGGCATCCCCATCCTGCTGACCGACGAAGCACGCGAGCTTGAATAAAAGCGCGACTTAAATCTTGCCTTCCCAGCCCATCACAAGCATTGGGCCAAGCGGCTTGCCGCCAAAGATATGAATATGCAGGTGTGGCACTTCCTGATGCGCGTTCTCGCCCGCATTTGCGAGCGTGCGGTAACCATCTTCCGCCAGCCCAAGTTCCTCCGCCGTTTTACCCACCGCCCGCATGAAACCGGCGACCAGGTCATTCGGCGCATGGGCGGTGAAGTCCGCCATGGACACATAAGGCCCCTTGGGGATCACAAGCACATGAACGGGTGCCTGCGGGTTGATATCATGGAAGGCGAGCGCAAAATCATCCTCATAGACCTTCTTGCACGGAATCTCGTCGCGCAGAATGCGCGCGAAAATATTATTCTCGTCATAGGCCATGAAGGTGTCTCCGCTTGTCATTGAAGGTTGCATAAAACTATAGCGCCCCAACCACCGGCGTCCACCGGACAGTTGAGGCGCCATGATAAATTTCCAGAGCGCTAAAGAATGAACTTGGACAGGTCGTTGTCTTTCTCGGCCAATTCGCCCATGTTTTTACGCACAAAGTCAGCGTCCACGGTGATGTTGCCGCCGCTCTGATCACTGGCGGTGAAGCTGACTTCCTCCAGCACTTTTTCCAGCACGGTATGCAGGCGCCGGGCACCGATATTTTCAACCGTTTCGTTAAAGTGTGCAGAAATACGTGCGATTTCGTCGATGCCGTCCTCGGTGAACTCAAGCGTCAGGTCTTCGGTGCCCATCATCGCGACATACTGGCGGATGAGGCTATAGTCGGGTTCCGTCAGGATGCGTTTGAAGTCTTCTTCCGTCAGCGGTCGCAGTTCAACCCTGATCGGCAAGCGGCCCTGAAGCTCAGGCAGCAGGTCGCTTGGCTTGGCAATATGGAACGCACCGGACGCAATAAACAGGATATGGTCGGTCTTGACCGCACCGTATTTGGTCGACACCGTCGTGCCTTCAATGAGCGGCAGCAAATCGCGCTGCACGCCTTCGCGGCTGACATCACCGCCGCGCACATCCTGCCGCGCGCAGATTTTGTCGATCTCATCAAGGAAGACAATGCCGTGGTTCTCCACAAGGCTGGTAGCGTCGCGGGTCACGCTTTCCTCGTCCACCAGCTTGTCGGCTTCCTCAGCCATCAGCACCTCATAAGCTTCCGAAACCTTCAGTCGCTTCTTGACCTTGCGGCCGCCCATGGCCTTGCCGAACATGTCACCAAGGTTGACCATACCCATGCTGGCGCCGGGCATGCCGGGAATATCAAACTGCGGGAAGGGGCTTTGGGTGTCTGCCACTTCAAGCTCTATTTCCTTTTCAGACAGCTCTCCCTCGCGCAGCATCTTGCGGAACTTCTGCCGCGTGGCGTCGCCGGCACCGTCGCCCACAAGCGCGTCCAGCACACGCTCTTCGGCGTGGATCTCGGCCTTGGCGGCCACTTCCTTGCGGCGCTTTTCCTTCAGCATCAGGATGGCGTTTTCAATCAGGTCGCGGATGATCTGCTCCACATCGCGGCCCACATACCCTACTTCGGTAAATTTGGTGGCCTCAACCTTAATAAACGGGGCTTCGGCCAGCTTGGCAAGGCGGCGGGAGATCTCGGTTTTACCGACGCCGGTTGGCCCGATCATCAGGATGTTCTTGGGCAGCACCTCGTCGCGCATCTGGCCTTCAAGCTGCTGACGGCGCCAACGGTTCCTGAGCGCCACGGCAACGGCGCGTTTGGCGTCCTGCTGGCCGATGATGAAGCGGTCAAGCTCGGAGACAATCTCCCGCGGGGAAAAACTGGTCATATTTACTCCTGACGATCGGTCGTGGGGACGGAAGCTTCCATATGCTCAACCACGATATTATTATTGGTGTATACACAGATATCGGCGGCAATTTTCATTGCCTTGCGCGCGATGTCCTCGGCGCTCAGGTCCTGGTCATAAAGCGCGCGGGCAGCAGCAAGCGCATAGTTGCCGCCGGAGCCGATGGCGACCACACCGTGCTCGGGCTCCAGCACGTCACCGTTACCAGTGACCACAAGACTGGTATCTTCATCAACCACAATCATCATGGCCTGAAGCTGGCGCAGGTATTTGTCGGTGCGCCAGTCTTTCGCCAGTTCCACGCACGCCCGGGCCAGTTGGCCGGGGTGGCGTTCAAGCTTGGCCTCAAGGCGCTCAAACAGTGTAAACGCATCGGCGGTCGCACCGGCGAAACCGGCAATAACCTTGCCGCCCGCCAGATGGCGCACCTTGCGCGCGTTGGCTTTCATCACCGTGTCGCCGACCGAAACCTGTCCGTCACCGGCGATCACCACCTTGCCGTCCTTGCGCACGCTGCAGATGGTGGTGGCATGCCATGTGGGAAGCTCTGAATTGAACTGGGTCATAAGGGTTTAGTTTTCCTTTTTTGGTTCTTCGCTTTGGGAAAGCATATATGAACCGAAGCTCCTTCTTACAAGCAATTAGGCCGAAAAGCCGCATAAACCCTTGCACCGGAGCCACTTTAACCCTAAAGCCATATTGATCCTGAACCGGCGCTTGCCCCGGTTCGTACAAACAGGCCAATCCCTTAAGCGGAGCATCCAATGCGCACTGCATCATGTGAAAGAAAGACCAAGGAGACCGAAATCTCCGTGACGGTAAATCTGGACGGTACGGGCACGTACGACGTTCATACCGGCATTGGTTTTCTTGATCATATGATCGAGCAGCTGTCGCGCCATTCACTGATGGATATCACCCTGCGCGCCAAGGGGGACCTGCACATTGACGGCCACCACACCACCGAGGACTGTGGCATCGTAATCGGCACGGCGGTCAAAAAAGCGCTCGGGGACATGAAGGGCATCACGCGTTACGCCAGTGCCTATATCCCGATGGACGAGACGCTTACCCGCGCCGCGATCGACATTTCCGGCAGGCCCTTCATCGTGTGGAAGGTGGATTTCAGCCGCGACAAGATCGGCGAGATGGACACCGAGCTTTTTGAAGAGTTTTTCCGCGCCTTTGCGTTTGCCGCAGGCGTGACGCTTCATGTGGAAAACCTGTACGGTGTCAACAACCACCATATTATCGAGAGCAGCTTCAAGGCAGTTGCCCGGGCGCTGAGGGTGGCCACAGAGGTAGACCCGCGCAAGGCAGATGCTGTTCCGTCCACCAAAGGCACGCTTGGCGGCAGCCTCTAACATTTCGGGGACACCTTATGACCGAAACCGTTGCCATTATTGATTATGGCTCGGGCAACCTGCGTTCCGCTGAAAAAGCGCTGACGCGGGCGGCGCTGGACGCCAAGCTTGACCGCAAGATTATTGTGACCGACCAGCCCAAAGTGGTCGCAAAAGCCGACCGTATCGTGCTGCCGGGCGTTGGTGCCTTTGGCGATTGCCGCCGTGGCCTGATGGCCATTGATGGCCTTGCCGACGCGACGGAAGAAGCTGTGCTGGAAGCAGGTAAACCCTTCCTTGGCATCTGCGTCGGCATGCAGCTGATGGCGGGCGAGGGACATGAACACGGCATCCATGAGGGCTTCGGCTGGCTGGACGCCGTGGTCGAGCCCATGACCCCCGCTGATCCCAGCCTCAAGATCCCGCACATGGGCTGGAATGAGCTGACCCTGTCGGGCGCAGGCCGTGCGCACCCGGTGTGCAAACACATCCGCTCCGGTGATCACGCCTATTTTGTCCACAGCTACCATATGACACTGGCGGACGACCACGCCCTGCTCGCCAGTACAGAGCATGGCGGCAGCATCACCGCCCTTGTCGGCCGTGATAACATGGTCGGTACCCAGTTCCACCCCGAGAAAAGCCAGGCCGTTGGCCTCGCGCTTCTCGCCGCCTTTTTGGAGTGGCAGCCATGATTACGATTTACCCCGCTATCGACCTGAAGGACGGTAACTGCGTGCGCCTTTATAAGGGCGACATGAACGCCGCCACGGTTTTTAACGACAACCCGGCCGCGCAGGCGAAGGAGTTCGTGGACGCAGGTTGCCGCTGGCTGCATCTGGTGGACCTTAACGGCGCCTTTGCTGGCGAACCGGTGAACGCAAGTGCGGTTGAGGCCATCCTGAAGGCAACCAATGTACCCGTGCAACTGGGCGGCGGTATCCGTGACCTCAAAACCATGGAACGCTGGCTGGAGGCCGGTATCTCGCGGCTGATCCTCGGCACGCTCGCGGTCAAGAACCCGGGCCTTGTCAAGGAAGCCTGCAAGCTGTTCCCCGGTAAGGTTGCCGTCGGTATTGACGCCAAGGGCGGCATGGTTGCGGTCGAAGGCTGGGCCGAAGCCAGTGAAGTAGAGGTGACAGAGCTTGCCTGCCAGTTTGAGGACGCCGGTGTCGCCGCGATTATCCACACCGATATCGACCGGGACGGTACACTCGCGGGCGTGAACGCGGGTGCATCGTCGCTGCTTGCGAACGCGGTTTCCATCCCTGTGATAGCCTCAGGCGGTGTGAAGGACATTGATGACATCCACGCGGTCAAGGCTGCCGGCAACCTTGAGGGTGTGGTCACGGGGCGCGCCATCTATGACGGGCGGCTGGACCTGAAGGCCGCGCTGGAGGTAGCAAAATGCTGAAAGCGCGCATTATACCCTGCCTTGATGTGAAGGACGGCCGTGTGGTCAAGGGTGTGAACTTCGTGGACCTCATCGACGCCGGTGACCCGGTGGAGCAGGCGCGTGTCTATGATGCTGCGGGCGCGGACGAGCTGACATTTCTGGACATTACCGCTTCATCCGAGCGACGCGATATCCTGCTGGATGTGGTCAGCCGCACAGCCGAAGCCTGCTTTATGCCGCTGACGGTAGGCGGCGGTGTGCGCACGGCAGAGGACGGGCGCAAGCTGCTGCTTGCGGGCGCGGACAAAGTGTCGGTCATGACCGCCGCCGTTGACCGACCGGCCCTTATTGGCGAACTGTCGGAAAAATTTGGCGCACAGTGTATTGTGGTCGCCGTTGACGCGAAGGCGGTCGCCCCCGGCAAGTGGGAGGTGTTCACGCATGGTGGCCGCACCGCCACCGGCATTGACGCGGTTGAATATGCCAAAGAAGCGGCACGCCTGGGCGCGGGTGAAATCCTGCTCACCAGCATGGACCGCGACGGCACGCGGGAAGGCTTCAACATTGAGCTGACACGCGCGATATCAGACGCGGTAAGTATCCCGGTGATTGCTTCGGGCGGTGTGGGCACGCTGGACCATCTGGTTGAAGGTGTGCGCGACGGGCACGCATCCGCCGTGCTTGCGGCCTCGATTTTCCACTTTGGTGATTATACCATTGCCGAAGCAAAGGCGCATATGGCGCTTGAAGGTATTCCGGTCAGGGAGACAGCAGCATGAGTGACATGTTAGAGACACTAACAAAACTTGAGGCCCTGCTGGAGGAACGAAAAAACGCCGACCCTGAAAAAAGCTATGTTGCGCGGCTTTACCATAAAGGTGCCAAAAAGATAGCGCAGAAGGTAGGGGAAGAAGCCGTTGAAGCCGCCATGGCGGTCGCCGGTGGTGATGACAAGGAACTGGTCGCCGAAAGCGCTGACCTGTTGTTTCACCTGATGGTGCTGCTGCGCGCAAAGGGCCTGTCGCTGGCAGACGTAACGAAAGAACTTGCCCGGCGTGAGGGCTTGTCCGGCCTTATCGAGAAGGCCAACCGAAGCAAATAAAGGAGAGACAAGATGGCGGCATTACCGGGAATTTCAAAAAGCCTTGCCGCCCTTGTCATTATCCCTCTCGCGCTGTCCGCGTGCGAGCAACCCGACCCCGCAGATGCCGGCGCCGCCAACCCAGCCACCAATGCGAACGGTCTTCTCTTCCCCGCGGGTTGCGAGCTTGGCAAAGACTGCTGGATAGCCCGCTATGTCGATCATGGGCAGAATGGTCGCGCACAGGATTACCTGTGCGGTGAACAAAGCCAAACCGGGCACAAGGGAACCGATATTGCGATTGCCGATATGGGACGCATGGAAGCCGGGGTCAGTGTGCTGGCGACAGCTGACGGCAAAGTCCTGCGCATACGCGATGGAATTCGGGACATCTCCGTACGGAGAAACGGCGCAGCTTCCAATGACGGGCAGGAATGCGGCAACGGCATCATGATCGAGCACAGCAATGGCGACCGCAGCCAATATTGCCATGTGAAAAACGGCAGCATCCGGGTCGCGTCCGGAGACAGCGTGAAAGCGGGTGCCAAGATTGCCGAAATTGGCCTTTCCGGCGAGACAGAATTCCCTCATCTGCACTATACACTCTACCGGGATGGCGACGTTATCGACCCGTTCGACGGCAGCAAAATGAACGACCGCTGCGACGCAGGCGGCCCTTTGCTTTGGGCAAACGACCTGCCATACGAAGCGCTGACATTATTTGACCTGCGCGTTGGCACGAAGGCACCGAGCAGAGAGAAAATCTGGCAGGCCGGCACCAAAACCCTTGAAAGCAGTAGCCCGGCCATGGTGATAACCGCGCGCGCCATGTTTACGCGAAACGGTGACAGCTGGCATATGCAGATCCGGAACCCCAAGGGCAAAATCGCTGCGGACCAAAAGGTCATTCTGGATGATGATAAACAGTTTTATTACCACTTTATCGGTATAAAGCGGCCAGCCGGTGGCTTCATGCCCGGTATCTGGACCGGTGAACTGACCGCCCGGCGCGGTGACGACACCGTCAAAAAGATCAAAGTAGAGTTCCGCACCGAATAGAGGCGGGCGGCGGCAAAGGGCGGCGGGCAGGTTATCTCATGCCATACGCCCTGTGCCCTTGGTCAGGCCATAGAAGCTGGCTGTCATCAGCGCGGAAACCAACAACGGGTAGAGCCAGAGAGAGAAAGACACCGCACTGAACTCGGGTGCGAGCGAACAGGTAACCGGCACCAGAACCGCACCGGATAGAGCAGCCCCGAATACCTGCCGGGCGTAAAGCGCCATACAGAGATAACGCCGCCAGGCCATAATCGCAAAGGTAGCGAATACTGCAGCACGACCTACCCACTTGTCCGGTGATGGCGCGAGAAGGGTGAAAGCAACAATCAAAGCCATCAAAATGATGCCACTGAGCATTAAAATCATAGGCCTCATACAAGATACCTATTCTGTGTAGCCTGCACTATGGTACCTCCCGCGTATCCCATTGCCACCTTCACTTTTTGCGGATGCCGTCACAGAGCGTGGCATCCGCATTCTAACTGGGGAGACAGCGTTCAGTTTACCTTCAAGCTCGCGACCGTTGCTTCGATCAGCGATAAGCCGCGCGGGTCCCCGACAAGGTTCGGCCCCATTGCATTCATGACATAAGCAACACCCAGTTTACGGTCCGGGTCCGCGTAGGCCAGTGAGCCGCCCCAGCCAGAGTGCCCAAAAGCCGCGTCGCTGTCACCATACACATTGTGGATATTGCGCAAAAATCCCGCGGCCCATTTCACCTCAAGGCCAAGAACGAGGTCTTCCCCCTCAATGCGAACCGCAGATGCCATGGCAAGCGTTTCCGGAGATATCAGCCGGTCACCGTCCAGGGTCCCGTCTGACATCATGCCGTAGAGACGAGCCAAAGCCTTGGCTGTCGCAAACCCGTTGACGGAAGGGATTTGGGCCTGCCGCCATACAGCCGTGTTGGCATCCAGGGGATCAAGCACAGGGTTGGCCAACGCCGCCTGTTGCTCGGGTGAAGGAGCGGGGTTCGCATCGGGGGAAGACAAGTTCGGCGGCGCGACAAGTTCGCTCGCGCGACCCGCCTCCGCCTCCGGAAGGCCCACAGAGATTTCCAGCCCATAAGGCCGTGCGAGTTCTTCTTCCAGAAATTGCGCCAGTGTCCGCCCTTCAATACGCCTGAAAAGCGCATTGACCAGCGGCCCATAGGTAACAGCGTGATAGCCACTCCGTGTGCCCGGCTGCCAATATGGCGCCTGATCAGCCAACAGCTGTTCCGCTTTCGCCTGATCGGCGATGTCCTGCATGGTCACCGGTTCCCTGAACCCACACAGACCCGCCTGATGCGAGAGAAGCTGCGCAACCGTGATCTCGCCCTTGCCGCGCGCGGCAAACTCGGGCCAGAAAGTGGCGACACGGTCATCATAATTTACCATGCCACGCTCAACCAGCAGCGCAAAACAGATTGCCGCCACGCCTTTGGTGGTGGACCAGACATTGCTAACCGTGTCCGGTCGCCAGAGCCGGGTTCCGGCCGCATCGGCATAACCGCCCCAAAGATCAACCACAAGCTCTCCCTTGTGAACAACGGCAAAAGCGGCACCCACCTCGGCATGCTCTTCAAAATTGGCCATAAAGGCCTCACGCACTGCGGCGAAACGCTCACCACATTGCCCTTCAATGTTAAAAGTCGGGCTCATATTAAAATTCCTTCGAAACAGAAACACCATAGGTGCGCGGCGCGCCATAGACACGGTATCCATACCCAAGCGCCAGTTGGTTAACCCCTTGCGTGACATAACGCTTGTTGCCAAGATTTCGGCCCCACAGGGCAATCGCCCAGCCGTCGTTGCTCGACACAATCAAACGACTGTTAAACACCCAATATGCATCGCTCGCGATCAAGGGATCATTCAGTGAATCCCTGTACATGGCACCGGCGTACCGCGCCTCGGCCTGCACATTCAATGCCCAGTCTCCGGTCAGTTCGTGCCGGTAATCAACGCCCAGGGTGCTGCTTACATCTGCAGCATTGGGTAACTCGTTCCCAGCAGGCACCACCCCTGCCGAGGAAGAAAACGCGCCAAGACGGGTATCCAGAAGCCCAAGCGCCGCAGACAACGTCAAACCCTCAACCCAGGCGGGGCGCCACGACGCCGTTAGGTCGGCACCGTATATCTCGGCCTCGTCAACATTGCCCAAACGCTGGATCGGCAAACCGCCGCTTTCGTCGCGGATAAAGGTCTGCACATCCTGATAATCATAGTAAAAAAGCGAGGTGCTGACATCGAAGGATCGCGCGCGGTATTTCGCCCCCACTTCATAAGCAATCAGCGTCTCGGGGCTGTAGGGCTTCAACTGTCCCGGATTGGTCGCGACCCCCGAAAAAAAACCGCCGCTTTTGGTGCCTTTGGAGACACTGGCATACACCAGTGTGTTTTCCGCAAGGGACCAGTTCAGCCCCAGTTTCCAGGACCAGTTTTTATCGCTGATGGCCATATCAATTGCCGCGAGGGTAACGGGGCCCATGCCATATGGAGCCATAGACAACCCGCTGCCCGGCGCCAGGCTGACAAGATCGATATTCTCGCCCGTGTTTTGCCGACGCTCCCACGTATAGCGAAGCCCGGCAATCACGGTAAGCGTGTCGGTGAGACGATAGTCAACATTCCCAAAACCCGCCGCTGACTTGGAGGTCTGGTCCCACAAAGTCAGCGTCGTTGTGTTAAACAAATCCTGCAAGTTGCCATCATAACGCCCCACAACATCGTCGACCGAATAGAAAACACCTGTGATCCAGGAGGCATTGCCGGTGTCACCCGCAATCCGCACCTCCTGCGAAAACTGCTGTATATCATCCCTTTCGATAAAATCTGTCTGCCGGAACGGTGTGCCGTCCGTGTCTGCGCCCCACTGGCGTTCAAAATCAATAAAGCCGGATACGGAAGTCAGCGTGACCTCACCAAGCATCGCCTCAAGACGCAACGTGGCAGAAAGCTGATCAACATTATAGGTTGGGTCTACCGACCAGTCCCCGGTGTAGGGATCACCATCGGAATCAGAATAGCCGAGAAAATCGGTACACTGCTGCGAGCCGGGACAGCTGGCCGAACCATTTGGCAGGGCACCGAAAAATTCACCTGCCCCCACTTCGGAGCGGGTGCGCTGGCCTTCCAGTTTGAGCAACGCTTCAAAATTTTCCGTCGGCGTCCAAAGTGTCTGCAGCCGCCCCAGGGTGACATCCCGCTCGCCCACATCGTCCTGTTCGGAAAGATCATGGAAAAAACCCTTTGCCTGATCAATCTTCTTCGCGCTCAGCCTGACGGCAAACTCCTCCGTGACCGGCAAGTTTGCCATGGCTTCGATATCAAGCGTATTATAGTTGCCGTATCCGGCAGCGACACGGCCAGAAAAAGCATCGGTGCTTGGCCGCGCTGAGATAACGTTTACCGCACCGGCGGTCGAATTGCGGCCATAAAGGGTACCCTGTGGCCCGCGCATGACCTCAAGCCGTTCGAGGTCAAAAAAGTCCGTGTTCATGAGCGCCAGAGAACTTAAATATACCTCATCAACATAAACCCCGGCTGAGGGGCTGTTTGTCGCGCTGAAATCATTGAGGCCAACCCCCCGAATGGTGACAACCGGCAGTACGCCGGGGCTGTTGTCCTTCACGTCCACATTGGCCAGCTGGCCAACAAGATCGGTGATTTGCTCGATACGGCGCTGCTGGATGTCACCGGCCGAAACCGCGTTAACCGTCGCGCCGACATCAAGAATACTTTGTGACCGCTTGTTTGCTGTCACTACAATTTCTTCAAAAACAGCCTCACCCGCAGCGGCTGCCCCTTGGGCTTCCGCTGGGGCCTGAGCCGACGCGGCACCATAACCACAACCTGTACTGAGGCCACACACAAAAAGCGCACGAACAATCGTGCCAGAATATACAGACATATTTTCCTCCCGGGCTTCCCTTCCCATACCAACATCTTTTTTCGACGATTGGGTATGAATACATATATATTTGTTTTTAAAAGAGTCAATATTTCAACGATTGGGTATGTCGGGCGTTGCGGGATTCGCAAAAATGGGCTAGGTGCGGGTAAAGGCTGGCTAGAAATGAAGAAAACCACAGAAATCAAGGCCCGACGCGGCCGACCACCGGTCAGGGGCCCCCGCCAACGGGCAGCACTTCTGAGTGCTGTCGCGCAGAAAATCAACACCGATGGCGCCGGCGCCGTCAGCCTGACAGATCTCTGTTCCCGCCTCGGGTTATCCCGCAGCTCGCTGTATTATTACTGTCGGGATGCAAACGACCTCGTGTTCCAGACATATCAGGACACGTGCCGCCGTATCGCCGGCCACATCGACTGGGCGAAAGGTCTGAAGGCTCCGGCGGACGAACAACTGTCGCAGCTCATCAGACGTGTCTTGCTGGATGACCGGACTTCGGTCGCCGCTCTCAATGATATCGATGTGCTGCCGGTACCGCACAAACAACAGATTATTGCGGAAGCGGATAAAAACGCGACGTCCCTAGCCGATTTGCTCAAGAGCGGTCAAGACAAGGGGATCTTTCGTCCATTCGATGCGCACCTTGTTGCGCGGCTTGTTCTGAATGTTTTGTCATGGGCCCTTGTGTCACTGCGCTGGCTCAACCGCCGCGTCGATGAGCCAAGCCAGACGCGGTATGTTGAGGCGATGACAGACATGCTGCTGAACGGGATTGTCAAGGCAGACGACAAACCACAGCCCTGCAAACTTGAGTATGACCACCTGACAAGCCAGCCTTTCAATGCCTTTGACAAGACACAAACCGCAGAGCTGAAAGCCACACAGATCATCGCGGCAGCATCCCGGCTGTTCAACCTGCGTGGTCTTGGCGGCGTAAGGCTGGAAGATGTCAGCGCGGACATTGGCACCAGCAAGGGGGCCATATACCACCATTTCAGGGACAAGACGGACCTGATTGAGCGGTGTTACGATCGCGCTTTCGATATATATGACCTTATCATGCAGACCGGTAACCGCGAGGGGCGAACACCGCTGGACCGTGCTTTTCTGGTTATCCACCTCAACGCGCAGGCGCAGTTAAGCACGCTGCCGCCGCTTGCTCTGCAGCCCGGCCTTGGCAAACTGAACGGCAAAAAGCGTATCGAATATAACTGCCGGGCCGAACAACTGGATGACACCAGCCAGCGCAACATCGAAGAAGGCATCGCAAACGGCATTTTTCGCGCATCTCTTGCCGAATATGCCCCCAGCATCGCCGCTGGTTATTTTCTGGGCCTGCCCAGGATCGCACCCGACACTCTTTCCGCGCGCCAGATGGCCGACTTTATCGCCGACATCGCCTTGTACGGCCTGCGATAAACACGCACGCGTGCGCGACCGGGACAAACACCAAACACCGAAGGAAGCGCCTATGACAGACCGGGAAGACGACTACGCCGCCGCAATCGTCATCGGCGCCAGTGGCGGAATCGGCCGCGCTCTTGCTGACCTGCTTGACAAGCGATGGACCAGAGGCCCGGTTTTGCGCCTGTCTCGAAACCTTTGCAAGGACGCGGAACAGAGTTACGGTTCATCGAAAATCGATATTACCGATGAAGCCTCTGTGGCCGCTGCTGCCGCCAGCTTAAAAGTACGGGACATTACCCCCGGACTGATTTTTGTCGCGACAGGTGTTTTACAGCATGGCCCCGTCAAAGCAGAGAAAAGCCTGCGCGACCTGGATCCGGTGGCAATGCAGCAAACCTTGATGACGAACACGATCGGCCCGGCCCTCGTGATGAAGCATTTCCTGCCGCTGCTACCCCGTAAGCACCGCTCTGTTTTCGCGGCACTTTCCGCACGGGTTGGCAGCATCGGCGACAACCGCCTCGGTGGCTGGTATAGCTACCGCGCGTCCAAAGCAGCGCTGAACCAGCTTGTGCATACGGCCGCAATAGAGCTCAAACGCAGAGCTCCAAAGGCAATTTGTGTCGCTGTTCATCCCGGCACGGTAGACACAGCGCTCACCCGCGCTTTCACCAAAACCGGGCTTGAGGTGCAAACACCCGCAACCGCAGCCGGTCGCATTCTCAGCGTGCTGGAGGGCCTTACACCCGAACAGTCTGGCTGCTTTTTCGATCACCTGGGTAAAAAAGTGGAATGGTAAACCAGCCTGACGTAAACGATGGGCTTAGAGCTGGTCAAACATGATCAGGTTTCCGTCCGGGTCTTTTGCCATGACATGGCACGGGCCATCTTCCCCTTTGGCGCCAACATCGACATTATAACCGGCATCCTTCAGCGCCTTCTCCGCTGCACGGGCATCTGCGGGGTTGAAGGTCAGGATATTATCCTCAAACATACCTTCAAAAAGACCGATCCGCGTGGTGCCGCTGGCCATGAAAAGCCACTTTTCCTCCTCAGAGCCGCATTCTGCCGCGAAGCCCAGAGCTTCGTAAAATTGCCGCGACGCCTTCAGGTTCTTAACCGCGAGGCTCACCGAAAATGTACCCAAGTTCATTTTATACCTCCCTCTCTATAATCTAGCCTGCCGCCGTCATGGCCAGATGCGGGCTCATGCGGCGGTAAATCAGGGCTTCTGCAACATGATCGCTGCTCACGCCAGTTGCACCCTCAAGGTCGGCCAGTGTCCGTGCTACGCGCAATACCCGGTGATAGCCGCGCGCCGAAAGCCGCATGCGGTCGGTTGCGCGCTCCATCAGTGTTTTGCCGCTATCATCCAGTTTCACCGCTGCTTCAAGAATTTTACCGTCAGCGCGGGCATTAACCCGCACCGCGTCGGGCGCGCCAAGCGCCTTATACCGCCGGGCCTGTATTTCCCGCGCAGCAAGCACCCGCACAGCGACGTCAGCCGAACTTTCTGACGGGGTGGGTAAAGTGAGGTCCGCGGCAGACACCGCCGGCACGTCCACATGCAGGTCCATACGGTCATAAAGCGGCCCGGAAATTTTTGACTGGTAATCAAGTGCGCACTTGGGCGCACGGCCACACGCCATCGCCGGGTCATCCAGATAACCACAGCGGCAGGGGTTCATGGCAGCAATCATCTGGAACCGGGCCGGATACACCACATGGGCCTGCACCCTCGCCACGGCCGCCTCCCCGCTTTCCATCGGTTGCCGGAGCGCTTCCAGCGCGTTTCTGGCAAATTCAGGCAGTTCGTCAAGGAACAGAACCCCGTTATGGGCCAGCGATACCTCACCCGGTTTTGCCTTCTGGCCACCGCCGACAAGCGCGGGCTGGCTGGCACTATGATGCGGTGACCGAAAGGGTCGTGCCCGGCTGATGCGACCATCCTTAAGCAGCCCCGCCACCGAAGCAATCATGCTGGTCTCCAACGCTTCCTCAGCGCTCAGGGGCGGCAGAATGGACGGCAGCCGTGCCGCCAGCATCGACTTGCCTGATCCCGGCGGCCCGCACATCAACATATTGTGGCCCCCCGCTGCCGCCACCTCAAGCGCGCGCTTGGCGGTCTCCTGCCCCTTGATATCCGCAAAATCAGGCAGGTCGCTCAGGTCGGCCTCAGGCTTCAGTTCGGGTGCAGGTAATGTCTGGTTACCTCGAAAATGGTTGATAAGCGCCAAAAGGCTCTCTGCCGCCAGTATTTCAGTACCACCCGCCCATGCGGCTTCTGCGCCCACAGCATAGGGGCAAATGAAGCTGGCGTTCAGGGCACTGGCGTGGATAGCAGCAGGCAGCGCGCCGATAACAGCACGAATACTGCCGTCCAGCCCCAGCTCCCCCATTACCACACTGCCTTCAAGCGCATCGCTTGGCAGTACATTCATTGCCACCAGGGTGGCCAGCGCAATGGGAAGATCATAATGCGAGCCTTCCTTGGGCAGGTCAGCCGGTGAGAGGTTGACGGTGATGCGCTCGGCAGGCAGCGAAAGCCCGATGGCCGACAAGGCAGCGCGTACCCGCTCCCGCGCTTCAGAGACCGCCTTGTCCGGCAAGCCAACCACCGTGAAAGACGGCAGGCCGGAGGAGATCAGCACCTGAACCTCCACGGGGCACGCCTCGATGCCCTCAAACGCCACTGTCCGCACTGATGCAACCATAAAGACCCCGCCTTCTCCGCCTTGCTGGTAAATCTAGAACAAAAAGGCAACAATTGCCACACGAAATGCGCCAGCGCATTGCCTGAAAGGTCCCATCGCACTTGTCCGGCGCGCAGCGAAACGCGGCGGCACAAACTTGCCCAGGGTCAAAATGCAGCTATTAGTTTATTTTTACACCAAAAAATGTTTTAGCCCTGACTGTAAACTGATATGTTTCCGTAAGCATGACTTGCAGGACCGCTGGAATGACCGCGATACGCAAAGCAGGCTGGTCAACAGAGTGAGGTATGGAGTTCTTTTTTAGGAATATATATATGAGCAACTGGACACCACTGACACCTCCGCCCGCACCCTCCGGTATCAGCATCTTTCCTGACACCCCCGAAAAGCAGACCCTTTGCAGCTATGGCCTTCTGGATAAGCTGAGTTTCACATATGGTTTTTTGGTCGGCTTGACCGTAACGGTGAATGCGCAGTGGTTGAAAATTGTCGAGGGCACGTCGCAGCCATCCTCACCGTTTAGCCAAAGCGTGAGCGTGACAAGGGGCACCTCTACAACAAACACCGATACCCATAAATTTTCAGCCAGCCTTGGTGTTGCCGACAGCCTGTTCAGCGTCGGTGCCAGTATTTCAGAATCCATTTCCAATACAGTGACGTTCAGCGAATCTGTGACCGACAGCATCACCTTCACCATCAGCAATGACACGGCGCCGGTGTCCGCCGTCTGGTGGCAGCTGCAATATAGCTTTGACCTGAGCGGTGGCATTGCCGGTAACTGGCCCAAAAGTTGGGCGCCAACCGCACCGTTCACATCGACAATTTCCGTTCTTCACCGGGAATATGCATCAAGCGAATGGATATCGGGCAGCAACTGATCATCACTGGCCCCCGACCGAAAGGGTGAAAAATGACCGCAAACACTATTCCGTGGACCAAACTTCCAACACCGCCGCCCGGCATATCGGCGCTGTATGATTTTCCAGATACGCCCCTGATCACTCAGGTAGCGTACATTCCCATCCCGCCACAAACAACTACACCGCCCTATATGACCGGCATGCAAATAACCGTAACCGCCCAGTGGCTAAAACTGCTTGCTGTAAGCTGCAGCCCCAGTACACCTTTCAGTAAAAGCATCACCGTCACCAAAGGCACAAGCAGCAGCACAACAACCACGGAGTCTTTTTCCGCCAGCCTCGGCGTGGCTGGAAAACTGGGTTCTATCAGTGCAAAATTGTCAGATATGACATCGCAGACGATCACCTTTACCAAGTCCGAGACGATAGAGACCACATTTGCCGTCAATCCCAAAAAGCATCAAACAGCAGTTGTGTGGTGGCAACCGGTCTATACCTATCACCTGCGCGGCGTGCAGATATATCACCCAGGCAGTTCGTTCCCGAAGACCGTGCCAATCAATGCCACCATTGTTCACTATCATCAGGAATATGTGGGGGTGCAATTCCCCGAAACGTCAAGCGTCAGTTCCAGCAAGATTGCCAGCTTTGTGGAAATAACCGGATAGGCTGGCTTTACCCCGCACGCGGCTGGTCGCTCAGAAACGCAAGCAGTTGATCCAGCTCGCGGTCGTTCAGGCGGCCAATACGCCGCGCCAGCAGGTTCGCGGCGCGGGTGGCGCGTTCGTCCATGCCGGACGTGTCGATCGTGACCTTGGGTTTGGACAGGCGCGCCAGTTCCTGCAACTGTTCGGCATCGTCCCATATAAGGCCAAAATACTGGATGATTTTTTGCAGGAACGCCCATGAAGGCGTGCCGCGTTTGCCATGTTCAAGCGCTGACAGATAGGCCGGGCTGACATCAAGTGCCGCAGCCAGTTCGGCCTGTGTAATGCCCTGCCGGTCACGGAGCTGCCTGAGTTTTTCACCAAAAGGGGTCATGGCTATGGCTTCCTCCGGCTTCCCGGCAGGCGCCGCCTGAGGATGACATAAAGCGCCCCGTCGCCACCGTGCTCTGCCGAGGCAGTGCCGTAGGACTGAATGAAGGGTTTCAGTTCAGGCCCCTCAAGCCACAGGGGCACCATGCGCCTGAGTACCCCACCATGCTGGTCAAAGTCACCGCGCGTACGGTAGGCGGCAGGTGTCGCGTCAAGCTGGCTGAACCGCTTGCCGCCTTTTCCGGTGACTACCAGCAAGGTTTTATCACCCCGCCTGATAGCTCCCTCAATGGTGTGCTGCAGTTTGGCAAAAGCGCGGTCCTGTGTCATGCCGTGCAAATCGATGGAGCGGTCAACCTCCTGCCTGCCGGTGGCGATCTGGCGCTGCATACGGCGGTCGATACGCGCGCTGGGCTGTGCGGCGGGTCGGGTGTGCCATTCCATCGGCAGGCTGCGGGGCTCATCGGCGACGCGCACCCGTGGCCGGGGGGGTAATTCAGGCGCTTCTGGTCGGCCACCAAGCGGGGTCACGCTTTCTGTCACCTTACGCCATATCTCACGGTCCCGGCCCGAGAGCGGGTCTTTTTTCCTAGCCACCGGCCCTGTCCTCAAGCAGGCGGGTCGCCAGTGGTTTTGGCAACAGAACCCAGTAACGGCCCCGGTTCGCCATACGGCCCGCTATCTCCTCGGCCTCGTCACCAAAACCCCAGAATACATCGCCGCGAATTTCGCCCCTGATCGCGCCGCCGGTGTCCTGGGCGACCATCAGCCGGTTGAGCGGCAGAGCGTCGCCGCTGCGGCTCGCCGGGTCTGGATAGCTGGCAGACAGCCAAACCGGCACATGCAGCGACAGGTGGTTACGGTCGACAGCAAGCGAACGTCCAGCCGTCAGGGCCACATTGGCCGAGCCAAAGGGCCCGTCACCGTCTTCAAGCAGACGGAAAAACACATAAGAAGCGTTGCTGTTCAGGAGCGCGGCGGCCCGGTCCGGGTTCTCGCTTAGCCAGGTGCGGATCGCCTGCATTGACATTTTTTCGCGCGGGACCTCGCCCTCGGCGATAAGCTGACGGCCAACCGCCGTATAGGTATGACCGTTCTGGCTGGAATAACCCACACGCACAAGGCGGCCATCATCCATCAGTACGCGGCCCGACCCCTGAATATGCAGGAAAAAGGCGTCAACCGGGTCATCAACCCACAACAGTTCAAGCTCACGGCCGTCAATCGCGCCGGAACTGATCGCCTCGCGGTCATAATAGGGCACCAGCCGGTCGCCCTTGAGCTTTCCTGCAATGCGGCGGCCCTTCAGGTCAGGGCGAAACGCACCAAGGTCAACACTCACAAGCTCTGGCGGTTTCATGTGAAGCGGCACCTGATAACGCTCGCTCTGGTGTTCGCTGCCCTGCAGCAGGGTTTCATAATACCCGGTGAACATGCCGCGGGTTTCACCGCCGAGGGAGACCTCAAGCGGCTGGAAGGCTTCCTCGAAAAATCTGCGCAGGTCGTCGTTTGGGCCAGCGGTCAGGATATGCGCGCATACTTCCGCCCAATCCGCCATCGTGCCGCCAAGGGCAGCGCCGGGCAAACGCCGCGCATCGGGCTGACGTTTCATGCTTTCGCAGCTTTTCCTGAGCGCAGGCAAGGCGTCTGCCAAGGTATCCGTCTGCCAGCCAGGCAAGGCGATAAACGGCACCGGACGAAAACTCAGCCCCGCTGGTTTGCGGCTGAGCAGCAAAAGCGCCGCCACAATAGGCAGCGCCATAAGGGCAATGAAGCCAATATATTTGAAGGCACGCCCGGCCATGGTCAGCCCGCGCGGGTGGCGACAAGAATCCAGTTTGGATCACGCGAGCGGGTGTCACGTGCGAAGGTCCAGCGGTCATTTACTTCAACCGCGTCCGACAGGTCGCCCTCAATGAGGTTACCGTCTGCATCTTTGGTCACAGCAACAATTTCGGCGGTGAAATGCACGGTCAGTTCCGCTGTACGGTCAAGAAGCTGAGCATTGATAATTTCGGCCTTGTCGACGTCAATCAGCCGGTTCTCGACCTTATAGCCATTCTGCTCCCGTGCGTCGATCGCAGAGGTGAATTGCTGCAGGACAGACGCGTCCAGAAAATCCTTGAGCGTTTCCCGGTCACCTGCCCAGAATGCTTCAAGGATCATCCCGTAAGCCGCAGTTGCACCTTCCATGAAGGTTGGCACATCGAACCTTGAATCGGCACGGCGAATATCCTGATAGGCTTTTCTGAGCGCCGGGTTTTCCTCCATTTCGATCACGTTATTCTCGCTTGGCGCGCTGTCTTCGCCATCGTCAGCGCGCACCGTCACACGACCCGTGTTGGCCGACGGACGGGGGGCAGCAGGGGGCAATGGTTCATTGCCCGTTTTTTTGCCAAGTTCCGAGCGTAACCTCAGAATAATGAAACCGGCCAACATGGCGAGAAGAATGATATCCAGCATGACTTACAGAAGTCCGATCGTCCTGAAATATTAAAAGACTTGGCCACCCGCTATTGAACGAGCCGCCTCACATGCCCTTATAGATAGGTGGAAATGAGAGAAAGAACAAGGAATGCCCTTAATCATATTGTTGTTAATTTTGGCCGTACCCGTTGTTGAATTGTCGATCCTGATCGATATTGGCGGCGAGATCGGCGCTTTCCCCACGGTCGCGCTGTGTCTGTTGACCGCTGGTGTCGGCCTCACGATCGTGCGCCAGCAGGGGCTTGCAACCCTGCAAAGCATTCAAAAACAGGACCAGCGTATCGGCACCAGCATTGTACACGGCTTTTTCCTTGCCCTTGCCGGTGTGTTCCTACTGATCCCCGGCTTTGTAACCGATATTATCGGTGGCCTTCTGCTTGTTCCGCCGCTCAGGCTGTGGCTTGGCCGCGGTATCGCGCGCTGGGTCACGGTCCACAAGGCGGACACCATGCAGCGCGGCAATATTGTCATTGAAGGGGAATTCTGGTCGGCCGAAGAAAACAGAGCCCCAAGCGAGACCCTCCCCCATGAAGAGCGAGACCGTGAGAGCAAGGGCACAGACAAGCCCGAAAATTAGGAAAACCGCCAACTCCGGCGCAATTGTTTATTGTTCATCTGTTGAAACCGTGCTAGCCGTTTGCCCCAGATTCGCCAACCCAGGTGGTTTGGGGGGGTGGCAGACAATTAAAGAGTGAAAAAATGGCTGATAATGAATTTGGTAACGACCAAACGCCAGTAGGCGGCCCGGCACCAGCTGGTGCTGAAGGCCCGCAGGCTGGCGTCATTGCACAATATGTAAAAGACCTGTCGTTTGAGAACCCGAACGCCCCGGCAAGCCTTCAGGCTCTCGCTGGCGCCAAGCCCGCCATTGACGTCAATGTCAATGTCGGCGTTCGCAAGATGAACGACGAAGTTTACGAGGTTGAGCTGAAAATCTCCGCGAAAGCTACCGCGCCGGCACAAGAAGGTGGCGAACAGGTGGCTTTTGTTGTTGAGCTTGCTTATGGCTCCCTCTACGGCATTCGCAACGTACCCGAGGACGCGCTGAAGCCGTTCCTTCTGGTGCAAGCACCAATGATGATGTTCCCGTTTGCGCGCCGCATTATTGCAGACGCAAGCCGTGACGGCGGTTTCCCGCCGCTCCTTCTGGAGCCAATCAACTTCGAAGCGCTTTACCGTGCTCAGGCACAGGAAGCGCAACAAGCCGGGGCAGCTAACGCTGACTCGGTGAGTTCCGAAGACCCTGCCCCGATTAATCTCAATTAATCAGGCAGTAAATTTCCGAAATGCAGGCCGGCTGATGGGTTTATCTCATCAGCCGGTTTTCGTTTGGGAGGGGGTTATTCGGCAAATGCACCCGCCCGCCCGCGGCGGCGTTCCAGCCGGTCCGACATACGGGTCTTGACGGCGTCGACAATCTCCGGCTCCGCCACATCAGGGTGGCCGCAATTGAACGGTGGCTCGGGGTTATATTCCGTGCCCAGCTGGATCATCTTTGCGACACGGTCGCCCTTCAGTTCGGCAACAACCGTCAGCGCAAAGTCAATACCCGCCGTCACACCGCCCCCGGTAATACGGTTGCGGTCCTTGACCACCCGGCCCCTGGTTGGCACCGCGCCGAAATGCGACAGCAGGTCCACGGATGTCCAGTGTGACGTTGCTTTATAGCCCTTGAGCAAGCCAGCAGCCCCCAGAATCAGCGATCCTGTGCATACAGAAGTGACATAACTTGCCTGCACGCCCTGACGGCGCAGGAAGGCAAGGGTAGTCTCATCATCAAACAGCAGGTCCACATGCGGGCCACCGGGCACACACAGGACATCAACGTCCGGGCAAGCCTCAAGTGTTGTAGTCGGCAGCAGGCGCAGGCCAGTATCCGCTTTCACCGGCTCAAGGGTTTTAGCAGCAAGATGTATCTGCGTATCCGGCACTTGGGAGAAAACCTCGAATGGCCCGGCAAAATCCAGCTGGGTCATCTCTGGAAACAGGTAAAAACCGATGGTCAGGCTCATGATCTTATCCTCGTTGTTCATGATCGGATGGGTGCCGCCATCCTGCCCTTGATCAGCTTTGGCGGATATGACATATTATTATTAATTTCTGCCAAACAGATATGTCGGGGAGCAGTAATGTCTGACGTAAGCACCAAGAGGCTGGTTATCCTGTGTTTTGACAACGGCCAGATCCTTGACGTTACCGGCCCAGCACAGGTTTTTGCATCCGTAAACAAAGCCTATGGCGGTCTAGCCTATGATATCATCCTTGCCAGTGCAAACGGTACGTCCACCCGCATGTGCTGCGGTATCGCGCTGGATACGGTGCCCTATACTGATATTCGCGGTCCCATACACAGCTTCATCGTCGCCGGTGGTGACGGTGTCCGCGCTGCAGTGGCGGACGAAGCACTGGTGGCCTGGGTAAGAGAGACGGCTAAACGTGCCGAGCGTGTGGCCAGTGTCTGCTCAGGCGCTTTCCTGCTTGCCGCCGCCGGCCTGTTGGATAACAGGCGAGCCGCGACACACTGGAACTCGGCCCGCGCCCTCGCGCGCCTTTACCCTAAGGTGAAAGTGGACCCGGACGCCCTTTATATAGCGGATGGCCCGGTCTGGACCTCCGCCGGGGTGACAGCAGGTATCGACATGAGCCTTGCGATGGTCGAGCGCGACCATGGCCGCAGTCTCGCGATGGAGATCGCCCGCCGCCTTGTGGTCTATGCACGCAGGCCCGGATACCAGAGCCAGTTCAGCGCGCTTCTGGAAGGGCAGAGCAAAGGCACTGGCCTTGTCGCCAAAGCCACTGAATGGATGGCCAGCCATATAGATGGGGCTATCACCGTGGCAGATATCGCCAATGCGGCGGGCATGAGCGAACGCAGCTTCCACCGCAAATTTGTCGCTGAAATGGGGGTGACCCCGGCACGCTATCTGGAGCGTCTCAGGCTCGACAGCGCCCGCGCGCTGCTGGAACAACCGGACATCCCGGTCAAAACCGTGGCCGCGTCCTCGGGGTTTGGCTCATCTGGCAGGCTTATTCAGGTGTTTGAAAAACGTTTTGGCCTGACGCCCGGCGCCTACCGCAAACTGCACGGCGCGTCCGCAGCCTAGCTTTTTAGCCACCCCTGCCATTCGGGGTGCGCCACCACAAGGTCCGCCACAAAGCCATAGCCAGCTGCCCCCGGATGCGCGCCATCGTTTGCCAGCGCTTCCCTGTGCCAGACATCCGCAGCATTCACATCATCGAAGATGTTCACATATGGTGTCCTGTGGATACGGGTGAAGGTGATGAGCTGGCGGGCCATTTCGCCAATACGGTTGGTGGCTGCCCGGTCACCTGCCACCGGCAAGGGGCTGACAAATAAAACAGGCCACTTTTTGCCCGCCTCGGCCATAATGGACTTGGCGTTCTTCAGCCGGTCCACCTGCCCTACGGTAATGCGTTTGTGGTCTGTCAGCAGGCAATCATTGGCACCAAAAGAGAAAACCAGCCGGTCGAGGTTAGCGCCCTCAGCCTCAGCGCGCCAGCGCCTGAGCACATCCGTGCTGGTGTCGCCGCCAATGCCCAAATTTACCGCGGTAAACCCGCCCCGCTCGGCCACGCGGCCCACCCAGCCTTTGCCGTCCGGCTCGCCCATGCCTGCGATAAAGCTGTCACCAAAAAAGCCAATGCGCATCTGCTCGCCTTACCGTGCCGCTTTGGCGAGACGCAAAAGCGCGCGCGCACAGATGGTGTCTGCCGGGTTACCGGTGGTTTTGCACGCAAGTTCAGCTTCGATGAGGATATCAAGCGCGGTTTCTACCTTACGGGCAGACCAGCGGCTGACCTCCCCCATGAATTTGTCACGTTCACCGAAAAAAACCGGCGGGCGCAATTTACCCACTGCTTCCCCCGCGCTCATGCCCTGATCCATAAAGCCGCGCGCCAGATGAATACGCATCATGCGGTTCTGCAACGTGCGCAAAATGGCGATGGCGCTTTCGCCAGATGTCCAGGCGCGTTCAAGGAACCGTTCAAGCTGCTTGAGGTTGCCTGCGGTTACCGCTTCAGCGATCTGATTGAGGCCAAGCGCCGCCGTATCGCCCACGCACGCCTTGGCGTCCTCAATGGTAACCTGTCCACCAGCCGAACCCTTATAAAGCACCAGCTTATCCAGTTCACTGCGCGACACCATGCGGTCACCGCCCAGATTATCAACGAGATAAGCCACCGCGTCCTGTGTCGCTGACAGCCCGGCATTCCCAAGTACGGTTTGCACAAGACCCATGATGTCCTGCGCGCTGTCTTCATAACACGCGATGGCGATGGCGTTTTTGGCACCTTCCAACAGTTTCCTGAGGCTTGATGTCGGCTTGAGATCCCCGGCGGTGATCACAAGAAGGCCGTCACCCGCATCGCTATCGAGCACAAGTTTGACCGCCTCGGTGGCCTCATTGCCCACGCTTTCGAGGCGCACCAACCGCCTGCCCCCCATCATCGAGAGCGCGGCAACTTCATCAAGCAAGATACTCGGGCTTTCCTTGATATCGCTACTGCCGGGCCGGGCGACCTGAAACGGGTCGGAAAGGTCTTCACAGACCTGTTTGCCGATTTTCTCGGCACGTTCGCGCACCAGCCCGTCATCACGGCCAAAAACCAGCACGGCCCGCATCTTCGGGTCCAGCGCCTTCAGTATGGCCGGTATATCGCGGGGTTTGGCTTTCACGGTGCCGGCTCTACCTTGGTAAAATGCAGCGCCAGTCGCCGGTGAATGCGTTCGGCAAGTTCAAGCACCAGCCTGCGCGCGCTATCTTCCCGGCGGGAAAGAATGGCATAATCCGACAGCACGAGGTCATAAGATGTGGTTGCGCGCATATCTTCCTCAAACACCAGCGTTTCGCCGTTCAGGTTGATAAGCTGCACCTTGGCAAAAACCGTTAGCTGTTCCTGTGTCGCTGCCGCATCAGGACGAATGCCGTAGCCTTCGCTTTCCTGCGCCAGAGTGATAACAAGCCGGTATTGCGGCGTGCCGCCCGAGTTCAGCCGGTCCAGAAGCCGATTGCGCATCTGCTGGCCAAGGCGGTCAGCGATGGGGGCAACTTCCACCCCTGCCAGATGCTGCTGCATCGCCGCCGAGGAGCCGCCAGCTTCATAAAGCGGGCGAAAACCACAGGCGCCAAGCAGCAGAACAAAACCGATAGCCAGCAGCTTTTTCATTAGCCTACCACGATGTTGACGATACGGCCCGGCACCACAATCACCTTGCGGATCGTGCCCTCATCGGTGAACTTTTTAACACTGTCGGATGCCAAGGCGATTTTCTCAACCTCTTCTTTGGCCAAGTCCTTCGCGACCTCAATGGTATCACGGACCTTGCCGTTCACCTGCACCGCCATCTTGACCGTGTCATCCACGGTCAGCGCCTTGATGGCTTTCGGCCACGGCGTATTGGCAACCAGTTCCTTGTGGCCCAGCTTTTTCCAAAGCTCTTCCGCGAGGTGCGGCATCATCGGGCCGACCAGCAGCACAAGCGTTTCAAGTGCTTCCCTGAGCACCTCAGGCGCACCGTCGCCGGTGCATTTGCCGCCTGCGGCGTTGGCAAATTCATAAAGCCGCGCGACAGCTTTGTTGAAATGCAGGTTTTCGATATCCGCCGTCACGCCCTCAATGGTTTTATGCGTCGCTTTGCGCAAGGCTTCCGCCGTTTTGGACAAGGCCTCGGGCGGTGCCGCGCCAAATGCACCAATGGGTGCTGGCGGGTTGTTCACAAGGCGGAACACGCGCTGGGCAAAGCGCCACGCGCCCTCAATCCCGGCTTCGGTCCACAACAGGTCACGCTCCGGTGGGCTATCCGAAAGCACAAACCAGCGCGCGGTATCGGCACCGTATTGGTCGATGATATCATCGGGATCGACAACGTTTTTCTTTGACTTTGACATCTTCTCAATGCGGCCCTCGGATACCTCAAGGCCATTATCGGTCCGGTAGAGGGAGCCATCATCGCGCGGGCGCACAACGTCGGGGAAAACCCATTCGTCGTTGCTATCCTTATAGGTGGCGTGGGTAACCATGCCCTGGGTGAACAGGCCTTCAAACGGCTCGTCCACATTGGTGCGGCCCACATGTTTGAGCGCACGGGTAAAGAAGCGTGCATACAGCAGGTGCAAAATCGCGTGCTCAACCCCGCCGATATATTGTTTCACCGGCAGCCAGTCGTTCACCACGTCGCTGTCGAACGGGGCGTCCTCATCCGGCGTACAGAAACGCATGAAATACCATGACGAATCGACAAAGGTGTCCATGGTATCGGTTTCGCGCACTGCCTTCTTGCCGCAGCTTGGGCATTTGGTGTGCTTCCATGTCGGGTGATGCTCAAGCGGGTTGCCCGGCTTGTCGAAAGAAACATCCTCCGGCAGCTTGACCGGTAACTCCTCGCTCGGCACCGGTACCACACCGCAATCCCCGCAGTGCACAAACGGGATAGGCGTGCCCCAGTAACGCTGGCGGGACACACCCCAGTCACGCAGGCGGTAATTGACCGTGCGTTCGCCCCAGCCCTCGGCCTCGGCCTTGTCAATGAGCGCGGCTTTGGCGTCCACGGCGTCCATGCCGTCAAGGAAGCGGCTGTTGATCATCTTGCCGGGGCCCGTGTAGGCCTCATCGCCAATCTTGTAGCTTGCGGCGTCTTCGCCGTCCGGCAGTACCACCGGGATCACCGGCAGGTCGTATTTGCGGGCAAAATCAAGGTCGCGCTGGTCTCCGGCCGGGCAGGCGAAAATCGCGCCCGTGCCGTAATCCATCAGCACAAAGTTGGCCACATAAACCGGCAGAAGCCAATCCTTGTCCAGTGGATGGCGCACATGAAGCCCGGTATTGAAGCCTTTTTTCTCCGCCTTCTCGATCGCTTCTTCGGTGGTGCCGGTTTTGCGGCACTCTTCGGCGAAGGATTTCAGCTCGGCGTTATCTTCCGCCAGCTTGGCTGCAAGTGGGTGGTCTGGCGCAATGGCGCAGAAACTGGCACCAAAAAGTGTATCAGGCCGGGTGGTGTAAACCGGCAGGTCTTCGCCTGTCTCGGCAATTTTAAAACTAAACTTCAACCCTTCGGAACGGCCAATCCAGTTTTCCTGCATCAGGCGCACTTTGTCCGGCCAGCGTTCAAGCGTCTTCAGGCCACCGAGGAGGTCTTCGGCAAAATCGGTGATTTTGAGGAACCATTGGCTCAGCTTGCGGCGTTCAACGGTGGCGCCCGAGCGCCAGCCCTTGCCGTCGATAACCTGCTCGTTGGCGAGCACGGTATTGTCCACAGGGTCCCAGTTCACCCAGCTTTCCTTGCGGTACACAAGGCCCGCGTTGAAAAAGTCGATGAAGATCTGCTGTTCCTTGCCGTAATACTCAGCGTCGCAAGTGGCGAACTCACGGTCCCAGTCAATGGCAAAACCAACCTGCTTCAGCTGGTCCCGCATGTTGGCGATATTGTCGTATGTCCAGTCGGCCGGGTGCACCTTGCGTTCCATCGCCGCATTTTCAGCCGGCATACCAAACGCGTCCCAGCCCATGGGGTGCAGGACCTCAAAGCCATTCGCCCGGCGGAAACGGGCCACGACGTCCCCGAGCGTATAGTTGCGCACATGGCCCATATGGATGCGGCCAGAAGGGTACGGGAACATCTCAAGCACATAATATTTTGGCTTGTCCGACTTGCTGTCGGTCTTGAACGTGTTGGCTTCACGCCAGATTTTCTGCCATTTGGCTTCGGTTGCCTTTGCGTTGTAGCGCGACATGTTTTTATCTCGGTTGGGCTCGCCGGTCAGGGTCGGCATGGGGTAACTGAAACAGCCGGACAACCGCCCGGCATGAAGTGAATACTAAAAGGGTTATCCGGCATGCGAGGCCCGGAAAGACCCCGCCGTCATACAAAAAAACCCAAGCTTAGCCTTCGGTGCCAATGCGAAGCTGACGCGCGCGGGACAGAATGGCTTCCTCGATTTGAAGCGTCGTCGCCGCCTGTACGGGCACGGTAAGCCAGGAACTGCCGGTCTCGCGTTCCTGACGCACAACCGACACGCGGATCGCGTCCGAGCGCAAGTCTTGCGACACAAATTGAATGGTAACCTTCACACGCTCGTTCGGCGCGTCGGCGGTTGAATGCCAGTCGGTCGTAATAACGCCGCCCGCGGGTTCCACCCGGTCGAACGGCATGAAGGACAATGTGTCAAGCGTGGCCTGCCACAAATAACCGTTTACGCCAATGGCTGTGGTGCGCGGAGCAAGCCGCCCACCCTTCTCATCACCACCACCAAACAATCCGGAACAGGCACCAAGCGAGAACGCCAACGTTAGCGCCATCATGGTCCGGGCAAATTTTTGCATGCTACACCCCGTAGATTCGTTATTATCGTCTCACGGGTGTTACACCTCAAATGTGTAACAACCATGGCTTAATGCGGGTTATAGCGACCATAAAAGGCGCTGACCAGACAGAAAGTGGATCAAATAGTGGCAACTAGGACACAGAGCGCCCTATTTTTGCCAGACCATCTTGCATAGATGGGGGTAGATTCAATACCATATGCACCAAGTTATGAGAGCGAGTCTCACCAAGGTCATGAAGACTGTTTTGAAATATAGCATTGCCGCAACCCTGATTTGCGGCGCCTCGACGGTCTCCTCCGCCGAGGATAAAGCTCGTTTTGAAGCAACCGGCTTTATGCAAAGCCTTGATCTTTTTATTGCCGAGCAGGTTTCAAAACTGCGCAGCAATGAACAAAAAGACAAAACTGAGAAGATCAAAGATATTGAGCTCAGTCTCAGGGATACCTCCGGTGCAGCCGATAGCGGCTTCCTCTACCTGCGAGATCGCAGCGCAACAAACAGCCTGCCGGGGTCGATGATCATTCCCGGTGATCTTGGCGACCGGCCTGACTTTTCTTCGCTTCTCGCGCCCGACGGCACAGTGCGCGGCTCCTATGGTCAGGACATTCTCGACACCTCGTCTCGCATGGGAATCAGCCTGCCAACCAGCAGCAACCCCTATGCGCCGGGCATCGAGGTTTCGCTTGAGAGCAACTACCGCCTGTCAATGCAGGGCATTCCAGCGCTTGCGGGCTTCGGCTCTAGCGATACGGCGGAACGCAATTATAATATCGGGCTGACCGTTGGGTATTCCGGCTTCAATGTCGACGCATCGATGATGCGGCAGGAAAGCCTGTTCGACCGCGATATATCAGGCTACGGCGTTGGCTTCTCCTACCAGGCATCAAGCTGGATGGCCCGGCTTTCCCTGAGCGAATACAAAGAAGGCGCGGACCTATACGGTATTGAGAACGAAGCACGCAATATCATCTCCGTGGAGCTTGGCGCCAGTTACCGGCTGACCAACAGCCTCGGCCTGCAGGGTGGCGTACGTTACTATGACTATGGCAGCCGGATCATGCTGCACCCCGAAGCGGGCGAAAAATCGCAGATGGTTTTCCTTGGTGGCCGCCTTAAATTCTAGCTGAACCTCTCAGCACCTGACCTTCCAAGTATCTGATTATTCAGTTAAAAACCCGTCTATCGCCGCCACAGCCGCCAGCTTGAATGGCCGCAGTTTTTTCGCTGTATGCACGTTCACACCGCCAAGTGCAGCCACCGGCAGCGCTGTGCAGGAAGTGAGCAGCCTGAAGCGGTGCGGCCCAAGCGCAGGCGCGCCCACATGGCTGCGTGTGCTAAACACCGGGGAAACAAGGGCAAAATCGACACCGAGTCGCGCCGCACGCACAAGAGCCGCCCGGCTGTGGCACGCGGCGGTAACCAGCCTGAATCCACCAAGAACCTGTCGGCGCGACAGCATGTACTCAGGCAGATGCACCCCGTCGGCACCCACCTTTCGCGCCAGCGCCACATCGCCCGCAACCAGCAGAAACTGGCGGTTTTTCCGCGTCAACGCCCGAAGGTGCCGCGCGTAGGCTTCACGGTCCGGGTGGTCATAATCCCGGCAAATGACAAGGCTGCCTGCGGGCAAGCTCTCTATTACCGCATCGGGCTTGCACACCCGTGCAATATCTGTGCAGAAAATAAGCCGCTCTACCCCCGCCGCTTTTGCAAGCGCGTGCGCGGGGAACTGCCGGTTTTTTTTTTGCGCAAGCTTGACCATGCTCGCTTCCTATCACATAGGGTGCATAAGAAAAATATGAACGTGACGCGCACAAGGAAGGTCCACGCCATGATGCCCGACATCAAAGCCAATATCGACGCCGTCCGCCATGAGATCAGCCGCATGTGCAAACATGTGGACACGCGGGAGAACCAGCCGAAGCTGATTGCGGTTTCCAAGGTGCAACCGCTTGAGCGCGTGCGCGCCGCCCTTGAGGCTGGTCACCGCGTCTTTGGCGAAAACCGGGTGCAGGAAGCCAGCGAACGCTGGGGCGCCCTCAGGCCCGAGTACCCGGATATTGAGCTGCACCTGATCGGTGGCCTGCAAACCAACAAGGCAGCGGATGCCGTAACGCTGTTTGATGTCATCCAGTCGGTCGACCGCATCAAGCTGGCAAAAGCGCTTGCACGCGAGATGGAAAAACAGGGCAAACAGCTGCCGGTCTATATTCAGGTCAATACCGGCCGCGAGGAACAGAAGGGCGGTTGCATGGTTGAGGACCTGCCCGCGCTTCTGGATGAATGCCAGAACCTTGGTCTTGAGGTGGTGGGGCTGATGTGTATCCCGCCGGCGGGCGAAGACCCCACCCTGCACTTCGCGTTGCTGAAAAAACTGCAAAAACGCCACGGCCTCAAGCGGCTTTCGATGGGCATGAGCGGGGATTACGCCCTCGCCGCCGCCATGGGTGCGACAGACATCCGCGTCGGTACCGCCATCTTCGGCGCGCGGGATTACCGCTAGAAGCGGAAATTCAACTGAGGTAGTCTAAAGCCCCTTGAAACAGTTACTACCAAAACATCACCGACATAAAGTACAGGGCCGCGCGACGGCTAGTATAGCGGCAGAAAAACACTCCTTAGGTACATTTTGGCGGTTCTATCTCGCACGCCAAAAAGGCGCACAAACTCGAAATCTAAAGCTTTTAGCTAAAATTATTGTGGGTTAAATTCAAACCTTTGGCTTTGATGCCGAGAAATTCGACGCGATCGCCTCCTCTGTTGAGAACCTGACAAGCTTAGCCGATCTTGAGGGTATCCTCCGGCCCGGCAAGGCGCAGGAAACGGGTAAGGGCGGGGAGCGTGAGCGCGACGCAGCCTTCCGTAGGAGTGAGGCCGTCGCGCGCCACATGAATGAAAATGGCGCTGCCAAGCCCCGGCACCACCGGGTTGTCATTGTGGCCAATGATCACCACCAAGTCATAAACATCGTCGTCGCGCCACATCTTCTCGTGGCTCGGCCCGAAGGGCAGGCGCACAAGGCGGTTATAGTGCGGGCTTTCCGCGTCGTCGCACCAGCCGTATTCAAGGCGCAAAATCTCGCACGGCAAGGCCGTCAGTGGCTGCTCAACCTTGTCAGGACGGAAATAGACCCGCCTCAGGGCATAGCTGCCCATGGGGCTGGCGCCATCCCCCTCACGTTTGCTGTCCGCCGGGACCATGCCGCCGCGGCCAAGCGCACAGGGCGCATCAAACATCGGGCCAGTGAGCCGCCCACGACGACCGTCATCTGCGTCCGCGCTGACTGTCCAGACCGCCATGGCTTAGAGCAGGTGCCCGGTGCGGGCCTTTTTGGTGGCGAGGTAATGCTCATTATGCGGGTTGGTGGGGAATTTGTGCGCCACACGTTCAGCCACCGTGATGCCGAAGCGCTCCAACCCCGTAACCTTGTCGGGGTTGTTGGTCATCAGGCGCACCGCATCAAAACCCAGCGCCTTCAGCATTTCGGCTGCGGGCGCAAACACACGTTCGTCCACGTCAAACCCGAGGCGGGTGTTGGCGTCCACCGTGTCATAGCCCTGGTCCTGCAGCGCATAGGCCTTAAGCTTGGAGATAAGCCCGATGCCCCGGCCTTCCTGCGCAAGGTAGAGCAGCACACCGCCACCCGCATCGCCAATGGCCTTGATAGCCCCCCGAAGTTGCTCACCACAGTCGCACTTGAGCGAGCCCAGGAGGTCACCGGTGAAACATTCACTGTGGATCCGCATCAGCACCGGTGCGTGCCGGTGCGGCTCACCAATGACAATGGCGATATGCTCAATCCCGCCCACCAGCGGCCGGAAGGAGACGAGGCGGGTATTCTCCGCGCCCGCCAGCGGCACCCGGGCCGAGGCCACCTGCCGGAGCTTCGCGGCTTGCGTATAGTCTGCGTCCAGCACCGCCGGCGCAGGCACGCTCAGGAAACCATGGTCTGCCGCGAAGGACGCAGGTACCTCCGCCGCGATCACCGCAGGCAACAGCCGCGCCCATTTCACCAGCTTGACCGCCGCGCGGTCCACCGCGTCAGGCGCATGGTTCAAGCGTTTGAACGGGCCCTTGAGCGGGGTGGCGAGGTCAAGCGTGGGGTCAGCCAGCGCCACGATATCCTCAGCCTTCATCCACGCGGGGCGCGCGATGCGCACCACCGGCCAGTCTTCGCCCGGCACCTTCAGGCTGGCGGCGCGGTTGTTGGTAAGCAGGATAAAGGAAGTGTCCGTTAGCATGTCAAAACGCGCAAGCGACGGCGTGTTCGCCAATTCGGCCGGGATAAGCGCCAGCGCCCGGCCATCATCCCCACGTGCGGCCCCACCAGCCATCACCACAGCCATATAGCCGCGGCGCAGGTCGTCTGCGGCGCGCTCAAGCGTCAGGAGGTCCTTGTCCAAATCAGTCATGCACCCTCATATAGGGGAAAATACCGTAATGTCAGCAGCGGAATTGCACTTGGCTGCATAAGTCCAACACAGGCCGATCAATCAAATGTGAGCGTCTGTGATGGCAGGATCGCTTTCCACTTCTTATATAGGGCGGGGTAAAGCATACTAGAAAAATAATTTTCTAAGCGACCGGAGGAATAAAATGGCTGTGCGGAAACTGCTGCTTGTTGATGATGACGTGGACCTGCGCGAAGGACTGGCCGACCAGCTGGCGCTGTGTGACGAATTTTCCACGACCGAGCAGGGCAATGCCGCCGACACGCTCGCCTTCCTCAAGGATAATCAGGTCGATATGATCATCCTTGATGTGGGCCTGCCCGACATGGACGGGCGCGAGCTGTGCAAACGCATCCGCAAGCAGGGCATTTCCGTCCCCATTATCATGCTGACCGGCAATGTGTCGGACGCTGATACGGTCCTGGGTCTGGACGCGGGCGCCAATGACTATGTCACCAAACCGTTCAGCTTTACCGTACTGCTGGCGCGCATCCGCGCCCATTTCCGCCAGTATGAGCAAAGCGAAGACGCCACATTTGACATTGGCCCCTATCAGTTCCGGCCTTCCGGCAAGATCCTCGAAGAAAAGGAAAACGGCAAGAAGGTGAGGCTGACGGAAAAGGAAACCGCCATCCTCAAATACCTCTACCGCGCTGGCGGCAAACCGGTGGGGCGCGAGGAATTGCTGACAGAGGTATGGGGCTATAATTCAGGGGTGACCACCCACACACTGGAGACCCATGTGTATCGCCTCAGGCAGAAGATCGAGCCACAACCCAACATGGCACGCATCCTGATCACCGAACCGGGCGGCTATAGCCTGCAGGGGCTGGGGGTATAATCCCCGCATCGTCATTCGCCGGCAGGTGATGAAGCGAGTAAGGACTAGCCCAGCTCGAACGAGGTGATGCCGAATATCTTGTGGTTGGCGATACCCGGCATGCCCTTCTGGTACATGCGCGCGGTGGCGAAGACTTTTTCCATGCCGTAGCGGGTGGCAAGCTGAACCGCCGCCGGGTTATTCTCCGGCGTGTCGAGGATGATGAGCGCGCCTTTGATGTCCGCCTGCAGGGCATCAAACAGCGCCCCCGCAACCTCCGCATCATCTGCGAACAGCGGGCCAACCTTGTAGCCCTCGAAGCACTTGCGGCGCACCGCGTAACCCTTCACCACGCCGTCTTCCACATAAGCGACTGAACGCGCTTCCTGTTGGCCAAGCCATGCGTTCAGGAAACTGTCGCGGTGGGCGGGGAAACACTGGCGGTCATAGGCGCGAATGGTGTCGAGGCTCGCGGCACCAAGGTCCACGACTTCAGGCGCTAATGCAGATACTGCCTTGGCTTCACCGTGGAAGCGGCAGTTCTCATAGAAGGCTTCATAACCGATGCGCTCATAGATTTTGACATTCTCGAGCACACCGTCGATGCCCACGTTGCGGTTGCCGCAATAGGCAAGGCGCGCCTTTGTAAGCTCAAGGCCATAGCCTTTGCCGCGGTGTTCAGGGCTGACAATATAAAGCCCGCAGAAAGCGTAGGTGTCGTCATAACAGACCGCGCTGCCGGTGGCGATGGTCTCACCCCCGAGCACGCCTTTGAAAAAGCCCGTCTGGTCAGCAGCAAAGAAACAGGATGCATCCTCAAGGCCCGGGTTCCAGCCCTCGCGCGCCGCCCATTCTATAGCGGTTGCCACATCATCACCCGTCATTGCCTCAATGCGGTAGTCGTCCGTCATGTTCCGCGCGCCCTTGTTCTAAAACCTGAAGTCCACCAGCACCGGCGCGTGGTCGCTCGGTTTCTCCCAGCCCCGCGCGCCGCGCAGCACTTCCATATGCACGGGCGTTTCTTTCAGGCTTGGGCTGACCCACACATGGTCAAGCCTGCGGCCCTTGTCAGCGGCGGACCAGTCCCGCGCCCGGTAGGACCACCAGCTGTAGAGCTTTTCCGGCAACGGGGTAAATTCGCGCATCACATCGACCCAGCCGTGGGCCTCAATCATCTTGAGCATCCCGTCGGTCTCGATGGGGGTGTGCGAGACAACTTTCAAAAGCTTCTTGTGGTCCCACACATCGTCCTCATGGGGGGCGACATTGAGGTCTCCCACCACAATGCTGGGTTCCTGCAGCTCTTGCGACCAGGCCGTCATTTCTTCCATAAACTGCAGTTTGTGGGCAAATTTATCATTGATCAGCGGGTCTGGCTCATCCCCGCCTGCCGGCACATAAAAGTTGTGCAGGGTCGGGCCAGCCTTGAGCTTGACAGCAATATGCCGTGCGTCACCTTTGGCGCACCAGTCGATATGGAAGCTGTCGTCAAACTCTGCCTTGGCCGCAGTGGCGACACCGTGGTGGCCCTTCTGCCCGTGAATAGCCAGATGCGGCATGCCGATTTCTTCAAAAAAACCACGCGGGAACATGTCAGTATGCACCTTGATTTCCTGCAGACACAGGACATCCGGTTTATATTCCTCAACAAGCTGGCGCACGATATCAAGCCGCGCGCGGACCGAATTGATGTTCCATGTGATAATGCGCATGCTGCCGCCCCTCGCCTGTTTTGGTTTTTGTCAGAATATCAGGAAACTATTGCCGATAACACCGATAGGCCAGCGGCCTTTTTCAAAAAGCTGGAAGCGCAGCACAAACGGGTGGTCTTCCTCAGCCGCCGTAATGGCAGCAAGCGCGGCCTGATAGGTGGCCTGCACCGCCGCGCCAGAGACCGCGCGGACAAATTCTTCGTCAAAAATACGCAGTTCCTGCGCCGCTTCCGTGGCTGCGTGTTCAATGGCTTCGTTTGTTGCCTGCGCAACATGGGTCATGACCATCTCAAGTGTCTGTTCGTCGAGCACATCAAGCGCATCGTCCGTCAGCGCGGCGCGCAACTGTTCTTCCGCTTCCCAGGCCGGACTGTTGATCTCGGTGTTCTCGGCGGCATCCGCCGCTTCTTCCCAGTCCGCAAGGAAGCCGGGTTCGGCTTCGGGGAAACCAAGTGCGGCCGCATAGGCGCGGGCGATATCCACCGTGCGGCGGTCCGGGTCTTCACCCAGCGTCCTGAACCAGTGCACATTGCGGGCTAACTCAAGGAAAGGCGCCACGGCCTTCAGCCCCGGCGATTCTTCAAACAGCTCGGAAATGTCGTTGTCGTCGATGTCCATATGCCGTTATCCGCTTGTTTTGCTATTGTGAAACACAGGCAAAAGGCCTAGCCCGCCAAGGGACACAGCGCAAGCGGAAAGCTGACGATCAGGCGGGTTTATAAAGCTGATACGCGCTAGCGCGGGCGTCGGCGTTTCGACAGCCCGCGCGGGTCATCAAATTCCCACAGCTTATCATTGAGCGCTAAATTCACCTGCTGATCCGACAGTTCCACGTAAGTGATACGGTCCTCAGCGTCGACCACGGCCCAGGAATTGAGCACAAGGCCGCCCTTGGTCTCATCCTTCTGACGGAAATAAAGCGTAATCACCCCCAGTTCGGGGCGGTCGTTATCCTGCGCGCTCAACGCAATGACGCCTGTGGCACCTGCGGGGTCAAGTTCGATATGCGCGCCAAGGGCCGCTAGGTCGACCGAGTTGCCAAGCAGCGCCCGGAGTGGCGTGTCCTTGACCGGCCATTTGGTGACCTGGCCAATTTCATAGTCGACAAAATTGAGCGTCTTGCCGTCGGCCACCACCAGAAAAGGTGTGTCGTCGCTATAGTCAAACCGTATATAACCGGGGCGTTCTAAATAAAGCGTACCCTCAGCCACAAGGCCGTTTGGCGATTGCTGGCGAAACTTCGCCTTCAGGCTGGTGACAGCTTTCATATAGTCCTGAATTTGGCCAAGGGCGCGCAGGTTATTGTTGCCGGGCAGCACCTTCTCCTCGAGCGGAGGCAGCGCGTCATCGCTTTCCTGCGCAAGCGCAGGCGCACTAAAGGCCAGCAGTACTGAAAACATCATGCGAAACCGCATTGAACTATCCTTCGCTTGAGGGTTCATGCCCTCACTTTAAATTTTTCTGTGCGCCAGAACTCACCCGCGCGCCTGAAGCCCGATGCCGCGCTAGAACTCTTCCTCTCGCTCAGGCACCAGCACTTCGCGCTGGCCCTTGTGGTTCGGCGCGCTGATCACGCCCTGATCTTCCATTTCCTCAATCAGCGATGCGGCCTTGTTGTAGCCGATCTTGAGGCGGCGCTGGATATAGCTTGTCGAGGCGCGCCGGTCGCGCAGCACGATATTGACCGCCTGATCATAAAGGCTGTTATCATCACTACCACCGCCAGATGGACCGGGGATGAACGGGCTGTCAAAACCCTCTTCAGGTTCTTCGGTCACTTCCGAGAGATATTCGGGCGCGCCCTGTTTCTGCAGGTGGGTGACCACCTTCTCCACCTCGGTATCGGACACAAAGGCACCGTGCACGCGGGTGATGCGTCCGCCGCCCGCCATAAACAGCATGTCGCCCATGCCCAGAAGCTGCTCAGCGCCCTGTTCACCCAAAATGGTGCGGCTGTCGATCTTGCTGGTAACCTGAAAGCTGATGCGTGTGGGGAAATTGGCCTTGATCGTGCCGGTGATCACATCCACACTCGGGCGCTGGGTTGCCATCACAAGGTGAATGCCCGCTGCCCGCGCCATCTGCGCCAGCCGCTGCACCGTGGCTTCCACATCCTTGCCTGCCACCAGCATCAGGTCGGCCATCTCATCAATCACGATGACGATGAACGGCAGCGGCTGGAAGTCAAATTCCTGCTGTTCCATCACTGGCTGGCCGGTTTCCTTATCGAAGCCGGTTTGCACCTCACGCGACAGGCGTTCGCCGTTCGCGCGCGCTTCATGGATGCGCTTGTTGAAGGCCGCGAGGTTGCGCACCCCCAGCTTGGACATATTGCGGTAGCGCTCTTCCATCTCGCGCACGGCCCACTTCAGCGCAACCACAGCCTTCTTCGGTTCGGTCACCACGGGTGTCAGCAGGTGGGGGATACCGTCATACACCGACAGTTCCAGCATCTTGGGGTCCACCATAATCAGCCTGAGCGTATCAGGGCTGTGCCGGTACAGCAGCGACAGGATCATGGTATTGATGCCAACCGACTTACCGGAGCCTGTCGTACCTGCCACCAGCAAGTGCGGCATGGACGCAAGGTCAGCCACCACAGGCGCGCCGCCAATGTCCTTACCCAGCACCACCGGCAGGCGGGCCTTGGTGCCTTCATAATCCTTGCTGGCCAGAAGTTCGCGCAAGAAAACGGTTTGCCGGTCGCTGTTCGGTAGCTCGATCCCGATGGCGTTACGCCCCGGTACCACGGCAACACGGGCGGAGATCGCGCTCATGGACCGGGCGATGTCATCGGCAAGGCCGATCACCCGCGCCGATTTGGTGCCGCGTGCCGGCTCAAGTTCGTAAAGCGTGACCACGGGGCCGGGACGCACATCATTGATGTCCCCCTGCACACCAAAGTCGTCCAGCACACCTTCCAGCATACGGGCGTTTTGTTCGAGCGATTCCTCGCTGATGCGGCCCAGCTTCTCCGGCGGTGGTGGCGGGGCCAGAAGCTCAAGCGCAGGCAGACCAAAGCTACCCGCGTCACCAAAATCAAGCACGGTTTGCGCTTCCTTGGTCTCGCGCTTGCCGCGGGCCGGTTTGGCTTGCGGTTTCACCCGTTTCTCAGGCACCGGTTTTTTGGGTTTGGACCTAGCCTTGCGGGGCGCCATGGGCTCGCGGGCGCTGTCGACTTCAAAAGGAGGTTCATCATCATCGGCATAATCATCGCGCGCATCTGAGCGGCGGAAAATCGCTGCTGCTGTGGCGCGAACACCGGCGCCGATCTTGCGCAACAGCCACATGACCCCCACGGTAAAATTCATCACAGCCCATAGGATGCTGCGGCCGATGCGCTGCCATTCCTCCCGCGTGAACGCGAGTGTGAAGGCATAGGCCGGAATACCAAGCAGCGCAAAGACAAGACCGTAAACCCAAGCCGGAATGACAAAACCCGCAAACAGTTCAACCAGCAAAAGATAAAGCCGTTGACCAAGTGCGCCGCCATAACCGGCCTGCACCACGAAATCTGGCGCGGGGGCTACCACGCTCAGCGCGATAGCGATCAGGATCAGACTGACTGGCACAAAGGTGAGGTTCAGCCAGAAATGGGGCAACCATTTGAGGCTGAGGAGTTTGATACCCCAGATGGCGATAGGCAGCGGCAGCAAATAACTGGCCAGCGCCAGCGTCTGCATCAACACATCGGCGACATTGGCGCCGTATGCACCCAACCAGTTGGTAGCAGCGCGCGCGGCCTCATTGTTGATGGTGGGATCGGCCGGGTTATAGGAGAGGAGCGACAACACAATGCTGAGCGCGAAGCCGATCAGCAAAAGGCCCATGAAACGCCAGCCGGTGCTTTTGAGAAAGACAACAAAAGCCGGCGGCAACAAGGGTGCCGAAGCTTTTGCGGTTTTTGCCGGTTTTGCCCCCGTGGCCGTTTGCCTGCGTGACGACACTGATCTAATGCTCCCTCGGGCTTTACCCAAACGCCCGGCACACCCCAAACAAAAAGAGAGCGGCCAGGGCAATGTTCTTGTCCTGTTCGCTGCACTCTACTGCGGGACAAGGGTCTAGGACAAGAGCGGCGATTTCATGGCAGCGTTTTTAGGTGTTCCCCGCTGCGCTTTTTGCCCTTATGCGGCATCACGCCCCTTTACTTTTCACCCCTCACACGCCTACATGAGGACATGAAGCAGGCATGTAGGAGACAGGCATATGGCAAGCAAGAAGGCGCAAGCTGATATCACCTGCGATGTGGCTATTGTTGGCGGCGGCCTTGCCGGGCTTACGGCGGCCATCGGTCTTGCGGACAATGGCTTCAACGTTGCCGTGGTCGACATGGCGCCTGCGCGCGACCTGACGGCGGTAAGCTATGATGGCCGGTCAAGCGCGCTTGCCTATGCGTCGTGCCAGCTTTTTGAGGCGCTGGGCATCTGGCGCCACATGCAGCCCCACGCCCAGCCGATCCTTGAAATCCGTGTATCCGACGGCCCATCAATGTTGCATCTGCACTTTGATAACGAGACTTTGGGCGACGGCCCCCTGGGGCACATGGTTGAAAACCGCCACACACGCCTTGCGCTTTTTGCCCGCGTCAAGGAAATGGAAGGTATCGAGCTTTTAATGCCGGAGACGGTTGCCGCGATAGAGCGTAGCGCGGGCGAAGCCACTGTGCGCCTTGAAAGCGGCCGGTCTGTGCATACCAAACTTCTGCTGGGTGTCGATGGTCGCAATTCGGTCGTGCGCGAGCATGCCGACATGGCCGTCAGCCGTATTGACTACAAACAGCACGGCATCGTGTGCTCGGTCAGCCACGAGTTCAGCCACTGCGGCATCGCGCATGAGCGCTTCCTGCCCTCGGGCCCCTTTGCCATCCTGCCGCTTACCGGTAACCGGTCATCACTCGTGTGGACCGAAAAAAGCCACCTGACAGATACCATCATGGGTCTTTCGGACCGCGCGTTTGAAAGTGAAGTTCGGCGGCGTATCGGCGATTTCCTTGGTGAGGTCAAAGTGATCGGCGGTCGCTGGGCTTATCCGCTCAGTTTGCAATATACGCAAGACTATGTCGCAGACCGCCTCGCGCTTGTGGGTGACGCCGCGCACGGCATTCACCCCATATCAGGGCAAGGCCTCAACCTTGGCCTCAAGGATGTCGCCGCGCTTCTTGAGGTGCTGGTAGAGGCCCGCGACGTAGGGCTTGATATTGGCTCAACCGCAGTTCTGGAACGGTACGGCCAGTGGCGCACCACCGATAACGCCAGCGTTTATGCCATCACCGATATCTTTAACCGGCTGTTCTCCAACGATATTGGCCCACTTAAACTGGCGCGCGACCTCGGCATGGCAGCGGTAAATGAGGTGACACCGCTGAAGAATTTTTTCATGAGCCACGCGCGCGGTACGGTGGGTGACCTCCCGAAACTGTTACGCGGCGAAAACCTGCATTCCTGATATGCTGTGCCCATGGCCTATGAGAGCGACCAAACGGCTGAGGTAAACGGGGATGTGGCAGAAGCTGACGCAATGCCCAAGGCCCGTCGCCTGCACTTCAACGCCACGCTTTATGCCCACCGGTCGCTCAAGCGCAAAAATTTCAACCGCATGATTTTGATTTTGGCGGCTTTCTGCCTGTTCGCCGCCATTCGTTTCATTATGGTAGGCGCGTGGCCGGTGGTGATTTTTGTCGCCATCGACCTTATCGCCTTATGGCTGGCGTTTTATTTCAATTACCGCGCGGCGCAACGTTTCGAGACAGTGCAGCTGACTGACCGCGACCTGTTGGTCACCCGCGTTCAGCCAAACGGTCACGCCGAGACATGGCGTTTTGAGCCTTACTGGGTGCAAGTGAAGCTGCGGGAGTTGGGCGAAGACCGCAACGAACTTTCGCTGCGCTCACACGGGGAACAGCTCAGCTTCGGCCACTTCATGCTGCCGGACGAACGGCGGGAGTTCGCCGATGCGCTTGAGATTGCCCTTGCCCGCTGGCGCCACCGTGTTCCGGTCGATGAAAGCGTGTGATCAGCCTGCCTCGCAGTAAACTTGTGCAATGGTACGGCCCGCGCGCAGGCTGTTGCCCTTGCCGTCAAAATCGTCACGGGTCACCCCGCCCCTGAGCGCATGCCCCGCGTCGCCACGGTCAGCATCTCGCAGGAACCCGGCATCCCTGAATACACGCGGGTGCGTGGTATAAACCCGACCCCGGCGCGGCGCACCGGCTACCACCGTGCCCACCACATAGCCTTCGGCGTCAAATACCGGCCCGCCTGATATACCGCCCAATGAACCGCCAAAGGTGGGCCTGCGTTCCCGCTCCACCCAGGCCAAGACCGGCTCACGCATGCGGTAGCGCCCGACCGAGCGCATCTCCGTATCGCCAAGCACGGTGGCGCGCACATCCGCCGCTTTGCCTTGCGGGAAACCCATCATGTAACCATCGTCACCGCGTTTGGGACTTTTGCGCGACAACGAGACATAATCTGGTTTCAGGCTTTCGCTGCGCAGCACGGCAAAATCGCGGCTTGTCGCCGCCACACTGGAGGTCACCGGCTCAAGCTGGCGCGGCCCGCGCACCAGATAAAGCTTGCCGCAGCCGTCCACCACATGACGCGCGGTGATGAAGGTACCCTCAGCGTCGACGGCAAACGCGGTACCCACGCCGCTTTTGACCTCACGGTCAAGTTCCACGGTCACGCCGCGGCTGTCGTTGCCCGGCAGCGGGCTGTCGTCCGGCACCAGCACCGGTGCTTCGGTCACGCGCGGCAGGTTGGGCGCGGGCCTGCGTGGGCTGTCACCCCCTTCCGCCGCATAGCGGAAGATGATGAAAACGATAATCATGAGATAGAGGAATATTTCCCTGCCACGCCGCATGCCAAGCCTGTCCCCTTAGCCTGCGATTGCCGCTGCGTTGATAAAAGCCGTTGCCAGCTTGAAAGAAACCAGAATGGCCGCCGCACCCATCTCACCAGCCTCGATCCGGCGTGAGAGATCCTTGAGAAACAGGTCGACAAGGCGGAAGGCTACGATTTGAAGCACAAAAGCCACAATACCCCAGATGATGAGGTCCCATAGTGACACTGCCGCCGCGAGCGAAAAGGCGATCGGCAGCGCGAGGCCAACAATGGCACCACCAAGCGACAGGGCAGCCGCTACATTGCCGTCGCGGATCAAGGCCACTTCGTCATGCTTGGTGAAGCGCATGTAAACCGCAACACCCACCCCAAGCAATATCAGGCTCGTAAGAGAATGCACCATAAATATCGGCAGGCCCGCCCAAAGGGCCATCAAGGCTTCTTCCATTATTTTTCCCCTGTTGCCCGGTGGCTTATAGCCCCAGCATGTCTTTCACTGAATAGCGACCCGGCTTTTGGTCCGCCAGCCATTTTGCGGCGCGCACCGCGCCACTGGCAAACAGGCCGCGGTTTTCCGCCTTATGAGCCAGCACCAGCCGCTCGTTGGGGCTGGCGAAAATCACTTCATGCTCGCCAATGACGCTGCCGCCCCTGAGGGCCGCAAAACCGATAGTACCTTCCTCGCGTTCGCCCGTTATGCCCTCGCGCGCCGGGGTGCGAAGGTCGCAAAGCTCCCGGCCCCGGCCTTCTGCCGCAGCTTCCCCCAACATAAGCGCGGTACCGGAGGGTGCGTCCACCTTATGGCGGTGGTGCATCTCGAGGATGTCGATATCCCATTCAGGCCCAAGCTTTGACGCGGCATCACGTACCAGTGCCATCAGAAGGTTTACCCCCAGTGAATAGTTGCCAGCCTGCATGATGGTTACCTGTTTTGCGGCGGCGTCAAGCGCGGCCTCGTCAGCCGCGCTTAGCCCGGTGGTGCCAACCACCAGCCCTTTGCCGTGTTTGACGGCGAGGGCGGCATGATCGGCCGTTGCGCCCGGCGGGGTGAAGTCGATCACCACATCGGCTTCCAGGAAAACCTGCGCCGCGCCCGATACAAGCGAGGCACCCGCGCCCGGATACCGTTTGCCGACATGCGCGTGGTCAGGCCGGTCGCAGACCGCGACAACTTCCATGCCCTCAGCCTCAATGACCGCCGCGGCCACCTCGCGGCCCATACGGCCCATCGCGCCAAGGATGCCAATTTTCACCATGCCTGCCATCTTAATCGCCTCAATTTAAAATGCTTTCTTTCTAGCTAACAGGCGTCTGCACAAAAGAAAAGGCCGGGACAAGCCCGGCCTTTGTCATTTTTGCTAACGCGCGTGTTTAGCAACCGCGGTTAGAAGCGCGCCGTGAGGTCAATGCCCCACGTGCTGGGTTCTTCTAGGTTGGACGTCGGCGCACCAAAGGTGTCGCGGGCCAAACCACCGGCACCGCCTCGATAGCGGTTGTTGAAGAGATTGCGGGCGAACACCGAAACACTGAGATCATCCTCCGCGTTTGTCCAGGTAACACGAGCATTGGTGAGATTTCTCGCCTCCCCCGTATCCCATGAAACAAGGCCCCAGCTGACGGTGCCGCACGTACCATCCGCGATACATTCACCGTTTTCGCGTCTGGCGCTGGTGTAGCTATGGTCCGCATGGAACGTGAGCGATCCGCCCTCATTCCCCAGCGGCACAGTATAGTCACCGCCAAATGAGACCCGTGTCGACGGCACCCCGGTCGGGTCACCCACCGCGCTGTCGCCGCAGTTTTCACTACAGGTGATATCCTGATACCCGCCATTGGCAAAGAACCTGAGACCCGCAAGCGGTATCCACAGCATTTCAATGTCGATACCCTTACCGGACACGTCCTGATTTTGTGTCACATAACGCGGTACGCTGGAATCATCCACATCCACGAGGCGGATCGACTGTTTGTCATTGTATTTATACTTCCATACAGCCGCGTTGAAACGTACCCGGTTATCGAACCACTGCGATTTTACACCAGCCTCAACGTTCCAGACTTTTTCATTATCAAAATAGCTGTTCACCTCAACACTGTTGAAGCCACCCGCTTTATAACCGCGCGCATAGGACGCATAGACCATCGCATCATCACCAACCCGATAGTCAAAAGCGATACGGGGGCTCAGATTGTCCCAGCTTTCATCACGCTCATAGGGCACACCTTCAAGACCCCCTACATCAAAGACAATATCACCCGAGGCCGTTGGCCCGACAAAAGCCTGAAAGATACCCGTCAGTATCTGTTGCTGGATATCAGCAAGGTTACCGACCCCCGGGATCTCAAGCCGTGCACTGCCGGAAATTTCGCGGCGACCGTTGAACCATTCCCATTTTTTCTCGTCGCGTGTGTAGCGCAGGCCCGCGTTCAGGTTAAACCGGTCCGTCACCGCATACGTTACGTCCGCAAATGCTGCGTAAGCCTTGAAGGTACCCTCACCGTACATTGTTTCGGTCCAGGTGCGGCCACTCATGGTCGTCAGGCCCATATTGGCAATATCCTCAAGCGACAGGCCGGGCAGGCCCGGGTCAAAGCAGTTGAGAGGCGTATTGTTGAACGAGATAAAACCACCGAGCGAATCGAGGAAACGGCTTTCACAGGCGTTGATGCCGTCGGTTGGGTCAAAACTGGCGGCCAGCACACCAGGGGTGATGCCGATGTTATAAAGCACGGTATCGATGGAATCTGTCGTGGCGTGTGTCTGCGACTGCTGCTTGGCGTTTTCCCAAAAGTAGCTGAGACCCGTGGTCCATGTCAGTGGACCCGAGACACCATTGAGCCGCAGTTCCTGATAGAAATGCTCGTTCTCTTCGACGTTGTCGGTGTCAAAGTAAAAATCAGGGTCGGCGGTTCCGTCATCGTCCTGCAGGTTGTTCGAGGTGAACTTCTTGAAGGCGGAGACAGACGTCAGGGTCGCCCAACCAAAATCATGGGTAACATTCAGCGTGATACCGTCCAGGTCGCGGTTTTCCTCGCCGCTACCGATATCACTGGCGATGGGACCAAACGGGTCGGCACCGCCAACACTGGATGCATCGCGGAAAAAGTTCCAATCTGCATCGGGGTTCGAAGGAGTGTAACCAAAAGCGCCAAAACCCGCATAGACGTTCGCAAGCGGAATGCCGTACAACACATCAAGCGGCGTGTCCTTGGTAATAGGCAGGCCAAAAAGCGGTGCAACAGCCGCGAGGAAATCCCCGTGTCCTGGCAGGTCACCGACAGTTTGGGCACCATTGGGCGCGCGCAGATGGCCGTCAGAGACCCCGACCGCCGGCTCATCTTCGTCCTGCTTGGTATGGTCAAACTCATACGCAAGGTTCACTGCCGTGCGGTCATTTGGCTCCCAACGGAATTGCAAGCGGCCGGTCACATTGTCCTCGCGGCCATAATCCGCGCCTGTTACAGCATCGTCGATATAACCGTCCTGCTTGTTGACAAGAAAGTTGCCGCGCATGGCAATGGTATCAGTCAGTGGCAAGTTGATCATGCCGTCAAACTGCTTTTTGTCAAAGCGGCCATAGCGCAGGCGCACCTGGGCTTCGGTCTCGTCCATCACCGGCTTGCGGGTGATCACGGAAATAGCACCCGCCGCCGTATTGCGACCAAAAAGCGTGCCTTGTGGACCCTTCAGCACCTCGACGCGTTCCACATCGCTGAAGAACACGATCGCCGCGCCCGAACGGGAGGCATAGACCCCGTCGACAAACAGGCCGACAGCCGGGTCGGTGCCCACACCAAAGTCACTGGTTTCCACGCCACGCATGGAAAAACGCGGCTGGGTGACGCCGCTGATCTCAAGCCCCGGTGTATATGTCGTGATGTCCCGCAGGTCTTCCGCGGCAATGGTATTGAGAAAATCGCCGGAAAAAGCATTGAGGGTAATCGGCACATCCTGTGCCGATTGCTCCCGCTTTTGAGCGGTGACAGTAATTTCTTCCAAGGTGAAGGACGTATCGTCCTGCGCAGTGACATGGGCGCTGAGGCCGAGCACAGCAGTGCTCGCGCCTAACATGAGCGCGTTTCTAAGATAATTGGTCTTCATGGGCTCCCCTCCCGAAATGGCGGCACTCTGGCAGGCCGCACTGTTGTAGACCACAACGCACAAAACGCCCTCCCACAGGGCGGCGGCGCTGTTTCCTCGTTTTAAACGCTACACTTACTCCATAAGCTTTACTCTATGCTGGCAATCCATTCTTTCAACAGGGCGACCCCCTCCGTATGCACCATGGTGCGGCCCACTTCAGGCATCATCACGCCGGGGTCGACCGAGTTCAGCCGGTATACAAGGATCGAATTTTCAGGCTCGCCCGGCATAATGTCATAGGCAAGCCCGCCCGAACCACGCCCTGCGGCCACAGGGCGTTTTTTGTAGCCCCATGTGGTTTTATTGTCCTCATCCCAAGTGAGGAACAAACCGCTTGTGCTCGCTGGTCCCTCAAGCCGGTGGCAGTGCGCACAGTTGATATCAAGATAAGCGCGCGCGCGCGCATCAAGCGGCGCAGCGGCATCGTCAAATTCCGGTACCTTGGGCGCGTCACCGGACGCGGGCGCGCCCTCAAGCAAGCCAAGGGCAGACCAGTGGTCAAGCTGGTTTGCCGTGCCGGACGTATAGGTAAAATCACGGTTCAGGTTGCGCGCCTTCGGGCCAATGGGTGAAAACACTTTGTCGAGCGTATGGCAGCCTTTGCACTGGTTCTTGTTCGGTACCACATAATTGGTCGACCGCTCAGCCCCTGTCTCATCCAGCCATGATACCGGCAGAGTTTTGCCTGCCACCTTAAGGACAGCATCACCAAGCGCCGCGTCCCAAACATATGCCCAGGCGTTCCAGCCCTTTTCCTGACGGATCAACAGGCGGGTTTCAATCAGGCGGATGTCTTTTTCAGGGCTGCGAAAATCAGCGGGGTAGGCAAAGGTTTTCAACAGCGCAGAGCCGGTGGGGAAGTGCATCACTTCCTTGCCGTCATAGCTGGCTTTTGTGCCCTTCGGCACATAGACGAAGCGGTATTTATGCGCGTAATCAGTGAACAGGGGGGTGATCAGGCCATAAGGCACCACACCTTCCGCCGGGGCCTGAAGAGCGGCGTCCGTAAACAGCCCGTATTCAGATAAAAGTTTGGCGGGCCGCGCGCTCATGAGCGCAGCGTCATTGACCGCTGCGGCGACCGGTAAACTTGCCAGAAAGACAACCGCAGCAAGACCAAAACCAAGCTTACTCAGAACATGTTTGAACAAAGGCTGTTCTCCTTTTCGCCACAGGCACTGCTGCCGTCTATTGCTCCTGCGGCAGACGAACCGGCTCACGGGAGGGGTAGGAGCCGTCATAGTCTTCAATGTCCGTGTCAGGCGATGCACCCCAAGGCAGGATCATATCCTTGACAAATTGCAGGTTGGCAAACGTGGTGCCTTCAGCCTCGCGGATATAGATGGCTTCATCCTCATCCGGGCCGAAAAAGGCCGCCCATATACCGTTCACGGCACCGTCCCACACAATTTGTGGCACCGGCAGGCCGGTCAGCGGCGCAATGATCTCTTTGACCGCCTGGTCAGGGTCATAGCCCGCACGGCCATGTTTGTTGTCATGCACATAAACAGCACGCGGCAGCGGGTTGTAGCTGTCGTCGTTATATTCACGCGGGTAAGCCACCAGAAGGATGTTGGTGCTGGCATTGTCATGCAGCTCATTGCCAAAAATCTCGACTTCACGGTTGGCCATGATCATGATGCCGGTGCCTTTGGGTACTTCGGCAACGATATTGCCGGGCGGGGCAAAGTTCGGCGTATCATTGTTATAGACCTTGTTGTCATAGACCCGCACGCTGTGGCCGCCCATTTGCGGCAGGTTCGGCAGGTCAAACACCAGAATGCCGCCGGTGTTCAGTGTCGCCACATTATTGTAGACGTCGGCAAAATAGCTGTTCTCGATCTCGATACCCGCTACATTCAGCTCCGCGCGGCTGTTCCGCACGATGATATGCTGGCTTTGGCCAACATAAATGCCCGCGTCCGACGCACCCTTGACGACACAGCCGTCGATCAGCACATTTTTGCTTTCCACCGGGTAAAGCCCGTAGGCGCCATTTTCCGCGTTTGGCCCCCGTGTCCATTCGACCCGTACATCCTTGAAGGTAACCTGATCAACCCCCTTGGCCTTGATGCCGTCGCCTGGGGTATCTTCAATTGCAAGACCTTCGATATGGGCGCCACCTGCGGTGATAAGCAGTCCTTCGGATCCGGTTGTCTGCCCGGCAAAAGACAGGACCGTGGCATCCATGCCAGCGCCGCGCACGGTAATATTCGCAACATCAAGGGAAAGCGGACCAGTAAATGTATATTGCCCCGCAGCCAGTTCAATCACGCTGCCCGGTTCCGCCATGATCAGCGCTTCCTGAAGCGCCTCCTGCACACCTTCACCGGGTTCAATGTGTGTGACAGTATCTTGCGCAAATGCCGGCAGGCTGAAGGCAATAAAAATGGTGGCGCAAAGGGCCATTAGGCGTTTGGTCATCTCTTCCCCCTCCATTTCCATCACTGAAAGCAATGGAAACCATTAATTCTTATGGTGGAGCATGCGCCCGATTTTTTCTTTCGTCAAGAAAAAGTGAAACACTTTCATTTTATCATGGTTGGACGGGGTGCTATTTTCTCGCTACATACCGGTATTCAGGCATCACGATGGAGCAACGGTGAAAACGCGTCCCCCGAAAAAAATCCCGACGCAGGCTCGGGCCAAGGCAAAACGCGACGCCATCCTGCGCGGCGCGGTAAAACTATTGCTTGAGGAAGGACCGGCGGCGGTGACAACCACCAGCATATCGCAGGCAGCAGGCGTGCCCGTTGGTTCAGTTTACCAGTATTTTGAAGACAAGGACGACATCCTTTTCAACCTCTATCACACCGCCTATAACGAAGTGGAAAGCAAGGTGCTGGACGCGCTTGCCGCCACACCTGAAGGCCAGTCGTTTGCCCATACGCTTGGGCATCTCAACCGCACCTTCTGGCTGGCAGCACGTGAGCACCCCACCTTCCGCGCGCTGACACGCTGGGCCAACAGCCAGCGCTCGCTTTGGGAAGTTACCCCTGGCCTCGACAGTAGCCTCGCGGCACTGGTGGTCAAAACGCTGAAAATTTCGGCCATCTCCCTTCCCGATGCCCGGCGCGAGGTCATGCTGCGCACCATGGTAACCACCATTTCCATTCTGGTTGACCAGGCGATTGAGGAAGATAACGAAGCCGAAGCAGATGCGCTGATCTCCGAGATTGCGCGGCTTCTGGGCACCTATGTGAGTTGATACCCATTTTATGACAACCCTGAGCGCTTCCATCTTCGTCATTGGCGGTCTGGCTTTCACTGCCATCGCACTGTTGCTTACGCCCCTTGTCATGCGGTGTTTAGCTGCGCGGCATCAGTGGCAAAAAGTGCTTCTGGTACACGCTGTCACGGCCTTAGTGGTTTACATTGTGTGGGGGGGTATAACATGGTCCTCACCTTTTCAGGTTTACCTTGGCACGGTCACAGTAATACTTGTAATGGCTGCAGGCATTGCGACCGATATGATGCGCGTCATCAGGACCAAAGGCGCACAACTGTTGCCGCTGAATATTATCCGTGCCGTTTGTGTGGTTTTCCTGGCAGCCATATCAGCGGTTTTCCTGGGGCGCACCGCCCTTGAGCTTGGACTGACCAATAGCAGCCCGGTTCTGAAACGCGAAATCACCTCCCTTCAGTTCACGATCGGGTTTGACGGCATAGACATGCCCGCATCGGTTACCCACGTTGCTGAACGAACCCTTGATGTCTGGGTACACAAACATGAGTTTTGGCCAAAGATCTCCGTACGTGGCACAGGTAGACGGTTCCTGTTTCCCCGGATTGAGGCAGACCTACCCTTTGAACTTTATCTGGCAACAACCCGCCCCCTACAGCAACCCGTTCTCCCGGGCGGAAAACTGGCATCCACTGTATCCTTCGCAGTCAGCGACATTGTGCTGGTAAAATGTGCAGAGGAGAAAGACCAATGCTTCGCCGTAAGGCCGGTCGCAAAACCCTACCCGGAAAGCGTTAAACCAACACTGAGCTTCGCCCCCGCCTACGAACGTTTCACCTTTTCCGTGAAAATACCTGACGAGCTTGGCCTTGCCGCTGACCTCAGCTTCACATTTCAGAACTTTACCCTGCGCCCCATGGGGTTCGGCCCGCTTTCAAGCGTAAACGACAGTGGAAATATCTGGCTGCTGCGGGCATGGGACTGGTTCCCCAAACAGGTCCGTAACAATTGCAACAATTGGGGGCTGGTTTCCGAATGGAGGCTTTGCAATATCACCGCAGACACCTGGGAAACCATTGAAGCCAACAAGAAAAAAGCCGCCCGGTCATAAGGCGGCTTTTTTGTGTTTTGCAATATTGGTATCAGTTTAGTCGGTCAGATCTTCCCAAAGCTCTTTGACTTTGGAGAAAAAGCCTTCCGAACGCGGCGAGACATCATCGCCGCTTTCCTCGGCAAATTCTTCCATCAGTTCGCGCTGGCGTTTTGTCAGGTTCATTGGTGTTTCAACCAGTGTTTCTATGATCATGTCACCCGTGAAACCGCCATTCAGCTCAGGCATGCCCTTGCCGCGCAGCCGGAACTGACGACCTGACTGCGTGCCTTCCGGCACCTTGATCCGCGCGCGTTTGCCCTCAATGGTGGGGACTTCGATATCCCCGCCAAGTGTCGCCGTCGCCATCGGGATCGGCACCTGACAGTAAAGCATGTCACCGTCGCGCTTGAACAACGGGTGCGGTTTGATAGAGAGGAAAATATACAGATCCCCCGGAGAGGCGCCTCGCGTCCCGGCTTCGCCTTCCCCGGCAAGCCGGATGCGGGTACCTTCTTCGACCCCTTGCGGGATTTTGACCTGAAGTGTCTTTTCCTTGCGTACACGTCCGGCACCACCACACGATTTGCACGGGTTGGAAATCACACTACCGTTGCCGTGACAACTGGGGCAGGTACGTTCAACCATGAAAAAGCCCTGGCTTGCGCGGACTTTACCGGCGCCGCCACAGGTTGAGCAGACCTCAGGTTGCGAACCCGGCTCCGCGCCGGAACCGCCACAGGGCTCACAGCCGACCGATGTCGGCACCCGGATTTTGTCTTCCTTGCCACGAAAGGCGTCTTCAAGGCTGATTTCCATATTAAAGCGCAGGTCGTTGCCCCGGCCACCGGCCTGACCGCCACGGCGCCTACGGCCACCACCGCCGCCCATGAAGTCGCCGAAAAACTCTTCGAACACGTCAGAGAAATCAAATCCGGCGCCGCCATGGCCACCACGGCCGCCACCGCCCATACCGTGCTCAAACGCCGCGTGACCATAACGGTCATACGCTGCGCGTTTTTCCGGGTCCTTCAGGACGTCATAGGCTTCGCCGATATCCTTGAATTTTTGCTCAGCCGCTGCATCGCCCGGGTTTTTGTCCGGGTGATACTGCATGGCCTGTTTGCGGAACGCTTTTTTAAGCGTGCCGGCATCGGCATCTTTCGGAACTCCGAGAAGTTCGTAATAATCTTGTTTGGACATAAGCGGCTCCCCGCGCTGTTATGCCTCGCCTCCAGTATATCCCGCCTAACCTTGATCAGGTGACAGGCCTAAAATCAGACGCCGCCCGCCACTGATGTGGGAGGCGGCGCCCATACTGGTATGGCGTCAGGCAGCCATCTTATTTCTTGTCGTTTTCGTCGACTTCTTCAAAGTCTACATCAACTACATCGTCACCGTCTTCGGCTGCCTTCGCAGCAGCGTCAGCCTGCGCTGCATCAGCAGCATCCGGGTCACCACCGGCGGCGGCTTCCTGACCAGCTTTGTAGATCTGCTCGCCAAGTTTCATGGTGGCTTGCGCCAGGGCTTCTGTCTTCTGCTTGATGGCGTCAGCGTCGTCGCCTTCAAGCGCAGACTTCAGTTCGGTCACTGCAGCTTCGATTGCCGTTTTATCAGCGTCGGAGACTTTATCCTTATGCTCGTCGAGGTTTTTCTCGGCCGAGTGGATAAGGGCTTCAGCCTGGTTCTTGGCTTCCACAAGTTCCTTGCGCTGTTTATCGGCATCCGCGTTGGCTTCCGCGTCCTTGACCATCTGGTCGATGTCAGCGTCGGACAGGCCACCAGACGCCTGAATGCGGATCTGCTGTTCCTTGCCGGTGCCTTTATCTTTAGCGGAAACGTTCACGATACCGTTGGCGTCGATGTCGAAGGCCACTTCAATTTGCGGCACACCGCGCGGCGCAGACGGGATACCCACAAGGTCAAACTGACCAAGGAGTTTGTTGTCAGCGGCCATTTCACGCTCACCCTGGAAGACACGGATGGTAACCGCACCCTGGTTGTCTTCAGCCGTGGAGAAGACTTGCGCCTTTTTGGTCGGGATCGTGGTGTTGCGTTCTATCAGGCGTGTGAACACACCGCCGAGCGTCTCGATCCCGAGCGACAGCGGCGTTACGTCCAGCAGCAGAACGTCTTTCACGTCACCCTGCAGAACACCAGCCTGAATGGCAGCGCCCATGGCCACAACCTCATCCGGGTTCACACCCTTGTGGGGTTCACGACCGAAGAACTCTTTTACCACTTCCTGGATTTTCGGCATCCGGGTCTGACCACCCACAAGCACGACATCGTCGATCTCGCCAGCGGCGAGGCCTGCGTCCTTGAGCGCCTTTTTACAAGGCTCCAGCGTGCGCTTGATCAGGTCTTCCACCAGGCTTTCGAGCTTGGCACGCGTCAGTTTGATCTGAAGGTGCTTGGGGCCCGACGCGTCGGCTGTGATAAACGGCAGATTCACTTCAGTCTGGGTCGAGGAGGAAAGCTCGATCTTCGCTTTCTCAGCCGCTTCTTTCAGACGTTGCAGCGCCATGCGGTCGCCTTTTAGGTCGATACCGTTTTCTTTTTTGAACTCGCCCGCAAGGTAATCCACGAGGCGCATGTCGAAGTCTTCACCGCCGAGGAAAGTGTCACCGTTGGTCGATTTCACTTCAAACACACCGTCGCCGATTTCCAGCACGGATACGTCAAAGGTACCGCCACCAAGGTCAAAGACCGCGATAGTGTGGCCATCTTCGCGCTCAAGGCCGTATGCAAGCGCAGCGGCTGTCGGCTCGTTGATGATCCGCAGGACTTCGAGGCCCGCGATCTTGCCTGCGTCTTTGGTGGCCTGACGCTGGGCGTCGTTAAAGTAGGCCGGGACGGTGATCACCGCCTGGTCAACATTTTCACCGAGATAGCTCTCAGCGGTTTCTTTCATTTTTTGCAGGATCATCGCTGAAACCTGGCTTGGCGAGTATTTTTCGCCTTTGGCTTCAACCCATGCATCGCCGTTGTCCGCCTTCACAATATTGTAAGGCACCATGTCCTTGTCTTTTTGTGTGGTCGGGTCATCAAATGTGCGGCCAATCAGGCGCTTGATGGCGAAGAGGGTGTCTTGCGCGTTTGTCACGGCCTGACGTTTTGCCGCCTGGCCAACGAGGCGCTCGCCACCGTCAGCAAAACCAACGATCGACGGGGTGGTGCGTCCACCTTCCGCATTCTCAATTACTTTTGGTTTGGAGCCATCCATGATGGACACGCACGAGTTTGTCGTACCCAAATCGATACCAATTACTTTACCCATATTACCTTTTCCCTTCGTCAAGCCGACTGCTTGGGCCCTGTCGGCACCCTTGTCACAGCCTCTTTGGGTTCATGTTTTTTGCATTAATCGCTGTGCACCAAAACTTCCGGCATACAGCGCCTTTCAGCGCCTATATAGGGTCCGGCAATAGCAGCCGCAAGGGTGCGCTGCTATAATTTTTACAAGTTTAGCCATGGTAAAAGTCTTTTCCGTGGACGAAGTTGCCCACGCGTGAGTGTTGTTTTGCTTCCTCACCATCAGGCGCAAATGGTCGCGACCGGCAAACAAAGATTGAAAAAGCGCGGCCTCAGGCTAAACTCCCCTGCGTATTACAGGCACTATAAGAAAAAAAACCAGAGAAAAAACAGGCGGGGACCACAATGAACGATCAGGCAAAAGCCACGGATGAAAACAGCCAGAAGCCGGCCAAAAACGAAGCCATTGTCCTTCTGAAGGACCTTGTGGTTATCGTGCTGTTCTATCTGGTTTTCACCACCTTTGGCTGGGGCAGTTTTCATATTCCATCGGGCAGCATGGAGCCTACACTCGAAGTGGGTGACCGTATTTTTGTCTCCAAGCTTTCCTATGGCTACAATCGGTTTTCGTTCAATTTCGATCCTGATTTCATCCCGGAAGACCGCTTGTTTGACGACGCACCCGACCGGGGCGACGTCGTTGTCTTCACCCTGCCACACCGCGGCTATGAGGACTTCATCAAACGCGTGATCGGCCTGCCGGGTGACACGGTCCAGATGAAAGGCGGGCGGCTTTATATCAATGGTGAGCTGGTTGACCGCACGTTGATGCGCGATGTGAATTATACAGACTATCAGGGCCATGAACGCCGGGTGAAAGAATTTGAGGAAACCCTGCCGAACGGGGTGAAACACCGCATTTATGAGCGCACCGACCGTGGGCACTATGACAATACCGCGCTGTATGTGGTGCCGCAGGGGCATTATTTCATGATGGGCGACAACCGCGACGGCTCCGCCGACAGCCGCGAACTGGGTAATATGGGGTTTGTCAAACACGCCTATCTGGTGGGCCGCGCCGATGTGACCACTTTCAGCCTGTATGACTGTGACCAGGGCAAGGATATTTTCTGTCCAGCCGGTATCCCGCTTGGCCGCTTCTTCACCCTGATAAGATAAAGCCCCCGCAGTCACGCGGAGGCTTTTGTATCGCTAAGTTCGGCTCTTTACCCTGCGAGATCTCACACCATGCGGTGCAGGGCGCAGACTTTGTTGCCACTGGGATCACGCAGGTAAGCCAGATACAATTTCTTGCCGCCGCCTTCACGCACGCCCGGAGGGTCTTCGATCGCCTTGCCGCCGTGCTTCAGCCCGGCCGCGTGCCAGGCGTCGACCATCTCGGGGCTGTCAGCCGCAAAACCGATGGTGCTGCCGTTGGCGCAGGTCGCCGGGTTGCCGTCAATGGGTTTTGAAAGCGAAAACACGCCGGTTTTTTCAAAATAAAAACACCGGCCTTTCTCATCTATCACGCCCGGGCGATGACCAAGAACCTCCATCAGCGCATCATAAAATTCTTTCGACTGGGCAACATCATTTGCCCCTAACATAACATGACTGAACATGGGCAGTTCCTCTCCTTGCCAGAAATTATATCTGTTGCTGAAGTAAAGCCGAACGGAACCGGGTCAATGGTGGCGGCACTATCTTTATCGTCTGCCCCTTGTTGGCCTAGGCGTTCCAGATCGGTGTTTCAAACTTTCTCATAAAGGCTTTATGGGCTTCAATCTCTGCATCACTTACAGGGAAGCTACGCTTCTCGCGCTTTTTCTTCTCGCGCGCCACAAGCCCTGCGCCACTGTCCACCGCGAGGTCAAGACCCGCCTGCCTGCCGCCCAGAAGTTCGATATAAACATCCGCCAGTATCTCGGAATCGAGAAGCGCGCCGTGCAGCGTACGGTGGCTGTTCGACACACCAAAGCGTTTGCAAAGCGCATCCAGCGAGTTGGCCGCCCCCGGAAACTTGTTCCGCGCGATGGCCAGAGTATCAACGAAGCGCTTCACATGGATGATGGGCTTGACCGCGTTTTCCAGTTCCCAGTTGATGAAACGCATATCAAATTCGGCATTGTGCGCGACAAGCACGCTGTCTCCGCCAACAAATTCGAGGAATTCGTCTGCGATATCGGCAAAAACAGGCTTGTCCTTGAGGAAGTCCGTTGTCAGGCCGTGAATTTTCACCGCCGAATCCGGCACATCACGCTCCGGGTTGACATACTGGTGGTAGTGACGGCCGGTGAGTGATTTATCGACCATCTCGACAAGGCCGATTTCGATCAGCCGGTCGCCCGTCAGCGGGTCGAACCCCGTGGTCTCGGTATCGAAAATCAGTTCGCGCACACTCGTCATTGCTGCTCCAGCTCCGTCACAATGTTTTTGACCTGCGCAAAAGCGTGCTCAAGGCCCTTGTCTGTCTCGATGATATAATCGGCGCGGGCGCGTTTGTCACGGTCCGGCACTTGCAGGCTGAGGATATGGTCAAACTTTTCCGCTGTCATACCAGGGCGGGCGAGCACACGTTCACGCTGGATTTCTGCGGGCGCAGACACCACCACCACCTTGTCGCAAGCCTTTTCGCCGCGTGTTTCAAAGAGCAAAGGGATATCCAGCACCACAAATTTCGCGCCGGCTTGCTCCGCTTCCGCAAAAAAACTGATACGCGCTTCAGCCACCATGGGGTGCATGATGGCCTCAAGCCGTTTTTTTGCCTCCGGGTCAGCAAACACAAGGGCACCGAGCTTGCCCCGGTCCAACACACCGTCACTAACCACACCGGGAAAGGCCGCCGCAATCAACGGAATGGCCGCGCCGTCCCTGGCCTGCAGCTTGTGCACCTCAGCGTCGGCATCGAACACCGGTACATCAAGCCGGGCGAACATCTTTGCCGTTTCCGATTTGCCCATGCCGATAGAGCCTGTCAGCCCGACGATCTTCATTGGAACACCGCTTCAAGCCGGGCGCGTAGCGCGGCGTCATACTCGGGCATAATGTCAAACCACACCTTGAAGGCAGCAGCGGCCTGATACACCAGCATGCCAAGCCCGGTCACGGTCCTGAGGCCAAGCTTTTCAGCCTCTGCGAGCAGGGGAGTGATCAAAGGCTGGTAGACAATGTCATAGACAACCGTGTCGCGCGCGCATTTTGAAATATCGAGCTCCAGTGCGTCATTGCCGTGCATGCCAAGGGTCGTTGTATTAACGATAAGCCCGGCCGTAAGCGCTACATCGTTACGCTCTTCCCAGTCTACCACCACCATGCGGCCGCGGCCGATATCCTGCGCAATAGCCTCAGCTTTTTTACGGGTGCGGTTGGTGATCACCACAAAGGGCAGGTTTTCATTAAGAAGGCCAAGGGCCGCCGCGCGCGCAGCACCGCCCGCCCCCACAACCAGAGCTGGCCGGTCCCTGGGCCAGGATGGCAGGCTTTTCTCAAGGTTAGCGAGCAAACCGATACCGTCGGTGTTGAACCCTGTTGTGGTGCCGTCCACATCGATCTTGACCGTATTGACTGCCCCCATCAGGCGCGCGAGCGGGGCCAGTTTATCCAGATACGGAATAATGGCCTCCTTGTGCGGAACGGTCACATTAAAACCTGAAAAACCCTTGGTTTTCATGTCCTCAACAGCGGATGCCAGATTTTCCGGCTCCACAGTTATTTTTTCATATTCACCTTCGATGCCGTGCACCTGCATCCAGTGGTTATGGATCACCGGCGACAGCGAATGCGCAACAGGCCAGCCAATGACAGCAGCTCGTTTGAACGTTGGCGATGTCATAGCGGTAAAATCTCCCGTCTGCGCAGATAATCCAGTACCGGCAATAGCGGCAGGCCCAGCACGGCGAAAAAATCACCCTCCACGCGGGTGAAAAGCTGCGCGCCCAGCCCTTCCAGTTGATAGGCACCCGCAGACCAATAGGCCGCATCACCAATGGCATCAAGATAGTGGGTAATATAATCATCACTGAGCGTCCGCATGGTCAGCTTGACGGATTGTGCTGCGCGCCAAACCGGTTGCCCGTCCTCATAGATAACAGCGGCAGAGACAAGCTCATGGCTCCCCCCCGATAGACCCTTCAGCGTTGCTGTAGCAGCGTCGCGCGTGACAGCTTTCGAATATAGAATGCCGTCCTTGAAAATAACCTGATCACTACCCAGCACCAGTTTGCCGGGCTTTATTGCAGATACGCTGCGGGCTTTCATGTCGGCAAGTGTGTCAGCGATATCGCGTGCGGGGGCGTGCTCGGCCACAAGGGCATCTTTGATAGCATCTTCATCCACCATGGGCCTGATGGTCGAGAATATGACGCCAGCCGCCGTCAGCATATCCGCCCGCGTCTTGCTGCCGGATGCCAGTATCAACTCAGTCATTTCAGTCATTGCCGTTCGCGCCCGAACTTTGTTTGTCGAGCCAGGCATTGTAGCGGCTGATGATGGCAGCGGCGGTTTCCTCGATCGACCGGCGGGTCACATCAATGGTTGGCCAGCCACGTTGTGTGCAATATTTGCGGCATTCCTTGATCTCCTCCTGAATGTGGGAGATGTCGGTATAGTCGCCTTCTTCGTCCTGATTGATCGACCTGAGCCGGTTGGTGCGTATTGCCACCAGCCGTTCGGCGCTTGTGGTCAGGCCGATAACAAATTGGCCTCTGATTTCATCCAGCTCCCGCGGCATAGGACAACCGGGCACAAAGGGCACGTTGATGGTCTTGTACCCCTTGTTGGCCAGATAGATGCTGGTGGGTGTCTTGGACGAGCGCGATACGCCGACGAGAATGATATCAGCCTGCGGCATATCCTGCGTCAGCTGGCCATCATCATGGGCCATGGTAAACTGGAGCGCGTCGATGCGTTCAAAATAATGCGTATCCAGCTTGTGTTGCCGCCCCGGCTTGTGTGACGCCTGCACCCCGAAGTAGGACCCCAGAAGGTTGATCACCGGATCAAGAATAGAAAGCACCGGCAGGCTGGCTTCCATAGCTTCGCGTTCCAGTGCTTCACGGATCGGCACATTAACCAAGGTATACATGATGAGGCCGGGTTGTTCGCGGATATCTTCCATCAACCGGCTCATTTGCATGGCGGAACGCACCAGCGGCCAATAATGTTTTTTAACATTTACACCTTCAAACTGCACCAGCGCGGCCTGCACAATGGCCTCCAGCGTTTCGCCAGTTGAATCTGAGACAAGATGCAGGTGAAATTCATCCTCCTGGTCTGCAATAGCAGTTACAGGCGAGACATTGTCAGGCGTATTTGAGGCTGGCGGAATAGGTGGAAGACTCATGGGAATAGCCTGTGGATAACTTGTTGATGAAGCGGTTGATAACCAGCCTAAGGCCTTTACCCCCAATTTGTGAAGTGTTTGTTCAGCAAGCTGTCACAATTTTACACAGGCCGGCACAGAGGGGAAAACAAGTGTCAAAAAACACTATATTTTGATGTTATCCCCGTTATCCACATAGTATTTAGGGTCATAAAACTGCCGTTTTGGTTAAGACTTCAGGCTGTTATACACATATAGTGCTACGCTTGGCCGCACAGAGCTTGTTTGTGCACAAGATTGTGGATAAATCGTTTTCCACATGATTCACAGGCATAAACAACAACTACTATTATTATATATAAATAGATATTTAGTAGTAAGAGGGATGCTCCTCGTTTTAAAATCCACGCCTAACGTTCCAGGATATTTTCATGGCAAAACTTCTTCTTGATACCCTTAAGGGAAAACCTTCTGATCGCGTGCCCTTCTGGTTCATGCGGCAAGCAGGACGATATTTGCCTGAATACCGTGAAGTGCGCAAAACCGCGCCGTCCTTCATGGATTTTTGCTACAACCCTGACAAGGCAACAGAGGTAACTCTGCAGCCGATCCGGCGTTACGGCATGGACGGTGCCATTTTATTTGCCGACATTCTTGTGGTACCAGACGGACTAGGCCAGAAAGTATGGTTTGAGACCGGTTTTGGGCCAAAGCTGACACCGGTGAACGATGAAGATACATTCGCAGCGCTATCCCTTGATGGCTTCCATGACCGTGTGGGCAATGTATATGAAACCTTGCGCCGGTTAAAAGTCGCCTTGCCTTCAGATGTGACCCTGCTTGGCTTTGCTGGCGCGCCCTGGACTGTTGCCACCTATATGATTGAAGGCGCGGGCAGCAAAGACCATGCGGCTGCACGGCAAATGGGTTACGGCAAGCCGGAGCTGTTTGGCAAAATTCTTGATATGCTTGTGGATGCCACGGCCGAGTATCTTATTGCCCAGATAGACGCTGGCGCTGATGCTGTGCAGATTTTTGACAGTTGGTCAGCGGCTATCCCGGAACCCATGTTTGAAAAATGGGTGATAGAACCCACCCGTGCGATTGTGGATAAAATTCGCGCCAGACACAAAGAGACGCCGATCATCGGTTTCCCAAGGCTATCCGGTGCCATGTTGCCTGAATTTGTTGACCGGACGGGCGTGAATGCTGTCTCGCTTGACACGGGTGTGCCGCTGGGCTGGGCGCGCGATAAGGTCCAGAGCAAGGTTTGCGTACAGGGCAATATGGACCCCCATCTCGTAGTCTCAGGTGGGAAAGCCATGACGGATGAAGCCTTGCGTATCCTTGAGGCCCTAGAAGGCGGTAGCCACATATTCAACCTTGGCCACGGTTTTGTGCCGCAAACGCCGCCGGAGAATGTTGCGCTTCTCGCAGAAACCATTAAGACTTTTCGCAGGTAAGGCGCACTGGTCTCGTCAACCGCGCGCAGAGGTCAAAAAATTCGGGGGATGTTATGGAAGGTTATCTGGGCGAGTTTTATCTCTGGACCAAGGCGCTGCATATTGTCTTTGTCATTTTCTGGATGGCAGGCATGTTCATGCTGCCGCGGTATCTGGCATATCACTGCGAATGCGCGGTGGGTTCCGAGGAAGACCAGAAATGGATCGACCGTGAACGTCGGCTGATGCATATTATCATCAATCCGGCAATGATTGTAACTTGGGTTTTGGGCATTATGCTGGTGGTCAATATTGGGCTTTCTGCCGGCGGCTGGCTTCATACCAAGCTGCTGCTGGTCGTGCTTCTGAGCGGGTTTCACGGCATGTTGTCGAAGCATCGTAAGGCGTTTCAGCGCGGCGAGCGCACAAAGGACGCCACCTTTTTCCGCCGTATCAACGAGGTGCCGGCAATCTTTATTTTCGCCATTGTGCTTCTGGTGGTGCCAAAGGCATTTTGATATTCCTGTTTTGGTACCAAAATTCTTGACACTGATGCCGATCATGGTAGCTTGACAGCCATCGGTGCGCGCTGTCTATGGTGCGTACCAGTTCAATTTCCCTGAAATCGCCGGAATTTGCGTTGAGTATACCGGTAGATCAATTTCCAAAAGACTTGGGCAACTAATAGAAAAATGCCCCGACAATCTGGAAAATCTCCTTTAATAACAAGAATATGGACGATCCCATGCATTTACAGGATCTCAAGAACAAGACCCCGGCGGACTTGTTGTCGCTTGCTGAAGAAGTAGGCGTAGAGAACGCATCAAGCATGCGCAAACAGGATATGATGTTTGCCATTCTCAAACAGTTGGCGGAAGACGATATCGAAATTTCCGGTGGCGGTGTTATCGAAATTCTTTCTGATGGCTTTGGCTTTCTGCGTAGCCCCGAAGCAAATTACCTCCCTGGCCCGGATGATATTTATGTCAGCCCCAGCCAGATCCGGCGTTTTGCGCTCAGGACCGGTGATACGGTTGAAGGCCAGATTCGCGGACCCAAGGATGGCGAACGTTATTTTGCCCTGCTGAAAGTCTCGCTCATCAACTTCGACGAGCCAGAGAAAACCAAACACAAGGTTCACTTCGACAACCTGACCCCACTTTATCCGGACAGCAAGCTGAAGCTTGACCCCGATGATCCCACGGTCAAGGACAAGTCACCAAGGGTGATCGACCTTGTGGCACCTATCGGTAAAGGCCAGCGTGCGCTTATCGTGGCACCACCCCGGACCGGTAAAACAGTTCTGCTGCAAAACATCGCCAAAAGCATCTCTGCCAATCATCCGGAATGTTATGTCATCGTGCTTCTGATTGACGAACGCCCGGAAGAGGTGACAGACATGCAGCGCAGTGTGCACGGCGAAGTGGTTTCCTCCACATTTGATGAGCCAGCCTCGCGTCACGTTCAGGTTGCTGAAATGGTGATAGAGAAAGCCAAACGCCTGGTTGAGCACGGCAAGGATGTTGTGATCCTGCTTGACAGCATCACCCGCCTCGCGCGCGCTTACAATACCGTGGTGCCATCATCAGGCAAGGTTCTTACTGGTGGTGTAGACGCCAACGCACTGCAGCGGCCAAAACGCTTCTTTGGTGCCGCGCGGAATATCGAGGAAGGCGGTTCGCTGTCGATTATAGCGACGGCACTCATTGAGACCGGCAGCCGGATGGATGAAGTCATCTTTGAGGAATTCAAGGGTACCGGTAACAGTGAAATCGTGTTGGACCGCAAGGTGGCGGACAAACGTGTGTTCCCGGCGATTGATATCCTCAAGTCCGGTACCCGGAAGGAAGAACTTCTGGTTGATGCTGGCACGCTGTCCAAGATGTGGGTGCTGCGCCGTATCCTGACCCCAATGGGCACAGTGGACGCGATGGAATTCCTGCTTTCAAAGCTCAAGGACGCGCCAAACAACGAAGATTTCTTCTCCCAGATGAACAACTAGGGCTGGGAAATCCGGATCAAAAGTTTAGGATGAAGGGCCTGCACACTGCAGGCCCTTTTCTTTTCAGGATGAACCATGCCCGGCTCAGCTCTTATCATTATCGACGTGCAATATGCCATTGATGACCCGCGCTGGGGGGTTGCGTTGCAATGCGGATGCAGAAGCCAATATGGCACGGCTTCTGGCCTATTGGCGCACGCAGGCCTGGCCGCTTGTGCATATCCGCCACGACAGTGTCAGTGCAGCCTCGCCCTATGCGCCGGGCAAAGCCTCGCACGCCTTCAAAAGCGAAGTTATGCCTGAGGCAAACGAGGTCATTATAGGCAAAAAAACAAACAACGCCTTTGTTGGCACCCGGCTTGAAGGGCATCTGCGGGCGAGGGGTATTGAGGATGTCATTATCTGTGGCGTGCTGACGCAACATTCGGTGGACAGTACAGCCCGCATGGCGGCAAGCCTCGGTTTTGATGTGACTGTTGTCTCCGACGCTACGGCTGCCACAGAAGTGGTTGATGCCCGGGGTGTCACATGGGCGGCTGAGGATGTTCATGAACTCACGTTCGCACACCTCGCTGCCGATTACGCCGTGATAGCCACCACCCATGAGGTGATGGCAAACCAGTCTTAAGCCGCAGAAGCAATATGCGTATCAGAGATGCCAAGCTCCGGCAGCCAGATAAGATGCTGGCGCTTGATCATATGGTTCTGCCAGTGCAAGGGTTGTAAGTTGAAGGCGTCATCTGATCCGCCGCGTGATAACGGGGTGATCAGGTCGACCTTCCAGCCGAATTCACCCAGTTTGCCGTGGTCCATAAAACGGATAGTTCTGCCGCAACTGTCTCGGCGGTATATATCCGGGTCGTGACCATTGATCTTTGACGCTTTCTGCCAGACTTCGGTTTTTCTGATCTCGGTAGCGTCGCGGAACCGGTAGCTGTCAAATTCACCATACATGTTCAGCCTCCGTAGACTTGCTGCAGGGTTCACTAACTACTCGGAACAGAGGTGATTTTGGCTGCATGCCAAACTACACTATACCTAACTATATATTGTGATATCTAATATAAGATTAACAACATGTAGCTGTGTAGTTTCCATAAATGTTTGATAAAGGCGGCGGGTTAGGGCGCGCTAGGCAGCTGGAAACATATCTTGCCAACAAGGGCAGCAAGGGCCGCTGGTGCCTCAAGCGGGATCATATGCCCGCTGTCGTTCACTTCACGCAGGCTTATATTGTCCGCGTGTGCCGCAAATTTTTCTATCGCTGTGAAGGGCACCATGGCGTCGTTCCTTGCCATGATAAAGTGCACTGGTATAGGCAGGGAGAGCAATGCTTCTGTCACGCTGGGCCGGTTGAGGGGGGCAAGCAACTGGCGCATGAGTTCATCCTGACCGTGATCCCGCTCCATGGCGAGGACGGTGCCGGTGATGGCCTCGTCTGCCATATGCCTTTCATGGATAAATTGCCGAAGCCGGGTCTTCGACATGCCGCGGTAGGTCAGGCGACTGAGCATTTCCGCGTTGCGCTGCCTCAGGCTTTTTTCTTCTTCAGACAGGCCGTAGGGCGAGGCTGCTATCACCGTCAGGCTTTTGAAGCGTTCAGGATGATTGATTGCCACCATCATCGCGAGATACCCGCCCAGTGAAAATCCGACAAGGTGACACGGCTCATCAGGCGCTTGGGCGAGCACTTTAGCCTGCATAGCATCCAGTGTTTGTGAACCGGTGTAATCGGCGTGGTGTGCTTCTGCGCCCGGAAGGTGCTTAAGCATGGGTGTCCAAAGCCGAGCGTCACACATGGTACCGGGGACAAGATATAAGGCGCCGCCAGCCATCATGGCAGCAGGATGGTCTGACCGGTCGTGGCGCGCGCTTCAAGTGCCGTGTGGGCGGCCTCAGCTTCCTTGAGGGCATAACGCTGGTTGATGTCTGCCTTGATATGACCTTTGGCAATGGCATCAAACACCCGGCCGGTGCAAAGCTCCAGGTCGTGGCGCGTGGCGACATAGTCCATCAAAGTTGGTCGCGTGACAAAAAGGGAGCCCTTTTGCGCCAGAAGGCCGGGAGGAAACGGCTCCACAGCGCCGGTAGCGTTACCGAAGGTGACCATGGTACCGCGCGGTTTCAGTACATCAAGCGAACCCATGAAGGTGTCCTTGCCGACACTGTCATAAACCACCGGCACGCCGTCGCCGTTCGTGATCTCCCGTACCCGCGCGGGAAAGTTTTCTGTGGTATAATTAATGGTGTGGTGACAGCCGTGCGCACGCGCAAGTTCGGCCTTGGCGTCGCTGCCCACCGTGCCGATAACGGTAACACCCAGCGCGTTCAACCACTGGCAGGCGATCAGCCCCACGCCGCCCGCGGCCGCGTGGAAAAGCACAGTGTCCCCAGCCTTAACTGCATAGGTGCGGAAGATAAGATATTCCACTGTGCAGGCCTTGAGCATGAGAGCAGCGGCATCTTCGTCGTTCACGCTGTCCGGCAGGTGCACAAGCCTTGCTGCAGGAAAGTTGCGCTCATTGGCATAAGAGCCAACCGGCCCGGCGGGGTAGGCGACCCTGTCGCCCACCTTGAAGCCGGTCACACCGTCACCAAGCGCCTCGATAACACCCGCAGCTTCAAGTCCCGGCGTGGCGGGCAGCGGCAGCGGGTAAAGCCCGGTGCGGTGATAGGTATCGATAAAATCAAGCCCGATGGCGGTATGCCGGATACGCACTTCGCCTTTGGCTGGTGCATCAAGCGACCGCGACGACCATTCAAGAACGTCCGGACCACCGGTTTTGTGCATCACAATCGCCTGGCTCATGGCTTTAGCCTTTCAGATGGTTTTCAAAAAATGCGGCGGTGCGGGTGTTGGCCAGTGTTGCGGCTTCACCGTTCCAGTTCACGCCGTCAGGGCGGGCGAAGGCATGGTCAACGCCTGCGTAGGAATGGATGGTAATATTGCCATTGTCGGCCAAGCCTTCCTTGATGCGTGCCTGGGCTTCCTTGTCGACAAAACCGTCTTCCTCGGCGATATGCATCATAAGCGGGGTCGTGATTTTCGCCTTGTCATCCAGTTTACTATCGAGGCCGACGCCATAATAACAGACGCTGGCATCCACGTCGGTTTCCGCAGATGTCTTGAAGGCAAGCAGGCCGCCCAGGCAGTAGCCAACCGCGCCAACCTTTCCGCTGCCGCCTTCAATAGTGCGTGCAACCTCAACCGTGGCAGCGATATCCTGCATGCCTTTCACGTGGTTGAAGTTCTGAAAATAGCGGAAAGCTTCGTCCCACTCTTCCTGGGATTTATCGGTGATGTCCACGCCCGGCTTCATGCGCCAGAACAGGTCCGGGCAGATGGCGATATAACCGTCACGCGCGAGGTCATCACAGATCTGGCGCATGCCTTCGTTAACGCCAAAAATTTCCTGCAGCGCGACGACAACCGGGCCTTCACCGCCCTCCGGCTTTGCCACATAGGCCTTGAAGCTGCCGCTGCCATCTTTTGCCGCGATATCGATATAGTCTGCCATGCTGTTTTATTCCTTCTCGAGCCTGCGGGTTTCCTCACCCGCTTGGAACTTAGTCAAGAGCGCCAGAAGCTTCAAGCGCCATGCCTTCCTCAACCGACAGTGCGCCTTCAAGGACAAGTAGGGCGCGTTTGGTATGAAGGCCACCATCACCGGAGTATCCGCCCAGTTTTCCGGCGGTGGCCACCACACGGTGGCAGGGCACCAGAATGGGGATGGGGTTGCGGCCACAGGCTGTGCCCACGGCCTGCGCGGCCGAGCCGATCTTATGCGCCATGTCGCCATAGGTGCGGGTTTCGCCATAAGGGATGGCCTGCATCGCCGCCCAGACTTTCTCCTGATGTTTGGTACCCATGGGCGCCAGTGGCAGGTCAAATGATGTCAGCTCACCGTCAAAATAAAGGTCGAGCTGGCGTTTTGCTTCCACCAGCAAGGGGCTGGATTCCTGAAACGGGCTCCAGCCCCAGTCAAGCGAAACGATGGCGCCGTCAAACTCGGTGATGGTGATATCAATTACCGGTGTGTGCATGGAGAGTTGCGACATGGATGCCCTCGCGATATGGATAAGCGGAACGGTATGAATATTTGATCTACTTATAAGCCCAATGGGCATGAGGATACCAGCGTGACCAGCCTGCATGACGATACAATTTTTGCGCTCTCAAGCGGCGCTGGTGTTGCCGGTGTTGCCGTTGTGCGTCTGTCTGGTCCAAACGCATTCCCGGCGCTCGAGGTTTTGACGGGTAAAAAAAATCCTGAGCCGCGCTATGCCGCCCTTCGGCTGCTTACTGACCCGGAAAATGGCGCGCGGCTTGATCAGGCGCTGGTACTGGCGTTCAAGGGCCCGGCCTCTTTCACAGGCGAAGATGTGGTGGAACTGCACCTGCATGGTGGCCGCGCGGTGGTGGCGGGCGTGCTAGACGCACTTGCTCGCATGGATGGCCTGCGTCCGGCCGAAGCGGGCGAATATAGCCGCCGCGCGTTTGAACACGGCAAGCTGGACCTGACTGAAGCCGAAGGACTTAATGACCTCATTCATGCCCATACAGCCGCGCAGCGTGAACAGGCGCTTCGCCAGATGGATGGCGCGCTGCGTGACCTCTATGAGGATTGGCGCGCCCGGCTTGTCGGCCACCTGGCGCATTTGGAAGCGGATATCGATTTCCCTGACGAAGACCTGCCCGAAGGCGTAGCGGGGGCTGTTAGACCAAATATATTGTTATTGCGTGAAGAGATAGCACAACATCTTGTGGATGGCCGTCGGGGGGAGGCTTTGCGCGAAGGCTACCGCATTGTTATTATGGGGGAACCTAACGCGGGTAAATCCACGCTGATGAACACGCTGGCCCGGTCTGATGTTGCGATTGTATCGGACGAGGCAGGCACTACCCGCGACGCCATCGAAGTGCAGCTCGACCTTGGCGGATTCCCGGTGCGGCTGATCGATACCGCGGGGGTGCGTGAGAGCCAGGGCGCGATTGAGGAGGAGGGTATCCGCCGGGCGCTCAAGCGCGCTGAAGAGGCTGATTTGCGCCTTGTTCTGGTGCGTGCAGATGACTGGCCGGTGATTCCTGCTTCAATGGAAAAGTGGCTGGATGAAAAAGCCATGCTGGTGATTACACAAACCGACCGCACCGACATGTTTCACGTGAAACATGATAAGCTCCCTGGGCGGGTGAGTGATATCGCCTATGTGTCGGCAAAAGAATCCCATGGACTGGATGACCTGTTTGATCGTATCAAGAGCCATGTGCGAGAAGCAATGGCCCCGCGTGAGGCCCCTTCGCTCACACGGGTGCGGCATCGCCGCGCACTGGAAGACGCGGTCGGGCATCTGATGCGTTTTGACGGCAATGCCGGTTTTGATGCGGTGCTGGCGGCCGAAGACGTACGGATGGCAGCGCGCTCACTTGGCAGTATTACCGGACGGGTCGGCGTGGAGGATGTTTTGGATGTCATATTCTTTGACTTCTGTATTGGCAAATAGCCTGAGCATGTTTCACGTGAAACATCGTACATTGATGCTGCGTGCTTAACTTTGACTTAAAACCCATTCTCTATTATAGACTGCAAAAATCAGGGGCTCGGATGGGCCTCTTTTGTATTTCCGCATAGTTGAATTTGATGGACGGGTAGAGTGACGGACTTTGATGTCATTGTAATTGGTGGTGGTCACGCGGGCTGTGAAGCGGCGGCGGCTTCGGCGCGCATGGGCGCAACCACGCTTCTTATTACACACAAGCCTGAGACCATCGGCGAGATGTCATGCAATCCGGCGATCGGCGGGCTTGGTAAGGGCCATCTGGTGCGCGAAATTGATGCGCTTGATGGCGTCATGGGTCGCGTGGCCGACGCCAGCGGCATCCAGTTCCGTCTGCTCAATCAGCGCAAGGGCCCGGCAGTGCAGGGTCCGCGCTGCCAAAGTGACCGCAAGCTTTACCGCGAAGCCATGCAGGCCACGCTCAAGGATTATCCCAACCTGACCATTGAGGCAGGCGCGGTCGAAGACCTGATCGTTGACCGGTCTGGTGACAAGCCAGTGATCAATGGCATCATTACAGCAGACGAAAAGCAGATCAGCGCAAAGGCGGTTATCCTGACCACCGGCACATTCCTGCGTGGCCTTATTCATATTGGCGAAAAGAAGATTCCCGCCGGTCGGGCAGACGAAGCGCCCGCGCTGGGCCTGTCAGATACGCTTGAGGAAATCGGCTTTGAACTTGGACGGCTGAAAACAGGTACACCTGCGCGGCTGGACGGCAAGACCATCGACTGGTCAGTGTGTGAAGAACAGCCCGGTGACAGTCCGCCGGTGGCATTTTCCTTCCTTACCGATAAAATTACGGTGCCGCAGATCAGCTGTTACATGACCCGCACGAGTGCGCGTACCCATGAGGTAATTCGCGAGAACCTGCACCGCTCGCCGATGTACTCTGGCCAGATCGAAAGCAAAGGCCCGCGGTATTGCCCGTCTATCGAAGACAAGGTAGTGCGCTTTGCCGACAAGACCAGCCATCAGATTTTCCTTGAGCCTGAGGGCCTTGATGATGACACGGTTTACCCGAACGGGATCTCTACCAGCCTGCCCGAGGATGTGCAGGACGCACTTATTCGGTCCATCCCCGGGCTTGAGAATGTGCGCATCATCCGCCATGGCTACGCCATCGAATATGATTATGTCGACCCGCGCGAGTTGAAGGTTACGCTTGAGACGCGCCGTGCGCCTGGGCTGTATCTGGCGGGGCAGATCAATGGCACGACAGGCTACGAAGAAGCCGCCGCACAAGGCTTGATGGCTGGTGTGAATGCGGCGCTGGCGGCACGCGGCACCGGCGAGACCTTCGTACTTGACCGAGCTGACGCCTATATTGGCGTGATGCTGGATGATCTCGTGACCCAGGGTACACGCGAGCCCTACCGCATGTTCACAAGCCGGGCGGAATACCGCTTACTGCTGCGTGCAGATAATGCCGACCAGCGCCTGACCGGCAAGGGTATGGAAATCGGGCTAGTGGGGGCGGCACGGGCGGAGGCTTATGCTGCTAAAAAGGCTGCGCTGGACGCGGGCTATGCCACGCTGAAATCCTTGTCGCTGACACCCAATCAGGCTGCAAAACACGGTATACACATCACACAGGACGGTGTACGCCGCGACGGTGCGGCACTTCTGGCCTTCTCCACCATTGACTTCGCCACACTCCGGAACGTATGGCCCGACGAGCTTGGTAGCATCGATGGCGATATCGCGCGCCAACTTGAAATAGACGCCATGTACGCGGGCTATCTTGAACGGCAGGCAGAAGATGTTGCCGCCTTTCGCAAGGACGAAGCGCTCGAAATACCGGAGGAACTCGACTTCAATACAGTTGTCGGGCTTTCCAACGAGATGCGGCAGAAGTTCGGTGAGGCGCGCCCCGCGACGCTTGGCGCTGCGGCGCGTATCGCCGGAGTGACACCCGCCGCGCTCACGCTGTTGTTGGCGCACGTTAAAAAACGTCGTGCGGCCTGAGGGATTTTATGTACACAAGTGATGATCTTGCCCGCGACCTCGATGTTTCACGTGAAACACTGGACAGGCTGGAAACCTATGCCGGGCTGCTTGCCAAGTGGCAAAAGGCCAAAAACCTTGTCGCCAACTCCACTCTTGAGGCCATGTGGCAACGGCATTTTCTCGACTCGGCCCAGCTCGCACCGCTTCTGGTTGAGGCCTACGGCGAACGAGAATTGAGCATGCTCGATATTGGGTCGGGCGCTGGCTTCCCAGGTCTTGTGCTCTCTGCCATCGGGGTGGGGCATGCCCATATGGTTGAGGCGAATGGCCGTAAATGTGTCTTCATGAATCAGGTTTCACGTGAAACATCGGCCCCTGCCACCATCCACAATGCCCGAATCGAAGCGCTAGAGCCGTTCCCCGTGGATATCATCACCTCACGGGCCTGCGCGCGGGTGCTTCAGCTGATCAATTGGGCAGGGCCTTTCCTTGGCGAGGGTACGGAAATGTGGCTTCTCAAGGGGGAAGGCGTGGATGAGGAATTGACCGAAGCGCAGGCTTGTTGGAAGATGAAAGTGACAAAGCACAAAAGCCTTTCCGACCCCGCCGGGGTCATCCTGAGGCTTTCAAAGCTCGAACGACTGTAAAAGGTTCATGGGGCCACGCTTTTGTGGGCCCCGGAGGGGAGAGTAACGGCTATGCCGGCGAGACAAACGGGTGTGGGGGCACATATCATTGCAGTAGCCAACCAGAAGGGCGGTGTGGGTAAAACCACAACGGCGATCAATCTCGCCACAGCCATGGCGGCAGTTAAAAAGCGCGTTTTGATCCTTGATCTCGACCCGCAAGGTAACGCCAGTACGGGTTTTGGTATTGACCGTAGCGCACGGGAAATCACTTCCTACGACGTCGTGTTGGGTGCGGCACCGCTTGGTGATGCCATTGTGCCTACAGAGGTGCCTGGGCTTTCTATTGTGGCCTCAACCGTTGATCTGTCGGGCGCGGACCTTGAGCTGGCTGAACTGCCGCACCGAAATTTCCGTCTGCGCTATGCGTTAGAGAAGGCCGTGGCGCGGCAGGAATTTGACTATATCCTGATTGATTGCCCACCATCCCTGTCGCTTTTGACCATTAATGCTCTGGTCGCTGCCGATTCGGTGCTGGTGCCCCTGCAGTGTGAGTTTTTTGCGCTTGAGGGCTTGAGCCTGCTGCTAAAAACGATTGAGCAGGTGCGCGGCAGTCTCAATCCGCATCTGACGATCAATGGCGTGGTGCTGACCATGTTCGATAAACGCAACAACCTGTCGGAACAGGTCGCAGCTGACGTGCGGGACTATCTGGGGGACAAGGTTTATCGCACGGTTATTCCGCGAAACGTGCGGGTGTCAGAGGCGCCCAGTCACGGTAAACCGGCGCTGCTTTATGATCACCGCTGTGTCGGTAGTCAGGCTTATATTAAGCTGGCGCGGGAACTGCTGGGGCGCGACAAAAAAGTCGCTGCGTAAAAATATAAACAAAACAATGTGTTAGGTTGAATTTTATGAGTAAAACTGCACGCAAGGGCTTGGGTAAAGGTCTGTCAGCACTGTTGGGTGATGACCGGCCGGTTTTTGAAGATACTGACGACGGCATCGCCACGCAGGGCGGCCCGGGGTCAGGGCGCCGCCTGTTGCCGATCGAGTTTCTCGAACGCAATGTCGACCAGCCGCGCCATCACTTTGATGAAGCCGCCCTCACGGACCTTGCCACCAGCATAAAACAAAAAGGTCTGTTGCAGCCGATCCTTGTGCGCGAACTCGCACCCAACAAGTTCCAGATTGTTGCCGGGGAACGCCGCTGGCGCGCGGCGCAGAAGGCCGGCATCCACGAAGTGCCGGTGGTGGTGAAAGAGCTTACCGACGGCGAGGTCCTTGAGATCGCGATCATCGAAAATATCCAGCGTCAGGACCTGAGCGCCATTGAGGAAGCGATCGCCTATAAAAAGCTGATCGAGGAATTTGGCCACACGCAGGAGATCGCCGCTGAAGTGGTTGGTAAAAGCCGCAGCCATGTCACCAACCTCCTGCGTCTGCTCAGCCTGCCTGAGAAGGTGCAGGGCATGGTGGATGAAGGCAAAATCTCCATGGGCCACGCGCGCGCCCTCATTGGCGCCGATGACCCGCTCGCAATCGCAAAACGTATTGTGGAAGAAGGGCTTAGCGTTCGCCAGACCGAGGCGCTGACTGGGGAGGTCAAGGGCCGCACCCGCCGCGAACCCCGCCCGGGTGGAAGTTCTGGCACAAAGGCCAAAAAAGATGCCGATACAGTGGCGCTGGAGAAAGACCTGTCTGCCGCGACCGGTATGAAAGTACAGATCGACCACGCGGGCGAAGGCGGTAAGGTGACCATCGCTTATGATACGCTCGAAGAACTGGACGAACTGTGTTCAAAACTTGGAGTCTGCGGCTTCTAATATCTTGGTTTACTGATTAAAAAAGCCACGTCCGAACGCTCGGTATGTGGCTTTTTGTATGAGGGAAGGCCCGCGTGATGAAGCCTAGATCTTGGCTTCGATCGCGTCCCAGATGTCGGCTTCAAGTTTGACGCCGTCAAAGCGGTTCACTGCCTGCAGCCCGGTGGGGGAGGTGACGTTAATCTCGGTCAGCCAGTCACCAATCACGTCGATGCCGACAAAAATCAGCCCGCGCTTCTTCAGTTCTGGCTTCAGTTTTGCGCAGATTTCCTCTTCGCGGGCGGTCAGGGTGGACGCCACGGCCTTGCCGCCCACCACCATGTTGGAGCGCACTTCGCCCTTCGCAGGCACGCGGTTGATGGCGCCAGCCACCTCGCCGTCAATCAGGATGATGCGTTTGTCGCCCTCGCGCACCTCGGGCAGGAACTTTTGCACCATCACAGGTTCACGACTGCTGCCGAAAAACAGCTCCAGCAGGCTCGCGAGGTTGCTGTCATCTTCGCGCAGGTGAAAAACACCGGCGCCACCATTGCCGTATAGTGGCTTGACGATAATCTCGCCGTATTTGGCACGAAACGCTTTCACGTCATCTGCGCGGCGGGTGATCAGGGTCGGGGGCATCAGGTCGCGGAATTTGGTGACAAAAAGCTTTTCGGGCGCATTTCGCACCTCCGCCGGGTCGTTGACCACAAGAGTGTTCGGGTGTACCAGTTCCAGCAGGTGGGTGGCAGTGATATAGGCCATATCAAACGGCGGGTCCTGGCGCATCCACACCACGTCCATATCGTCAAGGTCGATGCGCTCTGGCGTACCAAAACTATAATGGATGCCAATTTCGCGCTGCACCGTCATCGGGTGCGCCATGGCGGATACCTTGCCTTCATTATAGCTGAGGTCTTCCGGCAGATAATGCCAAAGCTTGTGGCCGCGTGCCTGTGCCTCAAGCGCAAGCACAAAGCTGCTGTCGCCGCTGATGTTGATCCCATGCATCGGATCCATTTGAAAAGCGACCTTAAGCCCTTGTTTACCCATGAAAAAACCTCACTTTTAAACCAAATTCTTTAAAGCTTTGCCTGAACATTTGCCTGCCATGCGTCCTTGATATGGGTCGGCCAATAGGGCCATGCAATGGCGATCACGTCAAAGCGAAGGGATTGCTTGTCTTTTTTATGCTTTGCTCTCCACAAGAGAGCAGCGCGTTCAATGCGCATACGTTGTTTGATAGTGACCGACTCCAGCGCGGTTGCTCGGGTTTTACGCTGTTTTACCTCAACAAACACCAGTCGGTCGGCCTTTTCTGCGACGAGATCAAGCTCCCCGACCTTGAGCCTGGCCCGGCGGTCCAGGATGCGGTAACCCTTGAGCCTCAGATAAAGGGCGGCCCATGTCTCCGCCCTGCGCCCGCGTGCTTCCGCTGCTTTCCGCCCGCCCGTCATGGTTAGCTGTCTTTTGTCAGCGCAAGGGCGCGCGTATAGATCGCCTTTTTGGGCACGTCCGTCAGCTCTGCAACAAAGGCGGCGGCTGATTTTACGCTCATATGCTTGAGTGCAGCGATCAAAAGCGTTTCCATATCAAGCGCGGTGGCATCACCATCGGTTTGCTCCTCTGGTGGGCCAATCACGACGACAATCTCACCTTTTGGCGTTTCAGCCTGCGCATAATAGCTGGCAAGCGCCATTAAGTCGTCTCGCCTTACTTCTTCAAATCTTTTGGTTAGTTCGCGGCATACGGCGGCTTCCCGGGTACCTAAAACACCGGCAGCGTCGGCGAGACAATCCTTGAGCCGCTTGGCGCTTTCATAAAATACCAGGCTGGCGTGGGTTCTGGCCTCTGCCTTGAACCAGCTTTCCCGCGCGCCGCGTTTGCCGGGGGGAAAGCCCATAAACAGAAAACGGTCCGTCGGCAGGCCCGCAAGCGACAGCGCCATAATGGCGGCGCACGGGCCCGGCACGGCACTTACATAATGCCCGGCGTCCTGCGCTTCGGCCACCAGTTTGAAGCCGGGGTCCGAAATCAGCGGTGTACCGGCGTCGGATACCAGCGCCACCTTGCCGCCCGCGGCCAGCTTGGCAAGGATCTTGGGCCGCGCTACCGGTCCGTTATGCTCATGATAGGGCACGAGCGGCTTTTTGATCAGGTTTGCGGTCATCAGCTTGGCGGTCACGCGGGTATCCTCGCACGCCACCATGTCCACTTCGCTGAGGATATGTTTTGCCCGCGGGCTAAGGTCACCGAGGTTGCCGATAGGCGTGGCCACAACATAAAGGCCCGGTTTCAAAATTTGCTGAGACCCGAATTCGGCCATAGTTTATTTCCATACTTGTTTTGTGGTTCAAAAAGCACCGCGCAGATGTGTAGCGCCGATTTACAGGCGCGCAATTTCAGATTAGGGTCAGCTCACCTGCCACGGATATATTCGCCAAATGCAGGGCACCAGATAACACCAAGGTTGGATATGCTTGCAAGCCGCTTCTTCAAACACTGCAAAGCTTTAGGGGCGATTGTGCTTTTGTGCGCGGTTGCGGCCTGTTCAAGTGGTGGTGGCAAAAAAGGCCCGGACCCCCGGTCGCGCGACCGGGATCCTACAGCTGTTGAGAAGCCGGAGCCGCAAATTGACCTTGGCGACAAGGCGCAGGTCCCGCTTAAAGACGGTATGACCGAAGAGGAAGCCGCGCAAAAAATCCGTGTCGCCATCCTGCTGCCGCTGAGCGGGAACGAGGGCCAGACAGGGCGGGCGCTTTTGCGTGCGGCGACCATGGCGCTGTTTGACGCCTATGACCCCCGTCTTGTGTTGTTGCCCTTTGATACAAAAGCGGATTATAGCGAAAGCGAACGTGTTGCCGGCCTCGCCGTTGAGGCCGGGGCCGACATCGTGCTTGGCCCGCTGCTGGGCCAGAATGTGACCGCTGCGGGCAATGTACTGGCGCGTGCAGGCATTCCGGTCATCGGCTTTTCCAACGACCAGAGCGTGGCGGCACCGGGCCGCTATATCATCGGTTTTATTCCTGAAGGGGAGGTTGACCGGGTGGTGGATTATGCGGCAGATACCGGCCTCTCGCGCTTCGCTGCGCTTTTGCCCGAAGGCCTGTACGGCAACCGTGTGCGTGCGGCGTTTGGTGATGCGGTTGCTGATAGTGGCGCGCACATTACCGCCATGGAAAGCTACCCGCCGGACCCCAATCAGGTTTTTGACCCGGTCAAACGTTTGGGCAACTATGAGGAGCGCCGTAAAGCGCTGAAGGACGAGATTGCCTTCCTGCGTAGCCTGAGGGACGACATGACCAACGAGGTCGCGGAGCGGCTTGAAGAGGCTGAGGTGCTTGAACCTGTGCCTTTTGATGCCGTTATCGTGCCGGAAGGCGGCCAACTGTTGCGTACAGTGGCGCCGCTTCTGCCCTATTATGAGATCGACCCCAACAAGGTGAAGCTTCTGGGCACGGGCCTCTGGAATGACGCAAGTATCCTGCGCGAACCGCCGCTACAGAATGCCTGGTTTGCTGCGCCCATGCCGGAAAAACCCGATGCGTTCCTGACGCGCTACCAGGAGACATACGGCGAACCGGCACCGCGCCTTGCCACCATCGCCTATGACGCCATGGCGCTTGTGGCTGCAATGGCACGCGATAAAAGCGTGGATATGGACAAACGCTTCTCAAACGAACGCCTGACCGACCCCAATGGTTTCATGGGAATAGATGGCCTGTTTCGCTTCCTGCCGGACGGTACCAATGACCGCTCGCTCGCCATTCTTGAAGTTCACTACAAGGGATTCAAGGTGGTGGATGCCGCCCCGACATCCTTCCCCGCCTTTGGTTATTCCCTCAGGTCGCACCGCTAGTAACAGCCGCAGCTATCTAGTCGCTGACCTTAAGCGTCGCACCCGGCGTTGCCACTTCCTCAGTGTAGAGTGTTTTACCGGTGACATAATCGGTGATCGTAAGCGTCAATGCGCGGCCCGACCCACTGCCGATCTGGGCGGTGATGTCAAAGTCTGCCTTAAGGGATACCGCAAGGTCTGACCGACCACTGAGGTCGTGTGCGGTGTAGGTCTCGGCGTCACTACCGCTGCGGATGCGGATGCTGCCTTCGCGCCCGAGGCAGATATAAACAGCCCCCAAGTTACAGCTGAACTGCGCCTCATAAGGGTATACCTGCGCGATGCGTTCGCGTTCGGCTTTCTGTTTGGCGTCTTCAACGGCCGCCAGTTCTTGACGTTTCTGGTAAAAGGCGGTGCGCCATGCCGCGGCCTCGCTCTCGCCAAGGTCAAAGCGGATAGCTTGAAATTCAACCGGGTAGAAGGTCGAGTTGGCTGGGTTGCTTTCATCCATTGCTGCAAGCGCAAGACGGGTGAGCATGAGACCTTCCGTCGAGACTTTAAAACCTGCGAAAAGCTCAGCGGCGGCGAGCACGGCTTTTGTTTGTGGTGCGTCCGCAAGCGGTACGGCAACCTGGCCATGACCGACCATGAGGCCGTTTTTGGTCTCCGTTGCCAGTTCAAAAGCCTGCGTGTCGGCATTATAGACGATAGACGCAAGCTTGAGGCCTCCGGTCAGGGAATAGACCCAGTCTCTGAGTTGTTGTGTCAGCGCTGCCTGGGTCTCAGCCTGCCTTTCGCTGGCGCTGGCTTTAAAAGCGGATTTTTCCTGAACTATCCGGGCTTCATATTGTGCGGTGGTTTCAAACTCACCCTTGGCTGACGCGGTGAAGGCGTCTCCGGCCGCGGCCTCTGCGCGCTTTTCGTGCCACAGTGCGACCGCAAGGGTCATCAGGTCCGAAAAGTTATCGCCGGGTGATAGCGTGAAATTTGAGCGATATTTGTTGCCTTCTATAATGAAGTTTTGCGAAGCGTCGCCGGCCAGATAGGCTTCAAGCTTGCCGGCAAATGCATCAGCGGCGCGGGCGGCCTCCTGCTGCGCTGCTTGGGCTTTGGCTTCAGCGATGGCCTGGTCCTCGGCGCCGACACGTTTGCCCGCTGCGATGCGCGCGTCAAGGCGGCGATTGTTGCGGTCGCGGTCGCCACGCTTGTCCATGGACCGCTGGCTCGCCGTCATGCCTTCGCGGGCGTGCCATATGTCAGCGGTTGCGCGCAGATGCTGTGCTGCTTCGGTCACCATTTTCTGCCGCGCAGGCGACAGGGCGGCAAAGTCGACACTCTGAAGTTTAGCGATATTCTCGTATACCGCATAGAGTACGGTGCACAGCTCATTCTGCGTGTTGCCCGGGTAATAATTGGGCACGGTATCGAAGGTGGCGCCGATTTTTTTACTGGCTTCGTCCAGCCAGTCGGTCAGCGCCGCCGCATCGGCGTCGCCGCAATTCCCTGCTGCAACACAGGCAGGCAAGGGCAGCGGTTTTCTATCCAGCGTACCTTGGTCCAGCGAGGCCGATTTGCATTCCTGAGGAACCGCAAAAGGCGATGCGGCGTGTGACACGGCGGAAAAAAGACTAAAAAGGAGGGCGGAAAACACTGAAACAGACTTGAGATACATACACAACACTTCGCTAATTCATCAGGAATACACGAAAGTTAAACAGCAAGGTATTGTTGACACAAGAATTTTTACGGCAATTTGTGACGCGTGCGATTAGGTCGGTGTCAACACGAGTTGGCAATCTCTCGGGGGACAGGGACTTATTCCTTGAAAAGAAAACTGCCTGAAACTAGCCTGCCGCTGAGATAACGGGGAACAGTCGATGCATGCAAAGCGCATGGAAAAATGGGTTCATGATCATGAGTTTCACGCCAGTTCGGGCCGGGCCGAGCTGAACACGCGGCGTGTTGTCTGGTTGACGGTTATTATGATGGTCGGTGAGATTGCTGCCGGGGTAGCTTTTGGCTCCATGGCGCTTTTGGCTGACGGCTGGCATATGGGCACACACGCCGCAGCGCTGGGCATTACCCTGTTTGCCTATAGTTATGCGCGCAAACACGCCGGGAATGCGGAATTCAGTTTCGGCACCGGCAAAGTAAGCGTGATTGGCGGATACACCAGCGCTATCATTCTGGGCGTTGTTGCGCTTTTGATGGTCGCCGAATCAGTCGAGCGGTTGATTTCGCCTCAGATGATTCGCTTTGATCAGGCCATCGGGGTGGCAGTGCTGGGGTTGATTGTCAATATCGTCAGTGCCGTCATGCTGGGTGGTCATCATCATGATCATCATGATCATCACGGGCATGGCCACGCCCATCATCATGATCACAATTTGCGGGCGGCTTACCTGCATGTGCTGGCCGATGCCCTGACATCCGTGCTTGCGATTGTGGCGCTTCTGCTGGGCAAATCTCTGGGCTGGGTATGGCTTGACCCCGCAATGGGTATTGTGGGGGCTGTCATTATCATCAAATGGGCGGTCGGCCTTGGCAAGGAAACGGCTGCGATCCTGCTGGACCGCATGACGGAACAGCAAACCGGTGAGAAAATTGTTGGCGCGGTCGAGGCTCATAACGGTGACAAGGTTGCCGACCTCCATGTGTGGCGGATCAACTCAACCCAGCTGTCGGCGATTGTCTCTGTGGTCACGCACCAGCCAAAGTGTCCCGATCATTATAAGGCTCTCATCCAGCGCGAAGTGGGTGTCTCGCACCTCACCGTTGAGGTCCAGCATTGCCGCGACACCTGATCAGGCAACCAGCTTGCCAAGGATGAAGTTAAGGAGCGGTCGGCCTTTCGGCGAAAGCATGAGCCGCGCGGGGTCCGCGACCAGATGGCCGCTGCGCACCAGATCTGCCTGTGCTTCCTTGTTTATAATGTCTGAAAGCTTGCCGCCGAAACGCTGTTCAAGCGCGAGCGTTTCAATGCCGTCTGTCAGGCGCAGGCCCATCATCACGGCTTCTACCATGCGGTCGTGGGCGCCTATATGCTCCAGCTCCAAAGTGCCGTGCCCAAACGCCTCAACCCGCGTGAGCCAGTCTTCCGGGCGTTTGACCTGCGCATGGGCATAGGCTGCTCCGTATCTGTGCGCCGGAATACGGCCATGCGCACCAGGGCCGATGCCAACATAATAGTCCCCGCGCCAGTAACTCAGGTTATGGCGGCTCGCCTGCCCTGGCGCCGCGTGGTTGGATGTCTCATAGGGCGGCAGGCCCGCGTTTGTTGTCAGTTCGGTCGTCAGGTCAAACAGCGCGGCGGCTTCATCTTCATCCGGCAGGGTGAACTTGCCGCGGTGGAACTGGTGGTAAAACGCCGTGCCTTCCTCGATGGTCAGCTGGTACAGCGACAGGTGTGACGTGCCGAAGCTGAGAGCTTCGGTTAACTCTGCGTGCCAGTCTTCAAGTGATTGTTGAGGTCGGGCGTAGATCAGGTCAAATGACACGCGACAAAAGTTGTCTTGCGCTACTTTAAGGGCTTTGAGGGCTTCCTCTGCCGAATGCAAGCGGCCAAGGAACTTCAGGACATCATTATCAAGCGATTGAATGCCAACGGAAATTCTGTTCACGCCCGCGTCGGCGTAGGCGCGGAAGCGTGCGGCCTCCACGCTTGAGGGGTTGGCTTCAAGCGTGATCTCGATGTCGTCCTTGCCCCAGTGGTGGCGCACGCGCTCTATCACCGCAGACACCGTCTCCGGTTCCATCAGGCTGGGGGTGCCGCCGCCAAAGAAGATGGAACTGGCTTCAAGGCCGGGATAATGCGAGGCAAAGGTATCGATCTCGCGCACCAGCGCCGCGCGCCAGCGCTGGTGGCTGACCTCATCGCGCACATGGCTGTTGAAATCACAGTAAGGGCATTTTTTTAGGCAGAAGGGCCAGTGTACATAAATGGCGGCTGGCCCTTTATAGTCACTTGGCGACAGGGCAGGCGTTTCAGTTTTTATCAAAGCAGGCACCGATCAGTTGCTTGAAGGCAATTGCGCGGTGGCTCATGGCGTGCTTTGCTGCTGGTTCCATCTCAGCAAAGGTAATGTCGAAGCCTTCGGGCACAAAAATGGGGTCGTAGCCGAAGCCTTTGTCGCCGCGCATCGGCCAGGTTATGGTCCCGAACACCTTGCCTTCAAAACTTTCCATATGGCCATCCGGCCACGCCAGGGTCAGCGCGCAGGTGAAATTGGCTGTGCGGTCAGGTGCGTCCGCCATTTTCATGGCTACATCTTTCATGGCGACGGAGAAATCTTTCTCAGGCCCAGCCCAGCGCGCGCTATAGATGCCCGGTTCACCGCCCAAGGCCTTCACTTCAAGGCCGCTGTCATCCGCCAGCGCGGGCAGGCCGGACGCCGTGGCCGCCGCCAGCGCCTTGATCTCAGCATTGGCAATAAAGGTCAGGCCGTCTTCCACCGGCTCCGGCAGGTCAAGCTGCCCGGCGGAGATGGTCTCTACGCCAAATGGCGCCAGCAGGTCGCCAATCTCGCGCACCTTGCCTTTGTTGTGGCTGGCGATCACCAGTTTGCCGCCATCAAAATGCCGGGCCATCGGGTTTATTTCCCCAGTGCTTTTGACTGTGCCGCCTTGATCTCGTCACAGCCAATGCGCGCCAGCCGCAACAGGCGCAGAAACTCTTCTTCGGAAAACGGTTCTTCTTCCGCTGTGCCCTGAATTTCAACGATGCCGCCCTTGCCGGTCAACACGAAGTTGGCGTCGGTCTCGGCTGCGCTGTCTTCGTCATAGTCAAGGTCCAGCACCGGTTGGGTTTTATAGATACCGCACGATATGGCGGCAATGCTGTCGGTGAAGGGAAGCTCGGTGATGTAGCCTTCCGCTATCATCCAGTCAAAACACTGGTGCAACGCCACGTAGGCCCCTGAGATAGACGCCGTGCGCGTGCCGCCGTCGGCTTGAATGACGTCACAGTCGATACGGATCTGCTTTTCACCAAGCTTGGTAAGGTCAACAACCGCGCGCATGGCACGACCAATGAGGCGCTGGATTTCCTGCGTGCGGCCGGACTGTTTGCCCTTGGCGGCCTCGCGCGGCATGCGGCCATGGGTGGACCGTGGCAGCATGCCATATTCCGCCGTGACCCACCCTTTGCCGGTGTTCCTGAGCCATGGCGGCGTCTGGTCCTCAAAGGTGGCGGTCACCAGCACATGGGTATGGCCAAATTTCACCATGCAGCTGCCTTCGGCGTGTTTGGCAAAGCCGGGAATGATCTCGATGGTACGCATTTCGTCGCTGGCACGGCCGCTCGGTCGCATGGGTAATCCTTTTGTCTGTTCGCTCTTGGTTTTGCCCCTTCTACCCTTTGCAGCGGATGAGGTCAAAGCTGCGTTTCATGCTTGCACAGACCTCTGCACACAGAATGTCCGGGGTTTGGCTCATATCGGGGTTTTTGGGTCACAGATGCTGCACAGATGCTGCACAGGTTACTGCACATGTCATAGCATACACTTCTGGCCCGCCTTGAATGCACAGCGATTGACGGACGGTACCCGCGTACCTACATTCTAGGCCATAGATGTAAGGGTAAACCCATGTCGCTTGCTGACCTGAACGAACGGTCCAGAACAATTTTCCGCCAGATTGTCGAGACTTATCTCGAAACCGGCGACCCCGTTGGCTCGCGCACAATCAGCCGCACCGCGGGCTTGGGCGTTTCGCCGGCCACCATCCGAAACGTGATGGCTGACCTTGAGGAAGCCGGGCTTCTGGCCGCGCCCCATACGTCGGCGGGGCGTATTCCGACCGATATCGGCCTCAGGTTTTTTGTCGACGGGCTGATGGAAGTAGGCAACCTCACGAAATCAGAACGCGAAGCCATTCGCGGCAAGTGCGCCACCACGGGCCGCGCGGTTGAGGATGTTTTGTCTGAGGCGACGCGGGCGCTGTCGGGCTTGTCGCGCTGCGCATCGGTGGTGATGGTGCCGCGTCACGAGGTCACGGTGCGTCATATAGAATTTGTCCCCATCGCACCGGGCCGCGCGCTTGTGGTGCTGGTGTCCGAGGACGGCAGTGTAGAGAACCGCATTATCGACGTGCCGCCGGGTCTGCCCGCCTCTGCGCTTATTCAGGCGGGCAATTATATGAACACCCGCCTTGCCGGCCGCACCATCGAAGAGGTTGGCGATGCTGTCCGGACTGAGCTTGCCGCCCGGCAGGCCGAGCTTGACGCCTTGACCTCAAAGGTGGTGGAAGACGGCCTCGCGGTCTGGACCGGCGGTGACAGCCCGGCGTCGCTCATTGTCTCAGGGCAATCCAACCTGCTGGAAAGCGTACAGGCGGCCGAAGACCTGGAGCGAATTCGCCAGCTTTTTGATGAGCTTGAGCGCAAAAAAGACTTGATCAAGCTGATGGAACTGGCCAAAGACGGGCGCGGTGTGCGCCTGTTTATCGGGGCGGAGAACAATTTATTTTCGCTTTCGGGTTCTTCTCTCGTGGTTTCTCCCTATATGAATGGCGCGAACAAAATTGTCGGGGTGATCGGAGTGATCGGACCGACAAGGCTGAATTACGCCCGCATCGTGCCGATGGTTGATTATACCGCGCGCATTGTGGGCCGTCTGCTATAAGGCGTAACAAGAATTATTATTGGGTAACGGACATCATCATGAGCCAGGACAACAAGACGAACGAACAGGCAGAAGAGCAAGCAACCGACGTGGCAGAGGAGTTTACCGCCGAGGAGTTTGCCACTGAAGAACTGACGGGTGGTGACGACGAGGTTGCTGCGCTGAAGGCCGAGCTTGCCGACTTGCGCGACCGGCTTCTGCGCGCGGTAGCCGAGACAGAAAACGTGCGCCGCCGGGCAGAAAAAGACAAAGCGGATGCCAGCGCTTATGGCGTGACAAATTTTGCCCGCGATATGTTGAATATCTCCGATAACCTGCGCCGCGCGCTGGACGGCATGCCGGAAGAAGTGGCCGACGACCTCAAGAGCTTTATCGACGGTGTGGAAATGACAGAGCGTGAGCTTCTGAACATTTTCGAACGCCACGGCATCAAGAAGGTCAATCCGGAAGTGGGCGAAAAGTTCGACCATAAATTCCATCAGGCCATGTTTGAAGTGCCGACAACCGATCATGCGCCAGGCAGCGTGATGCAGGTAGTGGCCCCCGGTTATGTCATTAAGGACCGCTTGCTGCGTCCCGCGATGGTGGGGGTTGCCAAAGGTGAGCTGCAGAAAGTGGACACGGAAGTTTAAACCCTTCCAAGGTCAGAAAATCAGAAAGCCCGGCCCCCAGGTCGGGCTTTTTTGTTGCGCTTGAGCAAAGGATTGACCACTGTCTGTGTTAAACGCGTTGGGACGACGCCGGAGAGATGGGCAGGATGAAAAAAAATGTGCTGGCTGCGTTGGCAGCCTTTGGAGCCATGATTGGTGAAGCTGGTGCAGTATATGCCGATGTGGACTTCATTGCTTTTGGTGACATGCCCTATAATGCCGCACAGGTCGGTCAGATGAAGGCCCTCGCGCTTGACCCGGTGCTTGATGGGGCGTCCTTCATGATCTTTTATGGTGATACCAAATCCGGCGGGGCGCGCTGCACCGCGGGCGAGCTTGCCGACAATAAAAAGCTGATCGAGGCCACCGCCAATGTGCCGCTTTTTTTCACGCCTGGCGACAATGACTGGACCGACTGTGACCGCTTGGGCGACGATGAACTCAAGATCCTTGATACCGTCCTGATGCCGCTGTATTTTCGCCCTGAAGCCCGGCCGGAAAACGACCCGCGCGCCAAAGCGGAATGGCAGGTCATCCGTCAGGGCGGACAGCTTGAAAACGCGCGCTGGCGTGAGGGCGGGGTAACCTTTGCCACCTTTCATATTGTTGCCACGGGCAATGGCCGCGATGAAATCAAAGTGGGCGACAAGGCGATGAATTATGCCCGCGTTGATGCGCGCGACGCCGCCAACCTTACCTGGCTCGCTGAGACATTTGGCGCAGCAGAGGATGCGGATGCCCTTGTGCTCACCATGCATGCCGACCCCACAAAAACCAAGGACGGCTTGCCGGTTTGCGACGCAAAGGTGCGCAGCAAATGTGACCCCTATAAACCGTTTCTTGATGCGCTCGCTGAAAAAGCCGCTGCGTTTGGAAAGCCTGTGTTGGTGATCCACGGTGACACCAATCCTTATTGTGTTCAGGGCGGCTATCTCGGCGTACATAACATGCAGCGCCTGAACGGAACCGGCGACTATGAACCCGGTGTAACCCGCGTGCGCTATGCAGACGGCGCCTTTTCCTTTGAGGCGGTCGGTCGAAAGGGTGGCCCGCAATCTTCCTGTCCGGCAAAGGGCGAATAGGCTTTCTCTCCCGGTTTGATAAGTAAGCAAGACTTTTAGTAAAGTATACTTGACATTATCCTCGTAAGCCATTATGTAAAGCGTCATTGACATAATGTCGCGTAAACAAGACAGGGTGACAGCGATGAAACAAGCTACGAAAACCTACTACAAGAACTTCTTCCTCTCGATGGCGCTTTATATGGCAACTGTGCTGGCGACGGTTTACTACCTGAGAAACAATGAGGTCGCCATGTGGCTTCAGGTTGTTCTCGTGCTGTTACCGGTCGTGCCCGCCCTGATGGCGCTGAAGGCCGAGCTCACCTACTACCGCTCGCTCGATGAACTGCAACGCCAACAGGCGATGGAGGCGGTACTTATCGCGTTCCTTATTGTTGCCTTCGGGACCTTCACCTATGGCTTTCTTGAAGGTATCGGTTTTCCCAGGCTCGATACAATATTCATTTTGCCTCTCATGACGTTTGCATGGGGCTTTGGCCGGGCGATCACTGCGAGGAAATACAAATGAAAAACCGATTGAAGGTCCTCAGGGCCGAGCGGGACTGGTCTCAGGCGACGCTCGCGGAACAGCTTGATGTCTCCCGCCAGACCATCAACGCGATCGAGACGGGAAAATATGACCCAAGCCTGCCGCTCGCCTTCAAGTTTGCCAGCCTGTTTGGCTGTACGATTGAAGAAATTTTTCAGCCGGACGAAACCTGAATAAACCCGGGTAACGACAGCGAAAAAAGTGAAAAACAAAAGAAAAGGCCGCCGTCGCCCGGCGGCCTTGAATGTTTCACGTGAAGCGTAGCCCTAGGCGACAGCTTTACCCTTGATGGCCTTGTCAACAAGGGCGATGGTTTCCTTGATGCCATAAAGCGCGATGAAACCCCCCATGCGCGGGCCCTGGCTTTGGCCCAGCAGCACCTCGTAACAGGCGCCGAACCAGTCACGAAGGTTATCAAACTGCGCGTCTTTGCCAGCGGAATAGACCTCGGTCATGATCACCTCTGCGTCGGTTTCATTCGGATCAAGGTCTTCAAGGCGGCGCTTCAGGCTTTCAAATGCTGCGCGTTCCTGCGGGCCTGCCAGCCGGTAGGATTTGTTGGGTTTGACAAAATCCTCGTAGTAGCGGATTGCATAGCCCATCAGTTTGTCGAGTGCCGGGTATGTTTCCGCCGTTGCACCTTCAGCATAACGGCCGACAAACCCCCATAAGGTTTCGCGGTCTTCTGCATTGGCGGCTGAGGCGAGGTTGAGCAGCAGCGCGAAAGAAACCGGCAGTTCGGCCTCGGGCACGTTACCGCCATGAATATGCCACGCCGGGTTCTTGTACTGGTCCAGCGGTTCCTGCGTGTGGAACTTCTCCACGAAGGTGTGATATTCGTCCACGGCCTTGGGGATGACATCAAAATACAGCCGTTTGGCTTTTTTGGGTGACTGGAACATGTAAAGGGACAGGCTCTCGGGGCTTGCATAGGCCAGCCATTCGTCGATCGTCAGGCCATTGCCTTTGGATTTGGAGATTTTCTGCCCGTTCTGGTCCAGAAACAGCTCATAGTTAAAACCTTCGGGCGGCTGGCCACCGAGGATGCGGCGGATGATGGATGAAAGCTTCACGCTTTCGATCAGGTCGGAGCCTGCCATCTCATAATCGACATCCAGCGCGTCCCAGCGCATGGCCCAGTCAACCTTCCACTGGCATTTCACCTTGCCGCCGGTCACCAGCGTTTCGGTCCGTTTGCCTGAGACATCTTCAAAGGAAATCAGGCCAGCTTCCGGGTCTTCGATGCGCACCGGCACCTGCAATACCTCGCCCGTCTCAAGGCTGAGCGGCAGGAAGGGCGAATAGGTCTGGCGGCGTTCTTCGCCCAGCGTTGGCAGGATCACATTGATGATCTTGTCATAGCGCTGGCAGATTTTCACCAATGTTTCGTCAAAGCGGCCGGATTTGTAGCAATCCGTCGCGGAATAAAACTCATAATTGAAGCCGAACTGGTCAAGGAAGGCCTGCAGCCGAGCATTGTTGTGCGCACCAAAGCTGGCGTGTGTGCCAAAAGGGTCCGGCACGGCGGTCAGCGGTTTGCCAATGGCTTTTGCCAGCAATTCCTGATTGGGCACGTTTGACGGCACTTTCCTCAGGCCATCCATATCGTCCGAAAAACAGATCAGCTTGGTCGGAATGTCGGAGATTTCGCGGAACGCGCGCATCACCATGGTGGTGCGGGAAACCTCGCCAAAGGTGCCGATGTGCGGCAGGCCTGAAGGCCCATAGCCGGTTTCAAACAGCACATAACCCTTCTCTGGCGCGCCTGACTTGTACCGTTTGACCAGCTTCTCTGCTTCCTGGAAAGGCCAAGCTTTGCTGGAAAGGGCTAGATCAATATTACCGGTCATCGTCGGTCACCTTAAGATTGGAGTTGAAAAACGCGCGGAAGCTAGGCTCTGCGCGCGGTTCCGTCAAGATATACTGCTTTTGCCTTTAAGCAACATATTCACCTGTTTTTTGTGAAACACTGGCGATATGCTCCCGCCCCATGGAAGATCTTGTTGTCAGTGCTGAGGCCCAGAGTACCGACCTTGACCGCCTGCCTGTTGCGGTGGTGGGGGTCAGGCATGTGCAGTTTTTGACCGAAGACGGCGCTTTTGAAGAGCTCGGGCTGTCTGAGGCGGCGGAGCGTATCAGCAAGGCCCCGCACCTCTTGGTCAACCGGGTGATCGCGGCGCGGCGCCTGCGCCTTGGCGATATTCGCGCGTTTGATGCGCTTGAGCTCTACGCCTTTGTGCGCCCGGCGCGTTTCTGCCTGCCCACGGTTCAGGGGCTGAGGGACGCACTGCATATCGATATGGCGCTGGAGTCGGATGAGGACCGCTGCCTGTGTGTGCGCGAAATCGCCAAGCGACTGATCGCCGACATGGAAGCGCAGACTTATGGCTACCGGGCGGGGGGCGCCAAGGTTGCGATGATGATGGCTCGCGCGGGATGGCCGTGGGGGCCGCTTGCACTCAGGGCTATCGAGACCTACGCTGACCATAGCCGGGAGGATGGCCTCGCCGTGTGGTCCGCGCTTGCGGAATGGGAAGACGGCGGCCCGCCGCCGCCCGCAGGCGATGACGCGGTTGATGCCGATGAGGCAAAAAGTCGTCTAAGCAGACTTTTAGGCGAGGGGGCGGAAAGCCGCGAGGGGCAGGTGCGTTTTGCCGGTGCTGCCACCCACGCCTTTCGTCCGCGCGAGTTTGAGGAAGGTCCTAACCTCCAACTGCTCGAGGCGGGTACGGGCACCGGTAAAACGCTGGGCTATATTGCGCCTGCCAGCGTGTGGGCCGAAAAAAATGACGGCGCGGTCTGGCTTTCCACCTATACCAAAAACCTGCAGCGCCAGCTTGATCAGGAATTGTCGAAATTATACCCGGACCCGCGCATCAAGGCGAAACGTGCGGTGATCCGCAAGGGGCGGGAGAATTATGCCTGCCTGCTCAATATTGAAGAAACGTTGCGCGCGGTGATGATGCGCGCGCAAGCAGGACCGGGCGGCGAGCGCGACAGGCTGCTCATTGGCCTTGTGGTGCGCTGGGCGCGTTTCACCCGTGACGGTGATATGATCGGTGGCGATTTCCCCAACTGGCTGGGTGGTCATTTTGGTGTCGGCCGCATTGCCGGCCTTACGGACCGGCGCGGGGAATGCCTCTATTCCGCCTGCGCGCATTTCCGCAAGTGTTTCATCGAGAAGACTGTCCGCAAGGCCAAACATGCCGAGCTTGTGGTCGCCAACCACGCGCTGGTGGTGGCGCAGGCAGCCACCCGCGCCGGTGACCCGGAGTTGCCGAAGCGTCTGGTATTTGACGAAGGGCATCACGTGTTTGAGGCCGCCGACAGCGCCTTTTCGGTTCATCTTTCGGGTCTTGAGGGTGCAGAGCTCAGGCGCTGGCTCCGGGGCAAGGAGTCGGGTGGCTCGACACGCGCGCGTGGTCTCAAATCCCGCATTGAGGAGTTGGTCAGCGACGATATGGACGCCAAACGCCTGCTTGATGACGTGCTTGAAGCTGCGCGCATCCTGCCCGGCGACAACTGGCTTGGCCGGGTAACCGGGGCAGCGGCTATGACGCGCTATGAAAGCTTTCTCATGCTGGTTCGCGCACAGGTGCTGGCGCGGTCTGACGCGCGCGGGCCGCATTCGCTGGAGGCGACAACAAACGACCCCATTGATGGCCTGACCGAGGCAGCCCATGCGCTTGCAGAGGCACTAAAGGGCCTTGCGCTGCCGATGCAGGCGCTGGCAAATGCGCTCCTCAGGCGGCTGGATGAAGATGCTGATGTGCTGGACAGCGGTGCGCGCGGGCGGCTCGAAACCAGCGCGCGTTCGGTCAAGCAGCGTGCCGACATGGTGGCCACATGGGCCGCAATGGCGGAAGGTTTTGGTGGCCCGCTGGATGACAGTTTTATTGAGTGGCTGGAGGTGGACCGCATCCAGGGGCGCGACCGCGACATGGCGCTCTGCCGTCATTTTGTCGACCCCACCAAACCCTTTGCCGACGTGGTGCTTGAGCATGCCCACGGCGTGATCATCACATCGGCAACCTTGCGTGACAAAGCAGCCGAGGAAGGCGACTGGTCGTCGGCTGATATGCGTACCGGGGCGCAGCACCTCATTATCCCGCCCAAACGGCTGTCGGTGCCGTCGCCCTTTGATTACGCAGCCAACACCAAAGTGCTGATTGTGGGCGACGTGAACAAACATGATGCCGTGCAGGTGGCGGCAGCGTATCGGTCGCTCTTTCTGGCGTCGGGTGGCGGGGCGTTGGGGCTTTTCACCGCCATCAGCCGTCTGCGTGCCACTTATGAGCATATTGTGGGCCCGCTCGAAGACATGGATATCCCGCTTTATGCCCAGCATGTTGATCCGGTGGACACCGCCACGCTTGTGGATATTTTCCGCCATGAGGCCCATGCCTGCCTGCTTGGCACCGATGCAGTCAGGGACGGCGTGGATGTGCCGGGCGAAAGCCTGCGGCTGATTGTCTTCGACCGGGTACCATGGCCAAGGCCCACCCTTTTGCACCGCGCGCGACGCGCTGCTTTTGGCGGGCGGCACTATGACGAGATGCTCACCCGGCTGAAGCTCGCACAAGCTTATGGCAGGCTGGTGCGCCGTGCCGACGACAAGGGACTTTTTGTCATGCTGGACGGCCAGACACCGACCCGCCTGCTGGACGCCATGCCCGAGGGCGTGGAGGTGGCGCGGGTTGGGTTGGCGGAAGCGGTGAAAACAGTATGTGAGTTTTTCCCGCCAGAGGCTTGATCAAAAGGCTTGATCAGGCCGGCACAAGAAACCCGCTGCCCATCAGCCTTTGTACCAGCGCGATCCGGATATCATCGCCCACGTCGCCCGGGATATCAGCCACGCGAAACTCTGCGGTGTCCTTGATAAAGCGCAGGCAACCCTCCACGCTCAGGTGCACCAGAAGCTGTTCACCCGGATGGCGGAAATCGAGTATGTCAGAGGTTACACTCAGCCGGGCGATGGAAAGCGGATTGTGTTTTACCTTGCTCTCACGGGTTATAACGGTTTCGGACTGCGCCTTGGGCAGTTTTGGCAGGTCCAGTACCATGCGGGCGTGGCGAAGAAGAAGCGCATCGCGAATAAACTCAGCCGATTTGCTGCGCTTTTGCAACGCATCAATGCCTGCCCATATCTGGCGTGAAACAGTACCGTCATCCACGCCGGTCGCGAGGCTATCGGCGCGCATGCCGAGGTTCGCGCGCAGTGGCCGGTCCAGCTCCGACAGATGATCAAGTGCTGCGTTGATCGCTTCACGCACAGTGACCGGTACAAACCCGATTGCCAGATGAATGGATTCGCTCGTAGATTTGACCGTGTGTGGTGTGCCGCGCGGTACATATAGCAGATCACCCGGCGTTACGTTATAGGTCTGGTAAGACCCCAGTTCCGGATCGGTTTCACCAAGGCTTTTCCATTTATTGGGCAGCGTTGGTTCGTTCTCGGAAATATACCATGTTTTGGTGCCGACAAGCTGGATGACAATGACATCAATCTCGTCATGGTGCACCGGGGCTTCTGCTTCTGCCTCGCTCCAGAAAATGACCGTGCCTGCCGGGTTGCCAAAGACACATTCCAGTGCACGGGTAAACTGGTCAAGCTCCGGAGACAGGTTGATAACGTCCGGGATGCGGATGGTATAGTCGCGGGCGTGATATTCGCCGATTAGCCTGGCAAAGGCGTCTGCGCTGTCAACAGCATGCGGCTGTGGCGGCATCACTTTTGCTTCGCGAATGTGACAGGTCAGGTTAGCTGCGTATTTGTCAAAGTCACGCAGGATAACTTTTTTAGGGTCATCACCCACTATGGTAGCCCGCGCCCTGGACGCTGTGCCTGTCAGGGCGAGCGGTTTGCGGCTGACATAGTCGTCAAAAAACTGGTCATAGCTGAGGGGCGCCAACATCCGCGTGAGGATATTCTGTGCTTCTTCCAGTATCATGAAGGGGCCCTCAAGTTTATAGCTGTCGCGGTTTTGGCACTGCTGTGCCATAACGGGGACAATAGCCGAAGCCTGCTGCGTGTTGCAAGCTGTACGGCCTTGTCCATACGCTACATTTTTTGTGCAAAGCGCTTGAGGCAGAACGCGTTTCGCCCTAACGTGTGGGCCGAGTTACGAGAGGAAAAAACATGTCCACAATCAGCCCTGAAACCGCGCTTATCTACACGCTTGTCACTGTGTCGGCGTCTGATGACGAAATGACCGATACCGAGCTTAACCGCATGACCGGAATTGTTGGCTATCTGCCTGCGTTCCGCAATTATAATGTGGAAAAACTGCGTTCTGATACCAACAGCTGTATCGAATTGTTGCAAAGCGAAGAAGGCCTTGATGCCGTGATGGGCCTTGTGGAAGAGGCTATCCCCGAAAGTCACAGCGACCTTGTTTATGCGCTGGCGTGTGAAGTGGCAGCGTCGGACGGTAACCTTACACAGGAAGAGCTCAGGCTGCTTGAGATGATCCGCCACGTTTTGGATATTGACCGGCTGACAGCAGCGGCGATTGAACGCGGTGCCGCCGCGCGGCAGAAAACATTCGGCTAAGACCAAATGTCAGCAAAAGCATAGGCGGGGCGCCATAGGGCGCTCCCTTGATTGTTCAGCTTTTGTAGTTTTCGATGGGTACCAGCGGATAGCCCTCAAAATCTCGCCAGTCGGCGATGTCGCGAAAAGCGGCTGTTTCCATAACCCGTTCACGAACGCCTTTTTTGTCATTGGCCTCCAGCATGGGTATAAGCTGAGCCAACCGCTCTTTCATGATTTTTTCCGCTGCATCGGCCGGTGGCAATGCCAGCACAATTGCCAATTGCGTTAACGCTTCGCTCCGCTCCTTGTTGTCTCCGCGGGCGAGAAAACGCACATATTCAAACCGTGTGCCGATTGAAGTGGAATCAAGCTCTATGGCGCGCGTGAAATATTGCTCTGCCTGATCTCGGCTGCCGCCAAGTGCCAGCCTTGCCAGAAAGCCCGCATTACTGACAGCTGAATGCCAGCCGCCGAGTGCAGCCAGGACCAGAGGGTCCCCGGGGTGATGTTCAAGGCAATGCTCAAGCCGCTCACGAGACGCCTTGATATAGGACGCTTTTTTGAGCCGCTTGCCTTCATAGCCAAGAGCCAGCGAATAGCTCACGCTTGCGACGATATTGTGCGGGTCAATCTCGAGGGCCGCTTCACAGTCCTGTAGTGCGCGGTGCAGGGAGAGAACGACATCTTTTCCCGTAGCGCGAAATCCGCCGATGACCAAACCGCTTCGGCAGGCAAGGGCCAGGCCGTCAGCCGTTTTGGCAGCGGCACCTTCCTCACGAGCGCGGGAAAAATCGCCCGCGACGAAAGCTGCCCATCCCGGTGTGTGATCCGGCTGCCAGCTATTCAAGACAAGCATCAGGGAAACGATCGCTGTTTTCATAAGCTCCTTGGTATCCTGTTCAGGCTGAAGAGTGGAAGCCTAGCGGATAAAATTTATGCGCGCCAGAACCCTGGCGAAAAAAGCACCAAAACTGAAAACAGCTCCAGCCGGCCAATAAGCATACCAAAGGACATCAGCCATTTGGCGATATCTGTCAGGCCACTGAAGTTGCCGGAAGGACCAACTTTATCGCCAAGGCCCGGTCCTACGTTGGCGATGGCCGTTCCTGCCGCGGAAAGCGAGGTGATCCAGTCTTCGCCTGTTAGCGCGATAGCAAAGGCGAGGATCAGAAAAATACCCAGGAAAAGGGTCATGAAGCTCATGACCGATGCGCGAACATCGTCTGGAATCGGGCGTCCGTTGAACCGCGCGATGAAGACGCCATTGGGTTGCACCATGCGTTCAATCCAGCTGCGCATAAATTTAAACAGTACCTGAAAGCGGAATATCTTGATCCCGCAGCTGGTTGACCCGGCGCAGCCCCCGATAAACATGGCGACAAAAAACAAGGTAACGGAAAAGGCTCCCCACTGGCCGTAGTCGGTGGAGGCAAAGCCAGTGCCGGTCAGTACAGAAATGATATTGAAGCTGCCGTAACGAAAGGCTTCTTCAAGGGTAAAGTTTTTCCATATCATCAACCAAAGCGTGATGCCGACGCATAAAAACAACACCAGCAACAGGAAGCCGCGCGCTTGTTCGTCGCGCCATAGAGCGAGTGGGCGGCCCCGCAATACCTGCAGGAACAGGATAAAAGGTAACGAGCCCAGGACCATGAAAACAAGGCAAACCGTATCGGTGCCGAGGCTGTCAAATTTCCCGAATGAGCTGTCCGAGTTGGAAAAACCGCCTGTGGCGATGGTGGTCATGGAGTGTACGAGGGCGTCAAATGCCCCCATGCCAGCCAGCATGTAGAAAAACATGCACAGCGCAGTGAAAGCCACATACACACCGGAGATCAGGCCGGATATCTGCGCGGCACGTGGCAGGATCTTCTCAACGGTTTCAAAGCTTTCCACCCGAAAAACCTGCATGCCGCCCACTTGCAACATAGGCAGCACGGCAACGGCCATGACCACAATTCCGATACCGCCGAACCACTGTAGCAGACCGCGCCACAAGAGGATGCCGGGGGGGGCGTAATCCAGCCCGGTGATAACTGTGGAGCCCGTCGTGGTGAGGCCGCTCATGGCTTCAAAGTAACCGTCTGTGAAGCTAAGGTTGAGGTCAGAAAAGGAAATAGGCAGCGCGGCAAATGCTGGCAGAACGGCCCACGCAAGCGTTGTAACAAGGAAGGCTTGCCTGAGGTTGAGGTTGTCGCCACTACCGCGGGTCGACAGCATGAGCATGCCCCCAATCAAGGCGGTCAGGAACATGGCGATGGCAAAGGTTTGCCAGTCTGTATTGCCTGCGATGAGGTCAACGATGGTTGGCAATATCATGCCCGCCGCCAGCAGGACGATCAGCGAACCAAGGGTAAAAAGAACCGGCCTGAGATCGATCACCGACGGTTCCTCAGTTGATGTGCAGGGAAACGTGAGGACTGTCGAGAGAGAAGGCCGGCACCTTGGCGCGAAACATTATGCCATCATCACGTTGCATCTCATATGAGCCTCGCATAAAGCCTGATGGTGTGGAAAGTGGTGTGCCGCTTGTATAGATATAGGTGTCTCCAGGGCGGATGACGGGCTGTTCGCCAATCACACCAATGCCTTTTACTTCCTGTTGCCCACCATTGCCATCGGTGATGATCCAGTGCCGGTTCAAGAGTTGTACCGGCAGGTCAGCCTTGTTTGTGATCCGGATGCGGTAGGCCCAGACATATTGCTGGGCCTCCGGCTTCGATTGTTCGTCCAGATAATAGCTTTGAACAGCGATATGGACGCCTTCGGTTGTCTCTTCGAAGGTTAGAACTCCGTCAATGAGGTCATCTTCAACCATATCGCTTTCAAATGCCTTCTTCAGCGCGCGGTGCCGGTGCCCTACACGCCAGCTTTGTCGAGTGCTTGTGCCACATCCTGAACGAGATCGTCACCATCCTCAAGCCCTACTGAAAAACGAATGAGCCCCGGCGTGATGCCAAGCTCCAGCCGGTTCTCTTCCGATAGCGCCTTGTGCGTGGTGCTCCACGGGTGGGTAGCGATCGACCTGCTGTCACCAAGGTTGTTGGAAATATCGACAATCTGCAGCGAATTCATGAACTTGAAGGCCTGATCACGGCCACCGGGCAATTCAAATGCCACCATGGTTCCGCCGCGCTCCATTTGGCTGAGCGCCAGATTTTGTTGTTCAAAACTGGCGAGGGTGGGGTGGCGGGTATCTTTCACGCGTTCCGCAATGAAGGCTGCCATCTTTTCCGCATTGTCACACATGGCGTGTACCCGCAGGCCCAGCGTTTCAAGTCCCTTGAGCATTACCCATGCATTGAAGGGTGACATGGCGCACCCGGTATGGCGGTAATAGGGGTAAAGATGTTCTTCGTCGAAGGCCTTTGAGCACAGGATTGCGCCGCCCAGGCAGCGACCCTGCCCATCAATGTGTTTGGTGGTTGAATAGGCGACAAGGTCTGCGCCCAGCTCCATCGGGCGTTGCAGCACCGGCGTGGCGAACACGTTATCGACAGCAAGCAGTGCGCCCGCATTGTGCGCGAGGTCGGCCACGGCCTTGATGTCGACAATCTCAAGTGTCGGGTTGGCGGGTGTTTCAGTGAAGAACATTTTGGTGTTTGGCCGGATCGCGGCTTTCCAGGCGTTCATGTCGGTGCCGTCCACAACGGTGGTCTCAATACCATACCGGGGCAGCAATTCATCCAGTAGCCAGCGGCACGAGCCAAAAAGCGCCCGCGCGCCCACAACATGATCACCGGCCCGCAGGCTGGACAGAAGTGTCGCCGTCATCGCCGCCATGCCGGTACCGGTTGCCCGGCAGACCTCTGCACCCTCAAGCACGGCCATGCGGTGCTCAAACATGGCGACGGTCGGGTTGGTCTGGCGTGAATAGGTAAAGCCTTCTGCGCGGCCGTCGAAGCGTGCCTCTGCTTGCTCCGCATCTTCATAGGTAAAGGCGGAGGTGAGGAACAGGGCCTCGGACATCTCGCCAAAGTCGGAGCGCATCGAACCCGCGCGCACCATCTGGGTCTGGGGCGACCAGGTGGAAGTAAGGCTTTTATCTAGGCCTGCGCGCTGTTTCATCGCTGTATCTCCTGAACAAATATCTTTTTATAGCCCTGATGTGGGGCCTGCGGCGCCACGTTGCGTCGGGCGGCGCCTGCCGTCAAGTATTTCGGCGTCTGAGCGCGCTATCATTTCTTGCTTTTTCCTAAAGCTCTGGTAAATGCTTTGCCCGCAGTGTTTGCACATGGTGCGCACATGCGGGTGTAGCTCAATGGTAGAGCAGAAGCTTCCCAAGCTTAAGACGAGGGTTCGATTCCCTTCACCCGCTCCAGCCCTTTGGCGGCACCATTTCCCTGCGCCATTTCCCCGCGCCATTTCCCCGCTCAGGGGCCTTGCCGCCGACACATTCCCGCGCTAAACCCTTATCAAGCCTGAATGAACTAGGGAGTGAAGAGCAATGAGCGTTACCATCTGGCACAACCCGCGGTGCAGCAAATCCCGGCAGACCCTGGCGCTTCTCGAGCAAAGCGGCATGACGCCAGAGGTCAGGCTGTATCTTGAGGATGCTCCGTCAAAGGATGAGATCAGGCACGCGCTCAAGCTCCTGAACCTTGAGCCGCGCGGTCTGATGCGCACGGGAGAGTCTGACTATAAAGAGCAGAGCCTTGCCGACAAGGAAGGCGACGACCTGATTGACGCCATGGCGGCGACGCCAAAACTGATTGAACGCCCGATCGTTTTCTCGGGCAGCAAGGCACGGATTGGACGCCCGCCCGAAAGTGTGCTTGATATTCTTTAGCCTGAGCCTGCATCCAGCCGCCGTTCGATACGGGGGTAATACACAGCTTGTGCCAACCCCCGCATGCCCATGAAAATACCGACTGCGAGCCAAAGGCCCATGAGGCCATAAGCATCGGTCAGGGGGGCCAGCACCAGCAGGAAGGCCGCAAAAGCTATCGCCATTGTACCCATCATGGCGCCGCCGGCGGTCGCGCCAATATAAACCCCGTCATACTGGTAGCAGGCGAAGGCGATGACCGGCAATGCCACCAACACGGGCAGGCTGTATGTCGCTGCGTCGCGTACCGCGGCAATATCTGTGAGAGTATAGATCAGGGCTTCGCCAAAAAGCGCAAACCCGAGCGTGTAAAACACAGCGGCGAGTGCAACCCACAGAAAGGTGACTTTCACCCAGGCACGGAATTCACGCCGGTTTTTGCGGCCGTAGGCTGCCCCCGCGAGAGCTTCCGCCGCGTAAGCAAAACCGTCCAGGCCAAGGCTGATGAGCATCAGGAAAGTGGACAACACGTGGCTGGCTGCCAGTTCTGCCGCACCCAGTTTTCCGGCTTCCCGTGTTACAAGCCCAAGGGCGGTCATCAGCATCAGCGTGCGGATAAATATAAACCCATTGGTGTTCAGCAGTTTGAGGAGTTTGTCTGCGGACCATGTAAGGCGCTGCCGGGCGGCGGCTAGGGTGGCGCCTAACCCGAGTGCCCTGAATAGCAAAACGAGACCAAACAGGCACGCCAGCCATTCGGCGATCAGCGAACCGAGCGCAATACCGCTAACCCCCATATCAAGGCCGAGCACAAACACAAGGTTCAACACGCCGTTGGTGATGTTCAGCACCAGTTGCAGCATGAGCGCTGTCCGCGCGCGTGCAACCCCAATGAGATAGCCATTGATGGCATATATCATCAGGCTTGCGGGTGCAGACCAGATGCGGATGTCAAAATAGGCCCGGAACAGGGCCTCGGTGCTTTTGGGTGGGGTCAGTGCGGCAAGCGCGAGGCTGAAGATCTGAGGCTGCAGCAGCAGCAGTATGGTGCCGATCAACAGGCCCAGCATGGCGGCACGCACCATCACGCGCCTTAGTTGGTCATCATCTTTTTGCCCGTGTGCCTGAGCGACCATGCCGGTTGTGCTCATGCGCAGGAAACCGAAAGCCCAGAAAATATAGCTGAACACCATGGCTCCGACACTGACAGCCGCCAGATGCAGCGCGTTCGGCAGGTGGCCAATCACCCATGTATCAACCAGCCCGACCAGCGGTGCCGAGCTATTGGCGATGATGGCCGGGCCGGCGATGGCCCAGATGCGTTTGTGGGGATGACTAAGCGCGAGCTCTGCCGTCACGCGCCCCGCCCGATGCCGGTATAGGTAAAGCCGTGTTTGTCCGGGCTGGCCTTGGCGTAGATATTACGGAGGTCCACGAGAATACCGTCTTTCATCAGCTTGCGGGCACGGTCAAGGTCAAGCGCCCGATACTGGTTCCATTCGGTCAGGATCACAAGAGCGTCCGCATCCTGCATGGTACTGTAGGGCTCGTTATGGAAAGTGACATCCTTGAGCAGCTTTTCCGCTTCCTCTGTGCCCTTGGGGTCATGGGCGTGAATGGTGGCGCCCGCTTCCTGAAGGGTTGGGATAATGTCAAGCGATGGGCTTTCGCGCATGTCGTCGGTATTGGGCTTGAACGTGAGGCCCAGCACGGCGATACGTTTACCCGCGACATCTCCGCCACACGCCTTGATGACCTTGGCTGCCATGGCGCGCTTGCGTTCTTCATTTACCTCAACGACCGAGCGCACGATCTTGAGCGGTACGCCATACTGGTCGGCGGTGGAGACAAGTGCGCGGGTGTCTTTGGGGAAACAGCTGCCGCCATAGCCCGGTCCCGCGTGCAGAAATTTGGAGCCGATTCGGTTATCAAGGCCGATGCCTTTGGAGACCTCCTGAACGTCGGCGCCAGCAGCTTCACACAGGTCGGCGATTTCGTTGATGAAGCTGATCTTGGTAGCAAGGAAGGCGTTCGCGGCATATTTGATAACTTCCGCCGTCTCGCGGTTGGTGAACACGATCGGTGTTTCGTTGAGATACAGCGGGCGATAGAGTTCCCGCAGGACGTCATGGGCGCGTTCACTGTCCACACCACATACAACGCGGTCTGGGCGCATGAAATCCTCAATCGCCGCGCCTTCACGCAGGAATTCCGGATTTGATGCTACATCGAATTTTTCCGCAGGCAGCAGTTCGCTCAGGCGCGCCTTGATGCGGGCACCGGTACCGACCGGGACAGTCGACTTGGTCACTACCAGCGTGTAATCCTCAATATAGCTTGCTGCTTCTTCAATTGCAGCGAATACATACTGAAGATCAGCATGACCATCCCCGCGTCGGCTGGGTGTGCCAACAGCGATAAAGATCGCTTTGGCGTCCTGCATGGCGGTTTTAAGGTCTGTACTGAAATTCAGGCGGCCAGCCTCCACATTACGCGCAACAAGACTGTCGAGGCCGGGCTCGTAGATGGGCATGATGTTATTTTCAAGGGCTTTGATCTTGGAAGCATCCTTGTCAACGCAAGTTACTTCGTGACCAAATTCTGAAAAGCAGGTGCCAGAAACAAGCCCTACATATCCTGTGCCGATGACTGTTATCTTCATGTTTTACCCCTCGATGTCTCGTCAAGCTGCGAGGCGTCCTGCTATAAAGTCATTCTGGTACGCCACGAAATGTCATACTCTATGAACCTGCTTGCGCATAGGCTCTTATTATTTCGGTTTCATGATGGCCACGGCCAAATAAAGTCGAAGGGGAATGGGCTGCTGTACCGTACCAAGCACAGGTTGAAGACGAGAATGTAACAATAAAAAGAGTTTTGGTTTGGCGTTTGAAGGCGAAGAACCGACGGACGAGGCCCTGGTTGCGAGGGTCGCGACAGGTGACCGTACTGCGTTTGCTGTTCTTGTAAACCGGTATGGACTCCGGTACCGCGCTTTGGCGTTCCGGTACTTGGGCGACATGGCCCGTGCAGAAGACCTGGTGCAGGAGGCTTTTGTTAAACTCTGGACTCACGCAGGCAGGTTTGATGCAGGAAAGGCAAAGTTCACCACATGGTTTCACCGCATTGTGGTCAACCGCTGCCTTGATGATAAACGCCGCAAAAAAGCCGATCCGTTACCGGAAGGTTTTGATCAGGCGGATGAGCGTCCGGACGCCGAAGCCGGGTTGGCAGAAGAAAGCGGCAAGGCGCGGTTAAGGCTGGCTCTTGACGCTTTGTCCGACCGGCAAAAGCTGGCTGTTACGCTCAGTTATTTTGACGGGTTGTCCAATGTGGAAGCCGCGGACGCGATGGATATGAAGTTGAAAGCCTACGAGTCGCTTCTGGTGCGATCTCGGGCAAAATTGAGAGAAAGACTGCAAGCCGAAAAGCAGCAGCTTTTTGATGCATTGGGATAGGAGGGCAATGATGATGCCCATGAATGAACAGGAATTTGAGGAACTCACGGTGCGTTTTGGTGCCGATCTTGGAGTCTGGCCCACTGGCAAGCGACAGCAAGCCGAAAGTTTCCTTGCCAGCCCCAAAGGGCAGTCCCTGCTGCGTGTGCAGCAAACGCTTGACGCTTTTATGCGTGCACCGGACCCGATGCCGGGTGATGATACCGCCTTTCTTGCTCGCCTGATGGATATTCCACAATCACACACGGGTTGCTCTGCAGCGGTTCCTCGCGGTTTTTTGGCCAGCCTTTTTGGTGGTTTGCCCTCCTTCGGTGTTGTGGCTTCTCAGGCTGCTGTCTATGCGCTTGTCCTGGCCGTCGGCGTTGTTGTGGGCATGCAGGATGGCTCCGGCAGTGGTGATGCGGATAGTGTGGACCTGAGCGCCCAGTTATTTGCCAGCAACGCAGACTTTTATCTGGAGGACGAATAGAACATGGCATTCAAGGTAAACTGGATTCATGGTGCGCTCGCGGTTTCACTGGCTGCCAATATTTTTGCCGGGGGTTATCTGGTTGGCAAGGAGATGCGGCCAGATGGACAAAAGCGAGAACACCGTATGAACAGCCGCGAGCTGTTTAATATGCGGCATCTTATGTCTTACCTGCCCGAAGACCGCCGTGAGGAACTCAAGGCTATGATGCGCAATCACCGCAAGGACTTGCGCGCTGGTTTCCGTGGTATTCGCGAAAGCGAAGAGAAGGTGCGCGCTCTGTTGCTTGCGGACACGGTTGACAAGGCTGCACTGCGTGGCGCTCTGGATGAGCTCGAAGGCAAGACCCGCCAGTTGCATGGCCCTTTGCGTGCTGTTTTGCTTGATATTGTCGCGGATCTGGACCTTGAAACCCGGAAACAGCTTGCGGAAGATATGTATAAGCGTCGGCAAGCGCGTATGAAGCGTGGCCCTGAACGTGACCCTGGTGGGCCGTTTGGTGACGAAACGGGCCGTGTGCCTCCGCCTCCTCCCGGTGGATTTGGTGGAGAAGGTCCCGATGGCATGCGCGAAAGACCTGACGATGACGGGCGTGACGGGCAACCGGAACGGGAGCCGGACGCCAGTTTTTAAGCGTAAGATAGATAGCGCGCCGTGTTCTGTGCTATGGTGCGCGTATGACCAGTGCTGCCATATTACCTTCTATCGGACCGCCGCCGCTTGCTATCAGGCGGCCCAAAGTGCCCGATAACCTGAAGCCTGATGTGCCGGGCGCGGACACTCGCGAGGTAAGTGGGACGGCAGCTTCTGCTCAAACAGCTAAAAAACCAGCAAAAACCTATTTGGCCGGCCCGGGGCAAAACCCGGGCGGGGCGGCGGCCGTGACTGTGCAGGCCAATGAAAGCCGAATTTCCGCGTCTGTGGCACCCTTCCGTGGCGTTGAGGGCCAAGGCACGAGACGTCAGGGAACGCCAGCCCAGACGGACAAATTGTCCGATGAAGACCGTGCGCGCATCGCAGAACTGCGGGCGCGTGACCGCGAAGTGCGAACCCACGAAGCCGCGCATGCGGCGACGGGTCAGGGCTATGCCGGCAGGCCTCAGTATGAATTCGTGCGTGGCCCCGATGGGGTGCAATATGCGGTGGGCGGTCATGTGTCGATTGATACGCAGGCGGTGGCCGATAATCCCGCAGCAACCATCGAAAAGATGCAGGTTGTGCAGGCCGCGGCGCTGGCGCCCGCGCGGCCGTCAGGGCAGGACAGGGCGGTGGCTGCAAAGGCAGCAGCCGCTATTCGCGAAGCAGAGGCGGACTTACGGAGCCAGAAAGGCGATAGCCTTGGCGCCTATATCACGTCAGAGGCTACCGCGTCTGCGGAGACTGCTGCAACACAAACGCCCCCGGCGCGCAAAGGGAATTACATCAACTTGATTGCCTAGAGGTACCAGCGCCCACGGCGTCACGGACAGATGAGAATCCGTCAGCTTTCAGCAGTGCAGCCAAGTCGCGCTTTATGGTGCTCACGAGACCGGGGCCGTCATACACAAGCGCCGAATATAGCTGTACAAGCGACGCTCCCGCCCGAATCTTGGCGTAGGCATCCGCGCCTGACGCAATGCCGCCAGCACCAACAAGCGGTACCGCACCCCCTGTGGCTTTATAAACGGCAGCCAGCACTTCTGTCGATTGTGCCATGAGCGGTGCACCGGACAAACCACCGGCTTCAGCCCGCTTGTCGCTGAGCAGGGTGTCCGGGCGGCAGATGGTGGTGTTGCTAACGATCAGGCCATCAATTCCGCTGCCCCGCGCCACATCGGCAATGTCGCTGATATCAGCCGGCAAAAGGTCCGGTGCTATTTTGATGAGAACGGGGATGAACTTGGCCCCGGCGGCCATCTTTTCCTGCCGTGCCTCCAGAACCTGCCCGACCAGATCCTCAAGCGCCGCCTTTGATTGCAGCGCCCGAAGGCCAGGTGTGTTGGGACTGGAAATGTTGACGGTGAAATAGTCACTCAGACCGTAAAGTCGCTTAATCCCGGTAACATAATCGGCCGTGCGATCTTCGCTATCCTTGTTGGCGCCCACATTTGCGCCGAAAATGCCGCGATTGGCGGGCAAGGCCCTTAACCGAGCCTCAAAATACTCAAGGCCTTTATTGTTGAAGCCAAAACGGTTTATGACAGCCCGGTCTTTCGTCAGCCGGAACAACCGTGGTCTGGCGTTACCTTCCTGAGGTCTTGGAGTAACGGTTCCCGCTTCAGCAAAGCCAAATCCCATTTTGTGTGCGGGCACGATGACTTCGGCATTTTTGTCAAAACCGGCGGCAAGTCCAACAGGGTTTTTGAAGCTGAGGCCAAAAACCGTTGTCTCCAGCACCGGATCGTCTGTGTTGCGGCCAAGCTGTCCGGTAAGGCCCAGCTTGAGCGCTTTGATGGTGGCATTATGCGCGGATTCGGGGTCAAGCGCGTGGACAAAAGGCCGGACGAGAGGGAAGAGGTCGAGCATTACGCCTTGTCTTTTTTCAGAAATGAGAAATCGAAGGTACCGTCGATACGACGGGACAAACTAAGCCGTTCACAAGCCAGCGTGATATTCAGCGGTGCGTAAAGATGGGGGAAAAGATCGCCCCCACGGGATTTTTCCCATTTCAGGGTATGTGCTGGAAACACATCGGGCCTGAAGCCGAGCAAATGAATACGGTCGCTGTCACCGAAGTGTTTTACAGCTGTATCCGCAACCTGCGCTTCGGTGGAGAAATGTACAAATCCGTCAGCAATATCAACGGGCGCGCCGCTATATGCGCTGTTCTCGGTCGCGTCCCGCCATTCCTGCGGTCGTAAAATCTTGTATATGAGGCCGGTCATGACTTTTCAATAAGCGGTCTTGCCCCGGCGTTCAAGCTTGGTGTTCAGGTTCGGCGCTCACGTCAGCCATTAATCCCTGTGTGAGGCAGCTTGCCTGTGTTTGCCAGTGTGATAGCCTTCTAAACCAAGGGAGGACTGCCCATGCCTAAAACCTATCGGCCTAAAACCTATCGCCTGTTTCAAGACTATCTGGATCACCATGCAAGCGCGTTGCCCGATAAGGTGGCCATCGAGTGCGATGGCAGTTTCGTCAGGTATGCTGCTCTTGCCGAGCGCAGCCACAGGGCGGCCGCCAGCCTGCAGCAGGCGGGGTTGAAGGCAGGGGACCGGGTCGTTTATCTGGGGCGGTCGTCCATAGCATTTTTTGAACTGCTTTATGCCTGTACGCGCCTTGGCTTATGTTTCGTCAGCCTCAACTGGCGGCTCACGGACCATGAAATTTCCGATCAGCTGGATGACAGTGGCCCCGGCATTATTTTCGCCGATGGCGATTTCTTGACCGGCATTGGCGCTAGCCGGCACAAGTCTCGGCCCCTTGTTCAGCTTGATGGTGGTGAAGCCTATGCAAGTTGGCGAAACAGTGCGGGCCAAAGCGCAAGCTACGGCGTTGTGGACCCCGAGGCGCCGGCGCTGATGATGTATACTTCCGGCACAACAGGCCGCGCAAAGGGTGTGGTGGTTTCCCAGACAGCCATCCTTGCTTCCCGGCAGGGAGGCCCGACGTCGGAGGCATGGAACGACTGGTCCTCGGACGATGTAGAATTGGTGCCAACCCCGCTTTTCCATATCGCAGGGTGTGGCTGGGCTTTGATCGGACTTTACCACGGTGCGAAAATAGTTGTTTTGCGCGACTTTGTTCCCGCTGAGGTTATTAAAACGATTGAAGAAAAGCGGGTCACCCGCTCGATTTTTGTGCCGGCGATGCTGGCTTTTTTGTTGAAGGAACCAGGCCTTGCCTCGGCTGATTTGAGCTCGCTTGACTATCTGTCTTACGGTGCATCGCCGATGCCTGCCTCGCTTCTGAAGGCGGCGCTTCAGGCATTCCCGAAGACGGGTTTTGTCCAGCTGTACGGTATGACGGAGACCTGCGGGTACGCGACATATTTACCGCCTGAAGATCATGCACCGGCGTTTGAATACCGGCGCGCCAGCGTGGGCAAGCCATTTGGTGGCGTAGACCTCAGTGTGCGTGATGTGGGAGGCAATCCGTTACCCGCCGGTGAAGTGGGTGAGGTCTGGATCAAAACGCCAACGGTCATGAATGGCTATTGGGACAATGACGAAGCCAGCAAAGCGGTTCTGGAGGGTGGGTGGTACAAGACCGGTGATGGTGGTTATCTTGATCGTGATGGGTATCTTTACCTCAAGGACCGGATAAAAGACATGATCATCACTGGTGGGGAAAATGTCTTTCCCAGCGAGGTTGAAGCTGTCATCGCGGCACACCCGGCAGTCGCAGAGGTCGCGGTTTTTGGTGTGCCGCACGAGGTCTGGGGAGAGCAGGTGCAGGCGGCGGTGGTGCTGAAGCCCGGCCTGAATCTGGAGCCGGACGTCTTGATTGAGTTTTCGGAAAAAAATCTGGCGGGCTACAAATTGCCTAGGGCCGTACATTTCATGCAGGCATTGCCGCGCAATGCGTCGGGCAAAGTGCTTAAACGAGCCCTGCGGGATGAATTTTTGGCCGTTTAGCGCCCCGGTGCGGCTTCAGCAGTTTGTTCATTATTTGACGGGAGCGGCAACTCGGTGAGGCTTTCAATCCGGCAAGGCATCCCGGACCGGCTGACCACATCGTCAAAACGGGCGCATAGCTGACCATTGACAGGTTGATATGAGATATAGCCGTGATAGTGCATCTGTGGGCAGTTTTTTCTCAGGCGTGCCATGACGTGATGATCTGTAAGCTCAAAGCGGATCAGTTCATCTGAGACCGTTTGGTAGGAGACAATTTTATCGGTATCAATACACTGCGCACCCGGCTCGCCAGGAAGTGGGCGACGTGCCGCACCGGATTCTTCCTCCTGAGCAAGCGCCGGCGACAGGCCAGCGAGCATGATAATAACAGAAAAGGCAAAAGCACGCGGCTGCATGGGTTTGGTCCCCGGCAAAGACTGGTCTATGATAACATTCTTGGAAACGACATTGACAAAGAATGGCGGGCTTTACCTTAACTGTCCATGAATGAATTGCCGTGAGGACCCTTGTTTGGACGAAATTCATGACGACATTAATCAAGATAAATGGCTTTGCGGTATACCGCAAACCTCCGGCGTGAGCTGTGGACAGGGAGCGGTTTTATGATGCAGGAAATTTGGCTTTGGACTCGCGAGAAGCTTGCGGCATTTTTTGCGATGATTGGCCGCGGCCTGAGAGCTGTGTGGCGGTATTTTACCGGCTGGCTGGTCACGATTTCCGGTAGCACCTGGCGTAAGGTCGGGGTTGCGGTACCTCTGGCCTTTATCCTCTATATCCTCGTTGGCATGCCCATCGTCCACCGGGTTGATGATACCGTAGACTTGCCGACCACCACGCAGTCCGGCGGCGCGCATGTGGTAGCTGATATCGCATTCTTGGTAAGGCGGGAGACCGTTGAGCATGGCTGGACGGCAAATGATCCGTTTTTTCAACCGGGGTGGTGGCTGGATAATACGCCCAATTACCAGAAGGGCATGATGAGCGCGCTGTCCCGGTTCACTTTTGAGCTCAGGGATCAGATTGGCCGCGCCCGGGGGTCCAGTGCTGTAGATGATGATCTTGAACAGGCGGCAGGAAACCTTTCCAAGGAGCCGGATCGCTGGGTCATTGACTTTTCAAATTCGATTCTGCCCACGACGCCATCAGACAGTTATTTCCGTGAGGCGGCGCAACAGCTTGAGGCGTATAATGCCAGACTGGCGTCCGGCGCCGCCGTTTTTGAGCGTCGGTCGGATAACCTGCAGGCAACGCTTGACCGTATTGCGCTTGATCTGGGCGCTTCATCGGCCGCGCTTGAGACTTATATCGGCGAGAACGCAGGAGGCGTGCTGCCGGACTTTGGCGCAGACGATCTTTTTTATCAGGTTAAGGGACAGGTCTATGCCTATACCGTTATTCTGGCAGCGCTCAGGAAAGACTTTGCCAAGGTGATAGAAGACCGGGACCTGACCTCAATCTATAATGAACTGCTGAAAAGTCTGCGGGCTGCGGCGACGTTGGATCCGGTGGTGGTATCGAATGGCGCGATTGACGGCGTAGTAGCCAACCACTTGTCGATGCAGGGTTTTTATCTTCTCAGAGCGCGCACCCAGTTGCGCGAGGTGTCTAACATCCTCCTTAAATAGGCTTGTCAGCGTCGCAAGGGGCTGTCAATCTGGGTGCTGCAAAAGGGAAGAATATGGTGAACGAAACACTGAGCGATGAGATTCATGGGCCGATACGCCCGGTCGCCAAACGCTGGCGCAAGCTGTTGGTCGTGGTGGATGGTTCACCGGAGTCAAAGGTGGCCATACGGTTTGCTGCGGCACGCGCGGCGCACATCACAGGTGGCGGTCTGATCCTGTTTCATTGTATTCGGCCTGGGGAATTCCAGCATTGGATGGCGGTGGCAGACCGAATGCGCGAGGAAGCGCGCGAGGAAGCGGAAGAATTATTGCGGGATATGGCAGAGCGCCTGCACGCATACTGTGGTGTTGTGCCTGAGACCATTATAATGGAGGGCGAACCCAATGACGAAATCCGCAAATGTATTGAGGAACGAAAGGACATCTTCGGGCTGGTTTTGGGCGTTGGATCTGATGGTGGACCAGGGCCGCTCGTGGATTATTTCACCCATGACCTCGCGAGCAACCTGCCTTGTCCGCTTTTCCTCATCCCCGGCAATATGACGTACGAACAAATCGACGCCATGGCCTAGCGCTTCTGGGCGTCTTTTTCATAATCTGCCAGATCTTCGAGCGCGCTATCAAACGTTGGGTAACGCAGCGATAGGCCAAGTAGTTTTTTCACCCGGTCATTTTTCACCCGTTTGCTCTCTGTGTAGAAGCTGCGCGCCATCGGGCTTAGCTCGGCGTCTTCAAATGGAATCAGGGGCGGAACAGGTAAAGCCAGGTGCTGCGCTGCTTTTTCAATAATATCCTGCGGCGGCGCGGGCATGTCGTCTGCGAGATTGAAGACCTGACTTTTCAGCCCTGAGTGCATGCCTTGCCATACCGCTTCCTCAATGTCTTTTACATGGACGCGGCTGAACATTTGACCTTGCTTGAAAATGCGTCTGGCTCGTCCATCCAGCAAGGTGCGCACGGCGTTTCTTCCAGGGCCATATATGCCCGCAAGGCGGAAGATGTGCAGTGGCACGCCGGTTTGCTCGGCCACCCGCAGCCAACGGTTTTCAGCCGCGACCCGGCGACGACCACGGTCAAGATTGGGGGCTGGAGTTGTGTTTTCATCAACCCAGTCGCCACCATGATCACCGTATACATTGGTTGATGAGAGGTAGCCGAGCCACTCAAGTGCCACAAGATGTTCCAGACAACTTTCAAAAATCGGGAGTATGGGATCACCAGCTTGTGTGGGGGCGACGGATGTCAGGACGTGGCTGGCGTCTTGCAGTTTGGCTCCCAGTGTCTCGTCGGAAAGGGAGACCGGGATAAACCCACGGGCTTCAAGAGCTGTTGTTTTTGTTGCGTCCCGGTAGCCTGCACTGACGCGCCAGCCGGCCTCTACAGCTCGCTGGCCAATAAAGCCGGCTGTGTATCCGGGACCAAAGATGAACAGATGCTTTTTATTTGGTTTGCTCATGTCTTCTGCCTTGAATTTGCCACGGCTTTTACGCATTTTGCGCAGATGAAAAGAAGGTCAACAATACTTGTTTCAGTGGTTTTTGCCACTGTGCTTACATCAAATCTTCCCGTTCGGGCGGATGAGGCCGGCGAAGAACGGTATCGCCGCTGTGTCGATATGATCGACCGGTCACCGGACAAATCGATCAACCTTGCCCTTGAGTGGCAGGCTTCGGGCGGCGGCGTGCCCGCACGGCATTGCGAAGCCTTGGGCCTTGTCGAGCTTGGCGAATATGCTGAGGCGGCGGCAAGGCTGATGCGGATTGCCGAGGATATTCGTGTGGGGCGCGGTATGCCGGTACTTGGTGATCAACGCCTTGTAGCGAATGCGACGTTGATTGCCGATATGTACGGACAGGCCGCCAATGCATGGTTGCTCGCAGATGAAATCGTCCGTGCGGAGGATGCGGTGGAACTGGCGCTTTCTGTGGTGCCTGCAGGAACGCCACAGCACCGTGAATTGTTGGTTGACCGCGCGCGGATTGCCGCAGCGGACAACGACTTTGAGTATGCACTGCAAGACCTTGAAGCTGTTTTAGCAAGCGATCAGAACCGCACCGATATTTTGGTGCTTGTCGCCGCTGCCGCCAGAAGTCTTGGTCAATATAACCGGGCAGAAGACGCCCTGACGAGATATCGAAAGACGTATCCGGACCATACCGCCGGTCTTCTTGAACTGGGTAACTTGCGTCACGCTCAGGGAAGACGGGATGATGCGCGCAAGGCATGGCTTGATCTGCTGCGCTTCAGTGTCGAGGGTGAGGACGCTGACGCGGCTCGCGCTAACCTCGCAAAACTGGATATGCACATCGCCACCAGCGAGGACAGCAAAAACTAGAAACGGATCAAGGCTTCATATAGGTCGGGCAGGTTGTTCTCGAACAAGACGGCGTCGCCCTTGCCCCAATGACCTTTAACCCAGTTTTCCGCGTCTGCCTGCTTGTTGTACATCATCACTGTCACTGAACCATCGTTGGCGTGGTTCAGAGCGTCAACGAAGGTTGGGATGCGGTCCGGTGTGACAACCAGCACGATATCGCAGTGGGCGGCAGCCAGTGCGCCAAGTGCTGCGTGCTCTTCATCATGTTTTGCTCCAAGCTCGACCATGCCGGGTGTAACGAGAATGCGTCGCCCGCCTTCACCGACCAGCGCGTCAAGGCATTCAAGGGCGGCCTTGAAGCCAACAGGATTGGAGTTATAAGCATCGTTGATGATGGTCGGGCCGTTTGAGGATCGTGTTACCTCAAGCCGGTGCCTGATCTGCGGCACAGAGGCGAGCGCGCCTTTTATGGCAGCCCATGGCAGGCCAAGCGCACGGGCGCTTGCAGCCGCCAGCGCAATATTACCGGCCTGATGGCTACCGTATAGCGGCGCTTTGAGCACATGCTCTTCATCGCCATCCCGTACGGTGACCTCAAGCCCCAGTGCTGTCATGACCCAGTCTTTGATCACGACGTCACCTGCCGCGCCAACAATGCGGTAGTTACCTGGCACGTTTTCCACCCGTTCTGCCAGCAGGTCAGGTGCGATGCCGTCCCGGTTGACAATGACCTGCCCACCTTTGCCAAAGACTGCCTCTGCCAGCTCAAACTTGGCGCGTGCAACGGTCTCCAGCGTTTTGAAGCGCTCGTAGTGTGCTGCGCCAACGGCGGTTATAAGGCCAACATCAGGGGGGGTAAGGCGGCACAAGCGGGCAATAGACCCGGGCCCGTAGGCGCCCATCTCGACAATGAAAAACTGATGATTTTCGGTCAGCTGCTCACGGATGACACGGGTGATGCCCATGTCGGTGTTCACGCTGCCAGGTGTTGCGAGCGTGGGCGCCGCCGCGCCGAGAATATGGCTCAGTATATGTTTGGTGGATGTTTTACCGAACGAGCCGGTTATCGCGACCACCTTTGGCTGCAGGCGACTGAATTTCTCGACCGCTTCCTTGCGGAACCCGGCTTTGACGCGTTCCTCAGCAGGTTCCAGCAGTTTGTTGGCCAGCACCAGAAGAAAGGGCGGTAACTGAAGAAACAGCAGAAAGAGTATGGAGGCCAAGACTACCTGCCAATTATAGGGCAGGCTCGCGAAACCGATGCCGTCCATGTCGATGGCGACGGCATAATGGGTGCCTTTGGGGGCAAGAACGGCCAGCAGCAGGATAATAAGGTAAATCGCGCCGGTGAAGGCGAGGTAAACTGTGAGGATACGTTTGACACGCGCGGTTGACACCAATGGCTTTTTCGACGCGTTACGCGCCGCGCGCGATACAACAGCACCGTGGATAAAGGAGACGACCATCAGCGGCCAGACAAGGAAAGCCGCCAAGCCCACTGTGGCACCCAGCTCGCCGATCAAAGTACTCTGAGAAATGAGGCCAATCACTACCGCTGCCAGCATCCACAGGCTTGCCCTTCGGTCGAATGCCTTGCTGGTGCGGTACCATGTGAGAAAACGCACATCATCATATTCTTCCTGCTGGAAGATCATCATGAGGGTCTTGCCTCGCTCAAAGGCGAACCAGAGCACCAGCGGAGAAAATAAAAATGCGGGCCAGAAAGGCAGCAACGTCTCAATCATCTTTCAGGTCATCCATGAAGGTACGGATCAGCGCTTCACACTGGTAGGCACCACGACCAAGGATATCCCAGTGGTCGAAGCCGGGCACTTCGACAAAGCGCGCGATCGGGATCAGGCTTTCAAACCTGCGGCCAATTTCAGGCGGTGCTTCTGTGTCATCAGAACCGTATATCAGAAGTGCCGGGCAGCGTACCGCTTTTGCTGTCCGGCTTAGATCTTCATTGACAACGCGAACAAAAGTGGGCCTGAGGGACCCGGCATTTTTATAGTCTGCGCTGCCAAAACGCTGCACGTAAACGTCCCGCAGGCGCGTCCGAAACAATGCGTCAGAAAATCGGGCGAGACGGCCAATATTTCTGATGACCCATGCCCGTATTTTAAACTGGGCAGACCGGCGTCGTTGCAGGCCTGCCCCCCCGATAAGGACAATGGCTTTGACCAGCGTGGGATGCCGCGCTGCCATTTGCACAGCGACACGGCCGCCAAAGCTGTGCCCGATCAGGATGTGTGGCGCCCCGGGGACCGCCTCAAGTTCCCGCGCGAGATCATCGGCATAATCCTCGGTACCGGCGCCGTCCCGTAACTTGGGGGTGCGTCCGAAGCCAGGTTGGTCATAGAGCACATTTTTATTGCTGGCCTTAAAAATGCTGGCAAGGCGCTTGAGGGATGCATGTTCCATACCCCAGCCATGAAGCCAGATAAGGGACTGTCCGTCCCTACCTTCCGTCACATGAAACCAGCGGCTTTTTGTCATGACAGTCTGACCTTTTGGCACCCGTCAGCTCCGCATGAAGATGGTGGCGCCACCTGTTTTGGTATCGGTTTCACCCAAGCGCCCCCCCGACAACCGGAAGCCTTCTTCGACAATCTCGCTGACGAGGGCAAGGAAGCTCAGCGGTGTGCTGGCTGCTTCCCACAGGAAATAGGCAAATGAGCCGGGGATGGTATTCACTTCGTTGAGCCACAACTCACCGCTGGCACCGTTGCAGAGAAAATCCACCCGCACGCTGCCGGCCAGAGAGAGTGCATCAAAGACGCAGGCTGCGCTCTCGCGGATGAAGCTTTCCTGTACGGGCGTCAGTTCGTCAGGGTTCAGTATCCGGTTAAGAGAGGCCATGCCTTCGCTTGGGCCGGTGTCAAGTTTGGGGGCACCCGGTGTGCCTCCGGCCAGATATTTGTTCTTGAAGTCCAGGAGTTCCGCGTCACGCAGGGGGCGTTCGATGGCGGAGGTGATGGTCTCATCATCCGCAGAGCGCCGAACCGCGATATTATATTCAACGAGGTTGGCGACGAACGGTTCTACAATGACTTCGCTGTCCATGCGGAAGGCAGACATCAGCGCGGCGACGAGACCGTCGATGTCATCAGCCTTGCCGACACCGACACTTGAGCCAAGGTTGCAAGGCTTGACAATGAAGGGGTAATCAACGGTGCCGAAGGCACTTTGCAGTTGTTTCTTTAGTGTTTCCGGGTCGAGAAATTCGCCTTTTTCCGGTCGGCTCAGCAGCAGCTCGGGAAGTACCTTGATGCCTGACTGTGCGGCCACTTTTTTTGCAAAAACCTTGTTCATGGTCGCAGATGCACCCAGGGTTCGGCAGCCAGCATAAGGAATGTCGGCAAAATCCAGCAGGCCTTGAAGGCTGCCGTCTTCGCCGTTGGAGCCATGTATGGCGGGCACCATCAGGTCAAACGGGATCACTGTGCGCTTTTCGCCCATCAGCCCCTTGGAAAAGGAAACAAATTGCGGCCGTCCCGCTGCCGGGGTGGCGAGGTCAAGCATCACTTGCGTGAGATCCCCGGGGGCTTCTTCAAGCGGATAGCGACTGCGGCGGGTTAATGGCGCACCGGTCCACCACTGGCCCAGAGGGTCGACATATATGGGCAACCCTTCGTACCGTCCGGGGTCAAGCGCCTCAAGGAACTGCAGTCCGGTCAGTACGCTGACATCATGCTCAACACTTCTTCCACCAAAAATGACGGCAATGACCTTCTTTTGGGTCACGGGCGCTCCCTTCACCTGAATGTTTATGGCTCTCTCTCATCATTTAGCCAATTCGGGCGCGAACGGCAAAGGCAAATGCGCCCGCGACGCCACTTTAACGCGGTAAGCATGGCGGTAGTTGGGCGAGGGCAACAATTTCCAACCCCACGGGTGCCGGTCGGCTGTGGCGCTGTCTGTCTATCAAGTGTTTGTCATTTGACCCTGTTGTCTGCCTGTCTACTGTATTAGGTTTGGGCAATATAATAAGTTTTATGGAGCATGAACGATGAAGGTCAGGGCCTTATTCATTACCAGTCTGCTAGTTTCCGGCATGGCATCCGCACAGGATTGGGACAAGGTGGAGATGAAGGCGGAGGCGCTGAATGGCAATATCCACGTTATCTACGGTGCGGGCGGAAATATTGGTGTATCCGCCGGGGATGATGGGGTTTTCATTGTTGACGACCAATACGCACCTCTTACTGAACGGGTGCGCGCCAGCATTGCTTCGATCTCGCCTGAGCCGATCCGCTATATCATCAACACTCATTTCCATTTTGACCATACTGGTGGCAATGAAAAGCTTGGTGGTTCAGGCTCGGTGATTGTGGCGCATGACAATGTACGACAACGGCTGCGCGCAGGGGCGTTTATCAAGGCATTCAATCATAAAATGGAACCACAGCGCGGCGCTGCGTTGCCGGTCGTGACTTTTAACGATCAGATGTCTTTGCACCTGAACGGGGAAAACGCCCGCATTATCCATGTGCCGAACGCACACACAGACGGGGACAGCATCATTCATTTCCGTGGCTCCAATGTCATACACATGGGGGACACATTTTTTAATGACCGCTTTCCGTTTATTGACGTGCCGAACGGCGGCAGTATAGGTGGCGTTCTTCATGCAGCCGAACTTGCTTTGGCGGCAGCGGACGCCAAGACGATTATTATTCCCGGGCACGGTCCGGTGACGGACAAGGCAGGACTGGAAGCCTACCGGGCGATGCTCACCGAGGCCCGCAATCAGGTGCGGTCACTCAAGGAGGAAGGAAGGACGCTGGAGGAAATTCAGGCCGCCAAACCACTCAAGGACATACCTGCCAAATGGCAGACGGATAATCCCAAATGGCCGGATATGTTTATCGGGTTTATTTTTGAGAGCCTCAAGTAGATAAAAGCCTGCGCCGAAGTGTCTGGTGCAGGCCTTGAAGGGTGGCAATTCGGGCTAGATAAATTGATATAAGCTTAGTCGAGATACACCTTCTGCCTACTGCCTTCGGCCGTCAGCTTAAAGGCAGCATCTCTGAATTTGGGAGGGCCGAAGCTGCCGCGCGCATCCCGGGAGATGCCCACAGGCTCCTTCGGGATGCCCATAAAGTTGCTGTCAAGTTTGCCGTTCGCGTCAACATCATGAAAGACGGATACGGCATATTCTCCCGGTTCAAGCCCGGTGAAGGTGTGGATGACACCCGCGGCATCAGCGGGCATTCTGGTGCCGACCAGAAACCCACCCGGGGTGAGGAATTTTTCCGGCGTGTCATAAACCGCGATCATGATGTTGCCATCTGCTTTGCGGATGCCTGCAACCTCCACCGTCAGATCGGCTGCGTTTGCCCCGGAAGCGGCCGCGACTGCGGCAAGGCCAAGGGCCATTAAACTGTTTAGTATTTGCATCTCTATCCTCGTGTCGTGTCTCGGGTTTAATGGTTTTTGCTTTGGCCCAACATGCTGGCGATGCCCTCGACATAGGTCTGGAAGGCTTTGGTGCCTTCGTCCGTTATCTCAACTGTGGTCTGTGGTTTGCGACCGACAAACCCTTTTTCTGTTTTGACATACCTATGCTCTTCCAGTTTTTTGAGGTGGGTACTGAGGTTGCCGTCAGAGACCTTCAACGCCTTTTTAAGCTCGGTGAACTCTGTTACATGGGCTGACGCAAGGTAGGACATGATCGCAAGCCGCACACGTGAGTGGATTACGTCGTCAATTGCCCGGTAATCAAAATCGGACATGCCTTACTCCCCGCCGTTATTCAATCGTCTCATGACGAAGCCCGGCAATGTGAGAAAAAACGCGCTCGCCGCTGCCATTACCAGCAGCATTTCCCCATTATAAACTTCAACCGATGTGGCATAAGCCAGAACCGCCCACCAGCCGAACGCAATAAACCTGAGCCAGCGAACCCCCGTCACTGCAGAGGTTACCCAATATGCGCTACCGATCAGTCCCGACGACAGGATTGTAATGATTTTTGGATCGAAGGTCTTGGTGAAGACGGAGACGGCAAAGTAGCCGAGTGTGGTGATGCCCACAGCTGCCCAGCTTGAGGTATGGGCAACCACGGACGGGTTTGATGTGCGCATCGCAGGCGGACACTGCCGCGCCAGATAAAACTCAACCAACCAGCCAAGAATTGACATCGGCACCCATATTTCCACCATCATTGGCGGCAAATAGTTCTGCACACTGAGATACTGCAGAAAAAACGCGAGCGTCAGTAAAATACCCCAAAGGATAAAGTGCACCCCGCTAACCGCCACGCGACTGCGGCCCGCCTCCATCATCTGGCGAATAAGGGCCAGATCTTCCGCTGCTTTGCCTAAGCCGTGTTGTTCCGTCCCGCTTGTCATTCGCTGTCTCCAGATGGTCTATTACAAAGTACTTTGAAAAACAAAGTATGAATTTCAGGGGCAAAGTCAAGAGGAGATTTGAGACGGGTTTTGGCAAGCCGCTGAAACGTTGCGCGAGGGGATGCAAATTACCCTGCGATCAAGCGATAATTCTGGCGTGGTCCGCCTTGCGCTTGCGGCACAGGGTTGCCATGTTTGGCAGATAGTACAACATTGATGAAAAACAATCGTTAAGGCCTATGGTGCAGGATGTGTCAGAGAAAAGCGAGTGCTCGCCCTTTAGTGCGGAGGGTTTGGTTGCGGGCCATCATGTGCTTGATTTCACCAACACGCTCGCTGGTTGGGGTAGCGAATCCCCGGTCGACAGTCTTGATGATTATATTAGTCTTGCCCGGTGGTCCGTCGACGCTGGTGTGATGGAGCCTACTTTGGCCGATATTCTTGTCATGAAGGCCAGCCTCGAGTCGGAAGAGGCCGCTGCGGCACTTGATAGCGCCCGCGCGCTCAGGACATTGTTGCACCATGTGTTCACAGCCTTCGCCCTTGGTGAGGAACCTTCATACGACGACATGGAGAGTTTTGAGGCTTTCTGGAGGCAGGCGATCGCAGCGCACCGGTTGGCGTTCGAGGGCGACCACATCGAAATACGCCCGGCGGCTTTCACCAGTTTGACCATTATCGCCGACCTTATTACCCGCGACGCCGTTGACCTGATGAAAACTATGCCGGACAAGCGGCTTCATCTGTGCGCGAATGATGATTGTGGATGGCTTTATTTTGCCCAATCTCCCGCTGCGGAACAGCGCTTCTGCGGTGGGAAGTTGTGCCTTAACGGGGAAGTGGGCCGAATAAAATAAGCCCCCGGAAACACCGGGGGCTAATCTATTCTATGATGTGTTCCGCCTTTACTCTTCGCTCAGGTCCAGCGTCACGTGGCGGGTTACGCCGCTTGGTCCGGGGAAGTTTTCAAACAGAGCTTCGGCGAGGTAAGGCACCACTTCAGGGACCGCACGATTGCGAGTTTCAGTTTCGGCACGGCCTTCAAAAACAAGATCACCGTTGGGTTTGCGGATTTCCAGCCAAAGTGTGGCCGTGTAAACGGTGCGGGTCACGAGGCGGTCATCAAAACCGCGGCCCATCGGGTATACGGGGTGCCAGAAACGGCCCCAATACCAGTAGCTGCGCCAGTAATAGTCGCTGCGCGCGCCCGGCGTTGTTGTCACCTTTTCACGGCCATCGCTGATCTGTACATCGAAGCCGACAATCAGGTCCGGGTCATTCTCGCCGGTGGCCTTATAGCCTTCATTTCTGAGATGGTTAGCCAGAATGGCTGCGTATTGCTGAAACTCAAGGCTGTCTTTACGCTCTTCATTCATGGGCACAATCATCAGCCGCTCGCCTTTTGGGGCGGGTAGTTGGTGAAATGTAGCGACATCACTGCGAAATGTGTTTGAGCAGGCGCTCAGGGTTATTAGCGCCGCTGCAAGCACAACTGTCTTGAAAGTTTTTGCGGTCATCATGCTGGGCATTTGCTGTCTTTCCGTCCGTTGTTGGCCGTTCTTGGGTGCGTTGTGCGTTTTCCTGCTGGTAGTCTATCAAGCCGGGTCATATCGGCAAGGTCTGATCACTGCTTTACATTATCTGGGTAACGATAACGCAACCAGCCTGAACGTAGACTGAACGACCAGATCAAGCCTAGCGCAGGAAGCCGATGGCGTCCTTGACTTCAGACAAGATCGGTTCCGCAATGGCCGTTGCACGCTCCGCGCCTGAGTGCAGCACACTATCTATATAGGCTTCGTCCTTTTGCAGGCGCGCCATTTCCCCGGTAATAGGGGCCAGCTTGGCGACGGCAACATCGGTAAGCGCTTTTTTGAAATCGCCGAAGCCCTTGCCTTCATACTGCGCGCAAACCTCATCGCGGCTCATGTCCATAAGGGCGGCATAGATGCCGACAAGGTTTTGCGCTTCGGCGCGGCAGACAAGTTGTTCGGCCTTGGCAGGCAGGAGTTCGGCGTCGGTTTTCGCTTTGCGGATTTTCTGCGCGATGGTGTCGGCATCGTCATTGAGGTTGATGCGGCTGTATTCCGACGGGTCGGATTTCGACATTTTACTGCTGCCGTCACGCAGGCTCATCACCCGGGTGCCTTCGCCCTGAATAACCGGTTCAACCACAGGGAAAAGCTCAACGCTATAGTCGTTGTTGAACTTCTGCGCTATGTCACGTGTCAGCTCAAGGTGCTGTTTCTGGTCCTCGCCCACCGGTACGTGGGTGGCTTTATAAAGCAGGATATCGGCTGCCATCAGGTTGGGATACACATACAGGCCGGCCGAGGCTTTTTCGCGGTTCTTGCCGGCTTTGTCCTTGAACTGGGTCATGCGGTTCAGCCAGCCAATGCGCGCAACACAGTTGAAAATCCATGCCAGCTCTGCGTGGCCGGGTACCCGGCTCTGGTTAAAAAGGATAGATTTTTCGGGGTCTACACCCGACGCGATGTAAGCCGCTGCCGCTTCGCGTACCTGGGCGCGTAGTGCGGCGGGGTCCTGCCAGACAGTGATCGCGTGCATGTCTACAACACAATAGATACATTCAAAATTGTCTTGCAGCTTTACCCAGTTCCGAAATGCACCAAGATAATTGCCAAGATGCATGTTGCCGCTGGGTTGGGCTCCTGAAAAAACGCGATTTGTCACTAATTGTCTCCATCATGATACTGCGGACACCTTTGGACCGGGCCGCCTGTGTTGCTGCGTTATGGCAAGGGGTACGTGGCCGGTCAAGCAGGCAAAAGCGCTAGCGGCGGGTAATCTGTCGAATTTCGCTGACCTTGACTGCACCGAGCGATAAAGCGATGCCGGCGTAGCTGAGGCCACCTCCTGTCACCATCAGGGTGAGATAGAGAATTCTGGAGCTGCCTCCGTTGGCATATAAATCGCCCAGCCAGAGGTGTAGCCCGCCAAGCGTTGCGCCCATCACAGCGCAAGCCAGTAGCGATTTTCCGATAGCGATCCAGGTATGCCGTGTTAACGCAAAAGCAAATCGTTTTTTGAGGCCGAAATACAGCATTATAACATTGATCCAGGCGGCGATCGCGGTGGCGGCCGCAAGGCCGATGTGGGCAAAGTCCCATATCAGCGCAAGGTTGAGCGCCGTATTGATCACCAGCGAGATGGCGGCGAAACGCACCGGAGTTTTGGTGTCCTGCCGCGCGAAATAACCCGGCGTCAGGGCTTTTGCGACGACGTAAGCCGGAAGGCCGAGCGCATAAACAGCGAGTGCGGCACCGGTTGCTGCGGTGTCTGCCGCGGTGAAAGCATTACGCTCGAACAAGGTCGCGATGATGGGGCTTGCGATTAAGAAAAGGGCGGTTGCTGCGGGAAGTGTAAGGAACAGTGTGAACTCTATCGCACGGTTTTGCTGGCGTGCGGCACCTGCATCATCTCCGACAGAGAGAAGGCGAGAGATACCAGGTAACAAAACTGTGCCCACGGCAATCCCGATGACGCCAAGCGGCAGTTGATTAAGCCGATCGGCATAAAAAAGCCATGACACGGAACCTTCGGGCAGGAAGCGTGCCGCCAGCAGGGTGTCCACTAAAAGGTTTATCTGGATGATGCCGGCGCCAAGAGCAGCCGGGCCGATCACGCGAAATAACTCCCGAATTTCGTTGCTTATTCGTGGCTTGGGAATGCGGACCTGCAACCCGGCGCGGCGGGCGGCAATAAAGACCCACAGCAGTTGAGCAAAGCCGGATACAGAAATCGCGATGGCCAGCCAGCGCGCTTTCTCCAGCTCGGTTTCACCAAAAAACAGGAGTGATGCAATCATGAAAATGTTGAGAATGACGGGCGCAAAGGCCGACGCTGAGAAACGGTCAACCGCATTGAGCATACCGGTGAAAAAGGTCATCAGCGAGATCAGAACGAGATAGGGGAAGGTATACCGCCCCAATTCCACCGTAAAATCAAACTTCGTGGTGTCGCCGTCAAACCCGCCGGAAAGGCCGAACATGACGGGAACCATTGCGACTTCCATGATGATGAGGAACACCAGAAGTATCGGCATCAACCAGGACAGTACCTGACTGGCAAACGCATTGGCCGCCATTTTGCTCTCAGGGGTGATGTCCTTACCCAGAAAACGGGCGTAAAGGGGAATAAAGCCGACAGAAAAGGCGCCTTCAGCAAAAAGCCGTCTGAAAAAGTTGGGTAGTTTAAACGCGATAAAGAAGGCATCTGACGCCATGCCGGCGCCGAGATAGCGCGCCATCAGCACATCTCTGATAAACCCGAACAGGCGGCTCAAGAGTGTGAAGCCGCCAACGGTGGAAATCCTCCTGATGAGGCTCACACGACTGTCTCCGTGTGTTTGTTCTTGTGAGTGAAGATGGGCTCTCCTTTTGCCGCATTAAGAAGCTTTGCCTCGATGTTACGCAGCCGAATTTTATTGGTCAGCTTCTGGCCGACGAGATCACGCACATAAAAAACGTCAATTGCGCGTTCACCATAGGTGGCGACATGTGCGGAATAAATCGATAGTTTCAGGCGATACAAGGCGTAGGCGAGATCATAAAGAAGGCCGGGCCGGTCTTTGGCATTCACTTCGATGACAGTCGACCAGTTGGACGCCTTGTTGTCTATCAGCACCACGGGCTCAACCTCGAAAGCGGCATCCTTATTGCCAAAAATGCGCCGGTCCTTGAGTTGCTCCTTGGGCCGAACATTGCCGCGCAGGGTCTCAAGAATCGTGCCCTCCAATTTGGCGAGCGCGGGTTTGCTGTCGAAGGCCCGTCCGTCCATGTCCTGTACGGCAAAATTATCCATCGCCATGCCGTCCTTCGACGTATGGATCTTGGCATCCATAATGGTGGCGCCCGCTACGCCCAGCGCGCCAACAATGCGCGCAAAAAGGCCGGGGTGGTCGGCTGTATAAACAGCTACTTTTGTCATGTCCTGAAAGGCTTCGACTCTTGCCGTTACGCCAAAAGCGCCGCCGCGTTCGTCCGTTTCGCGGATAAGAAGGGCGTTTTGTTCCAGTGTGTTTGGCCCCTCGGCAATCCAGTAGGCATCCGGTAGGCGGGTAGCGTGGGTATTAAAAGTATTGTCATCCCAATCAGCTAGTACGCTTCTCAGTGCTTCTTGTTTGGTGTGCACACGTTCGCCGCGGCCCACGTTCACATGGCCCGCCACCAAAACCTCCTCGGCGGCATAATACAGTTCGCGTAACAGTTGGCCTTTCCAGCCGTTCCAGATACCGGGGCCAACTGCTCGGATATCCACCACTGTAAGCACAAGCAGGAGCCGGAGGCGTTCGGGGCTTTTGACCAGTTCGCAAAAGTCATGGATGGTTTTATGATCGCTTAGGTCACGTTTGAACGCCGTGTTGCTCATGAGCAGGTGCCAGCGCACCAGCCATGCGACAGTTTCGGTTTCCGCGGGCTTGAGGCCGAAGCGTGGGCACAGATATCTGCAGACCTCGGCGCCGATAACCGAATGATCACCACCGCGGCCCTTGGCGATATCATGTAACAGCACAGCAACATACAGTACCCGCCGCGAGATCACTTTCTGGATCACATCGCTTGAAAGCGGGTGATCGGCCTTCAATTCTCCGCTTTCAATGCGGGATAACAGCCCAATGGCACGGATGGTATGTTCATCCACCGTATAGTGGTGATACATGTCATATTGCATCTGCGCGACCACACGACCAAAATCGGGGATGAAGCGGCCAAACACCCCCGCTTCGTTCATGCGCCTGAGGTTTATCTCCCCTTCCTTCTCGCTGGTCAGGACCTTCAGGAAGTCCTCGTTCGGGCGGGTATCCTCGCGCACCTTGTCGGTGATGCGGTGCAGGTTCAGCTTGATAAGCCTCAGCGCATCGGGGTGAATGTCAAAGCCCTTGTCGTCCGCAACCGCAAAGATACGGATCATCAGCGCCGGGTCTTCCTTGACGTCCTCCGGCGAACCGAAGGAAAGCCGCCCGGCTTCAATGACAAATTCCTGCAGTTTTTTGGTCCGGCGGAACCGTGCGAGGAACGTACTTTTCTGCTGCCGGGCTTCCAGCACCGCGCAGAAGATGCGTGTCAGGTCCCCCACTTGTTTAGCTACCAGGAAATAATGCTTCATGAAGCGCTCAACCCCGCTTGCTCCGGGGTGATCCTTATATTTCAACTGGTCGGCCAGCATGCGCTGGTAATCAAACGTCAGGCGTTCCTCGGCGCGGTTCGCCATAAAGTGCAGCGCCACTCGCACGGTCCACAGGAACGATTCGGCTTTTTTGAACTGGCGGTTCTCAGAGGCGGTCAGCATGTCCTCGGCCACCATGGTATCGCGGGTCAGGCCACCATAGAGATAATGTGCAATCCACCACATTGTTTGCAGGTCACGCAAGCCACCTTTGCCGTCCTTGATATTGGGTTCCACCACATATCGGCTGTTGCCCATCTTTTTATGACGGTTGTCACGCTCCTCAAGCTTAAGTTCGACAAATTCGGTGCCGCTTGTGGCGACCACGCGGCGAATAAAACGTTTGGCTGCAGTATGAAAAAGCTCTTCCTCGCCCCACAGGTAGCGCGCCTCAAGAAGCGAGGTACGGATGGTGAGGTCTTCCTTGGCAAGCCGGGTGCATTCCTCGGGTGTACGGGTCGCGTGGCCGACCTTCAGGCCCAGATCCCACAGCACATACAGCATGTATTCCACCACATTCTCCGCCCAGGGCGTAGACTTGTAGGGAATGAGAAACAAGAGATCGACGTCTGAGTATGGGGCCAATTCACCACGACCATATCCACCTGTGGCAACAACACAAAGCTGTTCTGACGAGGTAGGGTTAGAAAGCGGGTAGACGTGCGTTGTGACAAAATCATACAGTGTGCGCAGGATTTGGTCCATGACGTAACACAGAGACTTTGCTGCCATACGCCCGTTCTCAGCATCGTCAAGAAATCGTCGCTTCACTTCACCCCAGCCCGCCTGATGTGCGTCTTTGAGGATGGTGGTCAGTCCCAATTGCCAGTCGCTCGCACTTTGTTCTGCGACCATGTGATCAAGCGTGATCACGAGCTCCTTGCGATTGATGAGGGCGCGGCGATTTTTGATCTGGCTCATAAAGCAACTTCCAATTCAGCCAGCGCGAGGCCTAGCCTTCCAATTCATCCTTGAGGGCATACAGCATCTCAAGCGCCTCGCGGGGCGTCAACTGGTCGGGGTTGATTTCCGCCAGTTTCTGCTCCACCACGCTTGGGTTTGCCCCTGCGCCATAGTGCGCCGTTTCACGTGAAACTGGCGTGCTTTGAAACAGCGGCAAGTCCTGAATCAAGCCTGTGACCTTGTCGCCCTTGTCGCTATTCTCCAGATGATCCAGCACTTGGCGCGCCCTCTCAATCACCCGGCCAGGCAGACCGGCGAGCTTGGCAACCTGAATGCCGTAGGAGCGGTCGGCCGCGCCTTGAGCCACCTCATGCAGGAACACGACCACGCCCTTCCATTCCCGCACCTTCATGGAACGCAGGCTGACAGCGTCCAAGGTTTCCTTCAGCGCGGTCAGCTCGTGATAGTGCGTGGCAAACAGCGCGCGAGACTGGTTTATATTATGGAGGTTTTCCACCGCCGCCCATGCGATCGAAAGACCGTCATAGGTTGCGGTACCACGGCCGATTTCGTCCAAAATCACCAGCGAGCGCGGGCCGGCCTGGTTGAGGATGGCAGCGGTTTCAACCATTTCCACCATGAAGGTGGAACGACCGTGCGCCAAGTCGTCTGATGCACCTACGCGGCTGAACAGCCGGTCGACAACACCAATCTGGGCGTAATCTGCGGGCACATAGGCGCCTATCTGTGCCATCACGGCGATCAGCGCGTTCTGGCGCAGGAAGGTACTTTTTCCGGCCATATTGGGGCCGGTGATAAGCCACAGCCGGTCATCGGGGCCAAGGTCACAGTCATTGGCAACAAAGGTTTTGTCGTTTGTCGCCTTCAGCGCCTTTTCAACCACCGGGTGGCGGCCACCCTGAATATTGAAGGCAAGGCTGTCGTCTACCTCTGGCCGGGTCTGGCGTTCATTCTCCGCCAAGGTTGCGAGGCTGGTAGCCACATCAAGGTCAGCCAGCGCTTCCGCTACGGTGGAGATCGGCTCCGCCGCGTGCATGACTTGTGCAACCAGTTTGGCGAACAGTTCCTGCTCAAGCGACAGGGCGCGGTCGCCTGCTTCTGAAATCTTCCCCGCAAGTTTTGACAGCTCGCTGGTAGAAAACCTGACGGAGTTCGCCAGCGTCTGCCGGTGGATGAAAGTTTCATTCAGCGGGGCGGCGTGCATTGTGTCGGCGTGTTTGGCTGTTACGTCCACGTGATAGCCGATGACGTTGTTGTGCTTTACTTTGAGCGAATTGATACCGGTCAGTTTCTGGTAGTCGGCCTCAAGCCCGGCGATCAGGCGGCGGCTTTCGTCCTTGAGTACGCGGAATTCGTCCAGCGCGTCATGGTAGCCCTTCTGGATGAAACCGCCATCGCGGGTCAGAAGTGGTGGCTCGTCCACCAGCGCGCGGCCAAGCTCATCAATCAAGGCGTTATGTTCACCAAGGTCTGTGGCGGCGTCGGCCACAAGGTCGGGCATGTCTTCAAGGGCGTCTTTGGGGGCCATAAGATAGCTTTTCACCGCCCGTGCGGCCTCAAGCCCAAGCCGCATGGCGTGCAGGTCACGTGGACCACCACGACCGAGCGAGAGGCGCGCCAGCGCCCGTTCCATATCTGGCGCGGCCTTGAGAGCCGCGCGCAGGTCGCCGCGCAGGTGGGGGCGATCGAGCATATAACCCACAGCGTCGAGGCGTTCATTGATGCGAATGGGGTCCGTTAGCGGTGCGGCAAGTCGTTTGGCCAGCAGTCGGGCGCCAGCGCCGGTGACAGTGCAGTCAATCACGCTCAGGAGGCTGCCGGATGTATCGCCGTTTTGTGTGCGCGTGAGCTCAAGGCTTCGGCGGGTGGCAGCGTCGATCATCATGGTGCCGTCTGCGGCCAGTCGTTTGGGCGGGTAAAGCCTTGGCATCTTGCCTTTTTGTGTGTCTTCGAGATAGTCCACCAGCGCGCCGGCGGCGGCAAGGTCGGCGCGGCTCAGATGCGCGAAGCCATCAAGGGTGGCAACATCAAAAAGCTCCTTGAGCCGTCTGGCGCCAAAGGTGCTGTCGAAGCGGTGAGCTTCAATGGGGCTCATGATGCCGCGCCAGTCAAACAGCGCGCTTGTCAGCTTGTCGTCGCGTTGCACGTCTTCAGCCAGCAGCAATTCACCGGGGTTCAGGCGCGCGAGGTCAGCGTCCAGCCGCCCGGCTTTTGTTGGCAGGATGAAAAATTCGCCCGTAGAAATTTCCACCACCGCCAGTGAAAAGTCATTTTGCGCGCGGCCAAGTGCCACCAGATAGTTAGCCGCGCGGGCATCAAGCAGGTTTTCTTCTGTGATGGTGCCGGGGGTCACGAGGCGGATAACCTCGCGCCGGACAACGGACTTTGATCCGCGTTTTTTGGCCTCTGCCGGGTCTTCGGTCTGCTCGCACACCGCGACCTTGAAGCCCTTGCGAATAAGGCGAGAGAGATACATCTCGCTTGCGTGAACGGGCACACCGGCCATGGGAATGTCTTCACCCTGGTGTTTGCCGCGTTTGGTCAGTGTTATGTCAAGCGCCTGCGAAGCGCGTTCTGCATCTTCGAAAAACAGTTCATAGAAATCGCCCATGCGGTAGAAAAGCATACAGTCCGGATAGTTTGCCTTGATCTCAAGGAACTGCTGCATCATGGGTGTGATGCCGGGCTCCCGCGCGGCGCGGGCCCACTTGTTTTCCGCGCTGGCCGCGCTGCCGGTATCCTCTGCCGTCTGATCGTTCGCGTTCGCCCCCAAATGCGCACTACCTTCCATTTTATTGATAAACTCCCGGTTCACTGCCCGATTTCAATTGTCAGCCGCTTTATGCCATAGTATGCCGCATAGCATACTCAGCTTCTAAAGCATTCTTTTGCCTGTCGCCACCCAAAGAACATCAAAGAACAGAGGAATCCCCATGGCTAGCAAATCTTCCAAATTTACGGATGCGGAAGCGCTCAGGTTCCATTCTTCCGGCCGCCCCGGAAAGATCGAGATCACCCCCACCAAACCGATGGCAACCCAGCGTGACCTTTCTTTGGCGTATAGCCCCGGTGTTGCTGTGCCGGTGAAGGAAATCGCGCGGGACCCGGATACGGCTTATGATTATACAGCCAAGGGCAACCTTGTGGCTGTTATCTCGAACGGGACCGCGATCCTTGGTCTTGGCAATCTGGGGGCGCAGGCGTCGAAGCCGGTGATGGAAGGCAAAGCTGTTCTTTTCAAGCGGTTTGCAGACGTGGATTCGATCGACCTTGAGGTTGACAGCGAAGACATCGACGAATTTGTCAACTGCGTGCGGCTTCTGGGGCCATCTTTTGGCGGCATCAACCTTGAGGACATTGGCGCGCCTGAATGCTTTATTATTGAGCAGCGTCTGCGCGAAGCCATGGACATTCCCGTTTTCCACGATGACCAGCATGGTACCGCGATTATCACTGCCGCCGGTTTTATCAACGCGCTTGACCTCACGGGCCGCGAACTGAAGGACACCAAGGTTGTCGCCATCGGTGCAGGCGCGGCGTGTATTGCCTGTATCGAACTGATCAAGGCCATGGGCCTGCCACATGAGAATGTTACCATGGTCGACCGCACGGGTGTGATCTATGCGGGGCGTACCGAGGGCATGAACCAGTGGAAATCAGCGCACGCGATCGAGACCGAGGCTCGGTCGCTTGAGGAAGCCATGGTTGGTGCCGATGTGGTGATCGGGCTGGCTGCTGCCGGGGCCATCAGTAAAGAAATGGTCAAATCCATGGGTGAAAAGCCGATCATTTTCGCGATGGCCAATCCGGATCCTGAGATCACGCCGGAGGATGCCCGTGACGCGCGTCCGGATGCCATTATCGCTACCGGCCGGTCAGACTATCCCAATCAGGTCAATAACGTGCTTGGTTTCCCCTATATCTTCAGGGGGGCGCTTGATGTGCGCGCCCGGACGATTAACGAAGAAATGAAAATCGCTGCCGCGCAAGCAATTGCGGAATTGGCGCGCGAAGACGTGCCGGATGAAGTGGCTGCCGCCTATGGCGGGGAACAGCCGCACTATGGCCCGGAATATATTATCCCCGCCCCGTTTGACCCGCGCCTGATCCGCCGTATTCCGGTAAAGGTGGCGCAGGCCGCGATGGATACCGGCGTGGCGCGCAAGCCCATTACCGATATGGAAGCGTATGAGAAAGAACTGTCCGCCCGGCTAGACCCAACGGCAGACACGCTCTCGACCATGTTTGAAGACCTCAAGCGCCGCACACCCAAGCGCGTGGTATTTGCGGAAGCGGAAGAGGAAAAAGTCCTGCGCGCCGCCATTGGTTTCAAGAATGCCGGATACGGTGTGCCTGTGCTTGTGGGTTACGAAGCGCCGATCCGCGAAAAACTCAGAGAAATGGGGGTTGACGATCAGGCATTTGAGATTGTCAACGCTGCCAACACCCCGCGTACCAACGACTATGTGGATTATATCTACGAACGTCTGAACCGCCGCGGCTTCCTGCTGCGCGACGTGCAGCGCCTTGTCAAACGGGACCGGAACGTCTTTTCGGCTTGCATGGTGGCAACAGGCGACGCGGATGCAGTGGTGACCGGTGTAACCCGTCATTACTGGCGCGCGCTCAAGAACATCCGCCGCGTGATCGACCCGCTGCCGGGCATGCGCCCCTTTGGCATGTCGATCGTGGTGACAAAGTCGCGCACGGTGTTTATGGCCGACACAACGGTGAACGAACGCCCGGGCGCAGAAGATCTGGCCGATATCGCACAAAGCGCGGCCTATTTTGTCAAACGCCTGGGTCACGATCCGCGCGTGGCATTCCTGTCATTCTCCAACTTCGGCAACCCGCCGTCGGACAAAACCAAACACATCCAGCAGGCGGTCAATATCCTCAACGAACGTGATGTTGATTTCGAATTTGACGGTGAAATGCAGGCTGACGTCGCCCTGAACCGGGACCTGATGGAACAGTATCCGTTCATGAACCTGTCTGGGCCTGCCAACGTGCTGGTGATGCCTGCGCTCCATAGCGCCAATATCGGCTACAAGCTGCTGGCGGAGCTGGGTGGTGGCCGGGTAATCGGGCCGATGCTTCTGGGCATGAGCCATTCGATCCAGGTAGCGCGTATGACCGCCTCGGCGTCCGATCTTGTGAACATGGCAGGCCTTGCGGCTTCGACCGCGCACGCGCTGGAGACCGCCCGCAAGGAACTGGCGCATGACGAGGATAAAGACTAGTCCGCGCCTGCCTAACTACTGAATTACCGGATCGGGAGGCTCAGGCCTCCCATTCTTTTAGTTTGCGGTAGAGTGTGGACGGATTGACCTCCAGCTTTTTGGCTGCTGTGCGAACCTTGCCACCCAGAAGCTCTATCGTGCGTTCGATGATGCGGCGTTCTGTGATCGCAAGCGGTTCAATCTCGTCGGCGCTCGTCGGGAGGGCGGGCGCAGCGGGTGCCGGGGTGATAGCGGCCGCGGTGATGTCGTGCATGCCATGAGTAGCCGCCTGCGCGCGCAGGCGGCGGGCGGGGCCCATCAGGCGTTCCAGCATGGGGGCGGTTAATACCGGCCCGTCATTCAGCACCACCGCGGAATGGATCACGTTCCCCAGTTCGCGCACGTTTCCGGGCCAACTGTGGGCCTTGAGTCGCGCTTCTGCCGCGTCATCGATTTTGGTGAAAGCCTTGTTTTCCTCTGCCGCGTATTGCGCCAGCAGGTGGTGGGCGATCAGCAACACATCGTTGCCGCGTTCTGCAAGTGGCGGCAGGTGAATGGGCACCACGTGCAGGCGGTAATACAGGTCTTCCCGAAAACGTCCGGCCTCCACTTCTTCCCAAGGGTTCCTGTTGGTGGCGCAGACAAAGCGCACGTTCACGTTGCGTGGTGTATTGCTGCCAACCGGCACCACCTGTCCGGTCTGGATAAAGCGCAATAGCTTGGCTTGCAAGTCCATCGGCATCTCGCAGATTTCGTCGAGAAAAAGAGTGCCGCCGTCCGCTGTTACCGCTGCGCCGTCACGGTCTGCGGTGGCGCCGGTGAAGGCACCTTTTTTATGGCCGAAAATCTCGCTTTCAATCAAGTTTGCGGGGATAGCGGCACAGTTGAGTGCAACAAAGCGCTTTTCCTTGCGCGGGCTCTGGTTGTGGACGGATTCCGCGCACAGCTCTTTACCGGTACCGGAAGGGCCCATGATGAATACGGAGGCTTTTGAGGCCGCACAGTCTTCGATCATGCGATAGACTGCCTGCATGGCAGGGCTTGAACCTATGAAGCGATCAAACTTTTTGGCCCGCCCTCCTGAAAACCGCTCTACAAGGCCGGCCAGCCGGTGAATCTCCAAGGCGTTCTTCACCGTTGTAACAAGCCGTTCCGCAGCAAAAGGCTTTAGCAGGAAATCGGTTGCGCCAACGCGCATGGCTTCTACAGCTATTTTCACTGAACCATGTGCGGTGATAACGATCACTCGTACATCTTTTTTCTCTGCGTGCAGACCTTTCAGGATATCCAGGCCGTCCATATCAGGCAGCATCAAATCAAGCAGGATGACAGACGGAAGCTTTGCCTCAATATGCCTGAGGGCATCCGTTCCTGTCTCCGCGATTTCCATTGGCAACCCCAGAGGCCGCAGATACTCGCGGTATGTCAATGCGAGAGTGGGGCTATCCTCCACAATCAGTATGCTTGCGTTTTTGGGCATTTCGGCCTTTCGGTAGCGTTTTGAATGTGCCGCGCACTTCGGTGTATATACTGCGATTTTGACACAAAGTGCTGCATTTTGCGACACACATATGTTTTGATTTCATTCCAGTTTAATGAAAATTAGATACGCTTGGTGACGATTGCTTTACCTCCTCGACGCTATAGTGTCCGCTAGGCATCAGGCAAATCGCCACCTCAAACCTGAGAGGGCCATCCATGGCGCAGGATAACCCACAAACACTGCACGGCAGTGATAACCGCAGACATCGGCGGCGCTCCGTTCTATGGCCTGCCCGATTAACTGTCGGCAAAACGACGGTTTCCTGCCAGATATGGAACCTTTCTTTAGGGGGCGCGCGGTTGCGGGTCGACCTGCCTCTTAAGGAGGGCAGCGAGATTACCATCAGTGTTTCTGACCGCGGAGGTATCCCGGCACGGGTAGCTTGGACGCAGGGTGATTCACTCGGTGTCAGCTTTGATGTTGAAGAGGACTTTGTCCGTAAAATGTTTGCGGACCGCCTTCATATCCTCGGCCTTGAAGAGGCAACAGACTAATATATCAAAACGACTGAAACGCTTGACCCAGCCCGGGGTTCAGCGCCATATCAGGCAATGCAAAATCATCGACTGACCAGTAAATTATGGGTGGATGCCCACGTGCGTACCTGTCACATCGCCGGATGTCCGGCGTTTGTTGTGTCTCGGGGTGACGGGGAGCGTGGCGGTATCCTGCTGAAGGTAAACCGGTTCGCGGCAGGCGTGGATCTTTATGAACTCTCGCGTGATTTTGATGGTAACCGCATCTGGCGTCGGCTTGGTCCGGAGGCAGGAGAACCGGAATCTGACGCCGATGGCCGGATTTTGAAAAAGCGTAAGTTCGATAGTGACCTGTGGGTTATTGAGATCGAAGACATGGGCGGCAAATATGTCTGTGATGCCCCGGTCTCTGCGCTTTAAACGTTGTTTCGGCTTGACGTTGGCCCCTGCCGTCCATAGGTAATGCGGGACGAATGATCACGCCGCTGGAAAGTATGTATGGCCAAGTTACCAATTATCAATGTTCCTGACCCTTTGCTCAAAACACAATCTGACCCTGTCGGGCAGGTGGATGACGAATTGCGGCGGCTGATGGATAACATGCTTGAGACGATGTATGACGCTCCGGGTATTGGCCTCGCTGCTATTCAGGTTGCGGTGCCAAAACGTGTGATTGTGATGGACACTGAAGGTGATGAGGACACGGGGCGTCAGCCGCTTTTTTTCGTCAATCCGGAGGTGACTTGGGAATCCGAGGAATTCAGCGTTTATAACGAAGGCTGCCTGTCTGTGCCGGAACATTATGCCGAGGTGGAGCGCCCCGCAAAAGTGAGGGTGAAATATTTCGACTATCACGGTCAGCCGCAGGAAGAGTTGATGGACGGCCTGAAAGCGACCTGTGTGCAACATGAGATCGACCACTTGAATGGTGTGGTCTTTATCGACTATCTCTCCAAGCTCAAGCGCAATATGATCATCAAGAAGGTTCGCAAGGCGACAAAAGACGCCACCATTCTTTAATTTCATTCGCCGGGAGGAGAGTACCATGCGGGTCGCTTTTATGGGCACACCTGATTTTGCGGTGCCAACCTTGAAGGCATTGATGGACGGCGGCCACGAGATCGTGGCGGTCTACAGCCAGCCGCCGGCACCGGCCGGACGAGGCAAAAAGTTGCGGCCTTCCCCGGTACACGCCTTTGCCGAAGCTGCCGGACTGTCGGTTTTCACACCAAAATCCATGCGGGAGAAGGACACTCAGGCGGACTTGCGCGCGTTGGACGCGGACATTGCGGTGGTGGTTGCTTACGGCCAGATCCTGCCGCAGACGGTACTGGACACGCCAAAATATGGATGCGTGAATGTTCATGCAAGCCTGTTGCCGCGCTGGCGTGGCGCAGCACCCATCCACCGTGCGGTGATGGCGGGCGACCGGAAAACAGGTGTTTGCATTATGCAGATGGAAGCCGGCCTTGACACCGGGCCGGTGCTTCTACGGGCGGAAATAGAGATTGCGCCCGATGATACCACCCTTGGCCTGCACGACCGTTTGGCCCAAATGGGGGCGGATTTGATCTGCCGCGCGATAGAGGGTGTTGAGGCAGGCAAGCTGAAGGCTGAACCTCAGGATGATATTGGGGTCACTTACGCAAAAAAGATTGAAAAGGCCGAGGCGCGTATCGATTGGACACGTCCGGCTACCGAGGTTGACCGTCATGTGCGGGGCTTGTTTCCGTTTCCTGGCGCTTGGTCCGAGTTAGGCGGCGAACGCGTGAAAATCCTTTCGGGCCACGCAGAGCCGAAAACCGGGACTGCGGGAACAGTGCTTGACGAAGAGATGCTGGTAGCATGCGGTGAAGGCGCTTACCGCATTGATCGTGCTCAGCGGGCGGGTAAGGCTCCGATGGAGCGAAATGAGTTGCTGCGGGGATTTTCGTTGCCGAAAGATACCAAAGTTGGTTTGGATAACTGATGCAGCGCTTCAAACTCACCATTGAATATGACGGCCGACCCTATGTCGGGTGGCAACGACAGGAAAACGGTCCGTCCGTGCAGGCTGCGATCGAAGAGGCATGTCGTGCTTTTACACACGGCGAAGACATTCGGGTAATGGGGTCCGGACGGACCGATGCCGGCGTGCATGCCTTGGGGCAGGTTGCACACCTGGACCTTGAGCGCGATATGACAGCGGATGGTTTGCAGGGCGCGCTGAATCATCATCTTCGGCGCGAACCAATATCGATTGTCGCGGTAGAGGCTGTCAGTGAGGAGTTCAACGCCCGCTTCTCTGCTGTAAAGCGGCACTATATATATAAAATTCTCAATCGTCGGGCGCCCGCTTCTTTTCAGAAGGGATTGATGTGGCATGTAAAACCGCTGCTTGATCACGAGGCAATGCATGAAGCTGCGCAACTTTTAATTGGTCAGCACGACTTTACCACCTTCCGTCATGTGCGGTGCCAGGCAAAAAGCCCGGTGAAAACGATGGACTACCTTAGCATTGAGCGGGTAGGGGAGGAGGTGCATATCCATGCTGGTGCACGGTCTTTCCTGCATCATCAGATCCGGTCCATCACCGGTACGCTCAAGATGGTAGGCGAGGGAAACTGGTCAGCTTCGGACGTTAAAGCAGCCCTTGACGCGCGAGACAGAAGTCGGCTGGGGCTGAATGCCCCACCGGACGGCCTTTATTTTCGTAAAGTTGAGTTCGAGACTTAAGCGGCGTTACTCGCGGGTTGTGCCAGCATGGCGTACAGCGCGCTCGAGTCCGCAGTGACGCGCAGTTTTGCCAAGGTGCCTTCATCTCTTAGTAAACGCGATATGCGCGCGAGTGCTTTAAGGTGATCTGCGCCTGCGTCAACCGGTGCCAGCAACATGAACACGATGTCTACAGGCTGATCGTCTACACTATCGAAATCAATCGGGCTTACCAGCCGCGCAAAAAGCCCAACAATGCGGTCAAGCCCTTCTACGCGGGCATGCGGAATGGCTACGCCCTTGCCAACACCGGTGCTGCCAAGACGTTCACGTTCCAGTAATTTTTCAAAAACAGTCCGTGGATCAAGGTTGGTGCTGTCGGCAAGTTTGCGTGACAAAGCTTGAATCGTCTGCTTTTTACTCGATGCTCTAAAGTCGGCGAGAACATTCTCGGCCGCCAACAAATCTTCGATCTCCATGATCTCTCTCTTATCCGGGCCCATCAATGCGCGGGCCCGGTACCTTTTCTGGCTTTAATTCCAACCGTTCCAATTGGCGTCAGGCGGATTCGCCCGGGCTTATCCACCCGATATTGCCATCCTGTCGGCGGTATACCACCTCAAGTGCCTCGCTTTTTCGGTTCCGGAAGACAAATGCATTTGCGTCAGCCAAGTCCATCAACATCACGGCATCCCCCACTGAAACAAGCGGGATCTCCTTCTTGCCCTCTGCGATAATGATCGGCTGATCATCGTGCCCATTCGGGGCTGGTTCGTCGTCTTCCTGCTCCAGCGCGATAACTGAGTCGCGTGCCAACTCCATCGCGACCTCGCGCTGCGGTGCGTGGTGGTGGTTCTTAAGGCGTCGTTTGTATCGACGCAACTGTTTTTCTACTTTCTCTGCCGCAGCCTCAAATGCGGCATAGGGTTCATCGGCTTCGCCTCTTGCCTGAAGGTTTACACCCTGACCGGCATGAACCGAGATATCTACTCGGTAGATATGGCCTTCTTTGACAAAAGTTGTAGTAGCATCAATGGTGCGGCTGAAATATTTTTCTGCGACTGTTTCGAGGCGTTCTTCAACGTGACTGGTGAGGGCTTCGCCTACATTCATTTTCCGTCCGGTAACATTGATATCCATAGGTGCCAATCATCCTTTCTCTGGCTGCCGGGGCGGCAGCCTTTTCCGGTATCACGGGCCATTGCAACCCGCCTTGCGACACTATAGTCCGATGCCTGTCCCCGTCCGACATCGGGGCCGCTGCTGGCCATTGCGACCAACGCTTTCAGCCTACCACAAAAGATGGTTTAAGTGTGGTTAATGCGGAATGATTTATGTCAATTTTTTGAAACTAAAGAGAATTTGAAGAGTCTGTTTTACCCGCCTGTGAGTTGAACAGGCGAACGACTCACGACCCCATGTTTTTAAGGCGTCTGCGCTGCACGGATGACGGGATGCGCATCGCCTCCCTGTATTTGGCGACAGTGCGCCGCGCAATGTCGATTCCCTCACCCCTCATCATCACCACAAGTTTGTCGTCGGAAAGAATCTTCTTCGGATCTTCGGCATCAATCAATTCCTTGAGGCGGAACTTGACCGACTCGGAGGAATGGGCATCGCCACCATCGCCGGACGATATGGACGAGGTGAAAAAATACTTGAGTTCAAACATACCACGGGGGCAGGACATAAACTTGTTGTTGGTCACGCGAGAGACGGTGCTTTCATGCATGTTGATTTCATCCGCGATATCCTTCAGCGTCAGGGGCTTGAGGAAACGAACACCATGCTCGAAAAAGTGGCTTTGCGTCTTCACGAGGGCAGTCGACACCTTGAGAATCGTTCGTGCCCGCTGGTCGAGGGCTTTCACCAGCCAGTTGGCGCTTGAAACACAGTCCGAAACAAATGTTTTCGCTTCCTTGCCGGTAGCCACGTCAGTCAACTCTGACAAGTATTGCTGGTTCATCAGTACTTTGGGCAGGGTGTCGGTATTGAGTTCGACCACCCAGCTGCCCGCGCGGCTTTTATGGACAAAAATATCCGGCACGACGGGCTGTACCGAGGCGCCGCCAAACATCAGCCCGGGCTTGGGATTAAGGGCACGGATTTCCTTTACCATGTCGGCGATATCGTCCTGATCAACGCCGCATATGCGTTTGAGAGCGGCTATATCGCGTTTGGCCAGAAGGTCCAGATTGTTTATCAGAGCTTCCATCGCGGGATCAAAGCGGTCGAGTTCACGCAGTTGAAGTGCAAGGCATTCGCCGAGGTCGCGCGCAAAGGCGCCAGACGGTTCAAGCGTCTGTAACACCATGAGAATTCGTTCAACCTCGCCAGTATCGCTGCCCAGCTGTTCGGCAACTTCCTCCAAGCTTTCGGTACGAAGGTATCCGGCATCGTCGACAAGATCGATCAGGTGGGTAGCGATCAACCGTTCCGCCGGACCATGCAGGGCGACCACCATTTGCCGCATCAGATAGTCCTGGAGGCTTTCTTCACCTTCCAAGGTCTGGTCAAGGCCGCGCTCATCGAAGCCCCCGCCACTGCCTTTGACGCTGCCACCACCATCATAGGACAGGCTACCGGATGAAAGGCCTTCCGGTGGTCCTTCTGCGCTGACCCTGTCGGATGCTGCGTCGCTATTGTAAATATTGGTCTCAAAGTCGGTATCGAGCGCACCGTCGTTGCCGGATGAAGTATCCATTGCGCTTTCAAGTCCACGATCAGCTGCGACGATGCCGTCTGACCCGTCGCCACCTTGTTCGCCGCCGTCCCGCAGATAATCGTCCGAAGCAGTGCCGCCCTGTTCGCCTCCGTCCTGTGCAATCGGACTGTCGCCGGGATCACCCACTTCCAGAAGCGGGTTGCGCTCGACCTCCTGTGCCACATAGTCGGCCAGTTCAAGGTTGGAGAGCTGCAAAAGCTTGATCGCCTGCTGCAGCTGGGGAGTCATCACCAGCTGTTGGCTTTGTCTTAGATCAAGCCTTGGCGTTAAGGCCACGGATACCCCCTCCTAAAGACTGAAGCTTTCGCCCAGATAAACCCGGCGTACATCCGGGTCCTTGAGTACAGCTTCGGCGTTGCCCTCAAACAAGACATGCCCATCATAGATGATGTAGGCACGGTCAATGATATCAAGTGTCTCTCGCACATTGTGGTCGGTAATAAGGACACCGATACCGCGATCTTTCAGGTGAGCGGTAAGGTCTCGAATGTCTGCAATTGCGATTGGGTCGATACCTGCAAATGGTTCATCAAGCAGCACAAAACTGGGCCGGGCCGCCAGTGCGCGGGCAATTTCGCAGCGCCGTCGTTCGCCGCCCGATAGCGCCAGTGCAGGTGTGTTGCGCAAATGTGTGATCGAAAATTCGTCCAGCAGTTCGTCGACCATTGTGTCCCTGAGTGCACGGTCCTTCTCCACAACTTCAAGAATAGCGCGGATGTTTTCCTCAACCGTCATGCCGCGGAAGATGGATGTTTCCTGTGGCAGGTAGCCGATCCCGAGGCGTGCCCGGCGGTACATCGGCAGATGGGTCACATCAACGCCGTCCAGTTCGACCCGGCCATGGTCAGGCGCGATCAGCCCGGTTATGGAGTAAAAACACGTGGTTTTGCCAGCGCCATTCGGGCCTAAAAGACCGACAACCTCGCCGCGGTGTACAGAAAGAGATACGTCACGCAGGACAGGTCGGCCACTATACGCTTTGCCGATGCCGCACACATGCAGTCCCTCGGCGTCGTTGCCAACATTTTTGTCGCTACCTGAAGTTTGACTGCTTTCGCTGCCATTCATTCTCATAGACCATCCCTCGATGTGGGCCTTCCGTGTCAGGTTTTTCCCCGGCCTGACAACCCACGGTGCTTATTGGCTCATTTTATGCATGAGCTTTGTCAATAAATCATGAAGATGGGCCCGACGCTAGCGAAAAGCAATGGACAGCGCCGAATTTCTTGACGCTGTTCGGTCATGCCATCACTCGTGAAAGCTGTTGTGAGGCCGGGTTTTAGCGATATCGCGGCTTACCGGTTACCGTCCTTGTTGTCCTTTGGCGAGGGGACACTGAATTGGCCTCGTACTCGGCCGTCATCACTGGCACGTCCGTCGAGTTTCGCCAGACCCGAAACCAGGTCAAACTCAAGCCGTTCGCCTGTCAGGATTGACTCTCCCTGCATGAAGCTGACGCTGCCGCCAAGGGTGATCAGACGACGATCCACGTCATAAACACCCCATTCACCGGTAAGGGTTTCACTATCGGAGGTGAGTTTTACGCCGCCTTCCGCGTCAAGTCTGGAGATTGAAGGGTTTTCAACGCCGTTCTCCGCTTGATAAAATACAGTCAGCGTATCGGCATTCAGGGTCATATCTCCCTGTTTGACGACAACGGCTCCTTTAAAAATGGCCCGGCCTTCCTTTTGTTTCATCTCCAGCCGTTCAGCAGAGATGTCGATCGGCTGGTAGGTGTCGTGATTTTTGAGCACAGACTGTGCATGGACTATATTTGCGCCCAACAGACTACATGCAAAAATCCCTATATATGCCAAAGTACGGCCCATATATGCCAAAGTACGGAATGTCATCATATACCTCATGTGCCCGCGAATTCTGACGGGTTGCGGTTTGGCTGGCTGGTCAGGTGGGGCGCCCTGGGCCCGTCTGATTTTGGCCGCCGTGGGATAAGGTAAAGCTTAACGCCACCTTCGAAAATGCCTTCTTGCGTATCTACCAGAATTTCCATCTGCCCGGCTTCAAGGCGCCCCAGTTCCGACGCGCCTCGGACGTTCCCCTGGCCCACAGCGGTGTGAGCTTTGAGGTCAATTTCGGCGCCGTCCATTTCAAGCTCATAGCCCGCCGCGGACCGCACGGATACGCCGCCAACCAGTGAGAGACTACTTTCTTTCATGCGGTAAATGCCGGTGCGGGCGTGGACAAAAGCCGGGCTTCCCGGGCGCAGTTCCATCTGTGCTCGGATGTCGCTTAGCCGGATGCGCGGAGACTTGGCATCCTCCTGCTGGCCACTGCTTGCTTCGACACTGAACAATCTGTTGCCAGAATCTGTGCCGACGTAGCGCGGGTTGGTCATGTGGATGACGCCATCACTTTTAGCGACCTCATCCTGAGAGAGCGTAAAGCTGACCTCTTTTTCATTGATAAACGGCCACAGTATTGTTGTGCCGCCCACAATGACGGCGAGTATCGGTAACAGCACCCGCATGAACAGGATAAAGCGGTCCCAGTTTTCGCCGGTTTTTTTAATTGCCATCGGGCCCAATGCATCGCGCGCGCGCGCCCTTGAGGCGTCCGTGCTGATGAAATGCTCTTTGTCGGCGTTGTTGGCTTGAGACATGTGGCGTTGCTGAACCTTAGTGCGAAAAAATATCAACCGGTTCAAAACCGGCCAGGTCAAGGGCGGCGCGCGTTGGCAGGAAGGCGAAAGCGGTTGCCGCCAGTTCTGTCCGCCCCTCACGCGCCAGCATCATATCCAGCTTTTCCTTGCAGGCGTGAAGGTAAAGCACGTCTGATGCGGCATATTTTTGCTGTGCGTCGGTGATGTCGTCCGCGCCCCAATCGCTGGACTGCTGCTGTTTGTCCAGCTCAATGCCAGCCAGTTCACGTACAAGATCCTTCAGCCCATGTCGGTCGGTATAGGTACGCACAAGCTTGGAGGCAATTTTGGTGCAATAGACCGGCGCGGTGTCTACGCCTAGATACTTCTTCATTACCGCGACATCGAAGCGGGCGAAATGGAACAGTTTCAGTACGTTTTTGTCTGTGAGCAACTTGCGCAGGTTTGGCGCGTTATAGGTGGCCTTCCTGAAGCGCACCAGATGAGCGTCACCGTCACCTGAGGACAATTGCACGACGCAAAGTCGGTCCCGGTGCGGGTTAAGGCCCATTGTTTCGCTATCAATCGCGACGATGGAGCCGAGGTCGACCCCATCCGGCAGGTCGCCTTCATGGAAGTGAATGGCCATTGTGTATCCTGCTCCCTGGTGTGTTGAACATGCTTGAACATTCTGACATGTCACGATGCAGCGTAAGCTGTCGCAACATGCTGCCGGATATTGTCAGGCGGAGCCACTATTATAAAGCCCCTTGTGGCAGAAAAAAGGACTATATTGGCGTCAGCGGTTATTTGCCTCTGTTATAGGGGGCATACACAGATGGTGCCTTGCCCGGTCCGGCGAAGGTGCTATCTGTTCACGGCATGGCACCCGCCCGAATTTGTTTGGTAAGGATTATATATGCAGGACCGTTTGTTAGCTGAAATTCTGAGTGATATTAGCGCCCCCGATGGCACAGTGACTCTCACGCAAGGGTGGACGCAGGGCCGCGCCACATTTGGTGGCCTTGTCGCGGCCTTGCTCGCCCGCAGCATGACGAAAGGTCTGCATGAGCCGAAAACATTGCGATCGCTCATGGTCTCGTTTGTGGGCCCCGCCCCTGCAGGAGATGTCGGTGTGAAAGCAAGCGTGCTGCGGGAGGGGCGCAATGTTACCCAGGCGACAGCGCTGATGACGGACGGCGACAAGGTATGTGCCCAGGCCATGGCAGCATACGGATCCGACCGTGAAACCAAAGCAGCGCCGCCAGACGTGGCGTTTCAGCCAGAGCCGCGGGACAGTGTGCCCCCGATGGATAGCTCTGTCCGCCTGTTGCCGGCTTTTCTGAAGCATTTTGATGTGCATTGGACCGGTGGCGGCATACCGGCATCGAACCAGAAGGCGCGCAGACTTGGCAAATGGGTGCGCCATAACACGGACGTTGCTGCCTTTCCGACCGAGGCGCTTATTGCTATTGCAGATATTCCCCCACCGGTGATGATGTCGCATTATGATCGGCCTATTATGGCAAGTTCGCTTAGCTGGTCGCTTGAATTTCTTGTCGCGCCCGAGACGGTGAAACCGGGGTGGTGCTACCTTGATTACACACTTGAGGCCGCCGCAAATGGTTATAGCCAGCAATCCGGACTGGTGTTTTCGGAGTCTGGCGAGCTGCTCGCTCTCTCTCGTCAATGCATGGTTTATTTCGAATAAATGCTGACGCCGTTAACGCAGTGGCGGTGTTTTGAACAGCTTCACCGAAATACCGCCATGAGAGAATGATAACGGCTTTTTGCCAAACGGCAGCTTTGTTGCTTTTGCAAGTTCAGGCGAGTTGGTTGCGAGGCCCACGCGCCAGCCGGTAAACCGTGATAACAGGGTGCTGCCGAGCGTCGTATATAGCGCGCGCAGACGACCAACGTCCCCAATGCGTGCGCCATAGGGCGGGTTGATGATCACAAGCCCTGCAGGGCCTTCGGGCGGGGCAAGGTCGCTGATGGGTTGTGCGCCAAAGCTGGTGAGGTTTGACACGCCCGCTCGCTTCGCATTAGCACAGCTCATTTTAATGGCGCCTGCATCGCGGTCGAAACCATAAAACCGGCAGCTGGTGTTGTTTTGTATCGTTTTTTTCTTCAAGTCGTTCCAGATAACTTTGTCGAAGGACTTCAGGTCTTCAAAGGCAAACGCGCGGCTGCGACCGGGATAAAGGCCCGCCGCGATTTCTGCAGCTTCGATTACAAATGTGCCGGAACCACACATAGGATCGATTACCGGCTCTGAGCCGTCAAAGCCACATTCGCGAAGCAACAGCGCGGCCAGGTTTTCGCGCATGGGAGCTTTGTTCACTGCCTCTTTGTGCCCTCGCTTGTGGAGGGGTTCGCCGGAGGTATCCACGCTGATGGTGCAAATATCGTCAAAAATACGTGCCTTGATACAGATATCTGCGTCTTTGGATATCTCGGTGCCCGCGGCGGAACGGATGGCTTTTTCAATCCGTTCCGCAGCCGCCTTATCATGATATATGCGGGATTTTTTGCAGGTTACGTCAACGCGTACGGGCCTGTCCGTCCGCAAGGTGTCAGCCCACGGGAAGCCGCGGCTACGCTTATCAAGCTTGGCCAGATGCTGAACCTTGAAGGACCCTAGCCGGACAAGCACGTGGCTCGGTCCGCGCAGTTCCAGATTGGCCCGCCAGACGTCAGGCCAACCGCCACGGACGGTGACGCCGCCCGTGATAGCTTTAGCGCCAGCAAACCCTTTTTGCTGTGCTTCGGCCAGCAGAGTTGCTTCCAAACCGGGTACCGTTACCAGAAAAATTTCAAGTATATTCTCTGTCATGATGCATAGGTAACCGCTTTAGCTTACCGCGTCGACAGATTCATTCCACCTGCGTCTAGCTCCATGTGATGGAACCGTCATCCTCAAGCAGGTCGGCGAATTCGGCTTGGCGCTGTATGCTGTCTTCCCAGTGGGGGCGAAAATCCTCCAGCCATTTAACGACACCCACAAGGGGGCCTGCCTCCAGCCGACGCGGTCGGCGCGGCCCATCACTGCGTTGCGAGATTAACCCCGCACCCTCCAGCACCTTAAGGTGCTTCGACAAGGCGGGCTGGGATATACTGAAAGGTTCCAAAAGCTCGTTTACGGTGGCGTCACCGGCCATCAGGCGTGTGAGGATGGCCCGTCTCGTGGGGTCCGCGAGTGCAGACAGTGTTGCGTTCAACTGATCATCGGCCATGGTGCCTCTTTCTATATATTACCGGGAGATTATATTTATTTTTCCCTAATATAATCAATAGAATATAGGGTTTAAATTGAGGCGCACGCGATGGTGAGGGCGCTAAAGCGCATTGTCCAGGTAGTGTCGGACGGCGTCCTGAACGTGGCGGAAGCGGTCACCACCCAAGTGTTTTCCGCCGTACCAGCGGGTGACAACGATGATGTGGTTTTGCAGATTTTCCCGTTCCAGCATGCGTACGATAATCATGCCCGCACCACCTTCACCGTCGTCGTTTTTTACGGGTTCATCGCCAGCCAGAAAGCCCCAGGTATTGTGGGTCGCCTTGGCGAATTTTTTTCGCCGGCAAAGAGCCTTGATAAAAGCTTTGGCTTCCTCGGCCGTACTGCATGGCCCGCCGGACACCGCGTATTTTGATCCGCGGTCTGATATGATGCCCTCAAATATCTGCATCGCGTCTCTATAAGTGGCGGTTGCGGGCAAGTCAAACGAGCTGCGGTAACAGCAAAAGCAGGCGATCAGTGCTAAACACAAAAAAACCCGCCAGAAAAGCGGGTTTTTTGATTGGTGCCCAGAAGAGGACTCGAACCTCCACGTCCATAAAGGACACTAGCACCTGAAGCTAGCGCGTCTACCAATTCCGCCATCTGGGCACCGTAAGAAATTGGTCGGCGGGATTTAGCGCGCGGAAGGGGGGGCTGTCAAGCGCTCACAGTCAAAAAAGCCCGCGAATAGTAATTATTTTCTACTGTCATCTGCGCAGCGCGTACTTTCGTATGTATAATTGCCATAATGGCACGTCAGGATTATACTGGACGCAAAGCAAATATTCTTTCCAGCATAGGAGGTTACGGCATGAAATCGAGGCTTGTGACAGTATTCGGCGGTTCCGGCTTCATCGGGCGCTATGTGGTGGAAAAACTGGCGGCGCGCGGCGACCTGATTCGCGTGGCGGTCCGGCGCCCGGCAGATGCCCTCTTTCTCAAGCCGCTTGGCGAACTGGGTCAGATACAGATTGTGGCGGCGAACCTCAATAACGAGGCCTCTGTAAGGCGCGCGGTGGTTGGGGCTGATACAGTGATCAATCTGGTAGGTGTGTTGTTTAATGCCGGTGGCCAGTCTTTCAAAGACCTGCACGATGAAGGCGCGGGCCGGGTAGCGGCCTGTGCCGCGGCGGCGGGTGCGCGGACTATGGTGCATATGTCAGCGCTTGGCGCGGACGCCGGATCCGAGTCAGACTATGCGCGCAGCAAGGCGCGCGGCGAAGACGCTGTGCGGGGTGCTTTTCCCGGTGCCGCCATCATTCGCCCCAGCGTGGTGTTTGGCCCGGAAGACGGCTTTTATAACCGGTTCGCCTCTCTTGCCGCGAAGCTGCCGGTTTTGCCTATTCCCGGGGCGGAGACGAAGTTCCAGCCTGTTTACGTGCATGATGTGGCGGAAGCCATTGTTCGCGCCGCGACGGGGACCAGGGCAGTTGCAGGGCAAATGTTTTCGCTGGGCGGGCCACAGGTTAAAACACTGCGTGCCCTGCTTGAGGAAATGATGGATTATACCGGCGTGCAGCGACCGATCATCAATGTGCCGTTCGGTCTTGCCATGTTTGAGGCGACATTTCTGGGGCTGCTGCCAAACCCGCTCTTAACGCGCGATCAGGTGAAATTGCTAAAGCAGGATAATGTGGTGCCGGAGGGCGCAAAGGGGTTGGCAGATCTCGATATCACGCCAACCCGTATCAGTGCGGTGTTGCCAGCTTACATGACACACCACAAGCGCCACGGCCAGTTCAAGACAGGTTAGATGGCGCCGCCGGCGATCAGCGCGAACAGGAACAGCCCGAGAGCAACCCGGTAGACAACAAAAATGGCCATGCTGGCGTGCGCAAGCCATTTCATCAGAAAGTGGATCGCCGCCAGTGCTGCGAGGCAGGAAAGGCCGGCCGCGAACGCTGCGTGCACCCACAGGATCTGGTCACCACTTTCCGCGACATCCTTACCCAGGAGCACACCGGCGCCAAGGATAGTGGGGATCGACAAAAGAAGGGAAAACCGCGCCGCATCCTGACGCGTGAAGCCCAGATAGCGCGCTGCCGTCATGGTGATACCCGCGCGACTGGTGCCGGGGATGAGAGCCAGGACCTGTGCTAGCCCGACGATCAATGCTGGTTTGACGGCCATGCGCTCCAGCGTTTTCTCCGTCGCCCCCACTTTGTCGGCCCAATAAAGTAGAAGGCCGAAGATGATGGAGGTCGTGGCGATAATAGCCGCCCCCCGCATCAGGTCGGCAAGTCCGGTGATCTTGACGGCAAAGCCCATCATGGCTGCCGGGATGGTCGCGATGACAATAGCCCAGAACAGCTTGCCATAAATGGTGCCTTCCGTTGCGCGCCGCGCGGGCGCGATGCCGACAGAGCCGAGACCCGCGAGAAACAGGCCCTTTGTGTCATCACGAAAATAGATCAGTACCGCAACCAGCGTTCCGACATGCACGGAGACGTCCATCATCAGGCCTTGATCGGGCCAGCCGGTAAGCACCGGCACAAGCACAAGGTGTCCAGATGAGCTAATTGGCAGAAATTCGGTGATGCCCTGAACGATAGCCAGGATGAACAAATGCAGAGCCGTCACGGCCACCTCTCCCCATGAAATTCTCGAAAATCCTTATAACAAGGTGCCCCGGTGGTGGCGATAGTCGATATAGTACAATAACGGTACTAAAATGGCCATTCCAGTCCGGCGAAGAATCGTTGGATTTGAGGTATTTAGGAATTATAGGACAGTATAATTGACCTATAATGTATTTTTTGCGTGAAATTTGATAATTTTGAACTTATAATGCGCAGCATCGGAATCGTGGACAGTAAAATTACTTGCTAATGCAGAGGCTATCCCGACGACCCCGCCAAGCCATAAACCCACCCGGGTTTATTTAGGCCTTCCGGAGCCGCCGACAATTCTGCATCGGCTATTTCTAACACGCTGCTTCCGGGCGAATAATAATGTGTCGGGCATCTTGTCGGGCACTTTAACTGTCAGAGTGAGAAGGGTGCCCTATGGCCGACGATCTGTTGAAATTTGTTTCGATCGACCAGAAAATGCCGGACAAACGCGCGGCAAAAGAGCGTGCGGAGGACTTTTCTGAAGTCTATGCCCGCTATAACGTGGATGGCGCGCGTGAGCAGTCCAGCCGCTGCAGCCAGTGCGGTGTGCCGTTTTGCCAGATCCATTGTCCGCTTGGGAACAATATCCCAGACTGGTTGCGCTTGACCGCTGAAGGCCGGTTGCAGGAAGCTTACGAAATCTCAAGCGCCACGAACAATATGCCGGAGATTTGTGGTCGCATCTGCCCGCAGGACCGCCTGTGTGAAGGCAATTGTGTCATTGAGAAGGATTTCGACTCCGTCACTATTGGCAGCGTTGAGAAATTCATTACCGATAACGCGTGGGATCAGGGCTGGATCAAGCCGATAACACCACGCAAGGAACTGGACGAGAGCGTTGGTATTATCGGTGCCGGGCCTGCGGGTCTCGCGGCCGCTGAAGAGCTTCGTAAAGCGGGCTTTCAGGTTCATGTCTATGACCGGCACGACCGCGCTGGTGGCCTGCTGATATATGGTATTCCCGGTTTCAAGCTGGAAAAGGACGTTGTGGGCCGTCGTACCGGGCGACTGGAGCAATCCGGCATTACCTTCCACCTTGACTTTGAGGTTGGCGGCGAAGCGGGCCTTGCGGAACTGCGTGAAAAACATGATGCCGTTCTGATCGCGACCGGGGTTTATCGCGCCCGAGGCCTTAAGGTGCCGGGTGTAGGCCTTGGGAATATTCGCGAGGCACTTGATTATCTTATTGCTTCCAACCGGCAGGGTCTGGGCGACACTGTGCCTGAGTTTGAAAACGGCGCGCTGGATGCCAACGGCAAAAACGTCGTCGTCATTGGTGGCGGTGATACCGCGATGGACTGCGTGCGAACGGCTGTACGGCAGGGTGCCAAGTCGGTCAAATGCCTTTACCGCAGGGACCGGGCCAACATGCCGGGGTCGGTGCGTGAGGTACAAAATGCCGAGGAAGAAGGCGTTGAATTTGTTTGGCTCTCTGGCCCTGAGGCATTTCTGGGCGTCAAGGATGTTGAAGCGGTGCGCGCCTATGAAATGCGCCTGGGCGCGCCTGATGCCACCGGTCGGCAAGCGCCTGAGCCGGTACCGGAATCGTCCTTCACCCTGGACTGTGACCTTGCCGTGATGGCGCTCGGGTTTGAGCCCGAAGACCTGCCCGCGCTTTTTGGTGCGCCGGAACTGCGCGTTACGCGCTGGGGCACGGTGACGGTGAACCACTCAACCATGATGACCAACCTCGACGGGGTGTTTGCTGCCGGTGATATCGTGCGCGGTGCCTCGCTTGTGGTGTGGGCTATTCGTGACGGCCGCGACGCTGCGGCCCAGATCAAACAATTCCTGCGCGCTCGCGCAAGTGTCGCGGCATAAGGGGACAAAAGATGATGCAGACTTATAACGAGCATGTTCCGGGCCCTGTTGGGCTGTACGATCCGGTAGATGAGCATTCGTCTTGTGGTGTTGGCCTTGTGGCGGCTATGGACGGCAAACCCTCGCGCCGTGTGGTGCTTATGGGGATCGAGGCGCTAAAGGCCATCTGGCACCGGGGCGCGGTAGACGCAGACGGTAAAACCGGTGACGGCGCGGGTATTCACGTCGAGATCCCGCAGGCGTTTTTCAAGGAACACGTGCGGGCCACGGGCCATGTGCCTGCGGAAGGACGTCTGGCGGTCGGTATGGTTTTCCTGCCGCGGGTTGACCTGTCGGCGCAGGAAACCTGCCGTACCATCGTGGAAAAAGAAATCCTCGCGTTTGGCTACACCATCTATGGTTGGCGTCAGGTGCCGGTGGACATTGATGTGATTGGCGAAAAAGCCGAAAGCACCCGGCCCGAGATTGAACAGATCATGATCGCCAACTCCAAGGGAGTTGATGAAGAGACGTTCGAACGCGAACTTTACCTTGTGCGCCGCCGCATTGAAGCTGCGGTTATCAAGGCACAGGTGGGTGACTTCTATATCTGTTCGCTGTCATGCCGGTCGGTCATTTATAAAGGCCTGTTTCTGGCCGAACAACTTTCTACCTTTTATCCTGATCTTGAGGATGAGCGTTTTGTCTCCAGCTTTGCGGTGTACCACCAGCGCTATTCGACAAACACGTTCCCACAGTGGTGGCTGGCGCAGCCCTTCCGCATGCTGGCGCACAACGGCGAGATCAACACCATCCGCGGCAATGTGAACTGGATGCGCAGTCACCAGATCCGCATGGCGTCAATAGCGTTTGGTGAAAATTCCGAAGATATCAAGCCTGTGGTGCCAAAAGGTGCCAGTGACAGCGCGGCCCTTGATGCTGTGTTTGAGGTCATGGTGCGTGCGGGCCGGTCGGCGCCCATGGTGAAAACCATGCTGGTGCCTGAAGCCTGGACCAATAAAACCAGCATGCCTGAGGCTCACCGCGCCATGTATGCCTACACTAATTCGGTGATGGAGCCATGGGACGGTCCGGCTGCGCTGGCAGCCACAGACGGCCGTTGGGTTGTCGCCGGGCTGGACCGTAACGGACTTCGCCCCATGCGGTTTACGGTGACCAACGATGGCTTCCTGGTGGTTGGCTCCGAAACCGGCATGGTGATCGTCGACGAGGAAGACGTGCGCGAAAAGGGCCGCCTGGGCCCTGGGCAGATGATTGCGCTCGATCTCAAGGAGGGTCATTTCTACCATGACCGCGAGATTAAGGACAAACTGGCGGCCAGTCAGCCGTTTGAGGATTGGGTTCAGGACATTCAGGGCATCGACGAATTGCCGGATTTCCGGGGACCCGAAGGCGCGGCTTTCACCGGCGATGACCTCAAGCGCAGGCAAATCGCGGCCGGTCTCAGCCATGAAGACCTTGAGCTTATCCTTCATCCGCAGGTAACGACAGCCAAGGAAGCCATTGGCTCCATGGGCGACGACACACCGCTTGCTGTTTTATCGTCCAAGTATCGTAATCTGTCGCATTATTTCCGCCAGAATTTCAGCCAGGTGACAAATCCGCCGATTGACAGTCTGCGCGAACACAGGGTGATGAGCCTCAAGACACGTTTTGGCAACTTTGCCAACGTGCTCGATAGCGGCCACACGCAGGCTGGGGCCATCGTGCTCGACAGTCCGGTGATCTCAAGCCGTGAATGGGATATCCTGATCAAGCATTTTGGCGACTCGGCACAGGTGATTGACTGTACCTTTGAAGTCAAGGCGGGCAAAACCGCCCTGCGTGAGGCAATCGACCGTATCCGGCGCGAAGCTGAAGATGCAGTGCGTGCCGGTCGCGGGCATTTGTTCCTATCAGACGAAAATATCAGCGAGGAGCGTGCGCCGGTGCCGATGATTCTGGCAACGGGTGGCTTGCACACACACCTGCTCAATGAGGGGCTCAGAACCTTCACCAGCCTCAATGTGCGTGCGGGGGAATGTCTCGACCCGCATTATTTTGCCGTGCTCATCGGTGCGGGTGCCACGACTGTAAACGCTTATCTGGCACAGGATACCATTGCAGACCGCCATGCCAAGGGGCTCTTTGGCGACATGACGCTCAACGATGCTATCTGGCGCGCCAGCGAAGCCATTGATCAGGGGCTGCTCAAGATCCTGTCGAAAATGGGCATATCGGTGGTCTCGTCCTACCGTGGGGGCAATAACTTCGAGGCGCTGGGCCTCTCTCGTTCGCTCGTGGCTGAGTTTTTCCCAGGGATGCCGACGAAAATTTCCGGTATCGGGCTGTCGGGTATCCAGAAAAAAGTATTGGAACAACACGCGAAAGCCTTTGATGAGGATGCTCTGGTATTGCCCATTGGCGGCCTCTATCGCTACCGCCGTGGCGGCGAAGTGCATGCCCATGACGGCCAGCTTATCCACCTGTTGCAAACTGCAGTTGGCCAAGACAACTATGCCAAGTACCTCACCTATTCGCGGGGTTTGCATAACCTGCCCCCGGTGAACCTGCGTGACTTGATGGATTTTCGTCGCCCTGAAAAAGGCAAGCCGATTGATGAGGTGGAATCGATCACCCAGATCCGTAAACGTTTCATCACGCCGGGCATGTCGTTGGGTGCGCTGTCGGTTGAAGCGCATGAAACACTGGCGATTGCCATGAACCGCATTGGTGCGAAGTCGGTCTCGGGTGAGGGTGGCGAAGACAAAAAACGCTACAAGCCCTATGAGAACGGCGACAACGCCAACAGCCCGATCAAGCAGGTGGCGTCCGGCCGCTTTGGCGTGACGGCAGAATACCTGAACGCCTGCGAAGAGCTGGAAATCAAGGTTGCCCAAGGTGCCAAGCCTGGTGAAGGTGGCCAGCTTCCCGGCTTCAAGGTGACAGAGATGATCGCGAAGTTGCGCCATTCCACGCCGGGTGTGACGCTTATCTCCCCGCCGCCGCACCATGATATCTACTCGATCGAGGATCTGGCGCAGCT
>NZ_JBLXGZ010000001.1:0-292237 GCF_048260245.1 Kordiimonas sp. | reverse complement strand
TCAGTCTTTCCAACCCTTATGTGGTTGTCGGGTTGTTTATAGGCGCGCTCCTGCCGTATCTCTTTGGGGCGATGGGTATGACGGCTGTGGGCCGTGCGGGTGGCCAGGTGGTCGAGGAAGTGCGGGCACAGTTCCGTGACAATCCTGGCATCATGGCAGGCACTTCAAAGCCGGATTATGCCCGTTCGGTTGACCTGCTGACCAAAACAGCGATCAAGGAAATGATTGTGCCAAGCCTCCTGCCGGTGGCTGCGCCGATTGTGACCTATTTCGTCATTGAAGCAATTGCGGGGCAGGCGGCTGCCTTTGCGGCGCTTGGTGCGCTACTGCTTGGCGTGATCGTTGGCGGGCTTTTCGTCGCGCTTTCCATGACCGCAGGGGGCGGCGCGTGGGATAACGCCAAAAAATACATCGAAGACGGCAACCACGGCGGCAAGGGCTCAGAAGCTCATAAAGCTGCGGTGACAGGCGACACTGTGGGGGACCCGTATAAGGATACGGCGGGCCCAGCGGTAAACCCGATGATCAAGATCACTAATATCGTGGCCTTGCTGTTGCTCGCGATGCTAGCGCATTAAACACAGCGTCATGTCCCAAAAAGAAAAGCCCCGGTTTTGCCGGGGCTTTTACTTTGTCTGGTAATCAATTGACACGTTTAACCGTTTGGTCCGCGTGTCTCGCCGGAACCCACAGGCGCAGCGCCTGAGAAGCGGCCTACGTTACCGAATATCTGTTGGAAAAAGTTCAGGTCACGGCCCCGGGTTGGTGTCTTATCGCCTACCGGGTTGACGTCGCGCATGGCAGACATGTCGAAATTCTGGACGTCACTGACGACACCGGCATCGTTGAAAGCAACCGCCATGACCCGGTGTTCCTTGGGGTCAGGCCAGAATACCGGGCGCACCCGAACGGTGGTGGAGACATAATACCATTTATTGTCGTTGAACGATGTTTTCACGGTAGGGGTACCAAGCGTTGATTCTACCGATTGGCGGTTATCAACGCCGGGCTGGATCGCATCCGCCAGCTGTTTGTCAAATACATACCCGCGAACCATGCGCGTATTGCCACACGCGGAGAGCGCGAGGCCGGCTACAAGGCAAAGAATAACTGGCTTGATTGTGCGGTTTTTTAACTGAGTTATCATCGTGTGAACCTACTTTCCGACAATTGCGGATCAACTCTTCCAGATGCCTTAATAGCCGCCAGCATTGCATGGTGCAAGGCTCCGTGTTAGAGCGACGGCAAATTAAGCATATCTTATGCCCGTATTTGCCTATTGGCGGAATGCGGCGATTTGGAGGAAAGCGCATGCTTGAGCGTCTGTTTCCCGGTTTCAGAAGTAAAAAAAGGGCCTATGGGCTATATGGCAAACTGGTAGCGCAGGCTCGCCAGCCAGAATTTTATACGACCTTTGACGTGGCCGATACGCTTGATGGCCGGTTCGACATGATCCTTATTCATATGTTCCTGCTGCAGAACCGGCTGGCGACAGACGGTGATGCAACCGCAAAACTACGCCGCCAGCTTCAGGAAGCCATGGTAGCGGATATGGATCGGTCGTTGCGTGAGATGGGTGTTGGGGACATGGGCATCGGTCGAGAAGTCAAAAAAATGGGCGTGGCCTGGTTCGGCCGCCTGAAGGCATACGCGGCTGCGGTGGAATCGGACGATGCGCAGGAAAACCTGACCGAAGCGGTTGCGCGTAATCTGTACAAGGTTGAAAATGCCGCAAAAGCGCCCGATATGGCTGCTTATATGATAACGGCGCGGGAAGCACTTGCTACCTGCAGCACTGCACAGATCGAGGCTCTTGAGTTTGAATTCCCTCATCCGGACCCAAGGGGGGAAGCTTCCATTGCCGAACAGTCCAAAGGAACAGACAATGAGTAAAGATATTTCGTTGACATTCTCTCTGGCGGTTTCCGAGGTCGATCGCGAAGGGCGTCGCTATCGCCTGAGGGCAAGTGAGGAAGAATGCAAAGCATTGGCAGGGCGATTTGACCTGGTTGATTTCAGCCGACTTGAGGCTGACGTCGAGGTCAAAGACAAAGGTGCAGAAGCAGGGATTGAGATCGCGGGTACCCTGGAAGCCGTATTGACACAGCGCTGCATCGTGACGCTTGATCCGGTAGCGGAGAGCATCAAAACAGACTTCACCCTGATGCTGGTAGAGCCCGAGATGGCAGACCGCATGGATGAGGAAGAGGTTTATCTCGACCCTGATGCGCCGGAATATGACGCGCTGGAAGGCGATAATATCCCGCTTGGAGAGATTATTGCGCAAACGGTTTCTATCAACATGGACCCTTATCCACGCGTTGAAGGTGCAGAGCTAAGTGTCGATAACAAAAAAGATATTTCGGTAAATGCGCCAGAAATGAAGAGACCTAATCCGTTCGCTGCGCTTGAGAAGCTGCGCAAGGAATCTTGAAGTAGCGATTAAATTCGTTATGGTCAGCCCCGTAAAGGTTCCCTGGTACGTGGGTTGAGGGCTTGTGCCGGGGCATATATAATATAAAGGCACGCCAACGTTTGAGATTGGATAATTATTCGTGGCAAGAGAAATTACCATTGCCGTTGATGCCATGGGGGGGGACCATGCACCTGGCATGGTCATAGAAGGCATTGCACAGGCGCGTAGACTTTTCCCGGGAACACGGTTCCATGTATACGGGGACGAGGCAAAAATCACACCGCTTCTTGATGCGCATCCGGAACTTGCGAAGGCTAGCGAGGTATTTCACACCGACGAGGTCGTCTCCAGTGACATGAAACCATCGCAGGCGCTCAGACGCGGGCGCCAGTCATCCATGGGGCTTGCTGTGCAGGCGGTCAAGGACGGCACGGCCGATGTGGCTATTTCCGCCGGTAATACCGGGGCGTTGATGGCGCTTGCCAAATTTATCCTGCGCACCATGCCGGGGATCGACCGGCCTGCGCTGATTTCACCGTTGCCGACCTTGCGGGGCGAGAGTGTGATGCTCGACCTTGGCGCGAACGTGGAATGCGATTCAGGCAACCTTGTGCAGTTTGCCATTATGGGGGCTGCTTATGTTCGCACGGTCTTGGGGCTTTCCAACCCGACAGTGGCGCTGCTCAATGTTGGTACTGAGGAACTCAAGGGCAAAGACAGTATCAAAGCAGCGGCGGACGTGCTGCGCGCGTCAGAGCACCTGCCGCTGGACTTTACCGGTTATGTTGAGGGCAACGATATTGGAGCAGGGGCCGTCGATGTTGTTGTGACCGACGGTTTCACCGGTAATGTGGCGCTCAAGATGGCGGAAGGCACAGCGCGGTTGATGCAGGAGCTTCTTGGCCGGGCGTTTCGGTCGTCTATGTCCACCAAGCTTGGTTATCTCCTGTCCCGCCATGGCCTGAGGTCTTTAAGGGACCACCTGGACCCGAACAACCATAATGGTGGTGTTTTCCTAGGCCTGAATGGCTTGGTTATGAAAAGCCATGGTGGTGCCAACGCTCACGGGTTTGCCTCTGCGGTCACGTCTGCGATTGATATGGCGCAAAATGACCTGATTCGTCTGATCAGCGAGGATCTTGGCCGAATCTCGGAGCCAGAAAGCACCACTGATGAAGAGGCGGGCGCCGCCTGAAGAGGGTAAAATGGTGCCGGAAAGTCACTTTGGCCGCCATTTTGTCCCACAATGTGTCAAAACTGTGCCATAAACCCTTCTAATTACACGTTAAAAACGTGCTGTAAGATTGACAGTGCGCCGGGCATGCTTTAGCTTTTTTTCAGGACGCAGTGACGTCCCTTCATTCAGCGGAGGCAGACATGAGCGACACGACACTTACTCGGGCAGACCTGACAGAAGCGGTCTATGAAGAAGTCGGCTTATCCAGGAACGAATCTGCTGACCTTGTCGAGGCTGTTCTCGAAGAGATTTCCGATCGCCTTGTTGACGGTGACAATGTGAAGATTTCGTCATTCGGCAGTTTCCTTGTACGCCAGAAAAACGGTCGCATGGGGCGCAACCCCAAAACGGGCGAAGAAGTGCCGATCGAGCCTCGTCGCGTTCTTGTCTTCCGTCCAAGCCAGGTCATGAAAGACCGTATTAACGCTTGACCTGAACGGAGATATCCGCGTGAACATGCCAGCAGACGACGGCCGTGACAGGCCGCGCGGCGAAAAGGGTCGCGAAGCGTTTCGGACCATTTCCGAAGTGGCGGACGAACTTGATTTGCCACAACATGTGCTCAGGTTCTGGGAAAGCAAGTTTTCCCAGATAAAACCACTCAAGCGTGGCGGCAATCGCCGCTACTACCGCCCTGATGACGTGACGCTTTTGCGCGCTATCAAGGCGCTGCTGCATGCCGACGGATACACCATCAAGGGCGTGCAAAAGCTTTTCAAGGCGCAGGGACTGAGAGCGACAGTGGCACAGGCGCTGGGACTTGACGATGAAACGGATGCTCCCGACGCAGTTGAAACCGCGGCTGAGGAAATATCCGACACTGTTGTGGAAGAGAAAGAAGGCGCGGAGCATGATGCTGCTGCGCTCAAGGACCTTTTGCGTGACCTCAAGGCAATCCGCGCAAAGCTGGACTAATCACGACTGCCTTTCGCATGCACCCTGTAGGCACAGCGCCGAGCGCCTTTGAGCATGTGTTCTTCGCGTTCGACGGTCGCTTCATTTTTGACCAGATCCTGAAACAGCTTCAGCTCCTTGCTGCAAAGGCCTGAACACACCTTGGCCGCTTCGCATACCGGGCAGTGGTTCTCCAGCAGCAGCAAGTCGCCATTGTCGGCCTCCTGAACTTCCGCCATATACCCCTCGCGCGTGCGTTCTTTCGCAATCACGTCCAACTTGTCCCTAAGGCTGTTGCCGGTGCCCTCGAATGCAGCGCGATAGCGTTCTCCCTGTTTGATCGTTCGGTGGCTGACAAGTTTATCCAGCGCCTCATCGCCCATGACCGCCTTGATGCTTTCAATCAGGTCAAGGGACAATTCCCGGTGCGCATCAGGGAAATAGACATCGGCCTTTTCCGTTAGCTCCCAATGTTTTGCCGGGCGTCCACGGCCTGAAGGCGTAGGGGTCACACAGCAGGCAACCGCACCTTCATCCTGAAGCTGATAAAGATGCTGCCTGACCGCCATCGGCGTCAGGTCAAGCGTTTTTGCCAGCTCGTCGGCACGCGCATCGCCGCGGCGCTTCAACTCGGTCAAAATGGTTTCGCGGGTGGTTGCCATGGGTCCTCGGACTGTTGCTTTAATTGTATCTTTCTTTTTCTAAATAAAAACCTTGCGTAAATCAAGCGTTGTCCTATATGTGAATTATTAAAGTAAAAACTTTATAAAATAGGAGGCGGCGATGAACCGCGAATTAATGTGGATTGAATACAGCGAGATCCGGTCCGAGATGCAAAAGCGAGGAGAAGAACCATGGGCACCGATCAAAACACGCAAGATCAATGTGGCAAAAATCTTGTCAATTTGGGGCCTGTGCCGGAACTGGCGGCAAAGGGGCGTGCTGTCCTGAAGGTTGAGGGGCGGCAGATCGCACTTTTTGAAACCGAAGGCGGTCTCTTTGCCATCAATAACCGCTGCCCGCATGAGGGCTATCCGCTCAGTGAAGGCAGTCTCAAGAAGGGCTGCCAGCTTGCCTGCAACTGGCATGGCTGGACCTTTGACCTGAAGTCGGGCGAGGCCACACAGGGCCGCGACGCCGTGAAAACCTACCCGGTTGCGCGTGTGCGGGGTGATATCCTGATAGACCTGACCCCCGTGCCTTTGTCTGTTCGCCGCACCAAAGCCTATGACGAACTTGATGAGGCCGTGCTGGAACATGACTATGAGCGTATCGCCCGGTCACTTGCCCGTCTTGAAGCGGCAGGCGAGGGAACAGAGCCCGTCATTCGCCATGTCATCGTCTTCAGCCTCGGCAAGTTTGAGCGTGGTTTTGGCCATGCCTTTGCGGGCCTCGCCGACTGGCTCGCACTGTCGGACGGTTTGAATGAAGGCACGCGGCGCACCGCGCTACTGGAGGCCATCGGCCATATCTCGTGGGATATCCTGATGGACGCAGGGAAAGCTTTTGCGCCCTCCACAAAACGCTGGAACGCAAAAGCCTGCACGGCAGCGCTTGAAGACATGAAGGAGGCGGAGGCCAACGCTTATGTACGCGGTGCGTTTGCAGAGGGGCTTGGGTTTGATGCCGTGGCCCCGGTGTTCATGCAGGTTATCATGGCGCATTATGCCGGGTTCGGTCATCCGGCCATATACCTGATGAAGGCCGAAGAACTTATCGCGCGGCTGGGTGAAGAGGTGGCGGAACCGCTCGCACTGCAGCTCGCGCGGTACCTGTGTTATGCCGCGCGGGAGGACCTGATCCCCGAATTCAGGGCCTTTGCCGACTATATTGTGTTGGCGCCCGGCACGGTACCCGCGCCGACACCGACGTGCCTTTCGGGCCAGTCGGTGCGGCAGGTGATGGCTCTGACCTCAGCTTCAAGTGCAAATGCACAGGATATGTGGCAGGCGCTGCTGGCCGCCAGCGCCATCAACATGCTGCGTTTTGACACCGCGCGCCAGCATCGCACCGCACAGCCCATCGCACAAAATATTGGCTGGCTTGATTTTACCCACGCCATCACCTTCGCCGAGTCAGTTCACCACCATGCAAGCAAGGACCCAGCGCTGTGGCAGTCGGCCCTGATGCAGATGGCCGCTTTTGTGGGGCGCAACGCAGGCGACTTGGCCACTGACCTTGACGAGCGCTGGTTTGTGACCGATACAGCGGCCTTCTTCGCGGCCGAGCGTACAAAGCTCACCAACATGGACGAAGGGGATTATATCTTCGCCGTGCACCGGTTGAAGATGTTGCGCGCCAGCGAGGCGCTTGTGGCGCTGGTAAACGCGGAAACTGCCAAGCTGTTAACCGCCGCGCTTAACCGCTACCTGAGCGCCGATGTGCGCCAGCGTCACCCCGTGCGCACGGCCTTTCAGGCTTGGCAGACTGTAGCGCGTGAGGGCTGAGCGGCACACGGCTGATTTTTGGAAAAAAGCTGGTTGCGCGGGTGAATTCCCTTGGCTATAGTCCGCGCCACCCAATACCCCGGTAGCAAATATACTTTTCGGGAAGTAGCGCAGCCTGGTAGCGCATCACACTGGGGGTGTGGGGGTCGCAGGTTCAAATCCTGTCTTCCCGACCATAAAGAAACCGCTGTATCCATACGGGTGCAGTGGTTTTTTTGTTGGGTCGTCGCGAGCACCTGCATTCCCCTCTTGCGATTTTGTTGCACTGCAGTAAAGTGCGGCGCATGTTGTGGCGCTGCACAAAATAGATAAGGCTGCCATGACGTTACGAAGGGAGGGAAGGTCGCGTGCCGGAGATATTGCTCTACAGCTTGCCGCTTTTGGGCGCCGGGCTTGTTGCCGGTTTTCTGGCTGGCCTTCTGGGTATTGGTGGCGGCATTGTCACCATCCCCGCGCTTTTCCTTGTCTATGGTGAAATTGGCGTGCCGCATGAGTGGCGCATGCATGTTGCGATCGCCACCTCGCTCACCATCATTATCGCCACCAACCTGTCATCAGTTTACGCTCACCACCGGAAGGGTGGGGTAGACTGGTCGATTGTCAAAGACTGGGTCTGGGTCATCGCTATAGGCGCGGTCGCGGGCAGCTTTTTTGCCAAAACGTTGAAAACTGCCGAACTGGTATATTTCTTTGCCACTCTTGCCGCGTTCCTTGCGGCCAAGATGCTGCTGCCGCTGGAGCGGTGGAAGCTGGGAGACGCCTTGCCGGGTGGGGTCTGGCGCTTTATCGGGCCGGGGCTGATTGGCTTTTTCTCTGCGGTGATGGGCATCGGTGGTGGCAGTTTTTCGGTACCTTATATGACGCTATACGGTGTGGTGATATACCGCGCCGTGGGTACAGCGTCGCTCATTGGCCTTGTGATCAGTGTAGCGGCGGGCTTCGGCTACCTGATTGGTGGCTGGGGTGTGGAAGGGTTGCCGGATGGCATGGCGGGATTTATTCATCTGCCGTCGGCCGCAGTGGTGGCGATTGCCGCCGTGATTATGGCACCGGTTGGTGCTAAAGTGGCGCACCGGCTGCCCAAACGGGCGCTGAGCATCGCCTTTGGTGTATTTCTGGTGCTGGCGACCATTCGGCTCGTCAGCGCGGTCTGAGAGTAAGGGAAGGGCTGAGTATGGCGGATGATAGCTTGAAACTGGCAAACGGGTTTGACGCCGCCAGCGACGACGCATGGCGGGCGCTGGTGGACAAGACACTGGGCGGCAAACCGTTCGACAAGGTGATGAAAAGCCGTTCCTATGACGGTATTGAGATCAACGCGCTTTACACCAAAGACAACGCACGCATCGCGCCGCAAGCCAGTGCGCGCGCGGGTGGCTGGACCATCACATCTCCACACTGGAACCCTGACCCTGCAGCGATGAACGCGGAGATGCTGGAAGATCTCGAGCGCGGTGTGGAAGCGCTTGCCATCCGTGTAGAGGCTGGGCATGCGCCGGGCGTGAAGATAGCAGACCTCAGGCGCGCGCTTGATGGTGTGTACCTCAACATGGCGCGCTTTTACCTTATCCCTGGTGAAGAGTATGAGGCTGCTAGCCATGAGATGCTGTCGGTTCTACGAGACTATCCGGCGGCGGAGGCGGACGAGTTCCACGGCAACTTGGGTTGTGACCCGCTTGGCACCCTGTCGCAGACCGGTCGCCTGAAGGAAAGCGCTGAGGATGCACTGGCCAGGATGGCAGGCGTTGCCGCCAGCAAGCCGGAAGGCTGGCAGAATGTCAGGGCCATCCGCGCTGACGCGAGTGTCTATCATAATGCGGGTGCCACTGAGGCGCAGGAGCTGGCGTGCATGCTGGCCACCGTTGCAGCCTATATACGCGCGACAGATGGGCAGGGCGCAGACATTGAACCTGTGCTGGCAGCCGACGCTGACATCTTCTTGGGGATGGCAAAGTTTCGCGCGGCGGGCCGCCTGCTGGCACAGGTCTACGATGCTTTTGGCGAAAAATACCATGGCTGTCTGCATGCCGTGACCAGCCTGCGTATGATGACCATCAACGACCCGTGGGTGAATATCCTGCGCGGCACGGCGGCCACCTTTGCTGCAGGCGTCGGTGGTGCATCGGCGGTTAGTGTGTTGCCGCACGATACCATGCTGGGCCTGAGTGGTCGGTCCGCACGTCGTATTGCCCGGAACATCCAGATCATGCTGCAGGAAGAAAGTGGCCTTACCGGCCCTCAGGACCCGGCAGCGGGAGCTTTCTCTATTGAAAGTCTTACATCAGAATTTTGTGATAAGGCATGGGAATTATTTCAAAATATCGAGAAACATGGTGGCATGGTTTCGGGGCTGCGCTCCGGCTTCATCCAGAATATGGTGGCCGGTGCATGGGCGGAGCGCAAGGTCAATATCGCCAAGCGCAAAGATGCCATTACCGGGGTTTCCGAGTTTCCGGATATCCATGAAAAGCCACTGATAAATGTTGGCGAGACGCCGGCGATACCCATGGATGTTCCTGCCGCAGGAGAAGAAATCACCCCGGTGCCGTTCCACCGTTTGGCGGAAGGTTTTGAGGCACTGCGTGCGCGTTCCGACGCCATGCTGGCAGCCTCAGGCAAGCGCCCGCAGGTGTTTATCGGGGGGCTTGGCAGTGTGGCCGATTTCACCGCCCGTGCCACCTTTGCCAAAAGCTTTTTTGAGGCCGGTGGTATTGAAGCTGTCACCAGCGGTGGTTTCGATGACGTGGCAATGCTCAAGGCAGCCTTCAGCGACAGCGGCGCGCGCTTTGTGGTGATCTGCGGCACAGACAGCCAGTATGAGACACTGGGCCTCAAGGCCGCTGAAATGCTGAAAGCGGCGGGTGCGGATCATATATACCTTGCCGGCCGCGCCGAGGATACCTTGACGGCGGCAGGCGTGGACGAATTTATCTATATGGGGGCAGATGTGCTCGACACACTCGCCCGAGCCTATAGCTTGATGGGAGGCGACAGATGAGCCGGAACCCCGATTTTACCAAAATACCCTTTCAGGCCATTGAATCCGGGCAGATAGAAGCGTCTGAGGGCCGCCTGACACCGGAAGGCATCCAGATCAAAGGTCATTACGGGCCGGACGATGTGGCCGACCTTGATTTCCTTGACACCCGCCCCGGCATTGCCCCCTTCCTCAGGGGGCCGTACCCCACCATGTATGTGCAGCGGCCCTGGACCGTGCGGCAATATGCCGGTTTCTCCACCGCTGAGGACAGCAACGCCTTTTACCGTCGCAACCTTGCGGCAGGGCAAAAGGGTTTGTCCGTCGCGTTTGACCTTGCGACTCACCGCGGCTATGACAGCGACCACCCGCGCGTGACCGGCGACGTGGGCATGGCCGGTGTGGCGATCGACAGCATCTATGACATGCGCACGCTGTTTGACGGTATCCCGCTTGATCAGATGTCGGTCTCAATGACCATGAACGGTGCTGTGTTGCCGATTCTGGCGCTTTATATTGTCGCCGCTGAGGAGCAGGGCGTCAGCCCGGACAAGCTCGCTGGCACGATCCAGAATGATATTCTCAAGGAATTCATGGTGCGGAACACCTATATCTTCCCGCCCACGCCGTCGATGCGCATCATCTCCGACATTTTTGCTTATACGTCGTCGAATATGCCCAAGTTCAACTCGATCTCCATTTCCGGTTATCATATGCAGGAAGCGGGCGCGACGGCGGACCTTGAGCTGGCATACACGCTGGCGGATGGGGTGGAATATATCCGTTCGGGCATTGCCGCAGGCATGAGCGTGGACGCCTTTGCCCCGCGCCTCAGCTTCTTCTGGGCCATCGGCATGAATTATTTCATGGAAGTCGCCAAGATGCGGGCGGCGCGCATGCTATGGGCCAAACTTGTGAAGCAATTTGAGCCGAAGAACCCAAAATCGCTATCCTTGCGCACACACTGCCAGACATCGGGCTGGTCGCTGACCGCGCAGGATGTGTTCAACAACGTTGGCCGTACTTGTATTGAGGCGATGGCGGCTGCGCACGGCCATACACAAAGCCTGCACACCAATGCGCTGGATGAGGCGCTGGCATTGCCGACCGATTTTTCGGCGCGTATTGCCCGCAATACCCAACTGTTTATCCAGCAGGAGACCGGGACCAACAAGCTGATCGACCCATGGGGCGGCAGTTACTATGTGGAAAGACTGACAGCCGACCTCGCTGCAAAGGCTTGGGGCCATATTGAAGAAGTCGAGCGCGAAGGCGGCATGGCCAAGGCAATCGAGGCAGGCATTCCGAAACTTCGCATCGAGGACGCCGCTGCGCGCACACAGGCGCGCATCGATAGTGGCCGCCAGACAGTTGTGGGCGTGAACAAATACCAGCTTGATGAGACAGAAGAGGTTGATGTCCTCAAGGTGGACAATAGCGCCGTGCGCGCCGCCCAGCTTGAAAAACTCAGGCGACTGAAGGCATCACGCGATGGTGGCGAGGTCGCCCGGCAGCTTGACGGCTTGACGAAAGCGGCGGAAACGGGAGAGGGTAACCTGCTTGCGCTTGCCGTGGACGCAGCGCGTGCCAAAGCGACGGTGGGCGAGATCACCACCGCGCTGGAGAAGATTTACGGGCGTCACAAGGCGGAGATCAGGGCTGTGACAGGCGTGTACAAGGCAGAAGTGGGCAAGAACAACCCGGCGGTCAAGCGCGTGCATGCGCTGGTTGACGCGTTTGAAACCAACGACGGCCGCCGTCCGCGCATTCTTGTCGCCAAGATGGGGCAGGACGGCCATGATCGGGGTCAGAAGGTCATCGCCTCCGCCTTTGCTGACCTGGGCTTTGACGTTGATATCGGTCCCTTATTCCAGACCCCGGCGGAAGCCGCGCGGCAGGCGGTCGAGAATGACGTGCACATAATCGGCGCGTCGTCGCTAGCCGCCGGTCACCTGACGCTCGTGCCGGAGCTTAAGGCTGAACTCAAGAAGCTGGGCCGTGAGGACATCATGATTGTCGCGGGCGGTGTGATCCCGCCGCAGGACTATGACGCGCTGCGCGCTGCGGGCGCGGAGGCTATTTTCCCGCCGGGCACAGTGATTGCTGATGCGGCCGGGGAATTGATTGAAAAGTTGAACGCGCGACTTGGTTACGCGCACGCCGCTGAATAGGGGGCTTTGTGACACAAGTGGTGAAGCAGCCTGGCGTTGATGAGCTCTATGACGGCGTGCGCGCAGGCAACCGCGCGTTGATCGGCCGCGCGATCACGCTTATTGAAAGCCGTAACCCGGCGCATCAGCAGAAAGCACAGCAACTGTTGCACAAGCTGCTGCCCCATGCGGGTGGTGCGCAGCGGGTGGGTATTTCAGGCGTGCCGGGTGTGGGCAAATCCACTTTCATTGAAAAGCTTGGCATGTGGCTGGTGGACGAGGGCAACAGGGTCGCCGTACTGGCCGTAGACCCTTCCAGTGGCCGCACAGGCGGCTCTATCCTCGGCGATAAAACCCGTATGGAACAGCTTTCGGCGTGTGAAAAAGCCTTCATTCGTCCAAGCCCCAGCGCTGGCGTGCTGGGCGGTGTGGCCCGTGCCACGCGGGAAACAATGATGGTGCTGGAAGCCGCCGGCTTTGATGTGGTGCTGGTTGAAACTGTTGGCACCGGCCAGTCGGAAACCATGGTCGCTGATATGGTGGACTTTTTCCTCGTCCTGATGCTGCCCGGCGCGGGCGACGAACTTCAGGGCATAAAAAAGGGCATCCTTGAACTTGCCGACATGGTGGCGATCAACAAGGCGGATATCTTCGCAGAAAAACTCAAGCAGGCGGTACGGGAGTACAAATCTGCGCTGCATATCCTCACCGATGCCAGCCCAAGTTGGCACCCTCCTGTGGTGACATGCTCGGGTCTCAAGGGTGACGGCGTGCCGGAGCTATGGGGACAGGTCGAGAAGCACTCACGTATCATGAGCGAGAGCGGTGAGCGTAAAGCACGCCGGACCGAACAGAGACTGACGTGGCTGGATACGCAGGTGCGTGACCGCCTGCTGCAACGTTTTTATAACGACGATGCCGTCAAGGCCGAATTGCCGAGCCTCAGGGAGAAGGTTAAGCAAGGTGACATAACCGTCTCCGCCGCAGCCGATAAGCTCTTGTCTCTGCTGAAATAAGCTAGCAGAGCCCGAGAACAGGCTATTGGGGGTTGCGTTCGATGAGATCCCACAAATTTCCGTAGAGATCTTCAAACACAGCGACAGTGCCATATTCCTCGACCTTTTTCGGGCGGGAAACCTTTACGCCAGCTGCTAGATATTCCTGATAATCCCGGTCGAAATTGTCGGTCTCCAGGAAGAGGAAAACCCGCCCGCCGGTCTGTTTGCCAACGGCCTTACGCTCGGCGGGATTCTTGGCCTTCGCCAATAGCAGCCTGCAGCCTGCATCCCCTTTGGGGGCTACAACAACCCAGCGTTTGCCAGGCCGTGGGCTGTCTTCAACTAATTCGAAACCGAGTTTTTCTGTGTAAAACTCAATGGCCTCATCATAATCGGCAACAACAAGGCTGACGAGGGCAATGTGCTTTGTCATGTATTGTCCTTACTCAAAACTCTGATCAGGACCGCTTTATAGCGGCCCAATCATAGAAACTCACCCGTTCACCAGCTTTGCCACAATCGGGGCTGGCAAGTTCTACAAACAAGGGTGCAATGTCGGATGGTGTTGGCAAGGTGCTGGCGTCTTCGCCCGGTACTGCCCTTGTACGCATGTCGGTGGCGATGGGACCGGGATCAACAAGGTTCACCTTCACGTTAGAAATTCTGCTTTCAGCGGAATAGGTTAGCGCCAATTCCTCAACGGCTGCCTTAGTGACGGCATACCCACCCCAGTGGGGCTTGTGTTTGCCAGCAGCGCCAGAGGTCACGAAAATTGCCCGACCTGCGTCAGATTGCTTCAGAAGCGGGTCCATGGAGCGGATCAGGCGCCAGTTGGCGGTGACATTAATGTCCATCAACTCTGCCCAGTCCTTGACCCCGATGTGCCCAAGGGGCGAGATCGGGCCAAGGATGCCAGCGTTGCCGACCAGAATATCTAGTTTGCCCCAGCGTTCATAGATCGCACCGCCAAGGCGGTCGATGGCGTCGAAGTCGCGCAGGTCCATGGGGACAAGCGTACAGGCCCGACCTTTAGCGGCGATCTCATCATCAAGCTCTTCAAGGGCGCCCTGGCTGCGGGTGCGCGCTACAGCAATGATGTCTGCGCCAGCATCAGCAAGGGCAAGAGCGACAGCCTTGCCAATACCGCGGGATGCGCCGGTAACAAGAGCCCGGCGGCCTTGAAGGATTTTACTCATGGATCAAGCCCCTGTGGATGCGATGAGATCGAGTTGGTTGTCGTTGCGCTCAGTCTCGGACTGATCCGTCAGCACGGTGGGATAGTCCCCCGTAAAGCAGGCGTCGCAGAAGGCCGGACATTTATTGTTTCGACCGTCTGGCAGGTTGACCGCGCGGTAAAGCCCGTCAATCGAGAGAAAGGCTAGGGTATCTGCGCCGATATGCTGGCGCATGGCCTCAATATCCATACGGGCGGCCAGAAGCTTGCTACGCTCGGGCGTATCCACACCGTAGAAACAGCTGTGTGCTGTTGGCGGCGATGCGATACGCATGTGTACTTCGGTCGCTCCCGCTTCGCGCATCATGTTGACGATTTTCATCGACGTCGTGCCGCGCACGATGCTGTCGTCTACAAGGATAATGCGTTTGCCTTCGATGTGCCATCGGTTGGCGTTGTGCTTCAGCTTCACGCCAAAGTGGCGAATCTGGTCGCTTGGCTCAATGAAGGTGCGGCCCACATAGTGGTTGCGGATAATACCGAGTTCAAACGGAATACCTGATTCTTGTGCGTAGCCGATGGCGGCTGGCGTGCCGCTGTCGGGAACCGGGATAACAAGGTCGGCGTCCACGCCGTTTTCCTGCGCCAGCTCCGCACCAATGCGCTTCCTGACTTCATAGACACTCATATGATCCATGTAGCTATCAGGGCGGGCGAAATAGACATGCTCAAAAATACACGGGCGAGGATGCTCCTCGGGGAAGGGTTTGTGGCTTTTGATGCCGTCGCTTGTGATGATTACAAGCTCGCCGGGCTCGATGTCGCGCACATAGTCGGCACCAATGATATCAAGCGCACAGGTCTCCGAGCACATGATATAAGCATCATCCAGTTTGCCCAGTACCAGGGGGCGTACGCCCATGGGATCACGCACGCCGATCAGGCCTTCCTTGGTCAGCGATACCAGTGAATAGGCACCTTCAATCTGGCGCAGGGCATCAATGAAGCGGTCCATAAGCGTGCGGTAGCGGCTCATGGCAATTAGGTGAATGATGACCTCGGAATCCGATGTGGACTGGAAGATGGAGCCACGCTGCACGAGAGATTTCCTCAGGTGCGTTGCGTTCGTGAGGTTACCGTTGTGGGCGACGGCAAAGCCGCCGGACGAAAACTCAGCAAACAGCGGCTGGCAGTTGCGCAGCATCGTGTCGCCGGTCGTGGAGTATCGGGTATGCCCAATGGCCGCGGAACCGGGCAGGCTGTCGATCACTTCCTTGCTGGTGAAGTTATCGGCGACATGGCCGAGCACACGTTTGGTGGCGAAGTTTTCACCGTCGAAGGCGGTTATTCCTGCGGCTTCTTGCCCCCGGTGCTGCAGAGCGTGCAGGCCGAGTGTACAGTGAGCGGTTGCGTCGGGGGTGCCGAAGATGCCGAATACGCCACATTCTTCATGCAGCTTGTCGTCATCAAAGGGATTGGTGGTGAATTCAGGATGCTTCATGGCTATTCGTCATTCCTGCCTTGGGCGTGGTGCTTTGGTGTGTTGCACGCCCCGTATATCGCCTGAGAAGACCGCTGCATAGGGATAAATAGGAATTACAGAAATATTGCAGCAAAAAGACAAGACCCTTGCTCAACTACCACCGTTTTTCTTCTTTTCTTTCGCAAGCTCGTCGACAAGCTCATCAAGTTGGTCGCGTTGATCCTCAATATATTTTGCGGCTTGTTCCTCAAGCTTTTCGTTGATGAACTGGCTTTGCACGGCACCGGCGGCGCGTTGCATATAATCGTCTCCCACATCGGTGGGGGCTTTGCCCATGGCTTCCGATGCAAAACCTTCAATCATACCGGCCGACCACGCCACAAGCGGGCGGGTCCGCGCCTCCTTGATCCAGTCGGGCTGGCTTGAGGAAGGAAACAGTTTGTCGAAGCCAAGATAGATAACCGACACGATGACGACGCCGCGCAACAATCCAAAAAGGGCGCCAAGTGACCGGTCAAGAAGGCCCACCGGGCTATCCTTGACCATGCCGCCGATAAATTCGGCCAGTTGCTTGAGGATAAAGAGCGTGACAAAGAAGATGACGGCAAGGGTCAGCAGGTCGGCAAGTTCCGGCGGCTGAATGAGGTCGCGGCCATATTCCTTTGTGAATTCGAAACCAAAAACGGTGGCGAGAAGCGCACCGGCCCAAGCGCCAAAAGACAGCGCTACGGTGGCAAAACCACGGCCAAAGGCAAACAGGGTCGACAGTCCAATGATGATCAATACAGCGGCATCAAAAGCCGTCAGGGTATCTACCTGCATATCCAAGTCAGTTTCTCCTTATTCGCGCAAATATAAGCACGGGTTCAGGTCATTGTAAGGCATTCCGCCGCAAAACGCGATTATTCAACCCCATGTGGGAAAAACTGGGCCACAAGGTCACCGACGCGTGCGATCGTCTGCTGTTTGATCGCTTTTACGCTATTTTTCTTCACCTTGGGTGTTAGTGCGCCGGAAAAGCCAAGCTTGGCGGATTCCTTTAGCCGTGCTTCGGTCTGCGAAACACTGCGCACGTCGCCTGAAAGGCTGATTTCACCGAACACCACAGTCTCATCTGGCAGTGCTGTTTGCGACAAGCTTGAAATAAGCGCTGCTGCGACCGCGAGGTCGGCTGCCGGTTCGGTTATCTTGAGCCCGCCTGCCACATTGAGATAAACATCGCATCCGGCAAGCCCAAGCCCCGCACGGGCGTCAAGAACTGCAAGCACCATGGCAAGGCGGCCGCTGTCCCAGCCCACCACGGCGCGGCGCGGATTGGCGGCGGATGACCGCGCTACAAGTGCCTGGATTTCAACGAGCACGGGGCGGGAGCCTTCGATGCCGGCGAAAACTGCGGAGCCGGGCTCACGAGAGTTATGGTCGGCGAGAAACAGCGCAGACGGATTGCTCACTTCATTCAGTCCGACACCCGTCATCTCAAAAACACCAATTTCGTCAGTACCACCAAAGCGGTTCTTTACCGCACGCAGAATGCGGAACTGGTGGCCGCGGTCGCCCTCAAAATACAGCACGGTGTCTACCATATGTTCCAGAACGCGTGGCCCCGCTATCTGACCGTCTTTGGTGACATGGCCGACGAGAAGAACAACAGTACCTTTGCGCTTGGCGAAGCTGATCAGTTCATGGGCACACACCCGCACCTGACTAACGGTACCGGGCGCAGATTCTACATGATCGGCAAACAGGGTTTGGATACTGTCTATCACCACCACGCGCGGGGGTTTGCCTTCGTCAAGCGACGTCAGGATGTCTCGCAGGCTGGTTTCGCAACCAAGCTTGAGCGGTGCGCCTTTGAGCCCAAGCCGGTTGGCGCGCATCTGGATTTGCGCCGTTGCTTCCTCGCCAGAGATATAGACGCAGTCTTCGCCGTTGAGCGCCATTTTACCCATGGCCTGCAAGAGGATGGTGGATTTGCCGATACCCGGATCGCCGCCAATAAGGATGGCACTGCCAGGCACAAGGCCACCGCCAAGCGCGCGGTCAAACTCTGCTATGCTTGTCATGATGCGCGGCGCTTCTTCAAGCGGGGTGTCAAGCGAGACAAAATTGACCGAGCGGCCTTTTTTGCCCGATAAGCCCTTGGGTGCGCCTGAGACTGCGGCCTTTTCCTCGACGATGGTGTTCCAGCCGTCGCACTCATCACACTTGCCCTGCCAGCGCCGGTAGGCGGCACCACAGGAGGCGCAAACATAGGATGTCAGTTTCTTTGCCATAAATCTCGGGCCATCAGAGTTTTAGGATTTCCATTTCAATAGGGCCTTGCGCGCGGCCATGGATAAACTGGTCCACATATTCACTGCCAGAGTTGTCCACGTCGGCCTTGGACCCTTCCCAGATAATCTCACCGTGGTAGAGCATTGCGATGCGGTCGGCGATCTTGCGGGCGCTCGCCATGTCGTGAGTGATCGACAGCGTTGTTGCACCGAGGTCCTGAACACATTCAACAATCAGGTCGTTGATCACGTCTGCCATGATGGGGTCAAGACCGGTTGTGGGTTCATCAAAGAAGATAATCTCAGGCTCGCTGGCGATAGCACGTGCAAGACCAACCCGCTTTTGCATGCCACCTGACAGTTCAGCAGGCGACAGTTCGCCTACGTCCGGAGACAAGCCGACCCGGCGCAGTTTCTCGATAGCAATTTCTCTGGCATCGGCTTTGTTCATGCCTTGCCCCTGTATCAAGCCGAAGGCGACATTTTCCCAAACGGGCAGGCTGTCAAACAGGGCCGCGCCCTGAAACAGCATGCCAAATTTGCTCATGACACCCTTGCGCGCGCGGCCTCGAAGGTGTGTGACATCCTCTTCGTTGACCCAAACCTTGCCTTTTTCCGGAGTCAGCAGGCCAAGGATGCACTTCAGCATAACGGACTTTCCTGTGCCCGAGCCGCCGATTATCACCATTGATTCGCCTTTGGCGACGGACAGGTCGATACCCTTTAAGACCTGCTTGGGCCCGAAGCTTTTATGGACGTTTTCAAGCCTGATCATCGTTTTTTTGTTCATCAGCCTTTCCCTCCGAACACGATCACGGTGATAATGAGGTTGGAGAGTAGAATGGCGATAAAGGCGGAAACGACGGCATTTGTCGTGGCTTTGCCGACGCCCTGCGCACCGCCGCGGCTTTTGTAACCGTAATAGCTTCCCATGAGTGCGATAAAGAAGCCAAAGACAGCGGCTTTGACGAGAGAGGAGACCACATCTGTTTGTTCCAGAAAATCCACAGTGACTTTCAGGTAAGTTGCGGGATTGAGGTCAAGGCGTTCCGTGCCAATCAGGAAACCGCCAAGGACGCCGATTATATTCGCGACAAGCACCAATAGTGGCAGCGTCAGCACCGCAGCAACAAGGCGCGGCGCCACCAGATATTTGAAGGGGTCGGTTGAAAGCGTTACAAGAGCGTCGATTTGCTCAGTCACCCGCATGGTTCCGAGTTCAGCAGCCATCGCGCTGGAGACGCGGCCTGCGACCATCAGGCCACCAAGCACCGGCCCTAGTTCCCTGACGATGGCAATTACCACCACGCCGGGCACGACCGATGAGGCGTTGAAGCGACTGCCGCCCACATATATCTGCTGCGCAAGGGCTGCGCCGGTGAAGAGGGCGGTAAGGCCGACCACAGGAAGACTGTTATAGCCGATCAGCCACATTTGCTGAAATACATGCCGCCAATATATCGGCGGTGTGACGATCGAGACAATAGCCGAGCCCCCAAAGCGGGACATACGGCCGATTTCAGCCAGAGCAGCCAGAAAAACCTGACCAACAAGCGCGAGCGGATTAACCACGGAAAAGAGCCTTTGTTGCCGTTATGTTCTTATGCATATTATGTCTTTGTAACGCCCCCGAATAGAAATGAAAAGTGGCGATTTGGCGACCCCTAATTTGAAATTAGTTATAAGCGGTACTCAGCGTCCGGTGAAATTGGCTTCGCGTTTCTGAACGAAGGCCGTAACGCCCTCTACACAATCGTTGGTACGCCCGGCTTTTCGCTGAGCCATAGCTTCGGCGGTGAGTTGCTCAGAGTAGCTGTTATCGTGGCTGTCGGCGATAAGTTTACGTATGCCGGAGAGTGCAATTGTAGGGCCGCCGGCCAGCTTGCGGGCGAGTGCCGATGCGGTTTCCATTAGTTTGTCATCATCGACGACGTCATAAACAAGCCCCCACTCAAGTGCTTTTTCGGCGGGCAGGCGCTCCCCCAGCATCATCATGGCACGTGCACGAGCGGTGCCCACCAGGCGCGGCAGAATAAAGGTGCTGCCAGCATCCGGCACAAGCCCGATATTGACAAAAGCCTGCAGGAAATAGGCTGAACGGGCGGCGATTACGATATCAGCGGAAATGGCGATGCTCATACCCGCGCCTGCAGCTACACCGTTAACTGCGGAAATAACCGGTATCTCAAGCGCGGCAAGCTCCAAAAGAATCGGGTGATAGGTGGCGAGGAGATTGGCACCCATGTCGCGGTCCGCATTCATGCCACCTTCCGCGAGGTCAGCACCGGAACAAAAGGCGCGGCCCTCGCCGGTGATCAGGAGGGCACGAACGCCGCTGTCCGGGTTAGCGATATGCCTTATCGCTTCAAGCAGCTCCGATTTAAGCTGGTTTGACAGCGCGTTCAGGCGGTCAGGCCTGTTTAGACTGATTGTTGCCAAGCCGTCGGTGATATCAAGAATGAGGGTGTCAAATTCAGCCATGGTGTACGTCCTCCCCGGATAAGTGCGTTGTGCATGATTTAGGGCAGGGCAGGCTGGCGGCAACCGCTCAATCGAATGGTTGCCGAATATCCTGTTTAGGCGGACGTTTCGTCGGACTTGCTGCGACTAAGTGATACCGGGCGTGCAAGAAAAGCCGGTACGTGGGGACCCATGCCAACAAAAGGTTTTTTCGGCATGTCGTCTGCCGCGACCTTAGGCTTAGGTGGCTCAAGGTTGATTTTTTCCTGACGCGGCAACTTTTCGCCGAGCATCTTTTCAATTGCATCGACAAATTTGGTGTCAGCTTTACCGCTGGTCGTAATTGTGAAGGCTTTGCCTTTTCGTCCGGCACGACCTGTGCGACCGATCCGATGCACATAATCCTCTGCGTGGCTTGGCACATCAAAGTTAAACACGTGGCTGACATCTGCGATGTCAAGGCCGCGTGCGGCGACGTCGGACGCACAGAGGAGCTGAAGTTCATTTGCTTTAAACTGTCGCAGGACTTCAAGGCGCTCGCTTTGTTCCATGTCGCCATGGAGCTGACCCACGTTGAAACCGTGACGGGCGAGGGAATTATATACTTCCTTCACGTCTACTTTACGGTTGCAGAAAATGATACCGTTTTTGACCGGCTCGTCTTTGATCAGTTTCCTCAGCGCTTTACGTTTGTCACGCGGAGGAACCATTACCAGTTTTTGCTCGATTGTAGTTGCGGTCATAGACGCGCGCTCGACCTCGATAAATTTCGGGTCGTCAAGAAACTTTTTGGTCAGTTTTTCGATCGGAGGCGGCATGGTAGCTGAGAAAAAGAGTGTCTGGTGTTTTTTGGTGATGCATTCGCAAATTTTCTCGACATCGGGAATGAAACCCATGTCGAGCATACGATCAGCTTCATCGATCACAAGAATATCGATGCCATTCAGCAAAAGCTTTCCACGCTGGAAATGGTCCAGCAGGCGGCCAGGCGTTGCAATCAGCACGTCCACGCCACGGTCAAGCAGTTTTTCCTGATCCGCAAAATTCACACCGCCGATCAGAAGAGCCATGGTGAGCTTGTGCTCTTTCCCGTATTTTTCGAAGTTTTCTGCAACCTGTGCGGCCAGTTCGCGTGTGGGCTCCAGAATAAGGGAGCGCGGCATGCGGGCACGGGAGCGGCCTTCCGATAGAATATCGATCATCGGCAGGGTGAAGGAGGCGGTCTTGCCCGTGCCTGTCTGGGCGATACCCAACACGTCACGGCCCATTAAAACCTGCGGGATTGCTTGTGCCTGAATGGGAGTTGGCTCAGTATAGCCAGCCTCATTCACGGCTTTCATTGTCGGTTCGCTCAGTCCAAGGCGGTCGAAACCCATTCGCATCTTCTCAATTTATTCGCTACAAATTTGAGGCGCAGCATAGGTGTGCAGGGCGCAATGTCAATGCGGGATACGGCTTAATGACTTTAAAGGCTAATGCAATTATGCTTCTACCGGCACTTTTATGTGACACTTGGCTACACCAGAGGTCAGTCGGGCACTTCAGATGTGGGTTTAAAGTCATTGCATGGCTCATGTGGTCTCATGACAATTTATCTGATGTGGGCGGATACGACGGCGGGAAATTTGGCATAAGCGCCTGGTTATGGCTTTCTGATGCCTCAGATATATTCAACGCCTCTCTTGCGTCGTTATGACGCGCCTAAATGTCGAGGTCCGCGACTTCGGTGGCGTTGTCGCGGATGAATTCGAAACGTTTTTCCGGCTTTTTGCCCATCAGGTCATCGACCAGTTGATTGACAACCGCTCGCTCGCCATATTCTGCTGGTAGGGTAACGCGCAGCAGGGTGCGGTTTTTGGTCGCCATCGTGGTTTCCTTCAACTGGCCTGGCGGCATCTCTCCAAGGCCTTTGAAGCGGCTGATCTCAATCTTACCTCGCCCGGAAAATTCGGTCGCCATCAGTTCGTCCTTGTGCGCATCGTCACGGGCATAGATCACCTTGCCGCCTTGTGCGATGCGGTACAGCGGCGGCATGGCGAGGTAGAGCCGACCATCCCTTACCATGCCGGGCATTTCTTGAAAGAAGAAGGTCATGAGAAGGGTGGCGATATGGGCGCCATCGACATCAGCATCGGTCATGATGATGACTTTTTCGTAGCGCAATGCCGCGCTATCGTAACCGTCACGTGTGCCACAGCCCAACGCCTGTATAAGATCGCGGATTTCGCTATTAGCAGCAATTTTATCGCGGGTCGCAGAGGCCACGTTGAGGATTTTACCCCGTATTGGCAACACCGCCTGTGTCTTGCGGTCCCGGGCCTGTTTGGCGGAGCCACCAGCCGAATCACCTTCCACGATGTATATTTCCGTCCCGTCGGGACTTTCGCTTGAGCAATCCGTAAGTTTGCCCGGCAGGCGCAATTTGCGTTTACCAACAGCAGTTTTGCGTTTGATCTCACGTTCCTGCTTGCGGCGCAGGCGTTCTTCAAGGCGCTCAAGCGCCCAGGTCAGCAAGTTGTTGGCACGGTCAGGGTGATCGCCTAGCCAGTGGTCAAAGGCGTCACGGATGGCGTTTTCCGTCAGGCGGAAAGCGTCCGAAGTCGAGAGCTTGTCTTTCGTCTGGCCCTGAAACTGAGGATCGCGAATGAAAACTGACAACATGGCGCATGAGCAACCATAGACATCATCCCCTGTAAGCTGGGTGGCTTTTTTGTTATTGGTGAGCTCTGCATAGGCCTTGAGGCCGCGCAGGAGTGCACTCCGCATTCCATTTTCATGCGTGCCGCCCTGCGGTGTCGGGATCGTGTTACAATAGCTGTTGGAAAAGCCATCACCAAACTCAGGCCAGTGGATAGCCCATTCAACACGGCCCGCGTCTTCAGGGAACTTCACAAAACCGCTGAACGGTTCCGGGGTCACGCATGTGCGCTTTTTGAGTGTATCCTGCAAAAAGTCCGAGAGGCCGCCGGGGAAGTGCAGCGTAGCTTCCTGGGGGGTATCGTCATCTGCTTCAATCAGTTCAGGCGCGCAACGGAAACGGATTTCCACACCACGATAAAGATATGCCTTTGAGCGCACCATGCGGTAAATGCGCGACGGTTTGAGCTTGGCTTTTGTGCCAAAAATTTCGTGATCCGGCAGGAAGCTGACCTGCGTGCCGCGCCGGTTGTTTACCGGGCCCATATCTTCAAGTGCAGTTGTCGTCTTGCCGCGGGCATAACCTTGACGCCAGAGATTTCGGTCGCGAGCAACCTCAACTGTCATCCATTCACTAAGCGCGTTTACCACCGAAATACCCACGCCATGCAATCCGCCGGATGTGGCATAGGCATCAGAACTGAATTTGCCGCCCGAGTGCAGCGTGGTCATGATCACTTCCAGCGCTGATTTTTCAGGGTATTTGGGATGCGGATCAGTCGGGATGCCGCGACCATTATCAGAAATGGAAACCGAGCCGTCTTCATTCAATGCGACGATGATACGACTGGCGTGTCCCGCGACCGCCTCATCCATCGAGTTATCCAGAATTTCTGCCACCAGATGGTGTAGCGCACGCTCATCCGTTCCGCCAATATACATACCGGGCCGTTGCCGGACAGGTTCAAGCCCTTCAAGAACCTCAATATCTTTTGCGGAATAGTCTGATTTAGTCTGTGTTACTTCAAACAGATCGCTCATAACCCACCCTGAAAATCACGTATAAAAAGGGGGTAAACCAGCCCGGCGTCCGCGTCAAGCGGAACAATATATAGGGTGTGTGCGCGCAACCTAAAGAAAATATAGTGTGTGTTTTGCAAAAATATACTTACACTATCAGCAAGGTTTAAAACTTATTTAAGGGGTTGTGCGTAGCTTTGGCTGCAGCGCAACATCCCGGAGAAATACCATGCACAAGGATAGCTCGGTCGGTCTGCTGAAACGCCTGTTCAGGGGCGATGCCGTGCGGGAGCATGAGCCCGGCGTGATCGTGGGTGCGCGGTACATGGCACGCAACCATCAGTCGTCTGTATGGGTTGTTGAACGTATCAGCAGCGTTGGTGCTAGTAGTTACCCGCTGGTGAGCCTCTCTCGTGAGGGGCACCCCGACCTTAAGAAAACAGTATCGCTGGCGGTGATTGAGGAAGGCGAGGATTTTCGGCCGGCCGTCTGATGATCGTCGTCTGACGCGCGGAAAGTGATGGGGTTAACAGGACGCCTGACCCCAGCAGTCCCATGATGATCAGGTCTCTTTTTAATCGAACAACTTGTCGATATCTTCCTGAGTTTGTGCACTATCGTCCACAACCTCTTCCGGCAAATCTATGTCGCCGTCGAACTTGCCATGAATCACTTGATTGAGCTTCATCAGAAGACCCTGGATCGCCTCAATGCGGATACGAATGAGTTCTTGAGCCTGCGGCGTGAAGCCTCGTTCTGCTACATTGACAGCGGCCATACCGGCAAGGGTGCCTTGGATCAATTTGTCGAGTTCGGCGCAGATATGTTCAAATTGAGCCCGTACGAGGCTAGGGGCGAGATCATAAGCCTGTACCGCTAATTCCTTGGCTTGGAAGCCACTATCCAGAAAGTGCTGGGTGTAGCTTTTGGGTGCCCAGTCTGCCGCGTCTTCTGCTAACTCCGGCATGTCAGGAATCATCTCAAGCAACATTACTATCTCGTTGAAATGATTGAGATAGTCTGTAGCTAAAAAAGTTTCAGAGTTAATGTTGGCACTGGCTAGGCGGGGCTGGATGGCGGCCTGTTCAGCGGTATACTCAATTTGCATGAAACTGATGCCTGTCCTTCATTGCGTTGCAAAACAATCTTTCAATGTGTGCTTTGGCCTCACCTTATAGTTGACGCGTTGTTAAATAGTAAACATGGCGGAATCTACAGATTTTTTTTGCAAAATAGAAAGGGGAGCGCACTGCGCTCCCCCACCTGTGACACTTTTGCAGCAGTTATGCGCTGTAATACATCTCGAACTCAACCGGGTGCGGCGTGAGGTCGAGGCGATTCACTTCTTCCATCTTCAATTCAATGTAAGCGCTGATCTGATCGTCGGTGAACACATCGCCTTTTTTGAGGAATTCACGGTCGCTGTGCAGTGCTTCGAGGGCTTCGCGAAGCGAGCTGGCAACTGTTGGTACACCCATCAGCTCCTCCGCGGGCAGGGCGTAGAGATCCTTGTCCATAGCGTCGCCTGGGTGGATCTTGTTTTCAATGCCATCAAGACCAGCCATCAACATTGCAGCGAAGGCGAGGTATGGGTTTGCCGTTGCATCGGGGAAGCGAACTTCGACACGCTTCGCTTTTGCACTTGCGCCGTATGGAATACGGCAGGATGCAGAGCGGTTACGTGCAGAATAGGCCAGTAGAACAGGGGCCTCAAAGCCCGGAACCAGACGCTTGTAGCTGTTTGTTGACGGGTTGGTGAAGGCGTTGATCGCTTTGGCGTGCTTGATGATGCCGCCAATGTAGTAGAGCGCAGTCTCGGACAGGTCAGCATAACCTGAGCCAGCGAAAAGCGGCTTGCCGTCTCGCCAGATCGACTGGTGGACGTGCATACCCGAACCATTGTCCTGAGCAACGGGCTTGGGCATGAAGGTGGCTGTTTTACCGTAAGTGTGGGCGACCTGATGGACGGCGTACTTGTAAATCTGCACGTTGTCCGCAGTTTGGGTCAATGTTGAGAACATCATGCCAAGTTCATGTTGGGAAGCGGCCACTTCGTGGTGATGTTTGTCCATCTTGAGGCCCATTTCCTTGGCCGTCTTGACCATCTCACCGCGCAGGTCCACACAGCTGTCTACTGGCGCGACCGGGAAGTAGCCGCCTTTTGCCGCCGGGCGGTGTCCATAGTTGCCACCTTCAAAAGACTTGGCTGTATTATATGGTCCCTCTACATCGTCGATCTCATACATGGCACCGCGGTAACCCGTGCCGAACTTTACGTCATCGAAAACAAAGAATTCAGGTTCTGGACCGAAGAAAGCTGTATCACCCACGCCGGAGAACTTGACATATTCCTCTGCTTTTTTCGCGACTGAGCGAGGATCACGATCATAAGGCTGGCCTGTGGCGGGATCGAGAATGTCACAGAAGACGATGAGGGTTACATCAGCTGTAAACGGGTCGATGGTTACGGCGTTGAGGTCGGCCTTCAACATCATGTCCGATTCGTTGATTGCTTTCCAGCCAGCAATGGAAGAGCCGTCAAACATAAAACCTTCAGTGAGCATGTCTTCATCCACGACGTCTGCCGCCATGGTCAGGTGTTGCCACTTTCCTTTTGGGTCGGTGAAGCGCAGGTCGATCCACTCGGCACCGGTTTCCTCTACAAGCTTCAAGAATTCGTCGACACTCAGATTGGTGTATTTGGACATTTCCGTATTTCCCTATTTTAAATGACCTTTGCTGACATGTCCGTGAACAAAGCTAAACAGCTCATGTGCGGGGGAGGGGTCAGCAAAATTTCTGGCACTACATTTCCGTTATGGAGAACTGCGGTGCCAATTAAATGGCATCTCGCCCGGTTTCGCCCGTGCGGATGCGAATGGCTTCTTCGACCGAACTAACAAATATCTTGCCGTCGCCGATCCGGCCTGTATGCGCAGCATTTTTTATCGCCTCCACGGCGCGCTCGGCCTCATCAGCTGCAACAACGACCTCTACTTTTACCTTCGGCACAAAGTCGACCACATATTCCGCGCCGCGATATAGTTCTGTGTGGCCTTTCTGGCGCCCGAAACCTTTGGCTTCGGTCACGGTAATTCCCGAAATCCCGATATCGTGAAGAGCTTCCTTCACTTCATCAAGCTTAAAGGGCTTTATGATTGCTTCGATCTTCTTCATTTCCTGGTACCATTGTTATAGTTATATGATTGATAAAGCAGGGTTCATGCCAACGTAGCAGCGGCGCAGAAACTTGCGGTTCGATCTATATGTAACATACATACTGACTGTTCTTTGTGCGTTTTATTGCACATTTTTTGTGCAAGTGCGTGAGCCTTGATCAGGCTTTTGGCAGAAAAATGACATCTGGGAAATAATCTGGGAACTTCACGCTTGACGAAGCCGCATCTATGCGCATAAACAGTCGCCACGTTTTCAGAGATGGCGGGTGTAGCTCAGTTGGTTAGAGCGCCAGTTTGTGGTACTGGAAGTCGCCGGTTCGATCCCGGTCACTCGCCCCACTCTGAAAATTTTCAACAAGCCCCTTTCGGGGCTTTTTTCTTTTGTTACACTGCTTGTGATTCTGCAATGATTCCAGGCCGAATCGCCGGTCTGATTCTTCTAGGGGGGAGAGGCAGTGTCAGAGTCCGTTTACGATCATATTTTACTGACGCCGACGGAAGCGCGTCAGGCAGACGCTTGGGCATCATCAAACGGTGTGGATAGCCTTGCCCTGATGGAAGCCGCTGGCCGCTCTGTGGCAGAAATCCTCGTCAGTTATATTGGCACGCCTGCACAGTGCGACGGCACAATTATTGTGCTGTGTGGGCCGGGGAACAATGGTGGCGACGGTTATGTGGCGGCCCGCTATCTTGATAGTTGGGGGTATGCGGTTGAGTTGGTTAGTGCTGTCTCGCCGGATAGCCTCAAGGGCGATGCCGCCGTCATGGCGGAGCGTTGGGCAGGACAGGCTACGGAGCTGGGCAGGGTAGACCTTGCAGATGCATCTGCCATTATCGACGCGCTCTTCGGAACAGGCCTTGTGCGGCCGCTGGAAGGCAGCATTGCAAATTTGGTCGAAAAGTCGAATGCGCACGAAGCCTTTCGGCTTGCTGTGGATGTGCCAAGCGGGCTGGACGCGTTCACAGGCATGCCGCTCGGCGCCTGTTTCCAAGCGGACGCCACTGTTACCTTCTTCAAACGCAAGCCAGGGCATGTGATCGCGCCCGGTCGGTTTCTGTGCGGCGGGGCTGAACACACGCATGTCGTGGATATAGGAATCACGAACGGCAGCCTGGCAGAGATAAAGCCACAGATTTTTGAAAACCTTCCCTCGCTATGGGGCCCTTTGTTTCCTTTTGCTGGGCCGGAAACTCACAAGTATACTAGGGGGCATTTGCTTGTTCTTGGCGGGAAGGAGCCTACATTGGGGGCGTGTCGGCTCGCCTGCATGTCTGCTTTGCGTGCTGGGGCAGGATTGGTCACTCTTGCTGCGCCTGCTGAAACCTATGCCATTCAGGCGACTGCGCTGACCGATGTTATGGTGCGCCGGTTCGACAGTGCGTTCGGCTTTCTTGGCATGGCCGCAGATCCACGTATCAATGTTGTCCTTATGGGCCCCGGGGCCGGTGTTGGCCAGGATACGGCTGATCTGATCGGCGACGTGGCGTCTCGTGGTCATAGCCTTGTTCTGGATGCTGATGCGCTGAGTAGCATTGCCGGAAAATTTGATCAGCTTCAGCAGCGTGAAGCTGCCGGTGAGATCATTCTGACCCCTCATGCCGGTGAGTTTGCACGTCTCTTTCCTGATATTGATATCGAGACGGATCGTTTGGAAGGCGTTCGTAGGGCTGCCGCAGTGTCGGGCATGACAGTTGTACTGAAGGGCGTTTCAACCATGGTGGCCGCACCGGATGGTCGCCTGTCTGTTGCTGCGAATGCGCCAGCATGGCTTTCTGTCGGAGGTACTGGCGATGTGCTTGCCGGTATTGTCGCTGCCTTGATGGCGCAGGGTATGCCGGCATTTGAGGCGGCGTCCGCCGGGGTTTGGCTACACGGCGAAGCGGGCATGCGCGCCGGGCGCGGCCTGATAGCCTCCGACCTTATTGATCTGTTGCCGTCAGTCTTGCCGTAAGCAACAATGTGGTGACCGAGGAACGCCGACCTGAAAACGACATCAAAGTTCAATAATACATAACAAAAACACTTGTACTCCGCCGCGCGCCTGTTATAAGCCCGTCCAATTCACGTGTAATGAATCCGGTCGTGAACGCATAATTGGCGGGCACCCGAGGGAATATAAGTGCGGGCGTGGCGAAATTGGTAGACGCGCCAGATTTAGGTTCTGGTGTCTTCGGACGTGGGGGTTCAAGTCCCTTCGCCCGCACCATTATCCCCCGGATGACTGGATTAGGAAAATATAAAGAGAGTTGGAAGACCTATGCAGATTGAAGAACTGCTCAACGAAGGCCTGAAACGCGAATACAAGATTGTGGTTGAAGCCTCTGAGCTTGATGCCAAGCTTGACGCCGTACTGGACGAGTTCCGTGCAACTGCAAAAATCAAGGGTTTCCGCCCTGGTAAGGCGCCGATTTCCTTGCTTAAACGCATGCATGGCGACCGCGCAAAAGGCCAGGTCCTGAACGAAGCGATGCAGGAATCTTCCGCGAAACTCTTTGAAGAAAAAGAAATCCGCCCTGCGTTGCGCCCAGAGGTGGACATGGGCGATTACGAGGACGGTAAAAACCTCGAATATACGCTCAAAGTTGAGATACTGCCTGAGATCAGTGTGGACGATTTCAAAGCTCCCGCGCTTGAGCGTTGGATTGCCGAGATTGCTGATGCCGATGTTGACGCTTTTGTCGAGCGTATTGCCGGCCAGCAGAAAACATTCAAAAAAGCCGCTAAAACCGTTAAGGCCGCTGAAGGTGATGCCGTTCTGATCGACTTTGTGGGTAGCGTCGACGGTGTTGAGTTTGAGGGTGGTAATGGCGAAGATTATGAGCTTGAGCTTGGTTCTGGCTCGTTTATCCCCGGCTTTGAGGAGCAGCTTGCCGGCGTGAAGGCAGGCGATGAGAAAGTTGTGAAAGTGACTTTCCCGGCTGAGTATCACTCGGAAGAGCTGAAGGGTAAAGACGCCGAGTTCAAAGTGACGGTTAAGGAAGTGCGTCGGCCGTCTGAAGCCAAGATTGACGAGGACCTTGCTAAAAACCTTGGATTCGATAGCCTTGATGCACTGAAAGAATCGGTTAAGGGGCAACTTGAGAACGACAACAAGTCTCTGACACGCGCTCACATGAAGCGTGGCCTTCTGGACGCTCTTGCTGAAGAATATGACTTTGATGTGCCTCCGGGCATGGTTGACCTCGAGTATCGTCAGATTTGGGAACAAATCAAACGTGACGCTATTCAAAGTGGTGACGCAAAGCCGGAAGATTTTGAAGGCCAGGACGAACCTGCTGACAAAGACGAAGCAGAAGAGTTCCACTCCATTGCCGAGCGCCGTGTGCGCCTTGGCCTGCTGCTGTCTGAACTGGGTGTGAAAAACAATGTTCAGGTTACGCAGGAAGAGGTAAATCGCCGCATTATCGAGGAAGCTCGCCGCTTCCCGGGCCAGGAGGCGCAGGTTTTTGAATTCTACCAGAAGAATGAAGAAGCTCGTGCCCAATTGCGTGCCCCTATCTTTGAAGAGAAGGTTGTCGACTTCGTTCTTGAGATGGCCAAGCTGACCGACAAAACGGTAAGCCGCGATGATCTCGAAGCGGCAGTGCGCGCCATCGACGAGGAAGATGCGAACCCGGCCAAGACGAAAAAAACACCGGCGAAGAAAAAAGCTGCGGCCAAGAAACCTGCTGCGAAAAAGGCACCAGCTAAGAAGGCTCCTGCCAAAAAGGCTGATGAAGAAAAAACGCCGACCAAGAAAGCCGCTGAAAAAAAGGCTCCAGCCAAGAAGGCATCAGCGAAAAAGCCTGCCGCTAAAAAGGCTCCGGCAAAGAAAGCTGATAAATAGCATTCTGCAGAAACGCTGTGGAAAAGGGGCCAATTGGCCCCTTTTTTCGTGAAGCCCTTTAAAGTGGCGTAGCCAACCCTATCTATTTGTGCCGACAGGGGGTTATTTCCTTGCCCGGCGTTAGCACAGTTTGCTACAGCTTGCCTCAAGACATGTTGGCCATAATATTACACTGGCCACGATTAACTGGAGTGCCCGATGAGCGATATTTTAGAGCCTTTGCAAAGTGCCCTTGTCCCCATGGTTGTGGAACAGACCAACCGGGGTGAGCGGTCATACGATATATATTCCCGGCTGCTGAAAGAGCGTATTATCTTCTTAACGGGGCAGGTTGATGATCACATCGCCAGTCTGGTGGTGGCCCAGCTTCTGTTCCTTGAGGCAGATAACCCGAAGAAAGACATTTCCTTCTATATCAATTCGCCTGGTGGCATTGTGACGTCAGGTCTCGCGATGTATGACACGATGCAGTATATTCGTCCGAAAGTGGCGACCATCTGTATCGGACAGGCCTGCTCCATGGGTTCTCTGCTTCTCGCAGCGGGCGAACCGGGAATGCGCTACGCCTTGCCTAACGCCCGTATCATGATCCACCAACCCTCTGGTGGTGCTCGTGGTCAGGCGGCGGATATTGAGATTCAGGCACGTGAGATACTCAAGCTGCGTGAACGCTTAAACCAGATTTATGTAAAGCATACCGGGCAAAAGCTTGATGCGGTTGAGAAGGCGATGGACCGGGATAACTTCATGAATGCGGAAGAAGCCAAAAAATTTGGCTTGATAGATCATGTCTATACCTCGCGGGATGATATTGAAAGCTGACCAAGGTAATCCGTTTGCGTAGTGCAAACGTAGAATTTCTGAGATTTTTTGTTGTAAGCATCTTTTTAACCAGTTTACGATAAAACAGATGCAAAGAAAGTAAGCGGTGACTGACTTGAGTAACAGTGATACGAAAAACACGCTCTATTGCTCCTTCTGCGGCAAAAGCCAGCACGAGGTTCGTAAACTCATCGCAGGACCAACGGTCTTTATCTGTGACGAGTGTGTTGAGTTGTGTAACGACATCATCAAGGAGGAGAGCAAAAGTGCCCTCGCCAAGGGTACCGATGGCGTTCCGTCCCCGCTTGATATTCTCAAGGTGCTTGATGATTATGTGATTGGCCAGGGTAATGCCAAGAAGGTGTTATCTGTTGCGGTGCATAACCACTACAAGCGCCTTAATCATGCCAGCACAACCAGTCAGGATGTTGAACTGGCAAAATCCAATATTTTGCTTGTTGGCCCAACAGGTTGCGGTAAAACCCTGCTTGCGCAAACGTTGGCACGTATCCTTGATGTTCCTTTCACTATGGCGGATGCAACCACGCTTACAGAAGCCGGTTATGTGGGCGAAGATGTTGAAAACATCATCCTCAAACTGCTGCAATCGGCCGATTATAATGTTGAGCGTGCGCAGCGCGGTATCGTCTATATTGATGAGGTCGACAAAATCAGCCGCAAGTCTGACAATCCGTCGATCACACGTGACGTTTCAGGTGAGGGGGTGCAGCAGGCGCTTCTCAAGATTATGGAAGGTACGGTTGCCAGTGTACCGCCACAGGGTGGGCGTAAGCATCCACAGCAGGAATTCCTGCAAGTAGATACGACTAATATCCTCTTTATCTGTGGCGGTGCGTTTGCGGGACTCGACAAAGTGATCGCCAACCGGCTGCAAGGTAAGTCTATTGGCTTTGGAGCCTCTGTCTCCAGCCCGGATGAGCGCAGTGCTGGTGAGCTGTTCAAAGAAACAGAGCCTGAGGACTTGCTCAAATTCGGACTTATTCCCGAATTTGTTGGTCGCCTGCCAGTGATCGCGACGCTTGAAGATCTGGATGAGGATGCGCTTGTGCAAATTCTGTCCGAACCAAAGAACGCTCTTCTCAAGCAGTATCAATGCCTGTTTGACATGGAAGATGTGAAGCTGACCTTCTCTGACGACGCATTGTTTGCCGTGGCCAAGAAAGCGATTGAGCGCAAAACCGGTGCGCGCGGCTTGCGCTCCATCATGGAAGATACTCTCCTTGATACCATGTTCGACCTACCGTCTCTTGAGGGCGTGGAGGAAATTGTGGTCAATGGTGAGGTCGTGGATGGTAAAGCGACTCCTTTACAGATCTACGCAGATCGCCGTGATGAGGCTGGTCAACCGGCCTAACGGTGTCAAAACATTAATGACTGGGGGTTGAAACGTGCGTTTCAGCCCCCATTTTGTTGTTTAACGAGATAAAATCGGGTTATTGCCGAAGTTTTATCGCCTTTTCCTTTCTTAATGGCGAGAAGAAGCTTAAAATCGAGCTTTATGGTCGCTTATTCTAGTTCTGGATGCTTTTCCTATGTCAGATTCTGCTAAAACAGAGACAAATACTGTAGTTTTGCCGGTTCTTCCGCTTCGAGATATCGTGGTTTTCCCGCATATGATCGTGCCGCTTTTCGTCGGGCGGGATAAATCCGTGCGGGCCCTCGAGGAAGTGATGGCGAAGGACAAGCAGATTCTGCTGGTCGCCCAAAAAGAAGCGGGCGAAGACGATCCCGCCACCAAAGACGTGTTTGAGATAGGAACTGTTGCTAGCGTATTGCAGCTTCTTAAGTTGCCAGACGGAACCGTTAAAGTTCTCGTCGAAGGATTCCACCGCGCCGAGATCAACGAGTTCGTGCGGGAAGATGATTATTTTGAAGCGCAGGCGACCATGATCACGGCCGATGATTCAGATCCGGCGGAAGTCGAGGCGCTTGGCAGGTCGGTCGTGTCTCAGTTTGAACAGTATGTGAAACTGAACAAAAAAATCCCTGCCGAGGTTCTGGTTACTGTGGGACAGATTGATGAACCCGCAAAACTTGCGGACACAGTCGCAAGCCATCTTGCTCTCAAGATCGATGACAAACAGGCGCTTTTGGCGACAGCCTCTGTCGCGGAGCGGCTCGAGCGCATCTTCGGATTTATGGAAGACGAAATCGGTGTCTTGCAGGTCGAGAAAAAAATTCGGGGCAGGGTAAAGCGCCAGATGGAGAAAACTCAGCGTGAGTATTATCTGAATGAGCAGCTTAAGGCCATTCAGAAGGAGCTGGGCGAGGGTGACGACGGCCGTGATGAAATCATTGAGCTTGAAGACCGTATTAACAAGACGAAGCTTTCCAAGGAAGCCAAGGAAAAATGCCTAGCTGAACTGAAGAAGCTGAAGTCTATGAGCCCGATGTCCGCCGAGGCTACCGTCGTGCGCAATTTTCTCGACTGGATGCTCAGCGTGCCATGGTCGAAAAAGAGCCGGGTCAAAAAAGATATCAAATTGGCTCAAAAGGTTCTTGATACCGACCATTATGGCCTCGAGAAGGTCAAGGAACGCATCATCGAATATCTGGCCGTCCAGCAGCGTGCGAAAAAGATAAAGGGCCCGATCCTGTGCCTCGTCGGCCCCCCGGGCGTTGGTAAAACGTCGCTGGGTAAGTCGATTGCTAAGGCAACGGGCCGGGAATTTGTGCGTTTCTCGCTTGGCGGCGTGCGTGATGAGGCTGAAATTCGTGGCCACCGTCGCACCTATATTGGCTCCATGCCGGGCAAGGTGATGCAGTCTATGAAAAAGGCTGGCACAACGAATCCGCTGTTCCTGTTCGATGAAATTGACAAGATGGGGCAGGATTTCCGCGGAGACCCCGCATCTGCACTTCTTGAGGTGCTTGATCCGGAACAAAACAACAAGTTCAACGACCATTATCTTGAGATTGATTATGATCTGTCGAATGTGATGTTTGTGACCACAGCGAACTCTCTTCGTATGCCGCGGCCACTTCTCGACCGTATGGAGATTATCCATCTGTCGGGCTATACTGAAGACGAGAAAATCGAAATTGCCAAACGCCACCTGATCGATAAACAGGTCCGGGACCACGGTCTGAAAAAGGATGAATGGTCTATTTCCGACGGCGCGTTGAAGGATGTGGTGCGGTATTACACGCGTGAAGCTGGTGTGCGTAGTCTTGAGCGGGAGATTGCAAAGCTGGTCCGCAAAGCGGTGAAGGAAATCGTTGAGGGCTCAAAAGACAAAATTCAGGTAACAAGCCGGAATCTTAGCCAATATGCCGGTGTGCGGAAATACCGCTTTGGGCAGGCTGAGGAAGAAGATCATATCGGTCTCACCACAGGTCTTGCCTGGACCGAGGTAGGCGGCGAACTTTTGGCCATTGAGGCCGTGACTGTTCCTGGTAAGGGTTTGATCAAGCAGACCGGTAAGCTAGGTGACGTGATGAAAGAATCGATTCAGGCGGCGCGCTCATATGTGCATTCTCGCTGTGTTGATTTTGGTATTCATCCCAATGTTTTCGAAAAACGCGACATTCATATTCACGTACCAGAGGGCGCGACTCCAAAAGATGGGCCTTCTGCCGGCGTTGCCATGTGTACGTCGATCGTTTCCGTGCTTGCGGGGGTCCCGGTTCGAAAAAATATTGCGATGACTGGCGAGGTGACCTTGCGGGGCAGAGTCTTGCCGATCGGAGGCCTGAAAGAGAAACTTCTCGCTGCGTTGAGGGGCGGAATTACCAAGGTTTTGATTCCTAAAGATAACGAGAAAGATCTTGTTGAGATTCCGGACAACGTCAAGAAAGGCCTTGAAATCGTTGCGGTTTCAACGGTCGATGAGGTCTTGGAACATGCCCTTGCTGGTAAACTTGAGCCGATGGATTGGCCAGAGGAAAACCCGGCTAAGGACGTGCGTAAAGATGACGACGCTTCGGGTGAGGAATTGACGACTCATTAGCCCTTTGGTGCCCAATTGTCGAAAATTCAAGAAAAAAAAAGCTAAAAGCCGCAGTTTTCTGCGGTTTTTTGCTTTGACAAGCGGGTTTTTTATGGCCAAGATGCCCTCGCATTTCGGAACTAAACAACGAAATCAATCTCTTCAATTCCAGAGGGGGATACCTTGAATAAAAACGATTTGATCGCAAAAGTTGCTGAAGCAGCTGACCTGTCCAAAGCTGATGCAGGTAAAGCCGTTGACGCTGTATTCGATTCCATCAGCGGTGCGCTGGCTTCCGGTGGCGAAGTTCGCCTCGTAGGCTTCGGTACGTTTGCTGTCGCTTCTCGCGCAGCAACCAAAGGCCGTAACCCACGCACGGGTGAAGAAATCGACATTCCTGCTTCCAAGCAGCCTAAATTCAAGGCGGGCAAAGGTCTCAAGGACGCTGTAAACAGCTAAGTCTGATTACATGCACGATTTAAGAAGCGGCTGTGGAGAAATCTGCAGCCGTTTTCTTTTGAAAAAAATGCAAAAAAAGGGCTGGACAGTATGCGCGTTTCCTCCTAAAAGCGCGCTCACCACATAGCATGTGGGCGATTAGCTCAGTTGGTAGAGCATCTCGTTTACACCGAGAGGGTCGGCAGTTCGAGCCTGTCATCGCCCACCAAATTTTCCCCTTGAACACCAAGCTTGGGGACATGCCTTGTGAGGGCGATTAGCTCAGTTGGTAGAGCATCTCGTTTACACCGAGAGGGTCGGCAGTTCGAGCCTGTCATCGCCCACCATGGCTTTCTTTTCCATGCCTCCCATTTCTGTTAAAGGTACCATGAGATTGCATGCCCCTCTGGGGAGCTTTTGGAGAGGTCCGTGGATAATAACACTAATAGCGCAGGGCACGCGCCAGCGGTGCAGGACGGCCCTGTTGTCATTGAGGCTACGTGGGCCCCGAAAGACCCCCGCGACAAGCTCTATGACGATGACGCGACAGCGCGCGAGCGTACTATGTCGTTTATTCGAATCCTTGCAGCATTTCATCCCGTTCTGAACACCTTTCTGCTTACGGGTGACATGCTTGCACGCCTGCCAAAGGTCGTGCTGGGCATAATCTTTGTGATAACGATTATCTGCGCTCTTTGGTATTTTATCGGGTGAGGGTATACACCTTGCTTTAAGCACCAGATCGCAGCCTCAGGTGCAGCATTTCCAAGGCCTCGCGCGCTTTGTTCAAATAATCGGTAAAAAGATGATTGACACTCGGGCGCGCACGCCCTAAACACCCCCTCACGCAAGCGATGCGCGGGTGTAGCTCAGTTGGTTAGAGTATCGGCCTGTCACGCCGAGGGTCGCGGGTTCGAGTCCCGTCACTCGCGCCACTTGCATCTCTCCTTCGGGAGATCATAAAAGCCTCCGAACTTCTGTTCGGAGGCTTTTTTGCTTTCCAGGGCCAACGGGAAGGGGGGGCGCTAACTTAATGATTCGCCAGATAATTATAGGTGGGGCCTTTTAACAAGGGTAGCGTTAAGCGTGGTGTTGAACAGAGTTCTGCTGCACGGAAAAAAGTGTGAAAAAGTTGTCATTCAATGATTGACAAGGAGAGGGCAAAATCATAAAACCCGCTCCGCAAGCAGTGCGCGGGTGTAGCTCAGATGGTTAGAGTATCGGCCTGTCACGCCGAGGGTCGCGGGTTCGAGCCCCGTCACTCGCGCCACTTGCTTGAGGCTAAAAAACGCGCCACGGCATTGCTGGGCGCGTTTTTTTATTTCTTTTTCTTTTTTGCGTCAATTGGCCGCTTTTCCCTGAAAGTCCCGGCACGTAAGCTTTTCATTAAGCATTTGAAGGTCTATACTCCTGCGCATTCGCTTGAAGGGCAAATTCACCCTTTACTGTCGGCAGATCGGTCGATAAAAGGGCGCAGTAATTAGGGCCAATTAAACAAAAAGGGACTCCCATGGAGTCGTTGCTCATACAATATCTTCCGATCCTGATCTTTCTCGGGATCGCCATCGCATTCTCACTCGTTTTCGTCGGCGCGGCGGTGCTTATCGCGAAGCAAAACCCGGACGATGAAAAACTGTCAGCTTACGAGTGTGGCTTCGAGGCATTTGACGACGCGCGTCACCAGTTTGATGTGCGCTTCTATCTCGTGGCTATTCTGTTCATTATCTTTGACCTTGAGGTCGCCTTCCTGTTCCCGTGGGCTGTGTCTCTTGGCGACATCGGTGTCTATGGTTTCTGGTCGATGATGGTCTTCCTCGGCGTGTTGACGGTCGGCTTCATCTATGAATGGAACAAAGGAGCGCTGGAATGGGAGTAGTTCAACCAAACAGTCCCATGGGGCCGGATGGCACGGGTACACCGTCAGTGGATGGCGCGTTCCTCGCGTCGCTCAATGAAGAGTTGACCGAGAAGGGCTTTGTTGTGACCTCGCTGGAGGATCTCATCAACTGGGCGCGGACCGGTTCCCTGTGGTGGATGACCTTTGGTCTTGCCTGTTGCGCCGTTGAGATGATGCATTCCGGCACGCCACGTTACGACGTTGAGCGTTTTGGCTTTGCGCCGCGTGGTAGCCCACGACAGTCTGATGTAATGATCGTTGCTGGTACGCTGACCAATAAAATGGCGCCCGCACTTCGTAAGGTTTACGACCAGATGCCCGAACCTCGGTATGTGATTTCCATGGGTTCATGTGCAAATGGCGGCGGTTATTACCATTACTCTTATTCGGTAGTACGCGGATGCGACCGCATCGTGCCTGTCGATATTTATGTTCCTGGTTGCCCACCGACTGCCGAGGCGCTCGTCTACGGTATTTTGCAGCTTCAGCGCAAGATACGTCGGACAGGTACTATCAACCGGTAAATCTCATCCGAAACACCTTCTCAGTATACGTGAGGGTGTTTCGCTGTGTGCTTGCGGCAGATATCGCCGCACATCATAAAAGGAGCGCGAAAGCGCATGACCGATAACGCATTAGCTGGACTTGGCGGACACATCGCCAAAAGTCTTGAAAATGAAGTGGCCTCGGCGACAGTCGCTTTTGGCGAGCTGACAGTCATTGCCCGTGCCGATCAGATTCAAAAAGTCCTCACCTTCCTGCGTGATGATCAGGAATGCATGTTTAAGCAACTGGTTGATATCTGCGGGGCCGATTACCCTGGCAGGGCAAAGCGGTTTGACGTGGTTTACCACCTGCTCAGCATTCAATTGAACCAGCGGATCCGGGTGAAAGTGGAAACCGATGCTGACACGCCGGTGCCTAGCGTCACAGACGTATTCCCAGCTGCAGGTTGGTATGAGCGTGAAGCTTGGGATATGTACGGTGTTTTCTTCGCCGATCATCCCGACCTTCGCCGGATGCTGACCGATTATGGTTTTCAGGGGCACCCACTGCGTAAAGACTTCCCGCTGACTGGCTTTGTCGAAGTGCGTTATTCGGAAGACCAGAAGCGCGTGGTGTACGAGCCGGTTAAGCTTAAGCAGGAATTCCGTGACTTTGACTTCATGAGCCCTTGGGAAAGTGCAAAATATGTGCTGCCGGGTGATGAGAAAGTTGAAGGCGAGGCTGCGCCCAAAAAAGAGGGGGCAAAATAATGGCTGAAGTCGATATCAAGAACTATTGCCTCAACTTCGGCCCGCAACACCCGGCTGCGCACGGCGTACTTCGCATGGTGTTGGAGCTGGACGGTGAGGTGATTGAACGCGTTGACCCGCACATTGGTCTGCTGCACCGCGGCACCGAGAAGCTGATTGAACATAAACAATATCTGCAGGCCCTGCCGTATTTCGACCGGCTTGATTATGTCGCGCCGATGAATCAGGAGCATGCCTTCTGCCTTGCGATTGAAAAGCTTCTCGAGCTTGAGGTGCCAGAACGCGGCCAATATGTGCGCGTGCTATACTGCGAGATCGGTCGTATTCTTAATCACATTCTGAACCTGACCACGCACGCACTTGACGTTGGCGCGATGACGCCGATCACCTGGATGTTCGAGGAACGCGAAAAGCTGATGGAATTTTACGAGCGCGCGTCTGGTGCTCGTTTCCACGCGGCCTACTTCCGCCCGGGTGGTGTGCATCAGGACCTGCCACCTGATCTTCTGGAAGATATCATGGCATGGACCGAAACCTATCCGCAGATGATCGCGGATATGGAGGCGCTTCTCGTTGATAACCGTATCTTCAAGCAGCGCAACGTCGACATTGGCGTATTCTCGGCTGAAGAGGCGCTTGCGTGGGGCTTCTCCGGCCCTATGTTGCGGTCGACTGGCATGGCGTGGGACTTGCGCAAATCACAGCCTTACGAAGTTTATGACAAGATGGACTTTCAGGTAGCGATCGGGAACGCGGGTGATTGTTATGACCGCTTCATGATCCGTATCGCAGAGATGAAAGAATCACTCAAGATTATGCGACAGTGTATCAATGAGATGCCGGGTGGACCGGTTATGTCTGTGAATACCAAAGTCGCGCCGCCGAGGCGCGGTGAGATGAAGCGTTCGATGGAGGCACTTATCCATCACTTCAAACTTTATACTGAAGGCTTCAAGGTGCCTGAGGGTGAGGTTTACGCGGCTGTGGAAGCGCCCAAGGGTGAGTTTGGTGTGTATCTGGTATCTGACGGCTCAAACCGTCCGTACCGGTGCAAGATTCATGCGCCGGGCTTCTCGCACCTTCAGGCGATGGATTTCTTGTGCCGTGGGCACATGCTCGCGGACGCGCCAGCGGTTCTTGGCGCAATGGATATTGTATTTGGTGAGGTGGACCGATGAGTGCGGTAGCCCAAAACGACGATCAGAAGTTTGAGTGGACGCCTGAAAACGAGGCGCTCGCGCAGAAACATGTCGCGAAGTACCCTGAAGGGCGCCAGCAAAGCGCCGTGATGCCGCTTCTCGATATTGCGCAGCGCCAGAATGGTGGTCATGTCACGCAGGAGATCATGGAATATATCGCGGATTACCTCGATATGGCGCCGATCAAGGTGATGGAAGTCGCGACCTTCTATACAATGTATAACCACAAGCCGATTGGTAAGCACCACGTACAGGTTTGCGGTACGACACCGTGCTGGCTGCGCGGCGCTGATGACATTATGAAGGCGTGTAAAACCCATCTCGGTATTGAGAAGGGTGAAACGACCGAAGACGGCCTGATCACCTTGTCTGAGGTTGAATGCGCCGGGGCCTGTGTGAACGCGCCAGTGGTTGCCATTGGTGATGATTATTTCGAAGACCTGACTCCAGAGAGTATGATTGAGCTTCTCAACAAGCTTCGTAACGGCGAAGCGGTAAAACCGGGCCCACAGATCGATCGTCAGAACAGCGCGCCCTTTGGTGGAGCGACGACGCTCAAGGAATTCAAGGGTAAAGGGGAGGATGCATAATGCTTGCAGATAAAGATCGCATCTTCACTAACCTGTATGGTTTTGAAAGCCCTGGCATTGAAGCTGCGATGAAACGCGGCGACTGGGACGGGACCAAGGAGCTGATCGGTAAGGGCAAGGACTGGATCATCGGCGAGATGAAAGAGTCGGGCCTGCGCGGTCGTGGCGGTGCAGGTTTCCCGACGGGTCTTAAGTGGTCCTTCATGCCGAAAGAAACAGATGGTCGCCCGTCTTACCTTGTGATCAATGCGGATGAAGGCGAGCCCGGCACCTGTAAAGACCGGGACCTGATGCGTCATGATCCACACAAATTACTGGAAGGCTGCTTGATCGCTGGGTTTGCGATGAATGCCATCGCAGCTTACATCTATATTCGCGGTGAGTTTTACCGTGAAGCCGAAGCGCTTGAGCGCGCTATTGAGGAAGCTTACGCCAAAGGTTTCCTTGGCAAAAATGCCTGTGGTACCGGTTATGACTTTGATATTTATGTACACCGCGGTGCAGGCGCTTATATTTGCGGCGAAGAAACCGCATTGATCGAAAGCCTTGAGGGCAAGAAGGGCCAGCCGCGCCTGAAGCCTCCGTTCCCAGCGAACGTGGGGGTGTGGGGCTGCCCGACAACGGTCAACAACGTCGAATCGATTGCGGTCGCGCCGACAATCCTGCGTCGTGGTGCGTCGTGGTTCGCTGGGCTTGGCCGTCCAAACAACACAGGCACCAAGGTATTCTCCATTTCCGGCCATGTGAACAATCCGTGCAATGTGGAAGAAGAGATGGGTATCCCGCTCAAGGAGCTCATTGAGAAACACGCTGGCGGCGTTCGTGGCGGTTGGGACAACTTGCTTGCGGTGATCCCCGGCGGTTCGTCCGTACCTGTACTGCCGAAAGAGATTTGCGACACGGTGTTGATGGACTTCGACAGCCTGCGCGAAGTGCAGTCCGGTCTTGGTACTGCCGCGGTGATCGTGATGGACAAGTCGACCGATATCGTAAAAGCGATTGCGCGTCTGAGCGAATTCTACAAGCACGAGAGCTGCGGCCAGTGTACGCCGTGCCGTGAAGGCACCGGCTGGATGTGGCGAGTGATGGAACGTCTTGTCGAAGGCAAGGCTGAGAAATCAGAGATCGACACGCTTCTCGATGTCTCTAAACAGATTGAAGGTCATACCATCTGCGCCCTTGGGGATGCAGCGGCTTGGCCGATCCAGGGTTTGATGCGCCACTTCCGTCACGAAGTGGAAGCGCGTATCGATGCATATCATGCCAAAGCGGCTGAATAGAGCGCATGGCAAGGAGAGTTAGATGCCCACGCTAACCATTGATGGAAAAGAAGTAACAGTAGAGGCGGGTACCACCGTTTTGCAGGCGTGTGAGGAAATCGGTGTTGAAGTGCCGCGTTTCTGCTATCACGAACGTCTGTCTATTGCCGGTAACTGCCGGATGTGCCTTGTTGACATGGAACGTTCGCCGAAGCCGATTGCAAGCTGTGCAATGCCGGCGGGTGACGGCATGGTCATCCACACCAACACCGAACGCGTTAAAAAGGCGCGTGAAGGGGTGATGGAATTCCTGCTGATCAATCACCCGCTTGATTGTCCGATTTGCGATCAGGGTGGTGAGTGTGATCTGCAGGACCAGGCCATGGCTTTCGGTCGCGGCGCCAATAGGTTCGATGAGAACAAGCGCGCGGTCGAAGACAAGCACATGGGTCCGCTGATCTCCACCACCATGACACGCTGCATTCACTGCATGCGCTGTGTTCGCTTCTCTGAAGAAGTGGCGGGAGTGGATGATATGGGTGCACTGTGGCGCGGTGAACATTCCGAGATCACCACCTACCTGGAAAAAACGCTGGACAGCGAAATGTCAGGTAACGTGATTGACCTATGCCCGGTTGGTGCGCTTACGAGCAAACCTTACGCCTTCACAGCACGCAGCTGGGAGTTGAAGCACACCGAAAGCATTGACGTGATGGATGCTGTTGGCTCCAACATCAGCGTTGATACGCGCGGTGCCGCGGTGATGCGTATCCTGCCACGTCTGAATGAGGACGTGAACGAGGAATGGATTTCCGACAAAACGCGTTTTGTTTATGATGGCCTGAAGAAGCGTCGTCTGGACCGCCCATACGTTCGCAAGAACAGGAAGCTTGAAGAAGCAACTTGGGGTGACGCGTTTGAGGCTATCAAGAAAAAGCTGAAGGGCGTCAAGGGCGATGAGATTGCTGCGATTGTTGGTGACCTTGCCGACATGGAATCGATGCTGGCGCTCAAGGACCTGATGGCCTCGCTTGGTGCCAGCCGTATCGAAGGCCGTCAGGACGGCGCGGCGATTGATGCGAGCGTGCGGGCCGGCTACCTGTTTAACACCGGTATTGCGAACATTGAGGAAGCGGATTATCTGCTGCTTGTTGGCTGTGATCCTCGCAATGAAGCGCCGATTGTCAATACACGTATCCGCAATGCCGTACGACATCACGGCTTGAAAGTTGGCAACATCGGAAACGCTGCCGATCTGACCTATAAGGTTGAGGAGTTTGGCGACGACGCGAAAGTGCTGAAGTCGTTGACAACTGGTCGCCACGATGCAGCCAAAGCGCTCAAGGCCGCCAATAACCCGATGATTATTGTCGGGCAGGCGGCACTGGCGCGTGAAGATGGTGCGGCCATCCTTAAGGCCGTGCGTGATATCGCTGATCGCTACTGTATCCGTGAAGGTTGGAACGGCTTTAACATGCTGCATACCGCCGCGGCGCGTGTTGGCGCCATGGACCTGGGGCTGACCACAGACGGTGGTGTCGACGCCATTCTCGATGAGGCCGAAGCAGGCAAGCTGAAAGCGGTTATCCTGCTTGGTGCCGATGAAGTTGATACAGGCGCACTCAAGAAAACCTTCACGGTTTATCTGGGCACACACGGTGATGAAGGTGTGAAAAACGCTGACGTTATCCTGCCAGGGGCCGCGTACACCGAGAAATCAGGCACCTACATCAATACCGAAGGCCGGGTTCAGTATACGGGGAAAGCCCATTTTGCACCGGGTGATGCCCGCGAAGACTGGACGATCTTGCGTGCTCTGTCGGACATTATTGGCACGACGTTGCCATACAATACACTTGGCGAACTGCGAGCACGTCTAGCGGACGCTGCACCGGCAACGGCTGTCCGTGGTGAGCGGCCAAGTGAAGCTTGGGGTGATTTTGGTACCAAGGGCGATATCACGGAAGGTGGTATTGCACCGATTATCGACAATTTCTATCTGACCAACCCGATTGCCCGTGCGAGCCAGATTATGGCTGACTGTGTTGCAGCGCGCGGCTTCGAGGATGAGGAGGCGACGGGAACCCATGGTTGAGGCGCTTTATAACCTGTTCGGTGGCGAAGGACCGTTCCTCTATTTCCTTGCGATCACCGCTTCGATCCTTGCGGTCGTGCTACCGCTGACTATCGCGGTTGCCTTTGCGGTCTATTTTGACCGCAAGATCTGGGCGGCGGTGCAGATGCGCCGCGGACCCAACGTGGTTGGTCCATTTGGGCTGTTGCAGTCTTTTGCGGATGGGATCAAGCTGTTTCTGAAGGAAACCATTGTCCCCGCAGGGGCCAATAAGGCCATCTTCCTGATGGCGCCGATGATTACTTTCACCCTGGCTCTGATCTCTTGGGCTGTGATCCCGTTTGACGAAGGCATGGCGCTCTCCGACCTGAACGTAGGTGTCTTGTATATTCTCGCGATCTCGTCATTGGGTGTTTACGGCATTATCATGTCGGGCTGGGCATCAAACAGCCGGTATGCCTTCCTTGGCGGCCTTCGCTCCGCAGCACAAATGGTATCCTACGAGGTTTCCATCGGCTTTGTTTTGGTCTGTGTACTTGTCAAAGTAGGTTCGCTAAACCTTAGTGATGTTGTGTTCGCGCAGGAAGGTGGGGTGCTGGCATGGCATTTCATACCTTTCTTCCCGATCTTCATCATCTTCTTCATTTCGGCACTGGCGGAAACCAACCGTCCACCGTTCGATCTTCCGGAAGCGGAAGCTGAGCTTGTGGCAGGTTACCAGGTTGAATATTCGTCGATGGCGTTTGCGCTCTTTTTCCTTGGTGAATACGCAAACATCCTATTGATGTCGGTGGTGATGGCGATCCTGTTTTTTGGCGGTTGGTATGCACCGATCCCGGCGCTTGAATTTATCCCCGGCTTCTTCTGGTTATTTGCCAAAACCGCTATCTTCTTCTGGCTGTTTGCGATGGTGAAGGCCTTTGTGCCGCGCTACCGCTACGACCAGTTGATGCGCCTTGGCTGGAAGGTATTTTTGCCGCTGTCACTGGCATTTGTCGTAATTTATTCGGGCATTATGGTCGCGTTTGACCTGTTGCCCACCAACGGATAACGGAGAGGCTTGAAGAATGACTGCTATCGTACAAGCCGCTAAAAGCTTGCTGTTGAAGGAATTTTGGGCAGCCTTGGTGCTGACAACCAAATATTTCTTTCGTCCGAAAGTGACGATCAACTACCCTTATGAAAAGGGGCCGTTGTCGCCTCGTTTCCGGGGGGAGCACGCACTTCGTCGTTATCCTAACGGGGAAGAACGTTGTATCGCGTGCAAATTGTGTGAGGCTATCTGCCCGGCACAGGCGATCACGATTGAGGCCGAGCCACGTGAAGATGGTTCCCGCCGCACCACACGATATGACATCGACATGACCAAATGTATTTACTGCGGCTTCTGTCAAGAAGCCTGCCCGGTGGATGCTATTGTCGAAGGTCCGAATTTCGAATTCGCGACCGAGACCCGTGAGGAACTGATGTATAACAAGGATAAGCTGCTCGCCAATGGTGAGCGCTGGGAGCGTGAGATCGCGGCGAATATCGCCCTTGACGCGCCGTACCGTTAAAGCAGGGGTGGAACACATGGATTTTGCTTCGACACTTCCTGCGGCTGCCTTTTGGTTGTTCGCTGCCATTACGGTCCTGTCGGGCCTGATGGTGATTTCATCTAGAAACCCGGTGCACTCTGTGCTCTGGCTCATTCTCGCCTTCTTCTCCGCCGCCGGGCTTTTTGTCCTGATGGGGGCTGAATTCCTCGCCATGCTGCTTGTCATTGTGTATGTGGGCGCGGTTGCAGTGCTCTTCCTCTTTGTGGTGATGATGCTTGACATCAACTTTGTCGAGTTGAGGCAGGGTTTTTTGCAGTATCTGCCTATCGGTGGTCTGATCGGGCTGATCCTGCTGGCTGAACTGGTAACCCTTGGCACGGCATGGACGTTTGGCAACGATGTGTCGCTGAATGTGGCATCACCGGCGCCCGCGCTTGAGCAGGTTGAAAACACGCGGGCATTGGGCTCGGTGATTTACACTGATTATATTTTCATCTTCCAGACAGCCGGGCTCATCCTGCTGGTTTCCATGATAGGCGCTATCGTACTGACGCACCGTGAGCGTGCGGGTGTGAAGCGCCAGAATATTGGTAAGCAGAACGCGCGTCGTCCGGAAGATGCCTATGAACTCGTTGATGTGGAAGTTGGCAAGGGCGTGCCCATGCCAACCAAAAAGGCTAGGGGACGATAGTCCATGACTATTGGGTTAGGACATTATCTGACGGTCGCCGCGATCCTGTTTGTATTCGGGATTTTCGGTATCTTCCTCAATCGGAAGAACGTCATCATCATTCTTATGTCGGTCGAGCTGATGCTTCTGGCTGTCAATATCAACCTCGTGGCCTTCTCAACGTATCTGAATGATCTTGTGGGCCAGGTATTTGCGATGTTCGTGCTGACGGTCGCTGCAGCTGAAGCTGCTATCGGCCTCGCGATCCTCGTTGTGTATTTCCGCAGCCGTGGTTCGATCGCGGTTGAAGATATCAACCAGATGAAGGGGTAGGGCGATGATGTATAAACTTATTGTTTTCCTGCCGCTTATCGGCTTTCTGCTTGTTGGCATGTTTGGTCGCAAACTTGGTGATAAAGCCAGCCAGTTGATCACATCTTCGCTTGTGAGCATTGCCGCATTTCTGTCGTGGATGGCGTTTGCTGAAATTGCGCTCAATGGCCAGCAGGCCAGTGTTCATGTACTGAACTGGGTGTCCTCCGGCACTTTGAACTTCTCATGGGCATTCAAGATCGACACGCTCACCGCTGTGATGCTGATCGTCGTGAACACGGTATCTGCGCTCGTGCACTGGTATTCCATGGGCTATATGCACGAAGATCCCGACAAGCCGCGTTTCTTCGCGTATTTGTCGCTCTTCACCTTTGCGATGCTGATGCTGGTGACCTCCGACAACCTCGTACAAATGTTCTTTGGCTGGGAAGGCGTGGGGCTTGCGTCCTATCTTCTCATCGGTTTCTGGTTCAAAAAACCAAGTGCAAATGCGGCTGCGATCAAGGCCTTTGTCGTTAACCGCGTGGGTGATTTTGGCTTCGCGCTTGGCATCTACGGTTGTTTTGTGCTGTTTGGTTCTGTTGAGTTTGATGTTATTTTCTCAAGCGCCGCCAACTATCAGAACGCAACCATGACCTTCCTTGGTCATGAATATCACGCACTGACAGTGATTTGTCTGCTGTTGTTTGTGGGCGCCATGGGTAAATCTGCCCAGCTAGGCCTGCACACATGGTTGCCTGACGCTATGGAAGGCCCGACACCGGTGTCGGCGCTTATCCACGCAGCAACCATGGTAACCGCTGGCGTGTTCCTTGTCGCGCGCTTCAGCCCTGTGTTCCAATATGCGCCGGATGCGCTGGTTGTTGTGACCGTGATTGGTGCGGCAACGGCTTTCTTCGCGGCAAGTGTCGGCCTCGTACAGAACGACATTAAACGCGTGATCGCTTATTCGACCTGTTCGCAGCTTGGTTACATGTTCTTCGCGCTTGGTGTCGGGGCTTATGGCGGCGCCGTTTTCCACCTGTTTACGCACGCCTTCTTCAAGGCTCTTTTGTTCCTCGGTGCGGGCTCCGTTATTCACGCGATGCACCATGAGCAGGATATGCGCAACATGGGGGGGCTTTTGAAGAAAATTCCGCTGACAGCAGGTGTTATGTTTATCGGTAACCTTGCGATCACAGGTGTTCCTCTGCTGTCCGGTTATTACTCCAAGGATATGATCATTGAAGCTGCGTATGCGTCTCACGCTCCGGGGGCCGAATTCGCCTTTGTGATGGGCATCGCAGCAGCGCTGATGACAAGCTTCTATAGCTGGCGTCTGTGGTTCATGACCTTCATGGGGGAAACCCGTGCGGATCACCATACATATGACCATGCGCACGAAGGTCCGTGGACCATTCGGCTGCCGCTTATTGTACTGGCAATTGGCGCTGTGTTCGCGGGCTATGTGTTCCACGGCGCATTTATCGGCGATGGTCGTGTAGCGTTCTGGAATGGTGCACTGGTAACAGCGGCTCACGATATTATGGAAGAAGCGCACCACGTGCCGCTTGCTGTCAAGCTTGCACCTCTTTGTGCAATGCTGATCGGCCTGTCGCTCGCGGCCTGGTTCTACCTTCGCAAGACAGACCTGCCACAACGTACGGCTCAGATGTGGGACGGCCTGTATGCCTTCCTTCTCAATAAATGGTACTTTGACGAGCTTTATAACTTTGCGCTTGTACGTCCGGCCTTCTGGCTTGGTCGCTTTTTCTGGAAGCGCGGGGACGAGCAGACCATCGATGGCTTCGGCCCCAATGGTGTGTCGTCTGCAATTGGCGCCATCGCAGCGAAGGCTCGCAAACTACAATCCGGTTATGTGTATCACTATGCGTTCGCCATGATTATTGGCCTCGCGCTCGTGGTGACATGGTTTATGGCCCAAAGTGGCGGACACTAAGGGCAGGGGATATTAAAGATGAATTTTCTGGAACATAACCTGCTCTCGTTGATGATGCTTGTACCAATGATTGGTGCAGCCTTTGTCCTCATCGTGCGTCACCAGGATAAAGAGATCGAGAAACGCAACATTCGGGGCGTTACACTTCTCGCGACACTTTTCACCTTCGCGCTCAGTATTTTGCTTTGGGTCGGATTTGACAGCTCGACCGCAGACTTCCAATTTGTCGAAAAGTATCAGTGGGTTGGTAACAGCATTAGTTATCACCTTGGTGTTGACGGTATCTCCATGCTGTTTGTGGTGCTGACGGCCTTCTTGATGCCGATCGTGGTGCTGGCAAGCTGGGAGGCTATCGAGACGCGCGTGAAGGAATATATGGTTGCCTTCCTGCTGCTTGAAACCCTGATGATCGGGGTGTTCTCTGCACTTGATATCTTCCTCTTTTACGTCTTCTTCGAGGGCGGGCTTATCCCGATGTATCTTATCATCGGCGTATGGGGTGGCCTCAACCGCATATATGCGAGCTTCAAGTTCTTCCTCTATACTCTGCTGGGCTCTGTCCTGATGCTTGTTGCTGTGTTCTATATGTTCACCGAGACCGGCACGACTGATATCCCGTTGCTGATGAATCATCATTTCGATGTGAACGTCCAGAATATACTCTGGCTGGCCTTCTTTGCGTCCTTCGCGGTGAAGATGCCGATGTGGCCGGTACACACTTGGTTGCCCGACGCACACGTACAGGCGCCAACGGCGGGTTCGGTGATTTTGGCCGGCGTGTTGCTGAAAATGGGGGGCTATGGATTCCTCCGTTTCAGCCTACCGATGTTCCCGGATGCCAGCATCCATTTCGCTTGGCTGGTGTTGGGCCTCTCGATCATCGCCATTATCTATACGTCGCTAGTCGCCATGGTGCAGGAGGATATCAAGAAGCTGATCGCCTACTCATCCGTTGCACACATGGGCTTTGTCACCATCGGTATCTTTGTCCTGAATACCAATGGTATCGAAGGGGCGATCTTCACCATGCTCAGTCACGGTATCGTCTCAGGCGCGCTATTCCTGTGTGTTGGGGTCATTTATGACCGGCTGCATACGCGGGAAATTTCGCGCTATGGCGGGCTTTCGGTGAACATGAAATTATATGCAGTGACGTTTGTCATCTTCTCCATGGCATCTGTTGGCCTGCCGGGCCTGAGCGGCTTTGTTGGCGAATTCCTCGTTCTCAACGGCGCATTTACCTTTAGCAGTTGGGTCGCATTTCTCGCGTCCACTGGCGTGGTGTTGGGGGCGGCTTACATGTTGTATCTTGTGCGTCGGCTGGTGTTTGGTGAGTTGGACAAAGACGACGTGAAGGCCATGCCAGACCTTACCTTGCGCGAGAAGGTTATATTTTTACCGTTGATCGCTGTTGTCTTCTGGATGGGGATTTACCCTAATAGCTTCCTCGATCCGATCCATGCATCGGTCGAAAATCTGATTGAAACCAAATTCCCCGCAGTTGTGAACGAGACGGTAGTCGGCGAGAGCGCCGCGGCCTTGACCGACACCCCTGCGGCTGAAGCGCACAATGACGCGCACTAAGGAGTATGTGAGAAATGACTGGTGAAATGCCAATCCTCCTCCCTGTGATGCCTGAACTGATTATGGGCATCGGTGCGATGCTGCTCTTGATGCTCGGCGTGTTCCAGGGGGACAAAAGCTACGGCCAGATGGCCAATCTCTCTATCCTGTTGATGGTGGTAACAGCTTTCGTGATGTTAACCCAAGTGGGCGGAGAACGTCAGCTTACCTTCGGCGGTATGTTCGTGACTGATGCCTTTGCCCTGTTTACCAAGACACTCGTGCTTCTGGGATCGTCCGTGGCGATTCTGATGTCCGCCAGCTACATGCGGCAGGCTGGCATTGCCAAATTCGAATATCCCATACTGATCCTGCTTGCCACACTGGGCATGATGATCATGATTTCCGCCAACAACCTCATGAGCCTTTACGTCGGGCTTGAGCTGCAGAGCTTGTCGCTTTATGTGCTTGCTGCGATGAACCGCGACCGCATCCGTTCTACCGAGGCCGGCCTCAAGTATTTTGTGCTGGGCGCGCTCTCAAGCGGTATGCTGCTCTATGGTATTTCCCTCATCTACGGTTTTTCGGGCACGACTGATTTTGATACGCTTGCAACCACGCTCAAGGCTTCCCAAGGCCCTGAAATAGGCGTGGTTATTGGCATGGTCTTCCTGATGGCCGGTCTCGCGTTTAAGGTTTCAGCGGTGCCTTTCCACATGTGGACGCCTGACGTTTATGAAGGTTCGCCAACGCCGGTAACCGCCTTCTTTGCTGCGGCACCAAAGGTGGCGGCTCTGGCCCTGTTTGTTCGCGTTATGATGACCGGCTTTTCTAGCATAGCGGCCGAATGGCAGCAGGTAGTGATTTTCATCTCGATCGCATCTATGTTGGTGGGGTCCGTCGTGGCGCTGGTGCAGACCAACATAAAACGCCTGATGGCCTACTCAAGCATTGGGCATATTGGTTACGCGCTCGTCGGTCTTGCTGCAGCGACACCTGCCGGCGTTGAGGCGCTGCTCATCTATATCGCGATCTATCTGACGATGACGCTGGGTTCCTTTGGCGCCATCCTGACCCTTCGCCGCAGTGAAGGTATGGTGGAAGACATCTCTGACCTGTCCGGTTTGTCTCAAACCAACCTGCCACTGGCGATTGGCATTGCCATTTTCATGTTCTCGCTGGCGGGTATTCCGCTTCTCGCGGGCTTCTGGGGCAAGTGGTATGTTTTCCTTGCTGCTGTTGAAGCTGGGCTGATCCCGCTTGCGGTGATCGGTGTGCTGACCAGTGTGATCGGTGCTTTCTATTACCTGCGTATCATCAAAGTGATGTTCTTTGACGATCCCGCGCCGGCATTTGAAAATACCCATGGTAGGGCAGTGTCTGGCGTCATCGCGGTTGCCGCCATTGTCAACTCACCGGTGAGCTATTTTGTGCTGATTGGGCCGCTGGTGGCTGCTGCAAGCTGGGCTGCCGGGTCGTTGTTGTTCTAGTGATTGACACCTATCAGGATTGGGGGGCCTCGACGCCGGCTGGTGTCGGGGCCCGCTTTTATGAAGAATGTGGTAGCACAAATGCCGTTGCGGCCACCTTCGCGCAGCAGGGTGAAGGGGGCCCGATTTGGGTCATCGCCGGGCAGCAAAGCGCAGGCCGGGGCAGCCGGGGCAGGGAGTGGACGTCAAAATCCGGTAACCTGTATGCCTCTCTTCTTCTACGGCCCAACCTTGAGCCCAAAGACCTAACGGCACTACCGTTCATTGCCGCACTCGCCGTCAGGGATGTCTTTATCGCTCACGGCGCCCCTGCCGATGAGGTGCGCTGCAAGTGGCCCAACGACGTATTGATAGGGGGCCGCAAAGCCAGTGGTATCCTGATTGAAAGCAGTGCAAAGTCTGGCGGCAAGTTGGACTATGTGATTATTGGCATCGGCTTGAATATTGCCTTCTATCCTGAAGGCGTTCAATTTCACGCTACAAGCCTCAGCGAGGTGGTCGGTAAGGAGCTGGCTGTAAGGCCTGTATTTGAATCACTTTCGCAAAGTTTGTTTGAGCGCCTAACAACTTGGAATACAGCAGATTTCCGGCCCATCGCGCAGGACTGGTCAACTGTCGCATGGGGGCTAGGTAAACACTGTACGATAAAAACAGTAACCGAGAGTTTTAGCTGTGTGCCGGAAAGGCTTGCCGAAGATGGTGGTATTGTGGTCAGGCTGGACGACGGACAAGAAAAGCGCCTATATGCAGGAGATATCTTTCCCATTGCGGGCTTGGAGTAAACAACATGCTTTTGACAATTGATGCTGGCAACACCAATACGGTTTTTGCACTAATTGACGGCAAAGACATTGTCGAACAGTGGCGTATTTCCACAGGCGACCAGCGCACGGTGGATGAATATATGGTTTGGGTCAGCCACTTGATGGCGCTGCATGGCCGCGACCCGAAAGCAGTGACCGGGGCAATTATCGCCAGCGTGGTCCCGCAAGTCGTGTGGCCGCTAACACAGCTGTGTAAAAAATACTTTAGTTGCGAGCCCTTGATCGTGGGGGCAGAGGGCGTTGAGCTTGGTGTTGACGTGCGCGTCACCAACCCGGCCGAGGTTGGCGCGGACCGGCTTGTCAACGCCGTTGCCGGGCACGAGCTTTATGGCGGCCCGCTTGTAGTGGTCGATTTTGGGACCGCCACAACTTTTGATGTGGTGGGTGCCGATGGTGCGTACCTGGGCGGCATCATCTGTCCGGGCATTAACCTGTCGCTTCATGCTCTCCATCAGGCTGCAGCCAAGCTGCCCCGCATTGCCGTTGCCCCGCCGTCGAGCAAACGGGTGACCGGCAAGTCGACGCTCGAGGCAATGCAGTCCGGCATTTTCTGGGGCTATGTCAGCATGATAGAGGGCCTTGTAGCCCGGCTGAAACTGGAACATGGCGAGAATATAAAAGTACTGGCGACAGGTGGCCTCGCGCCCGTGTTTGCTAACCAAACTGAGGCAATCGGCGATGTCGTCGGTGATCTCACGCTTCAGGGGCTCAGGCTCATTTACGAGCGGAATATTTAGGAGAGCCCATGGCTTATATGAAACCAGAAGATCCACGCCTTCTTTTTGTGCCGATAGGCGGCTCAGGCGAGATTGGGATGAACCTCAATCTCTATGGCCATCGCGGCAAGTGGCTGATGGTCGACTGTGGTATGAGCTTTGCGGACGATTATCTGCCGGGCGTGGATCTCATTTTCCCTGATCCGGTCTTCATTGAGGAAGAGCGGGACAACCTGATTGGGCTTGTTCTGACCCACGGGCATGAAGATCACATTGGCGCCGTGCCGCACTTGTGGCGGCGGTTCCGTTGTCCCGTATATGCGACACCGTTTACCGCTGAACTTGTTGCAGACAAGCTTAAGGAAGCTGGGCTGACCGATGAGGTGGAGCTGCACATCGTCGACGCGCTTGAAACACTGGAACTGGGCCCCTTTACCATAAAATATCTACCGCTCGCGCATTCGATCGCGGAAGGACATGGTCTCGCGATAGACACTTCTGTCGGCACTATCTTTCACACCGGCGACTGGAAGTTGGACGAGAATCCATTGATTGGCCCCGTTTGCCCATCACCTGCGTTATCTGCGCTTGGGGAACAAGGTGTGCTGGCCCTTGTGGGCGACAGCACCAATGTGTTTAACGCCAGTGAATCCGGCTCGGAAGCCGCTGTGCGTGAAAGCCTCAAGCAGCTTGTTGCCGATATGAAAAATCGGGTGGTCATTACCACCTTTGCTTCCAATGTGGCGCGGCTTGAAACCATAGGTGAGGTTGCCAAAGCGACCGGACGGCGCCTTGTTTTACTGGGCCGGTCTATGGAACGCGTGGTCAAGGCCGCAAAAGCTACTGGCTATCTAAAAGATTTCCCCCCACTTGTGGATGAGGAAGACGCAGATTACTTGCCGCGAGACGAAGTGCTGATCGCCTGTACCGGCTGTCAGGGGGAGCCTCGCGCGGCAATCGCCCGCATCGCCAGGGACGACCATAAACACTTGAAGCTGAGCCCGGACGACAATGTGATTTTTTCATCGAAGATTATTCCGGGCAATGAACTGGTGCTGGGGCAGCTTTTCAACGCACTTGCTATCAAACACATCAATGTGGTGACGGAAAAGGACGCTTTTATACATGTGTCCGGGCACCCGGGGCGTGCCGAACTCAAAAAAATGTATGAATGGACCCGACCGCTGTGTGCAATCCCTGTGCATGGTGAGGCCCGGCATCTGCAACGCCATGCGGCATATGCGCGCGAACTGGGCATCAAACATACCATTGTGCCCAAGAATGGCGATATCATCCAGATCAGTGCCAAGGGCTTGAAGCTGATTGACGACGCGCCGGTTGGAAGACTTGCGCTTGACGGTCGTGAGGTTGTCTCCATTGCGGATGAGGCAATTGCTGACCGCAGGCGTGTGGCCCTCAGTGGTTTTGTGACCGCGAGTGTGGTGTTCGACAGGGATGGTACGCTGGCTGCGGAGCCGTTGCTTGCACTTCTGGGAGTTCCACGTCAGGACGACGATGTCTTCTATGACGGTATGCTGGATGCTATCGAGGACGGGATAGAGCGGATGCCAAAACCGGCAAAACAGTCTGACACGATGGTGGAAGAGGTGATCCGCATCGCAGTCAGACGCTATTGCCGCCGCGAAGTCGGGAAAAACCCTGGTGTGGCATCGCTGATTAACCGGCGGAGCGAACTGGAATTCAAGAAATAAGGAAGTATGCGATGATCGGACGGCTTAACCATGTTGCGATTGTAGTACCGGACCTCGCAGCCGCGGCAGCAACCTATAAAAACACGTTGGGGGCGGATGTGTCGGAACCTCAGGATCTGCCCGATCACGGCGTGACGACAGTGTTTGTGAACCTGCCGAATACAAAAATAGAGTTGCTGCATCCGCTTGGTGATGGGTCGCCCATCGCAAAGTTTCTAGCCAGCAACCCGTCAGGGGGAATGCACCACGTTTGTTACGAGGTTGAGGATATCTACGCGTCGCGGGATAAGCTGAAAGCGGACGGCATGCGTGTACTTGGTGACGGGGACCCACGGATCGGCGCGCACGGCAAACCCGTGCTGTTCCTGCACCCCAAAGATTTCTGTGGTACCCTTGTTGAGATTGAACAGGTCTAAGCACAATGAATATTGCAACAATCATTCTTGTTTACGTTATCGCCTGGTGGATGGTGTTTTTTATTGCCCTGCCTGTTGGCATACGCTCACAGCATGAAAGCCCGGACGAAGCCGTAGAGGGAACCGAACAGGCTGCACCGGTTAACCCTAATCTTAAGAAAAAAGCATTTGTGACAAGTGTGGTCGCGATCTTCCTAACCGTGGGGTATTATTTTCTGGCGACATCAGGCGTTATCAAGTTCCGTACGCCAGAGAACTCACCCATCCATTCTTCAGAATCATCGAATAAAGAGTAAAGCCGGGAAAAGGCCTTGCCGGGAAATGAAAAAGCAAGGCGCGGAGCCTTGCTTTTCCAAATCAATTGACGGGCATCTTTTTTGGCCTGTCATATATCTTATTACGCAAAGTCCTCCCTGAGCGTGGGCCACATAAAGGCGTGAACCGTTCAGCTCTGCGCTGAGATGAAGCTAAGGGAAGGCGCGACCTGCTGTCATTAAATTAGAGACAATAAATGTGAGCCGCGCTGTTTGTTTGGTAGCGCTGTTGCAGCGATGCAACATTTGACGCGAAGCTCAGCTTTAAATTGCACAAAACACCATCAGCATTGCTCAAATTTACGCCACGGAGAAGAGAAAGCCGTTGCTATTCATCGTGCGGCCCGGCAAAAGAGGCTCTGGTTATGTTGGTTGCCGAGGACACCGGCTGTGCCGGAATTTTCAATTATGCTAATGAATAAAACGAGTAAGCCATGCGTTTAAGCCGCTATTTTCTGCCGACTCTGAAAGAAACTCCTGCCGAGGCCCAGATTGCCTCGCACCGACTGATGCTACGCGCGGGCATGATCCGCCAGGGTGCAGCCGGAATTTATAGCTGGTTGCCACTGGGCCTTAGGGTGCTTAAAAAAATTGAGCAGATTGTCCGTGAGGAGCAGGACCGGGCCGGTGCGCAGGAAGTGCTGATGCCGACCATTCAGTCGTCCGACTTGTGGGTTGAAAGCGGCCGGTACGACGATTACGGCAAGGAAATGCTGCGTATCGAAGATCGCCATGGCCGGCAGATGCTATATGGCCCGACGAATGAAGAGCTGATCACCGACATTTTCCGTAAAGAGATCAAGTCTTACCGTGATTTGCCGAAGAACCTCTATCACATTCAGTGGAAGTTCCGCGACGAAATCCGCCCACGCTTTGGCGTGATGCGGGGGCGTGAATTCCTGATGAAGGATGCCTACAGTTTTGACCTGACGGAAGAAGACGGCCGCAAGTCCTATAACGCCATGTTTGTGGCTTATCTGCGCACGTTCGCGCGGTTGGGCCTTAAGGCTATCCCGATGCGCGCGGATACAGGACCGATTGGTGGTGACCTGAGCCACGAGTTTATCGTGATCGCCGATACGGGCGAAAGCGAAGTGTATTTCGACAAGGCATTTGAGGCGCTTGACCCGATGATTGAGGCGGGTGACGGCGATGACTTACAGCCTATCGTCGACAAGTGGACCAGTATTTATGCGGCAACAGATGAAATTCACAAACCTGAAGATTGTCCGGTTGATGCCAGCAAGCTCGTGACTGGGCGTGGCATTGAGGTGGGGCACATCTTCTTCTTCGGTGAAAAATATTCCGCCCCGATGGGCGCCAGCGTGCAGGGGCCAAACGGCGAAACGACCAATGTACAGATGGGCTCATACGGGGTGGGCGTGTCTCGTCTTGTAGGGGCTATCATCGAAGCCTGCCATGACGAAAGCGGCATTGTGTGGCCTGAGAGTGTTGCACCCTTTAAGGTTGGCCTGATGAACCTGCGCACGAAGGATGATGAATGCACTGCCGCCTGCGACAAGATGTATGCAGAGCTTACAAAGGCCGGTGTTGAGGTACTTTATGACGACCGTGACCAGAGCGCGGGGGCAAAATTCGCCAATATGGACCTGATTGGTTTGCCTTGGCAGCTTGCCATCGGGCCACGTGGCCTTAAAAATGGCGTAGTTGAGCTCAAGAACCGTCAATCCGGTGAACGGTCTGAATTGTCGTCGGAAGATGCTGTCGCAAAACTGACGGCGTAACCATACGAACAGGGGAGGGCCGGGTGCTGGCACGGGGATATGAGTGGTCTGTCGCGATGCGCTACATGCTGGCGCGCAAGCGGGACCGGGTGATTTCCGTAACTGCGGTCCTTTCCGTTACCGCTATTGCGCTTGGAGTAGCCGCGCTCATTGTAGTGATGGCCGTTATGAACGGCTTCCGGGCCGAGCTAATGGACAAGATCCTTGGCTATCATGGCCATATTCTTATCCAGGGGTATGGCGGCAAACTCTCCGGTTATGAGCAGATTATGGACGATCTGAAGGGCACAGAAGGTATCGTCAAGATGATGCCGTTCAGTGAGAATCAGGTTATGGTTACCAACGAAGGTGAGGCTTGGGGCGCCATTGTTCGTGGTTTGCCGGATGACTTTTTTGACGCGGAGAGACTTGGTATTGCCAGTGTCAAAGCGGGGAGCCTGAGCGCAGCACCGGCAGAGGGCGGGCTTGTTCTCGGCTATCAGCTTGCCAACCGCTTGCGTGTGAGCGCTGGTGACAAAGTGACGATCGTCAGCCCCAAATCGGTCCCCACCCCCTTTGGCTCCACGCTCAGGTATCTGTCCTACCCGGTTGCTGCCGTGGTTGAGATTGGTGTTTATCAGTTTGATGAAAGCTTTATCGGCATGCCGCTCGATGAGGCACAGCGTTTCTTCCGTCTGGATGACAGCGTCGCCAATATTGAGCTGATGCTGACTGAACCAGACGCTGTTGATGCCATAGGGCCTGAAATCAGCGCAATAGTTGGCGAGCGCGCTTATGTGCGCACATGGCGGTCGCTTAATCAAAGCCTCGTTGGCGCGCTGCAGACCGAGCGGGTTATGATGTTCCTGATTGTTGGGCTGATTATCCTTGTCGCGGTGTTTAATATCTCGTCCAGCCTGTTCATGCTGGTGAAGGACAAATCGCCGGACATCGCAATACTGCGCACCATTGGCGCTACACAGGCATCCATCAAACGGATTTTTGTGACCATCGGGCTTTTTGTAGGCTCTGCCGGTATTATTTTCGGCAGTCTGCTGTCGTGGCTGATTATCTCCAATATCGAAGCGATCAAAAGCTTTATTGAACGCGCCTTTGGCCTTCAGGTGTGGGATCCCGCGGTCCGCTTTATCACCAGCCTGCGGGCTGAGGTGAACCTCACCGAAGCCGGGCTAACCGTGGGGCTTGCGCTGCTTTTGTCTTTTGTTGCGACCATCATACCCGCGCGGCGCGCAGCCAAGATCGACCCGGTGGAGGTGCTGCGCTATGAATAGTCCAGTGCTTGAACTCAAAGGTATTGAACGGTCTTTCCGGCAGGGCCACAAGGTCGTGGAAGTGTTGCGCGGCATCGATCTCAAAATCGCGTCGGGTGAACTTGTGGGCCTCGTGGGGGCATCGGGCTCTGGCAAATCCACTCTTCTGCAGATCGCCGGCCTTCTGGACCAGACGGACACAGGTACGGTTTATATTGCAGGCAAGGATGCAACGACCCTTAAGGATGACGCCCGTTCGGACTTGCGGCAAAGCCGACTGGGTTTTGTCTATCAGTTTCATCACCTGCTGCCTGATTTCACAGCGGTCGAGAATGTCGCAATGGCGCTCAGGATAGGTGGTGTCAGCGAAAAGCGGGCCAATGAGCGTGCCAGGGAAATCCTTGTTCGGGTTGGCCTTGAAGATCGCCTTGAACATACGCCAAGCGAGCTTTCCGGCGGGGAACAGCAGCGTGTGGCGATCAGCCGTGCGTTGATCGGTGATCCCGTGCTGCTGCTGGCTGACGAACCCACAGGCAACCTTGATGAAGGCACAGCCGGCAAGGTGTTTGAGATGTTTGTTGAACTGGTGCGCGAACGTGGACTCGCCGCCGTTATCGCTACCCACGATACTTCGCTCGCCGCAAAGATGGACAGGCGCTTCACCCTTCGCGAAGGCAAGCTTCACAGTACTTGAGCAATATCGCTTGTAGGGGTACGATCAAGTACTGTGAAGCTTGAGGGAGGGGAGTCTCATGGAACATTTGGGCTATGGTCTGAACTGGCTGGCAATCGTGGTGTCTGCCACCGTGTTTATGGTTGTAGGAGGCCTTTGGTATTCACCATTCCTGGCAGGCAAAGCCTGGATGAAGGAAATGGGCTATACCGCTGAGAGCATCAAAACGGATGGTGCAAAGCCCGGGCCTGCCATGGCAAAAGCGACACTTGCGTCGCTTGTGGCGTCCATTGGTCTTGCTGTGCTGTTGAACATGGGGTCATTGGGGAGTTTGGACTGGCTGGGCGGTGCCCTGACCGGTTTTTTTGTCTCTGTTGTTGTGGTGGGTGGTGCAACGCTGCCGAATTATGCGTTTGAAAACCGTAGCCTGCGGCATTTTCTCATTCACATAGGTAATACGACTGTTGCGATGACATTCGCTGGCGCCATTTTGGCGGCATGGCGATAAAATTTTAGAGTAGAGGGTTTTTCCTTATGAGCCACGCCAGCTTTGTACATCTTCGTGTCCACACGGCCTATTCGCTGTCTGAAGGTGCCATCCATGTCAAAGATCTGGTGAAGCAGTGTGTGGGCCACAAGATGCCGGCCGTGGCGGTGACCGATACCGACAACATGTTTGCAGCTCTTGAGTTCTCAAGTTATGCGACGGATGCCAATGTGCAACCGATCATTGGTGTGACCCTGCATGTCAGGAACCCGTATAAAGATCACACAGCGAAGGGCAAAAAGGCAGCGAAGCCTGATCAGCTTGTCCTGCTGGCGCAAAACCATGCGGGCTATCAGAACCTGATGAAAATCGTCTCCAGGGCCCACCTTGAGAGTGACCCACAGGATGGTGTGCAGTTTCCGTTTGAGAGTTTTGACGGCCTGACGGGTGACATTATTTGCCTCACCGGCGGCGTGTCCGGGCCCGTGGGCGCACTACTTGTTGAAGGCAATAAGGACGCTGCAGAGAAATGCCTGCTGGACCTCAAGGCACTATTTGCTGACCGCTTGTATGTCGAGATCGCGCGGCACGGCATGAAAGAGGAAGAAGCGACGGAAGAGGACTTCCTCGATTTCGCCTACGCGCATCAGTTGCCAATTGTAGCAACCAATCAGCCTTTCTTTATTGGCCCCGACATGTATGAGCCGCATGACGCGCTGTTGTGTATGGCAGAAAGCACCTATGTGGCGGTGCAAGACCGCAGACGGTTGAACCCTGAATACCGGTTCAAGAGCGGCGAGGAGATGATTAGTCTGTTTAACGATCTCCCTGAAGCTGTTGAAAATACAGTGAATATAGCACAGCGTTGCGCCTTCAAAGTGGACAAAATTGACCCATTGCTGCCAAACTTTACCAGCGGGATGGATGTCTCTGAGGCGGACATGCTGCGGAAGGATTCCGAGGAGGGATTGCGCGAGCGGCTGAACTTCAAAGCGAAGGAAGAGGGACTGACACCCGGCAGGGACCAGGAATGGGAAAAGGAATATTGGGACCGTCTCGATTATGAGTTGGGCATTATTAATCAGATGGGCTTCCCCGGTTACTTCCTGATCGTTGCGGACTTTATCCAGTGGGCCAAGGACCATGATATCCCGGTGGGGCCAGGCAGGGGCTCGGGTGCGGGGTCCGTGGTGGCATGGGTGCTCAAGATCACCGACTTGGACCCGCTCAGGTTCTCGTTGCTGTTTGAACGCTTCCTCAATCCCGAGCGGGTGTCCATGCCTGACTTTGATGTCGATTTCTGTCAGGACAAGCGGGAGAAGGTGATCCGTTATGTGCAGGACAAATACGGTTACGATCATGTGGCCCAGATCATCACGTTTGGTAAATTGCAGGCCCGCGCGGTTGTGAAAGCCTGCGGCCGTGTAATGCAACAACCGCACGGACAGACGGATCGACTGTCAAAAATGATCCCGAATGACCCCGGCAACGCCATGACACTTCAGGAAGCGATCGACAGCGAACCAAGGCTGCAAGCCGAGATAAATAACGACGAGCTTACGCGCCGTGTGATGGAGCGGGCACTGAAGCTGGAGGGTTTTTACGCCCACTCATCCACCCACGCAGCGGGCGTGGTGATTGGCGACCGCCCGCTTGACCAGCTTGTGCCTCTCTATCGAGACCCGAAATCCGACATGCCGGTCACCCAGTTCAACATGAAGTGGGTTGAACTTGCGGGGCTTGTGAAGTTTGACTTTCTCGGCCTCAAGACGCTGACAGTGCTGGACCGTGCCGTTGATTATATCCGCGAACGCGATATAGAAATTGACCTCGCCGCAGTGCCGCTGGATGACCCTGCGTCCTATAAGTTGCTGGCGGCCGGCGATACCGCGGGCGTGTTCCAGCTTGAGAGTACCGGCATGCGGGCGGTGCTGAAGGGCCTGAGGCCGGACAAGTTCGAGGATATCATCGCTATTGTAGCGCTTTACCGCCCAGGACCGATGGACAACATACCCACTTATGTGAACCGCAAACACGGTCGGGAGGAGGTGGAGTATCCGCATCCGATCCTTGAGGAGATATTGGGCGAGACCTACGGCGTTATCATCTATCAGGAACAGGTGATGCAGATCGCGCAAGTGATGTCCGGCTATAGCCTTGGTGAAGCTGATATTCTCAGGCGTGCTATGGGTAAAAAAATCCAGGCGGAGATGGATAAACAGCGTGGCCGCTTTTGTGACGGCGCTGTTGAGCGCGGCATCGACAAGGAGAAAGCCAGCTATATCTTTGACCTTGTGACCAAGTTTGCCAGCTACGGTTTCAACAAGTCTCACGCCGCTGCCTACGCGTTGGTTGCCTATCACACGGCATATCTGAAGGCGAACTACCCGGTTGAGTTTATGGCAGCGATCATGACACTTGATATGGGCAATACCGACAAATTGGCAGCCTTCAAACAAGAGCTTCAGCGCGCGGAGATCCCGTTGTTGCTGCCTAACATCAACCGTTCTGACGTGGCGTTCGTGGTAGAAAAGGTGGAGGAGCTTTATTGTGATGAGGATGATCCTCGCCAAAACCGGGGTGTGCGCTATGCGCTGGGTGCAATCAAAGGCGTGGGCGAAAAGGCAATGGAGGGCATTGTAGCTGAACGTAAAGCAAATGGTGACTTCAAGGATATTTTTGATTTTGCCGAGCGTATTGATCCCAAACTCCTGAATAAACGCCAGATGGAACGGCTCGCGTCAGCCGGAGCCTTTGACTGCCTGTTGCCTGATCGCGCGCAGGCATACGCCGCCGCTGAAATTGTTATGCGGCTGGCACAGATGCAGGCCAAGGAGCGTGAGAGTGATCAGGTTAGTCTGTTTGGCGGTGACATGGCCAAATCTGTCGACCGTCCCAGCCTGCCTGTGACCCGCAGTTGGACGGACACCGAAACGCTGGAGAACGAAAAAAGTGCCGTCGGCTTTTATATTTCAGCACACCCCCTTGATGCCTATGAGACAATTCTGGAGCGGGAACGCATTATTCCGGCGCGGGAAGTATATCATGATCCGGGTCTTGTCGGGCAGACGGTGCGCATGGCCGGCGCCATTGCAGGCTACCGCGAAGGCAACACAAAACGCGGCAGCAAGTTTGGTCGCCTGACCTTGTCTGACCGGTCTGACGCGTTCGAAATCATGGCCTTCGAGGACGACCTGGATGGTATCCGTTCACTGGTGGAAGATGGCGCGCCGGTCGTAGTGTCCGTGCAAATCAGGAAACGCGACGATGATGATAGCATTGGGCTGTCGCTGAGAGGTATCGAAAGCCTCGAGATGGTAGCCGCCCATTCCAGCAAGGGGCTGTTCATCGAAGTTGAGGAAAGCAGCGCATTTGTATCGGTAAAAGCAGCACTGGACAGAAAAACAGGTGGTAAGGGCAAGGTTACAATTCGCGTCCCTGTGGCGGATAATAATCGCTTCGCCGAGTTCCGCCTGAAAGGAGCCTACAAGGTGACCCCCGAGCTGAAACAGGCGGTCGCCGCTGAAATGGGCGTGCTCACGGTTGAGGAGGTGTAGACATTGGCAGGCAAATTAGCACCTGCTGTTCCAGCCGCATCACTCATTCTTGTGCGGGACGGCAAAGCGGGCCTTGAGGTCCTGATGACCGAACGCGCCAAAACCATGCGGTTCGCACCGGGGGCTTTTGTTTTCCCGGGCGGCAAAGTGGACAGTACCGACCAGCAGAACTGGCGCTGGCAGGCTATCACTACGGGACGTGGCGTTTTTCGTGATTTTGCACTTAGGGTAGCGGCCCTGCGCGAACTTTATGAAGAGGCTGGCATTTTGCAGATCGACCACAGGCGCCGAGCCGTGTTGGTTCCTGGATTGCCGTTTTCAGATCTTGTCCGTTATTGTGGCGGTAAACTTGATATCGCGGGCATGGTGCCATTCGCGCACTGGGTGACGCCGGAGCCTATGCCCCGACGCTTTGATACACACTTTTACATCGCGGCCCACAATGGTGAGACGGCCAAACATGATGGCTATGAGGCGGTTTCTCTCAAGTGGGTATGCCCGCGCCAGTTGCTGCAAGATTGGGAAGAAGACCGTATACCACTAATGTTTCCCACGCGCCTCAACCTGACAAAGCTGGCACGCGCCAGTACGGTTGCAGACGCGCTGAGACAGGCAAAACGCAGCAGGGTGGTGCGTACATTGCCTGTCGTGAACATGAGCGGCGCAGGCATCAAGTTGCAGATCGATAAAGCTGCCGGTTACGGGGTGACGTCAGCCAGCGAAAAAGAATTGGCTGTCGAAGCAGGCGGTATCGCAAAAAAGCCTTGATCTTGGCCACGAACGGGCCTATACGAGCGGCGACTTCACACGTGGGGTAGGCTTCCTGTCGAGTTGGCAGGCCGCCATCCGGTGTCAGCATCATGGTGATGTGGCGCAAACCCCGCGGAGGCTTGAACCGGAAAAGGAATAGAATTATGGCGATGCCGCAAGTTGATATGCGCGCGCTGCTTGAAGCAGGCGTGCACTTTGGTCACCAGACTCACCGTTGGAACCCGAAAATGGCGCCGTTTATCTTCGGCGAGCGTAACGGCGTTCACATCATTGACCTTTCGCAAACCGTACCGTACCTGACCCGTGCACTGCAAACAGTGCGGGAAGTCGTGGCTGGCGGTGGCCGGGTGCTTTTTGTTGGCACCAAGCGTCAGGCTTCGCCGATTATTGCGGATGCCGCGAAGCGCTGTGGTCAATACTATGTAAACCACCGCTGGCTCGGCGGCATGATGACCAACTGGCAGACCATCAGCCAGTCCATCAAACGCCTGAAGCAGCTTGATGAGCAACTGAACCAGGAACACACTGGTTTGACCAAAAAAGAAACGCTGCAGCTGACCCGCCTGCGTGACAAACTTGAGCTTTCACTCGGTGGTATTCAGGACATGGGCGGTCTGCCAGACATCCTCGTGATTGTGGACGTGATCGGTGACGACCTCGCTATTGCTGAAGCCAACCGTCTAGGCATTCCGGTTGTTGGTGTGATCGATACCAACTCCAAGCCCGACGGTGTTGACTATCCGATCCCGGGTAACGACGATGCGACCCGTGCGATCCGTCTTTACTGCGACTTGATCGCCGAAGCTGCGCTCGACGGTATTCAGGCGGAACTCACGGCTCAGGGCGTTGACCTTGGCGCGGCGGCTGAAGCTCCGGCGGAAGAAGCTGTTGTTGAAGCTGCGGAGGCGCCTGTAGAAGCTCCGGCTGAAGAAGCTGCTGAGGCTCCTGCTGACCAAGCAAAGGCGGAAAAAACCGCTGACGCTGCAACGGCAGAGTAACATTTCGCATCTAGATGCTCCCGGTGAGCCTTATGTCCGCCGGGGCATGATTTACCGATTACCGATACTTTGGCCCCCGAAGGGCTGTAAGGGGAATACCGATGGCACAAATTACCGCCGCTCTCGTTAAAGAACTGCGCGAACAATCTGGCGCTGGCATGATGGACTGTAAAAAGGCGCTTGCCGAAAACGACGGCGACCTGGAGGCCGCTGTTGACTGGCTGCGCACCAAAGGCCTTGCTGCGGCTGCGAAAAAATCCGGGCGTGTTGCTGCTGAGGGCCTCGTTGGCGTGAAAGCCGACGGCAATAAAGCTGCAGTGATTGAAGTGAACTCCGAGACGGATTTCGTTGCTCGCAACGACAAATTCCAACAGTTTGTCGCTGACCTCGCGGGTGTTGCTTTTGAAATCGGCACCGATGTCGACGCAATCAAAGCTGCGACCTACCCAGGCAAGACCAAGCCAGTTAGCGAAGTGCTTACCGACAACATCGCAACTATCGGCGAGAATATGAACATTCGTCGTGCTGTTGTTCTTGAGGTCGAAAAAGGTTTCGTTGCTCCGTACGTGCACAACGCGGTTGCTGACGGCATGGGAAAGATCGCTGTATTGATCGCACTCAAGTCCGACGCAGGCGAAGACGTTCTGGCACCGCTCGGTAAACAGCTTGCCATGCATGTTGCTGCTGCAAACCCAGCGTCGCTCTCTGAAGCTGATCTCGATCAGGAACTGGTTGAGCGCGAGAAACAGGTTCAGATCGAAAAAGCAAAAGAATCGGGTAAGCCGATGGAAATCATCGAGAAGATGATTGTTGGCCGCATGCGCAAATATTATGAAGAAGTTGTTCTGCTCAACCAGGTGTTTGTGATCGACGGCGAAACCAAGGTTGCCGATGTGATCAAGAAAGCCGCAAAAGACGCTGGCACCGACATCGAGCTGGTTGCCTACGCCCGTGTTGAAATGGGCGAAGGTCTTGAGAAAAAAGAGGACGACTTCGCTGCTGAAGTTGCTGCCGCTGCCGGCGTATAGTTTGCAGTTCGGATGAAGTATCGTAAAAGCCCGGGAGGTCTCTCTCGGGCTTTTTCTTGCGCAAAATTTGCGCAAAGCAGAGACAAAATGGGGCATGGGCAAATTTAGCTTAAGTCTCGGAAAAATTTTAGATAAAACACGGTAGCCTTTGGTCGCTCGAGCGGATAAGCTGCGGCGGGCTAAAGGCACAGGGGAGAATTCAGGCAATGTCCAGTGAGCCTAAATATAAACGCGTGTTGCTGAAACTCTCGGGTGAAGCCCTGATGGGTAATGGTAGCTACGGAATTGACCCTGAAACCGCAGCACGGGTCTCACGCGAGGTCAAGCGCGCGCGAGAGATTGGCGCTGAAGTTTGTATCGTAGTAGGGGGTGGCAATATCTTCCGTGGCCTCAAGGGGGCTGCCGAGGGTCTCGACCGGTCAACGGCCGACTATATGGGCATGCTGGCGACGGTAATGAACGCGCTGGCGCTTCAGAATGCCCTTGAAAAAGTAGGGGTTGATACCCGCGTACTTTCGGCGATCCCAATGGCAAGCGTCAGCGAGCCCTATATTCGCCGTCGCGCTATACGTCATCTTGAAAAGGGGCGTGTGGTGATTTTTGCCGCTGGCACGGGCAACCCGTTCTTTACCACTGATACGGCGGCGGCGCTGCGCGCTGCCGAAATGAACTGTGACGCGCTTTTGAAGGGTACGCAAGTTGACGGTGTCTATAATGCCGACCCGAAAGTTGACCCTACAGCCACGCGCTACGATAGTCTGAGCTATATGGACGTGCTGACGCAGGACCTGAAGGTCATGGATGCGTCGGCCATCTCGCTTAGCCGTGAGAATAATATTCCGATTGTGGTCTTCTCCATACACGCCGAGGATGCACTGGTGAACGTGCTCCAGGGCAAGGGAGTGTGTACCACTGTAGGTGAGGAGCAATGATATGAGTGATGATGATTTGGACCTTGGCGATATTGAACGCCGAATGAAAGGCGCCATCGACGCGTTGAAACATGAACTTGTCGGCCTGCGGTCAGGCCGGGCCACGACCAATATGCTCGACCCCGTGATGGTTGATGTCTACGGCTCGAATATGCCGCTCAATCAGGTGGGCACAATTTCTGTTCCGGAGCCGCGTATGCTGAGTGTGCAGGTATGGGATCGTGGCAATGCAACGGCGGTTGAGAAGGCTATTCGTAACGCTGGCCTTGGTCTCAACCCGATGCTGGATGGCCAACTGGTGCGTATTCCAATCCCGGAGCTTAACGAAGAGCGTCGGGCTGAACTTGCGAAAATTGCCGGCAAATATGCTGAGCAGGGCCGGATTGCGGTTCGCAACGTACGGCGTGACGGTATGGATCAGCTTAAGCGGATGGAAAAGGACAAGTCCATCAGCGAAGATGACCACAAAATGTACGCTGACGAGGTTCAGGACCTGACCAACAAATATGTCGCCAAGATTGATGATCTGCTGGCGGCTAAAGAAGCAGAGATTATGCAGGTCTGATATGGCGACACCCGCCCAAAAGAGTATTGAGGAAACGGGCGGCGTAGGCTCGCTGAAGCATGTTGCCATTATCATGGATGGTAACGGACGTTGGGCGACGTACCATAACAAGCCGCGATCCCTTGGTCATAAGAAGGGTGCCGAAGCGGTAAGGGAAGCGATTGAGGGCGCTATTAATTGTGGTGTCGAATATCTGACCCTTTATGCATTTTCCAGTGAAAACTGGAACAGGCCTGCCGATGAGGTCTCCGACCTTATGGCGTTGCTCAAGCTTTACCTGAAGCGAGAGATCAAGACTGTCCACAAACAAGGGGTGCGATTGCGCATCATCGGTAGTCGGGAGCGATTGTCTCCCGATATCATCAAGATGATTGAAAAAGCGGAAGAGAAAACCGCAAGCAATGACCGGATGACACTTGTGATTGCGCTGAGTTACGGCAGTCGGGACGAGATATTGTCTGCCACCCGCCGCATTGCCACGGCCGTTGGGGCTGGCGAGATGTCTCTGAACGAGATTACCGAGGCGGTCTTCTCGAAAGCACTATGGACGGACTCAATTCCGGACCCTGATCTGATTATCCGCACGAGCGGCGAGCAAAGACTATCGAATTTTCTTCTTTGGCAAGCCGCGTATGCCGAGTTTTCTTTTCCCCAACTTCTGTGGCCGGACTTCACCAAAGATGACTTTAAAGCTGCGGTTGAGGACTTTCTTGGCCGTAACCGCCGCTTTGGCGCCCGGCCTTGATGGGATAAGCAATGCCGCTAGGACTTTCCGATAATTTGTTTCAACGTATCATTTCCGCGCTGCTGCTTTTACCGCCGGTGCTGGGTGCCATCTATGCAGGCGAGGCCTGGTTTTCTGCGTTGCTTGTTGTGGGCGGTGCACTGATGATGCTTGAGTGGTGTCAGTTGACAGTCATTCCGCACCCCGCGGTAAGGGGTGGGGCGGTTTTGCTGATTTGTTCCCTGGTCTGGCTGCTTGAGACAGGCGCTCTATCAAGCAACGCTCCCTTGCTGGCCGCGCTTCTTCTTGTCTCCGTCGTGGGTGTTCTGATCATACGCATCGGACTACGTATCGGCTGGTTGCTTGCCGGCGTGGCATATGTAGGATTCCCGATCGTCTCGCTGTGGCTGATACGGGAAGGCAGCGCTATCCTCGTATTGTGGATATTTCTGGTGGTCTGGGCAACCGACATTGGCGGTTATTTCGCGGGCAAAAGTATTGGTGGTCTGAAACTGGCACCAAAAATTAGTCCGAAGAAAACGTGGGCTGGTCTGTTGGGCGGTATGGCATTAAGCGTGGTTGTGAGTGTCGCTGTGCATCTGATTTTTCCGTTTTCCTCAAGCCTCATTGTGCTTTCGCTACTTGCCGCCACACTTGCGGTTTGGGCGCAAGTGGGTGACCTTGTGGAAAGTGGCATAAAACGGCACTTTGGCGTGAAGGACTCGGGTGGTCTAATACCTGGCCACGGGGGCCTGCTTGACCGGGTTGATGGCCTTGTGTTCGTGGCCCCGGCTGTGGTGTTTGTGTCCTGGGTGGGGCCGATGCTCGGCTTTGAGTTCTAGGCAATGGTCCGCGAGCAACATAAGCGCTTGACGGTTCTCGGTGCCACAGGTTCGATCGGGCAGAGCACGCTTGATATCGTTCGTAGAAACCCTAACAAATTCGATGTGATAGCGCTGACAGCTTATAGTCGTGTTGAAGAACTGGCGGCCCTTGCCATTGAGTTCGCTGCTGAACTTGCGGTTATCGGAGACGCGACATTATTGCCTGACCTGAAAGCCGCGTTGTCCGGCACTGGCATCGAATCGCATGCCGGCGAGGCAGGGTTGATCGAAGCCGCTGAACGCGAAACGGATGTTGTGATGGCAGCTATTGTGGGAGCCGCGGGCCTCAGGCCAACCATGGCGGCTGTACGCCAAGGTGTCACCGTCGCGCTTGCGAACAAAGAGTGCCTCGTTTGCGCCGGTGATCTGCTCATGGACGAAGTGAAGATGCACGGCGCCACATTGCTGCCGGTCGATAGCGAGCATAATGCTATTTTCCAGGTTTTTGATTTTGACCGTGCGCGTGGTGTTGAAAAGGTTATACTGACGGCTTCCGGCGGCCCGTTCCGTGGGCGTAGTCGCGATAGCCTGTTAAACGTAACGCCGCAGCAAGCAGTTGCGCACCCCAATTGGGACATGGGCGCCAAGATATCGGTCGACAGCGCTACGATGATGAACAAGGGCCTTGAAGTCATAGAGGCCTACCACTTGTTTCCGGTTGAGAAGGCGCAAATCGATGTGCTGGTTCATCCGCAATCAGTCATTCATTCAATGGTTGAATACGCCGATGGCAGTGTTTTGGCACAACTCGGCTCTCCGGACATGCGGACACCGATCGCCTATAGTCTCGCATGGCCTGAAAGGATGCATGTTCCCGTAAAGCGCCTGTCGTTGTCCGAGATTGGGTCGTTGACTTTCGAAGAGCCCGATCTTGATGCATTTCGCTGTTTGCATTTGGCTAAAGAAGCGTTGATGAACGGCGGTTCTGCGCCCGCGATCTTGAATGCTTCGAATGAAGTGGCCGTTGAGGCTTTTCTTGCGGGACGCCTTCGTTTTGTGGATATTGCCGCTGTCGTGAGCGATACTTTGTCTGCCTGCGACATTAAAGCGCCACAATCGCTTTCGAATGTGTTCGAAATTGATAAGATGGCACGGCGGGAGGCCGCACGCTGGTTAGGCGTACGGACTCAGTAGGCAATGTAAATTAGTTAAAGTATACCGAGGATAGCCATGGAAACCGAAGGGCCAGGCCTGTTGTTCACCATCGCCGCTTTTATTGGCGGCTTTAGCATTCTTGTCTTCATTCACGAATGGGGACACTTTGCAATGGCGCGCCTTTTTGGCATCAAGGTGGATACGTTTTCCATCGGGATGGGAAAAGAGCTGATTGGCCGCACCGACAAAAACGGAACCCGGTGGAAAATCAGCGTTCTGCCACTTGGGGGCTATGTTAAGTTTTTTGGGGATGCCTCCGCCGCCAGCAATCCTGGCGATATTCCTTCTGACCTAAGTCCCGAGGAACGGGCTGTTTGTTTCCATTTTAAGCCGGTTTGGCAGCGTGCGCTGGTGGTTTTCGCTGGTCCAGCGATCAACCTTATTGCAGCCGCGCTGGTTTTCTCCGCCTTTTTCTTTTCATACGGGGTTGGCGTTGCTGAGCCTGTTGTTAGTTCGGTTGCGGAAAACTCCGCTGCGGCTGAGGCCGGTTTGCAGCCTGGCGACCGCATTGTCAGCATTAACGGAGAGACGGTTGATCGCTTTTCCGATATTGGCGGCGTCGTAAGGTTATATCCCGGTGCGGATGTGAGTGTAACCATAGACCGTGGTGGTGTGCGTGAGAGTTTTGACGTCACGCTCGGCATTGCATATATGGAAGACCGTTTTGGCAACAAGTACCCATATGGGCAGCTTGGCATTACTTCGGGGCAGATGACCCGGGTCGAATTGGGTGTGCTCGGTGCTTTGTATGAAGGTGGTCGTCAAACGGTTGCCATGACCGACACAATATTCACGACCATTGGCCAGATGATCATTGGGCTCCGGTCGGTAAAAGAACTGGGCGGGCCCGCGCGCATCGCCAGCATGGTGGGCGAGGCAGCCCACGTCAGTATAGAGAATTTTGTGTGGCTACTTGCTTTGTTGTCGTTGAACCTCGGCATACTCAATTTATTGCCGATTCCTGTGCTTGATGGCGGACACCTGCTATTCTACGCCTTTGAGGCAATCAAGGGTTCGCCGCTTAGCAAAAAGGCTCAGGAAGCAGGATTTGTCGCTGGATTTGCGCTGATGCTGATTTTTATGCTGCTTGTAACACTGAATGACTTGCAATCCATGGCACTCTAGGCCAATTTCACCGCCAAAGTTGCCGAAAAAATAAGAATGGGCTGAAAAGTTGCGTTTATTTAAATTGTGTTTGACGTGGCGCTTTATTTTTGCGCTCACCGTTGGGGGAATGTCGTTTTCTGTACCTGCCATGGCGCAGGGACAGGCTGCGCCGCAGGTACAGGTTATCCGCCAGATCAGTGTGGTCGGAAACGAAAGGGTCGAGCCTGAGACGATCGCCTCATACTTGTCAGTAGCTCCAGGTGAGCCCTTTGATCCTGTCAAGCTTGATGAAAGCCTGAAAACGCTTTTTGCCACAGGCCTTTTCTCCGATGTTGAGCTTTCGGAAGTGCAGGGTGCTCTGCTGGTGCGTGTGGTAGAAAACCCCATCATCAACCGCATCGTATTTGAGGGTAATAAACGCCTTGACCGCGAAGAGCTGCTCGAAGAAGTACGCTTGCGTCCCCGGATGGTCTTCACGCGGGCCAAGGTGCGGTCCGATGTGCAGCGCATGTTGGAGCTGTATCGCCGCTCGGGTCGTTTTGCTGCGATCATTGAGCCAAAAGTTGTTCAGCTTGAGCAGAACCGTGTGGACCTGTTGTTTGAGGTTCAGGAAGGGCCTAAAACCAAGGTCAGCAGCATCAAGTTTATCGGCAATGAGAAGTTCAGCGACGGAGACTTGCGCGACGTATTGGCCACAAAGCAGGCACGCTGGTGGAAGCTGTTTACCTCAAACGATACGTTTGATCCTGATCGCCTTGCCTATGACCAGCAGGTTCTGCGCCAACATTATCTCAATGAAGGCTATGCCGATTTTCGTACGGTTTCGGCTGTGTCGGAACTCACGCCAGACCGTAAAGACTTTTTCATCACCTTTTCAGTGGATGAGGGTGAAATATACGAATTTGGCAAGATCGATGTGGATAGTGAAATCCGCGATGTGAACGTAAATCTTTTCCGCGCGTTCCTGTTGATGCGTGAAGGGGATATCTACAACGCTGAAGCGATTGAGAAAACGATCGAGGCACTGTCGAACGCGGCGGGCCTGCTAGGCTACGCATTTGTCGACGTTCGGCCACAAATCAACCGCGACCGTGAAACCCGCAAGATTGATATCACTTTCCGGGTTCTTGATGCACCGCGTGTGTATGTGGAACGCATCAACGTGTCTGGTAACGTCCGTACGCTTGACCGTGTGATCCGGCGTGAAATCCGCCTGCAGGAAGGTGATGCTTTTAACTCGGCACTGGTGACACGCTCGGAAAATCGTCTTAACCGCCTGAACTTCTTCCGGGAAGTTGACGTGGAGCAAATTCAGGGCAGCGAGCCGGACCGCATGGTTCTGGATGTTACCGTGCAAGAGCAGGCGACCGGGGAATTGAACCTTGGTGCTGGTTTCTCCAGCCTTGAAAACTTCATTTTCGATTTTTCGATCCGCGAACGCAACCTGATGGGCAAAGCGCAGGACTTGCGGCTTGGTCTCAGGCTCTCCGGTACCCGGCAGGAAATCGACCTCGGCTTTACCGAACCTTATTTTGGCGGCCGCAATGTAGCTGCGGGCTTCGACATCTTTGCCCGCAAGATAGATTCCAGCAGTTATGGTTCCATCTTTGACACCAAGTCGCTTGGTGGTTCTCTGCGTGCAGGCATGGCGATCAACGAATTTTGGACGCTATCGACCAGATATACTCTAAGGCAGGATGATGTACAGATCCTGCCTGAAGGCCTGGATCTGTATTACAGCTCGTTTAGTTCGGCCAGATATACAGCGAATATAACTGATCAGGATGAGATTGATCGACGGGTCACCTTCTATGACAGCAACAACGACGGCGTTGTTGACGACTTGGACTATGACACCAGCGGTGACGGGCAGTTGCAGGAAGTAGAAAAATTCATTGCCCTACCTCGCACCATTCAAGATTCGATAGGGACACGCTGGCAGTCCATTGTTGGCTACACTGTCGGGTTTGACACTCGTAACAGCATCATTCGCCCAACACGGGGACATAATTTCTACTTCAGTCAGGACTTCGCCGGCTTGGGTGGTAATGTGCGCTACGTGCGGTCGACTATTACAACAGATAATTACTGGACGCCATGGGAAGGCTGGACCTTCCGCCTTGGTGGTGAATCCGGTATTATTCATGGGCTTGGTCAGGATGTTCGGCTTTCTGATAAATTCTTTATCGGGGGGCCGCGGATTCGTGGTTTTGACACCTCTGGTATGGGGCCGCGCGACTTTGCCAATAACTATGCACTTGGTGGCACAGCCTATTACATTGGCCGGGGCGAACTGTTCTTCCCGCTTGGCGACGCGGCACTTGAGAGTGGCATCAATGCGTCCGCGTTTGTTGACGTGGGTTCGTTGTTCCGCGCTCAGGAAGGCGCGCTTGATGCATGTACATTCTCGCAAGCTCAGTATGATGCGGCAGAAGCCGATAGCGACTTCTCAGGCCTTGACCTGAACTGTATGTCAGGTAACAGCGCCGCGCCGCGGATATCAGTTGGGATTGGTTTCTCGTGGCAGTCGCCATTTGGGCCGTTCCGTATCGACCTTTCCAAGCAGCTCAAGAAGCAGCTTGGTGACCGTACGCAAACGCTACAATTTAACGTCGGTACGACATTCTAAGAATAGATCATAGGGATAGAAAAATGGGTAAGTTGTATAATTCTTTCAAATTTGGCGTGATCGCCATGGCTGCTGTGATTGGCTTGTCAGTGACGGCATCGGCACAGATTCTCACGGTTGATGATGAGCGAGTGGAGCGCGAGGCGGCTGCATATAAAGACTTCAACCTGCAAACCAATGAACTGCGCCAGAGCATTCTGCAACGTCGTCAGATGGTGACGCGGGGTGGCGCCATCGAGCAGCAGCTTGCTGATCTTGAAAAGCGCAAGGCCATAATCGGTAACGATAAATACGAAGAAGAGAAAAAGAAACTCGAGCAAACCTATGTGCGGTTCCAGCAGGAACTGGCACAGCTTGAATATGTCTTTGACCAGCTTCGCCAGGAAGCCATGGTGCAGGTTGAGCGCGCACGCCAGCCGGTGATCCGCAGCCTGTTGGCCGAGCGTGACGCCCAGGTTATCATGATGAAGCGGCTGTTGCTTGGCTCGGCAGCTGGCATCGACGTGACGACACAGTTCATCGAAAAGCTTGATTCCGAGCTACCGAATGTGACGCTCAACAACCTGCCCAAGCCAGCAGCAGAAGCGCCTGCCGAGCCGAGCCAGCAATAAGCCTTGATGCTTATTGGAGAGCACGAATGACGACATTCGATATTGAAAAAATCATGGAACTGATACCACACCGGTATCCGTTCCTGCTTGTGGACAAGGTTGTTGATATTGTGCCGGGAGAGACCTGTACAGGTATCAAAAATGTCACCATCAATGAACCGTTTTTCCCAGGCCATTTTCCGCAAAAACCAGTTATGCCGGGCGTTTTGATCCTGGAAGCGATGGCACAGACAGCTGGTGCTCTTGCAATCGATTTCCTTGGGGATGATGCAAAGGGTAAGGTGGTCTATTTCATGGCGATTGACGGTGCCAAGTTCCGCCGCCCGGTTGTGCCGGGTGACCGGCTTGAGATGAAGCTGGCGAAAATTCGCGGCCGGGGGGCGGTGTGGAAATTCGACGGAAAAGCTTATGTGGACGGTGAGCTTGTTACCGAAGCCACGCTTACGGCCATGCTTGGTGGCTGATACGACAAGGATATAAAAGAATGCGAAAAGGTGGTCCGATAGTGGCCACCTTTTTTTGTGTCAGGATCACCAGATTTGCATCAAGCAAATAAAAAGGCCGGTCGAATGACCGGCCTTTCCGAATTTACTGCGGTAAAAAGCTTAGCGCTTGTCGAGTGATACATAGTCGCGTTTTGGCGAGCCGGTGAACAGCTGGCGCGGGCGACCGATCTTTTGTGTCGGGTCTTCCACCATTTCTTTCCACTGCGCGATCCAGCCGCTGGTGCGCGCAAGCGCAAACAGAACGGTGAACATGGCTGTTGGAATGCCCATAGCCTTGAGAATGATGCCCGAGTAGAAGTCCACATTCGGGTAGAGCTTCTTGGAGACGAAATATTCGTCCTCAAGGGCAATCTTCTCAAGTTCCATTGCTACGTCAAAGAGTGGATCATCCACACCCAGTTCTTCAAGAACCTTATGTGCTGTATCGCGCATCACGGTCGCGCGCGGGTCGAAGTTTTTGTAGACGCGGTGACCGAAGCCCATGAGGCGGAACGGGTCGCTCTTGTCCTTTGCGCGGGCGACAAATTCGGGGATGCGGTCAACAGTGCCAATTTCCTCGAGCATATTGAGGCAAGCCTCATTCGCGCCGCCATGTGCCGGGCCCCATAGACAAGCAATACCAGCGGCAATGCAGGCAAACGGGTTGGCGCCTGACGAACCGGCGAGACGAACGGTCGAGGTGGATGCATTTTGCTCATGGTCTGCGTGCAGGATGAAAATCAGGTCCATGGCTTTTTCAAGCGTCGGGCTGACTTTATATTCCTCCGCCGGCACCGAGAACATCATGTGCAGGAAGTTGGCAGCGTAAGACAGTTCGTTACGCGGATAGACAAACGGCTGACCAACCGAATATTTGTATGCCATTGCGGCGATCGTCGGGATCTTGGCGATCAGACGGTAGCTGGCCACCATGCGCTGGTGCGGATCGTTGATATCTGTGCTGTCATGATAAAAGGCAGCCAGAGCCCCGACAACACCAACCATGATCGCCATCGGGTGCGCGTCGCGGCGGAAACCGCTGAAAAAGCGGTGAAGCTGTTCGTGCACCATGGTGTGGTGGGTGATGTCATGAACGAACTTTTCTTTTTCCGCTTTGGTCGGCAGTTCCCCAAATAGAAGGAGGTAACACACTTCCATGAAGTCGCTGCCGGCAGCGAGTTGTTCAATCGGGTAGCCACGATATTGCAGCTCGCCTTTTTCACCGTCGATATAGGTGATTTTGGATTCACAGCTGGCCGTGGACGTAAAGCCCGGGTCAAAGGTAAACATTCCGGTCTGCGCATACAGCTTCCGGATATCAAGCACCTTTGGACCTACAGACCCCTCCATAACAGGAAGGTCGACGTCAGAGCCGGCGCCGGCCAGTTTAAGGGGATCATTCGACATGGTCCTTACTCCTTCTCAAAAATCAAATGTCTGCCACTACAGACTAAAGGATTACGCGGCAACGCGGTCCCTCAAGCGGCCGATGGTCTCGTCCTGGCCTAATATTTCCAGGGTTTCCACCAGGTCGCCGGACTGTTTCCCTCCGGTCACAGCGGCCCGTATCGGCTGCATCACTTTGCCAAGTTTAAGGTCTTCTGCTTGCGCAAAAGACATAATGGCAGCTTTAATCACCGGTGCAGTCCACTCGGTGACAGCTTCCAATTCGTTCGCCGCTTTTTCAAGCACTGGCAGCACATCGCCTGTCAGTTGCTTGGCGGCATTGCCCGTTATTTCTAACGGGCGTGTATTACAAAAAAGAGACGCACTTTCAGCAAGCTCAGGCAATCTCTTGGCCCGTTCGGCGAGCGCGGGCAGTGCGCGACGAATACGCGCCACTTCCGTCTCATCGAGCGCACGGCTCAGTGTATTTTCTAGTCCGCTTTTGATAATTGACAAGAGGCGATCTGCTTCCGCTTCACGAATATAGTGTCCGTTAAGGCTATCAAGCTTGTCAAAGTCAAAGCGGGCAGGGCCGCGGCCAATATTTTCAAGGTTAAACCACTTGATCGCGTCTTCTGTTGAGATAATCTCGTCGTCGCCGTGGCTCCAGCCCAGACGCAACAAATAGTTGCGCATTGCTTCCGGAAGGAAGCCCATTTCTTCATAGGCTTCAACCCCGAGCGCACCATGGCGTTTGGAGAGTTTTTTGCCATCCGGTCCATGGATCAGGGGGATATGCGCGTAAACCGGTAGGTCCCATGCCATGGCGGCGTAAATCTGATACTGGCGGAAAGCGTTGTTAAGGTGGTCGTCACCGCGGATAACATGGGTCACGCCCATGTCATGGTCATCCACTACCACAGCCAGCATATACGTCGGCGTGCCGTCCGAGCGCAGGATAATCATGTCATCCAGTTCCGCGTTTTTGACCGTCACCTCGCCCTGAACGGCGTCATTGATGGTTACCTCACCCTCGCGCGGCATTTTGATGCGCACAGCATAGGGGGCGCCCTCAGGGGCGTCGCTTGGGTCACGGTCGCGCCACAGGTCACCGCGGAAGTTGCGGCCATCAGCGCGCGCCGCGTCGCGTGCTTCGCCAATTTCCTCTGTGCTTGCGTAGCAGCGGTAGGCCTTGCCTTGGGCCAGCATTTCAAGCGCGACTTCCTGATGCCGGTCAGCGCGCGAAACCTGACTGACTTCGGTGCCGTCCCATTTAAGTTCAAGCCAGCGCATACCAGCAAGGATGGCGTCAATCGCTTCATCCGTGGAGCGCTTGCGGTCCGTGTCTTCAATGCGCAGTAAAAACTCGCCGCCATGGTGCCGGGCAAAGAGCCAATTATACAGTGCTGTCCGGGCACCACCAATGTGGAGGAAGCCGGTTGGAGACGGTGCAAACCGCGTTACCACTTTGGGCATGTTTTTTTGCATGCTCAGGGACTAAACCTTTGTTGTTAAATACAAAATACCGACGCTGGAAATGTTTGATAACGTCGGTGAAGATAGCTTGTCAGGCTTGTAGCACAAGTTTTCTGACAACACAAATTGCCGCAGCGCAAAAAATATTCTTCTGCGCGACAAGCAGTCGGTTATATGTGAATGCATGAGGGAGATGTCGAGGGTGGTGCGACAAAAAGAACAAAGTAGCTGCATCTGGCGGTCTGTGTCATGACGGCGCACACGTGGCGAAATCGTTCACTTGGCTTTGTCCGCGGAACACTGAGGGAGCTGGCTACAGACCAGACGTGGCGCCATGGTGAATGGCGCCTGATGGTTTTAACCATGACATTTGGTGCCATGTGCGCAGCCTATATTGCAATGTCGGCAGCGCCCCCGGGGTTTTGGTATATATTGCCGGTATGTCTTATGTATGTAGGGCTTATGTTTTGGCGGCGGGCGTGGCGGCATTTTGGCGTGCAACTGATCATGATGCTTTTGCTGGCATGCCTTGCATCAAGCTGGCGCATTATGGATGTGGTCGGCCCTCAATTGGATGGCGAACATTATACCGCGCTCACGGGCGTGGTGGAACGCTTTGATAAACGCCCTGACCGCTCACCGCGCCTGACATTGCGCCCAACAGCCATGGATGATGTGCATATCGGTCTGCCGAAGCGCATAAGCCTTATTGTCAGAACTCGCATTCCCGATTCAGTTCGTCCGGGTACCAGCGTATCGCTTAAGGCTATTGTGGCGCCGCCGCTTAGCCCAGTTGTCCCTGGCGGTTATGATTTTGCCCGTGCTCGCTTTTTTAAAGGTATCGGTGGGGAGGGGTATGCGGCATCAGCCGTTGTTGTGATCAACGACGCGGAGCAGACGAATGGTTTCAGCTTAAACCTGCTGACAATACGTAATAAGATCGCGGAAGAGCTGCTTCGCATCCTGCCTGGTCAGGTTGGCGCTGTGGCCGCTGCGTTGACCGTGGGGGATCGCCACTATATCGACAAGGAGACATCCGCCGCCATCCGGGATGCTGGCCTTGCCCACCTCTTGGCGATATCGGGGCTGCATATGGGGCTTATCACCGCAGCGGCATTTTTTGTGATTGAATACCTATTTGCTGCGGTCCCCGCGATCGCTCTTCGGGTCCGGCCTAAAAAAATCGCCGCAGTGGTAGCCTGGGGCGTGGCATGTGCTTATCTTTTGCTTTCCGGTATGGGGATTGCCACCATACGCGCCTTCATTATGATCAGTGTCGCGCTTCTCGCGGTGCTTGCAGACCGCAGGGTGTTGTCGCTGCGAAGCATAGCGCTTGCGGCGCTCGCGATCCTGGCCCTGTGGCCAGAGGCTATTCTCAGTGTCAGTTTTCAGATGTCTTTTGCCGCGACTGCGGCATTGATCGCCGTGTATGAAATATTATCGGCGCGCGGCTGGACATCAACGCGTGAAGCGGGCCCGCTAAAACGGCTTGCACGGTTTGTTTTTTTCATGGCGTTTACCAGCCTGATATCTCAGGTCGCGATCGCCCCCTTCGCGCTCTATCATTTCCAAACATTATCATTGATTGGTATTTTGGCGAACGTTGTTGTTGTGCCGATCATGAGTGCCGTTGTTATGCCGCTTGCGCTTGCCACGCTCGTGCTGATGCCGCTGGGGCTTCACGAAATATTTGCGCAAATAATGGGCTTTGGGTTGGAGCGGGTAATTTGGCTTGCGCAGTATTTTGCCCACTTTCCCTATGCTGTATATCGTGCAGGTGCGCCGTCTGATTTATATCTGATGCTTGCCAGTATTCTCTTTTGCAGCCTTCTATTACTGCGGCATAAGTTTCTTGGTCCTGCTTCCATGGTCGTGTTTATTGCCATAACCTTTATGCCCTTTGATCATACCGCGGATGTGCTGCTGGACCGGGAGGGCAGGGTAATCGCCCGCGCTGACCAAGCATCTGGCAGGTTGCTGGTTGTCGGCGGAAGGCGGGATAGTTACCGGGACGAAAACTGGAGACGGTACTGGGGGCTGGACCTTGATCATGAGGCGGGACTTTTGCACCGACACTGTGACGCCGCCGCGTGCCGGACAGCTCTGGGTGGAGGGCGTTATGTGACCGTGCTGAAATCAATGTCTGCACTTCGGCAGGCGTGTAGTGCGGGTGATATTGTTGTTGGTTCCTGGCGCTGGCGGGGATTTTGCAAGGGTGCCGGTGTGTATATATACGCTGAGAATTTCGAGTATCGTGGCACAGTAGCCATCTATTTTGATCGGTCCACTACCGATGCACCTACCGATATGTCATTTCAATGGAGCCAGCCGCAGGGCAACCGTCCATGGCACCGGTCGAGGGATCGGCGCTGACAACAGGCGAAATAACAAAACATGCAAGGCCAGCAACGCCGCATTGATACAGGCAAGGCAAAGTAAAAAGGCGTGCGCGCTGGCGTAACTGAATTAAGCTTAAACGCTTGGCTGACAGCATCAATAACCAGTTAGTGATATTGGCGTAACAAACCGACAAGGCGGCCTTGGACCTGTACACGCGCCGCTTCAACTACCTGCGTGCTAAAGTCTCTGTTTGCCGGTACAAGCTCGATAAAACGTCCATTGCGGCGGATGGTTTTCAGTGTTGCCTCCTCCCGGTCGACAAGGGCCACCACAACTTCACCGTCGCGGGCAGTGTCCGTGCTTTCAATCACAACGGTATCGCCATCCAGTATGCCTAGCTCCACCATGGAATCTCCAGATACTTCAAGCGCAAAGCAGTCGCCTCGGCCCAACATGCCCGGCGGGACAGCAACAAAGCTATCGCGATTTTCCAGAGCTTCGATGGGAGTACCTGCGGCAATACGTCCGTGCAACGGGATTTCAACACCGCGATCTTCTCGCGCGGTAACTTCACGTGGTCCGGCAGCGCCGAAATTGCCCGCGACCACATTGCTTGCAGCTGTACCAGTTGCCTTCTCGGGCATCTTAATGATTTCCAGCGCGCGGGCACGGTTAGCCATGCGGCGGATGAATCCGCGTTCTTCAAGGGCATTGACCAATCGGTGTACACCTGACTTGGATTTCAAGCCAAGGGCGTCTTTCATTTCATCAAAAGACGGGGATACGCCGTTTTCAGCCAACCGTTCCTGAATGAATACAAGAAGTTGCTGTTGTTTTGCCGTAAGCATTGCGTCTCTCCGCCAATTTGTTTTCGGTATGTTCTCTTTTAGTTCACCTTTTGATTGATTGTCAAGCGCTGGCTTCGTTTCGAATAGCCTGAGCTTGTAATCAGAAGGGCAGAAAGGGAACGAAATCATCAGCTTTGGCGGCTGGTGCCTCGGGTTGCCGGATGATCAGACCATCGCTTTGCGACAAAACTGTCAGCAGGCTACTGTCCTGATCGACGGCAGGATCAAGAGTACGCTGCCCTGGCACACCGATGAGCCGGGCACGAACATAATGCTGGCGCGAACCATTGGCGGGCATATCGGTGGCGAGCGGCAGTGGTACGCCGGTGGGCAGTGGGGACGGGCGACCCATAAGCTGATCCACCAGCGGGCGGGCAAACAGCAGCGCGCAGACAAAAGCGGATACCGGGTTGCCGGGCAGCCCGAGTACACGCATGTCAGCAATCTGGCCAAAAATCAGCGGTTTTCCCGGGCGCATGGCCACTTTCCAGAAATCCAGCGTCATGCCTTCAGCCGACAGGGCTTGTTGCATCAGGTCCTTGTCGCCCACGGACGCACCGCCCAGCGTAATAAGGATATCCGCACCTTTTGCCTTTTTGATCGCGGCTTGCAGGGATTTAAGGCTATCTCCTGCCTGACCGATATACATACATATGGCGCCAGCATCGTTTAACAAAGCGGCAATCTGCGGCGCCGTGCTGTTGACTGTCTCGTGGGCTTTAAAACTTTTCTGCTCGGGAGGCGCCAGCTCGTCGCCTGTTGCCAGGATCGCAACCTTTGGCGCGCGGTGTACCATCAAGTGGCTGTGACCCGCAGAGGCCGCGAGCCCGATTGATTTCGGTGTCATGAAGGTACCGGAATCCAGCACGATTTGTTTGTCAAAAAAATCGCTTCCCATGACGCGGATATTCTTGCCGGACGCTGCGGGCTCTCGCGTGAAGATGTTCTTGTCCCTGCGCTCGACATTTTCCTGGATGATTACCTGATCTGCGCCGTCCGGCACCGCCGCACCGGTGAAAATACGAATGCTTTGGCCGGGTTTGATGCTGCCGTCAAACGGATCACCCGCCGCGCTTTCACCTACAACGGTAAATTCTTTCATCTCACCGTCCAGCTCGGCGCTCCGCACCGCGTAACCATCCATGGCAGAAAGACTACAACCGGGCTGGGAGCGCCGGGCCGCCAGCGGTGCGGCCAGCACACGACCGGATGTCTCAGCGACTGGCAGGCGTTCTGTCGTCAACGGCTTTGCTCCAGTGACGATATGCTCGTATGCCTTTTCAACGCTGATCATAACCTGTTGTCCTTTTTTATATGGCTAGGTGTCGGCTTGATAGAGCCCGGATTTGCCGCCTTCTTTCATCAGCAGGCGAATGCCGTCAATCTGCATTGCTTTGTCGACAGCCTTGGCCATGTCATAGAAGGTCAGCGCTGCGACGGACACGGCTGTAAGGGCTTCCATCTCAACCCCGGTCTGACCGGCCACTTTCACCGTGGCCTCCAGCCGCACTCGGGTGTTATTGATGCGATCAATCGCCACCTTCACACTGGTGACAGGCAGCGGGTGGCAAAGCGGGATGAGGTCGCTGGTTTTTTTTGCCGCCATGATGCCAGCAAGTTTTGCCGTGGTGATCACGTCACCCTTGGGCAGGTCGCCGCTGAAGACCAGGTCAAGGGTTTCTGCCTGCGCTTCGAGGAAGCCCTCAGCAATGGCAGTGCGAGAGGTCAGAGGCTTGGCACCTACGTCGACCATATGGACCGCACCCTTGTCGTCAAGATGGCTCAGCTTTGGCACAGAATCCCTCTTTTTTACTGTATTTATTGCGCATCTGCTGCACAGATTTCACGCTTTTTTGCACAGACATTCAAGGCTTTTCAGCCTGCTTTCTGTAAGCGTTTGACGGCGGCGGCAACGTCGGCCTCGCGCATGAAGGTCTCGCCAATCAGGAAGCATCCGGCACCCGCCGCCTCACATCTCTGCAGGTCGTCAGATGTTCTCAAGCCGGATTCTGCGACGGCGATACGGTCGTTCGCATAGGTGGGTGCAAGCGACAATGTGGTCTCAAGTGAAACATCCATTGTCTTTAAGTTTCTATTATTTATACCGATCAATTCACTTTTTAATTTAAGCGCACGTTCAAGTTCAGGCGCGTCGTGAACCTCGATAAGTACATCCATGCCAAAGCTGCGAGCGGCATCTTCCAGTTCGGCGGCAAGAGTGTCATCAAGGGCAGCCATGATTAGCAAAATACAGTCGGCACCGAGCGCGCGTGCCTCAACCACCTGATAGGGGTCAACCATGAAATCCTTGCGCAAAACAGGCAATGCACAAACGCTTCTCGCGGCGATAAGATAGTCGTTATGTCCTTGAAAATAAGGGATATCTGTTAAAACAGAAAGGCACGTTGCCCCGCCTTGCTCGTAGGCTTTCGCTAACTCGGCGGGATCAAAATCCGCCCGTATCAGGCCTTTTGAAGGGCTGGCTTTTTTGATTTCACATATAAAACCATAGCGGCCTGAAGCACGCGCGGCCTTAAGTGCGTTGATAAAGCCGCGTGGGCTATCGGCTTTTTTTGCTCTATCCTCTTGTTCTGAAAAAGATATTTCAGCCTTTGTCTCAGCGACGTGCGCGCGTTTTCGGCCGCAGATTTCAGCAAGGATATCACGCATCGGCTTGCTCCGGCTTGTTGGCCTGGGTAAAGCTAATCCATTGGGATAGTGTGGTTTTAGCCTTTCCGCTATCGATTGTAGCCTGGGCCACATCCACGCCGTCCTGCAAAGTCGCCGCCATCCCCGCCACAACCAGTGCGGCACCTGTGTTCATCAGCACTATATCGCGGTAGGCGGAGGGCTGCCCGTCCACTAGTTGACGGAAAGCTTGAGCGTTTACGTCGGCGTCGCCGCCCTTTAACGCATTGATATCACTCATATTTAAGCCAACATCGCCGGGACTTACCTCGAATTCCCGGATACTGCCATTCTTTAACTCTGCAACATAGGTCGGGCCGGTGACGGTCAGCTCATCAAGGCCATCGCTGCCATGCACGACCCACACATGTTCGCTACCCAGCTTCTTTAGTACTTCGGCCATGGGACGCAACCATTTTCGGTCAAAGACTCCCAAAACTTGCCTTTTTGCCTGAGCTGGATTTGCGAGTGGACCCAATAGGTTAAAGATTGTTCTTAACTGAAGGGATGCGCGTGCGGGTGCAACATGACGCATGGCCCGGTGATGGGACGGGGCAAACATGAAAGCAAAACCGAGCGTGCGCAGGCTCTCTTCATTTGCCGCCTGGCTCATCTCCAGGTTGGCGCCAAGCGATACCAAGACATCCGCCGAGCCGGACTTGGACGACACCGACCGGTTACCGTGTTTGGCCACCACCGCGCCTGCTGCGGCTGCAACAATGGCTGCCGCAGTCGAGATGTTGTATGTGCCGATGCCGTCACCGCCAGTGCCACAGGTATCGATATGCCCGTCAGGCGCAGCTATGATGTCGGCCTTGGCGCGCAAAACCCTGGCGCCACCCACGATCTCGTCAACCTGTTCACCGCGCAGGCGCAAGGCCATGCTGAAGGCGGCCATCTGCGCAAGGTCCGCTGCTCCGGACATGATGATATCAAAGGCTTTTTGCGCTTCGGCCGCGCTTAAAAAGTGGCCGTCAGCCAGTTTAGCGAGAATGGGTCTGAGGTCTGACATCGTGTTAACCTTGTTCGCAGAGGGTAATAAAATTCTTCATTAAAGCGTGGCCATGCTCTGACGCGATGCTTTCCGGGTGGAACTGAACCCCGTGCAAGGGATATTTCTTATGCTGCAGGCCCATGATAAGGCCGTCATCGGTCTCCGCCGTGACTTCCAGACAATCAGGCAAGTTGTCTCGCGCAACGATAAGGGAATGATACCGCGTAGCCTCATAAGGGCTTGGTAATCCTTTAAAAATTCCGCTGCCGGTGTGTGTTATCCAGCTCGTTTTGCCATGCATGACATAGGGCGCGCGGCAGACGGTGCCGCCAAAGGCCTGTCCGATGCTCTGAAAACCAAGGCAGACGCCAAACACCGGGATGTCAGCCTTTACTACATCGATAAGCTCCAGACATATCCCGGCTTCATTCGGTGTGCAGGGGCCCGGGCTGATGATAATACCTTTAGGGGCTTTTTTCACCACTTCGGCGACCGAGACCTGATCATTTCGGTACACGTCAACTTTTGCCCCCAATTCCACCAGATAATGGTACAAATTGTAGGTAAAGCTGTCGTAGTTATCGATCAGAATATACATTCCCTTGGTCCCTGATTCTTGAAACAGTTGGACAATGCGGCTTTCAGGGGGAATGTCAATGCTGGACTGGTCAAGTCGCGACAAATGCATCCACGCAGAAGATTAATTGAAGTATTTGAAAGTGTTCGGGCAAAAAAAATCAAATTCCACCTTAGGCGCTGATAGAAATTTCACACCGTGGCAACGATTAAGACGTGCGGGTGTATATCTTTATGTCGGGATCGTTTTGGCCAGCATATTTGCGCTTGTCGTTGTACTGAAGGATGAGGGGGAAGCGCAGCTTGCGGCGATAGCGCCTCAGGCAGAGGGTGATGTCGCCGCTATTCCGGGGGGAATGGCCGGGGAAGAAGCCGCTCCCAGCATGGTGACCGACGTATTGGACAAGCGAGGCAGGCAGAAACCTGCAAATGGTAAATCAGGTGCGACTGTTGGGGCCGCGATTGCCTCTCTCGCTCTACCTATCGAAACGAGCGGTCGGGTATCAGAAGTACCGGAAGGCCCCGAAACAGCCGCCAAGCCCGCGTGGCAACAGTTTGCCGCGCTCTGGCCTCATGTGGACAAACCCATCCTCGCTATCGTCATTGATGATTTGGGTTTGTCTGAGGAGGCAACCCTCACGCTTGCGCGCATGCAGGGGCCGTATACTCTGGCCTTCCTACCTTACGCGGACAACCTCGGTAGCCAAACGAGTTTGATGAAGCAGGCTGGGCATGAACTAATGGTTCATATGCCGATGCAGCCGAAGAGCAATGATGCGGATCCCGGAAAAAATGCGCTCCTCACGGACCTGACGCCGGAAGAGTTTGACCGGCGGCTTGAATGGAACTTGAGCCGGTTCGAAGGGTATGTCGGGATTAATAATCATATGGGGAGCGAGCTTACGGAGGATGCAGGTGCGATGGTACGTGTCATGGTGCGGCTGCGCGCTAAGAGGCACCTGTTTCTGGATAGCCTGACATCCCCGAAAAGTGTAGGGACACGTGCGGCCAGGGCGACAGGTGTTGCGTATATCGCCAGGGATATCTTTTTGGATAATGTCCGCGAAGAAAACGCGGTTCTGGAGCAGTTGGCAAAGGCTGAACGCATTGCTTTGCGCCGGGGATATGCTGTTGCAATCGGACATCCATACGATGTCACGCTTGAGACACTGCGAGTGTGGCGCGATACGCTGGAACGCAGAGGGTTTGCGCTTGTACCCTTGAGCCAGATAATGGCAGAGAAGCAGGCTCAGCAGCCGATAAAGGTTATCGGCGGGGAAGCAAGGTGATGTTTATTCATCAGCCGCGGTTTGAACGTGCGAACCTAAGCGCCTCTTTTGCCGCGGAGACCAGCGCACGCGCTTTGTTCTCACACTCCTGAAATTCAGATTCTGCAGTGCTGTCAGCGACCACACCAGCGCCAGCTTGCACATGCATTACGCCGTCTTTGACGATAGCTGTTCTGAGAACGATACAGGTATCCATAGCACCGTTCGCGCTGAAATAACCCACGCTGCCGGCGTAGGGGCCTCGTGCGTCAACCTCCAGTTCATCAATTATTTCCATTGCGCGGACCTTTGGGGCGCCTGAGACGGTCCCCGCCGGGAAGCCTGCCGCGAGGGCGTCGATCGCGTCGAAGCGGTTGTCGTCGATTTTCCCCACGACATTGGAGACGATGTGCATGACATGCGAGTAAAGTTCAATGTTGTTACGGGATGTCACCTTTACCGTACCCGGTTTGGCCACGCGTCCAACATCATTCCTCCCAAGATCAAGCAGCATCAGGTGCTCTGCCAGTTCTTTCTGATCCGACAGGAGGTCGTCGGCAAGGGCTGTATCTTCCGCTGGTGAGGCGCCACGCTTTCGGGTGCCTGCAATCGGACGGATGGTGACGTCCCCATCGCGCAACCGCACCAGTATCTCCGGACTGGAGCCGACGATGGCAAAGTCTTCGAAAGCGAGGTGATACATGAACGGAGAGGGGTTGGTTCGCCTTAGCGCACGGTAAAGGGAAAAGGGAGGAAGCTCGAATGGCATGGAGTAACGCTGACTGAGAACCACCTGAAAGATGTCGCCTGACAGAATATAATCCTGAGCACGCTCTACCATCTCATAAAATCGCTTGCGGCTTGTATTGGAGGTAGCTTCCTGCATGGTCGCTGCAGCCATTGAATGGGAAAGCGGCAGCGGGCTGTCGAGCCTATCCAGCATCGTTTGCAGACGGGCATCAGCGCTCGCAAGTGCGCATTCTGCTGTAACACCGTTTTGCGGCCGCACAGGCGTTACCAAAGTGATCAGGTTGGTGACGCTGTCAAAAATGGCCATGATCGTAGGGCGGATGAAGATAGAGGTTGCCAGCCCCAAAGGGTCGGGCTTTGCCGTTGTCAGCTTTTCCATCTGCCGGACCATGTCATAGCCCATATATCCCACGAGGCCTGCCGCCATGGGGGGCAGGGGATGCGGCAGGTCTATCAGGCTTTCCTGTTGCAGTGCACGCAGGCTTTCCAGCGGTTTGTCATCAAGTATCTGATAGCTACCCCCTTCATCTGCATCACGACAGATAGAAACTTTTTCGCCTTCATTTCGCCAAACTATATCGGGCCGCAGACCGATGATCGAATAACGGCCACGGTTTTCACCGCCTTCAACGGATTCAAGCAGGCAGGAATAGGTTTCCCCTACCGCTAGCTTGATGTAGGCGGAAACAGGTGTATCGAGATCGGCAACCAATGTTGTTGCGACAACCTGCGGCGTGCCAGCGTCATAGAGGCGTTCTTGCGCCTCTATGTCATTGCCTGAGTTGGAGATGTCCGTGTCTTTCACAGTGTTTACTGCTCTGCCTGGCTACGGAAAAGCTGTTGCACGATATTGCGGTTTACCTCGGGCTCGTAGATATCCAGTAGATGGCTTTGATATGCCTGAATCAGCTCGTTCTGATACTGGGCAACAAGCTGTTCGTATAGTCTATCAACGGCGACCGCATTTGATGCCGGTTCGCCAGGCATAATGCTGTCCACGCGCACCACAACATAGCCATTGCCGTCGGCCGCCCGCTCTGCATCGATTTCGCCGAGCGGCAGATCGAATATGAGACTGCGGATATTCTGCGACAGGCCCGAGTTGCCGTCAGCAGTACGGGTTACATTTTTTGCGTCAAATGATGTACCTCCCAGCTCGTCGGCGATTTTTTCTGCGTCCTCGCCAGCCATCAGCCGGGTTTTCGCCTGTTCCGCAATCACCGCCGCCTGACGTTGACGTTCTTCTGCCTGCCAAGCTGTGCGCACCTGTGGGCTAACGTCCTCGAAGCTTTGTTGTACAGGCTCTTGAACCTCGGCGAGTTCCACGAGGTAGACACCTTTAGTGTTATCTCTTGGGTCAAGATCCTTGACCTCAGGTTCTATTCCCGTTTCCAGCCGGAAGGCTTCCTGCATGACAGCATATTCGTTTTGCTGGGTTACCACCTGTTCACCGGATGGGTTTCTACCCTGTGTGTCAATCGCGGTAACTGTGGCCAATGGCAACTCAAGCTTTGCGGCGACTGGTGCGAGTGACCCATCTTCAGCTATCGCGTCTTCAAGGTCCGGCAAGAAGTCGAACATGAGATCAATCGCGTGCTCTTCGCGAAGGCTGGCTTCAATTTCAGCGCGGGCGTCGTCGATGCCGACTGTGTTCCCGGGTGTCACAGCGTCAACCTTAAAGACGCTCCAGCCTGCGATACCTTCTATGGGGGAGGTCAGGGCACCGGTCTCAAGAGCAAAAACAGCCTCGGCCGTATCACTGTCGAAACTTGTACGGAGGTCTTCATAGCTATTGGCGCCAAGAGTGATTTCTGATTGTGTAAACTCGGTTGCTTCGGCGCCAGCTGTCACAAAATCCGCGCCGCCTTTAACGGAGGCTATAAACTCTGAGGCAGCCTCTTCTGACGGGAAACTGACCTGAAGCAGTGAACGGGTCTCTGGCTTCACAAATTCATCACGACGGCTGTCATAGGCTGCAATGATATCATCTTCGATCAGTTCAACTTTATCGGTGAATTGTGCCGGCGTAAGCATAATATAACGATAGCTGCGGCGTTCCGGCGTCATGTAGTTTGCTTTCGAAGCCTCATAATAGGCTTCAAGCTCTTCCGTCGAAGCGGCGGCAATGCTGGTAATATCGCTGGCTGAAAAATTGATCATTGCTGCGCGACGACGTTCTGCCTGCCAAACATAAAGTTCTTCTGCGAAGGCGCGGGGCAGTAGCTTGCCACCGTCGAGGCTACCCATGAGTTGGTTACGCGCGATGCTGCGACGCAGGTCGCTGTAGAGTTCAGATTTGGAGAAGCCGGCACTTTGAAGCGCGCGTTCCATCATTTCCGGGCTGAAACTGCCATCTGGCGCCTGAAATGCCTCGAAAGAGCGGATTTCCTTAGCAAGTTGAATCTCAGTAGCTCGTAGCCCCATGTTTCGCATATGTTCGGCGACGGCGGCGTCTGACACCATCTGGCCGAGCACCTGCTGGTCGAGGTTCATCACCTGGATAATTTGCTCGGAGGTCATTTGTCCACCAAACTGCTGCTGCAGTTGTTGGGCTTGCCGCTGGACGGCGTTGGCGTAAACCTGCGTCGATACCTCAGTTTCCCCGACTTTGGCCACCGTTCTGGTGCTGCCGGCCAGCATGCCGGGGCCAATGCCCCAAATGGCAAAGGCTGCAATGAGCAGACCCAAAAGGACTTTGACAAAAATGGAGTCCAGTGCCCCACGAAGATTGAACAGCATGCACTCGTGCTCCCGTCGGTAAAACGCTACTTGTTGTTCGGTGGTAGTGAATGATACCACCGGCTATAGGGCGCGCATCATAAGCATGGTTTTTCGCGCTCGCAACAAGGGAAATAGCAGAAAACGGCGATATCGTCAGGTGTGGGTGCTCTTGCCTGAGGCCCGACGCTCGGAAAGCCTAGTCATCCTTGTATCAATTTGCTAAGGAGCGCACCATAAAGTCAGCATAAAAACTATAACGAGGTCGCAATTATGAAACCGACTGCTCTGGTTGCAGGAAACTGGAAAATGAACGGTCTGATGTCAAGTCAGGCTGAACTTGAAGCGCTTGCCGGTATGCTGAAAGACGGCGGGGACGCAGATTGTGATGTACTCATCTGCCCACCATTCACGCTGGTGTCCGCTTTTGCGTCAGCCGGCTATGCCGGAGTGGCGATTGGCGCGCAGGATTGTCACGCTGCTCAAAGTGGTGCGCATACCGGTGATATTTCCGCCGAGATGCTGCGTGACGCAGGCGCGAAATATGTCATTGTTGGTCATTCTGAACGACGCGCGGACCACGCAGAGACAAGCGCATTGGTGCAAGACAAAGCATCAGCGGTTCTATCGGAGGGGTTGAAGGCTATCGTTTGTGTGGGGGAAACGGAAGCAGAACGAGACGCGGGGCGCACTCTTGATGTGGTGCTGTCGCAAGTTGCAGAATCAGTGCCAGCCGCTGCAACACCCCACAATACTATTGTCGCTTATGAACCTGTATGGGCAATTGGTACCGGCCGAACGCCAACGGTGGCCGACGTTGCTGATGTTCACGCCGCATTAAGAAGGGCTCTGATTGAGCGCTTTGAAGATGCAGGCGAAGGCTTTGCTATATTATACGGCGGCTCGGTAAAGCCCTCGAATGCCAAAGAGTTAATGGCGGCCGACAATGTCAATGGGGCCTTGGTTGGTGGTGCAAGCCTCAAAGCCGCTGACTTGAACGGTATTATCGAAGCTTATCGCTGATATCGATGCTATAAGAAAATTAATCTAGGCTTTGCCTGTAATTTGCGCTTGGCAAAGCCTACCTTGATGGGATAGAAACCGCGCTTTGAACAGTCCGTCAATTTTGCATGGTTTGCATAATGTCGTTGGTGGGCGTCAGTCAGAGAGTTTTTAGGATAGGTTATATGGAAACCGTATTACTCAGCATCCACCTTATAGTGGCAATTGCCCTTGTCGCGGTTATACTGCTTCAGCGCTCTGAGGGTGGTGCACTGGGAATCGGTGGTGGTGGTCAGGGTGGCATGATGACCGCTCGCGGCGCTGGTAACCTGCTGACGAAAGCGACAAAGTGGCTCGCGATCGTTTTCCTGGCAAATTCGCTTCTTCTTGGATGGTTTGCCGCCAACAAGCGCGGCGAAGATGCCGTGCTGGATGCCGCGGTAGAGCAAAGTTTGGAAGAGGGCGACAGCCAGCTCCCTGAAATACCAACCGTTCCTGAGGACGGTGAGGGTTGAGAGACTGCAAAGCGGGGGCCAAGAGCTCCCGCTTCTCTTTGTGTAAGCTAGTATTGGTAGAGGTGTCCCAGCCTGAGGCTGCTGGGTAGCTGTGTGCTTTTTGGATTTATGAGAGGCTTCATGACGCGCTATATTTTCATTACCGGTGGTGTGGTTAGTTCTTTGGGGAAAGGCCTTCTGTCGGCCTCTCTGGGGGCGCTTCTTCAGGCTCGGGGCTATTCCGTGCGCCTGCGCAAGCTTGATCCTTATCTAAATGTAGACCCTGGAACCATGAGCCCCTACCAGCATGGTGAGGTGTTCGTTACCGATGATGGTGCGGAAACCGACCTTGACCTTGGTCACTACGAACGATTTACGGGGGTCGCTTCGCGCCAGAGCGATAATATTACCTCTGGGCGTATCTATCAGCAGATCATTCAGAGAGAACGTCGCGGCGATTATCTCGGCGGCACTGTGCAGGTCATCCCGCATGTGACTGACGCCATCAAGGAATTTGCGCTGGCCGAGCAGGACGGCATTGATTTCATTCTTTGTGAAGTGGGTGGGACGGCTGGTGACATTGAAGCGGCCCCCTTTATGGAGGCCATCCGCCAGTTGTCGATCGAACTGGGTAAGGGCAGGTCGATTTTTGTGCATCTCACTCTTGTGCCGTATCTGGCAGCCGCGGGTGAACTCAAGACCAAACCAACCCAGCATAGCGTTCGGGACCTGCGGTCTATCGGTATACAGCCGGATATACTTGTTTGCCGGTCCGAGCATCCGATACCTGACGGTGAACGTCGCAAGATGTCTCTCTACTGCAACGTAGCAGAAACTGCGGTAATTCCAGCTATGGATGTTGGAACAATCTATGAAGTCCCAATATCCTACCACAAGGAAGGCTTGGATATTGAGGTGTTGAAGGCTTTTGGCCTCGCGCATTCGCAAAAACCAGATTTGGCAACATGGGAAGACATCGTTGACCGGATCAAGAATCCTGAGGGCGAAGTGACCATCGCTGTGGTCGGCAAATATACCGGCCTGAAAGACGCCTATAAATCGCTCAACGAAGCGATTATGCATGGCGGGATAGCAAACAAGGTCAAAGTGAACATAGAATGGTTTGAGTCTGAAGTATTTGAGCGTGAGGATGCCATGTCACGGCTGGAGAACGTGCATGCGATCCTTGTGCCTGGTGGTTTTGGCAAAAGAGGGACAGAGGGCAAAATCGCAGCGGCTACTTTCGCACGGGAACGCGGCATACCATATTTTGGCATTTGTCTCGGCATGCAGATGGCAACGATTGAAGCGGCCCGAAATCTTGCTGGTATCAAGGATGCTGGCTCGACCGAGTTTGAGGAACAGCAAAATCCAGTGGTTGGCCTGATTACGGAATGGGTGCGGGAGGACGGCAGCGTCGAGAAAAGGACCGAAGATACCGATCTTGGCGGCACCATGCGCCTTGGCGCCTATGAGGCCCACCTGAAGGAAGGTTCTAAGGTCGCGGAAATCTATGGTAAAACCGAGATATCCGAACGTCACCGGCACCGCTACGAGGTCAATATCGGCTATGTGAAGAAACTGGAAGAGGCCGGCATTCTGTTTTCCGGTATGTCGCCAGATGGTGAACTGCCCGAGATTATGGAAATTCCAGGTCACCCTTGGTTTATCGGTGTGCAGTATCATCCGGAGCTGAAATCAAAACCATTTGATCCTCATCCTTTGTTTGCCAGTTTTGTGGCTGCTGCACTGAAGCAAAGCCGCTTAGTATAAAGCGCTTGAATTCCATCGGAACGTGCAAGGGGGCGAAACGGCCCCCTTTTTGCATTGGTTGATGTCAGAGGGTAAAATATGCCTATTCGGAGGGCTATGAGAGAGAGCTTGTTATGCTTCGTTTCATTATCTTAATGCTGTTGTGTACACCGATCAGTTTCACCGCTGTTGCAGCTGACGAGGAAGAGCGGGCGGCGTTGGCGTTCGAGACCTTCGGGGCTTTTGTGATTCAGTACGCCGACGTGCGCGACGAAGACCAACTCAGAAGTATTGACAGGAAAGTTGAGCGTATTTGGCAAGATTTTACACGCTATCACGGAACCTCGAGCCCTCTAGTGCCGAAGTTTGCACTCATCCGTGCTCGTAGCGCGACAGCTGCCAGAGATGAAGACAGGGCAGTACCTCTGTGGCTCGAAGCTATCAAAGCGAATGCTGGATCGTCTCCTGCGTTTATCATGGGACTGGATATTGAGGCCGCGCAAGCCGCCGCCAAAGTCGGTGATATAGAGCAGGCAAAACAATTTTTCGCCTCAGCGCGAGCCTATGCGTATGTGCGAGGGGAGTTAGCCGACGAAGCCAGGCTTCAATTAAGGGTGATGGAGTTACAGATTCTGGGGGCACGCATGGCATGGAGGGACCTGAATGATGCACTATTGGACCTGAGAGAAGGTTCGCAAAGGTTTCCTATGTGGACCTTGCCCCGCCTCGAATCGTTACTCAGCGAAGCAGAAATTCGGCTGGACGTTGCACCCGAAGGACGAGAAAAGCGGGAAGATCTATCTCGCCTCAAAGCACAGATTATACTCATGCAAAAGGGCATGAGCCGTAACTTGCCGGCAAGTTTGATTATGCGTATCCGCACACTCTATTACGCGCTTGAAGATCGCTACGCGCTATAGTGCTAGCTGCCGAATTTTTTTAAAATGGCGGCATATACGTCAATCGCGTCCCACAGGTTTTGGAGGCGAATGTTTTCATCCCGTCCGTGTTGGTTGTTGTCATGATTCGCGACCGGCAACAGAATGATTGGGGCCTCCAATTCTTTTTCAAACAAGTATATCGGTAAGCTGCCCCCCATTGTTGGGGTTAGAAGAGTTGCTTCACCGTCAATATCGTTGAGGATACTAATCAGTTTCCGGGCAACAGGGCTGTCTAGGTCGCTACGAAAAGCGCCGTAACCGCCGGCCACCCATTCAACTTTCAGTACTTTTTCATGTGCCATCAGTTCTTTATCTGTAGGCTCATCATCGGTTTGCCAAAAACCTTCTGAATCAAAAAATGCTGTCAGCGAAGCTTTTAGATTGTCGGGGGTCTGGTCCGGTACCAGACGCAGATTGAGCGAAGCGGTCGCACTGGGCATTATGATATTGCGAGACTTTGATCCCGTACCCCCGCCTTCAAAGCCCTTGATCACGATCGCCGGTGACATGATCAGTTCCTCAAGTCGCTTGCCACCCCCGTCGGTATCGCCAAGCGCGAGATCCGCTTTAAGGGCCTCGTCCATGTGGGGCAGGGCGGCGATAGCTTGCGCTTCGGCCTCAGACATCGGGCGAACGTCATCAAGGTATCCTGGTACAAGTATACGCGCCTCTTCGTCCTTCATTTTAGCCAGTAACTGCACAAGCCTGTCATTGGGGTTGGGGGCCCAGTTGCCGTAATGTCCGCTATGAAGCGGCCGTTTGGGGCCATATGCTGTGAGGTGTACCGTCATGGCACCGCGCACGCCAAACACCAATTGGCGTTGACGGCTTTGGTGCATGGGGCCGTCGCAGAACAACAGAAGGTCGGACGTTAGCCTGTCGCGGTATTTCTCAAGAATGCCCCCAAGCGTCGGTGAACCTGCCTCTTCTTCACCATCAAGAATCAGTTTGATGTTTACGCTGGGCGTCTGGCCTGAGGCTTCAAGGCCGTCCAGGGCCGCCATCAACGCGATAACCGGAGCTTTGTCGTCGCCGGCTGATCGCGCGAACAGCCGCCATTCCGGGTCAAAACTCTCTCCCCTCTTGGGCCAGTTGATCAGCTTGGCACCAGACTCCACCGTGCCGTCGCGCAGCGTGGGTTCATAGGGCGGCGTGGTCCAGTTTTCCGGCGCAACCGGCTGGCCGTCAAAATGTGCATATATCAGTATAGTTTTTTGGGCGCCCGACACCTTCTTTTCTGCGATGACGTAGGGCGCGCCACCAGCAGTCACAATTTCACCTGTGAAACCACGTTTGCCGATATAATCCGTGATCCAATTGGCATTTTTCATCATATCGTCGCTGTCTGACGCGACATTTGGCATGGACAGGAAGGTTCGGAAGTCCTCCATGATACGGTGAGCATTCTTTTGCGCATAAACCTTCACAGCTTCGTCTGCGAGGGTGGCTGGTGAATTCAGCATCAACCCTGCTGTAAAAATAGCGGCTATGGTGCGTGAAAGATACTTCATGGTCGTAACCTCCCTTTTGATTAGACTGTACCGCAGAGGGGGTGTTTTTCCAGCTTGAAAAACCTCAGACCTTGCAGACCCGCCATTGAAAGGGTAACAATCCGCCGGTAATTTCTCTTTTCCCCTTCAGAGCATTTAAGGAATACGCCCATGAGTGCCATCATTGATATCATCGGCCGTGAAATTCTCGACAGCCGCGGCAACCCTACAGTTGAAGTAGACGTCATTCTTGAAGACGGCGCTTTTGGCCGCGCGGCGGTGCCGTCTGGCGCATCGACAGGTGCCCATGAAGCCGTTGAACTTCGTGATGGTGGGGGGCGCTACCGCGGCAAGGGTGTACTCAACGCCGTTGAAGCCGTTAACGGCGAACTGTTTGATGCGCTTGTGGGGCTCGATAGTGAAGACCAGCTTGGTATTGACCAAGCCATGCGTGACCTTGACGGCACGGAAAACAAAGGCCGTCTTGGGGCCAACGCAATTCTGGGCGTATCGCTTGCTATTGCCAAAGCCAGCGCGGACAGCTGCGGCTTGCCGCTTTATCGCTATCTTGGCGGACCAAACGCCCATGTATTGCCGGTGCCGATGATGAATATCATCAATGGCGGCGAACATGCAGATAACCCGATTGATGTTCAGGAATTCATGATCATGCCTGTCAATGCTGACAGCATCCGCGATGCTATCCGTATTGGAGCCGAGATTTTCCATGAACTCAAATCAAAGCTGACGGCCGCAGGCCACAACACCAACGTTGGTGACGAAGGTGGTTTTGCCCCGAACCTGAACGGTACGGTTGATGCGCTCGATTTTATCGTCGAAGCAATCAAAAGTGCCGGCTACGCGCCGGGCGAAGACGTTTACCTTGCGCTCGATTCCGCATCGACCGAATTTTTCAAAGACGGTAAATATGAACTCAAGGGTGAAGGCAAGACGCTCGATAGCGCCGGGCTGGTAGATTATTACGCCGATCTGGTAGCCAAATATCCGATTATTTCGATTGAAGATGGCATGGCCGAAGATGACTGGGACGGCTGGAAAATGCTGACTGACCGCATTGGCAGCAAGGTACAGCTTGTGGGCGATGATCTGTTCGTGACCAACCCGGCACGCCTTGCCGACGGCATCGAAAAAGGCGTTGCCAATTCCATCCTTGTGAAGGTCAACCAGATTGGCACGCTCAGCGAAACGATGAAGGCGGTCGAGATGGCTCACCGTGCTTCCTATACTTCTGTGATGTCGCATCGCTCCGGCGAAACCGAGGACGCGACGATTGCGGACCTCGCAGTGGCGATGAACTGTGGCCAGATAAAAACAGGTTCGCTCGCGCGGTCAGACCGGTTGGCGAAATATAACCAGCTTATCCGTATTGAGGAACAGCTGGGCGCTGCTGCGGTTTATGCGGGTCGTTCCATCCTGAAAGGGTAGGGCTTCACTCTAAGACACGAGGCTCCAGCCGATCAGGCTGGGGCCTTCTTTTAACCTACAAAAAATTAGTGGTGTTGTTCCTTTTTTCTTGCTCCACCGATTCGCTTATGAGATGATTCGAATCATGAAGCGAGTCGGAAAAATATCACGCTATTTGGGGCAGGCATGGATGGCCGGGGTTTGGCTGTTCCTGTTTGGATATTTTGCCTTTCACGCCTTTCAAGGCGATAATAGCCTTGCTGCTCTAAAACGTCTTGAAGTCCAGGGGCGTGAACTGGCTGAGCTTGCGCAGGGCGTGGCCGCTGAGCGGGCGGCGCTTGAGGCACGCACCGGTAAGCTTTCAAATCAAGCACTTGACCCGGATATGTTGGAAGAACAGGTACGTCTGCGTCTTGGTTTTACCCACCCTGACGAGGTCGTTGTTTTTCTTCCTACTTCGGGTCGTTGATTAACAAAAAGCAAGTTAATCATAAAAAAGTTATACATTTCAAATACTTATACCCTATTGCAAATTAGTTAAATCGGCGCTATCCATGGTTCCCAGACGCTACGGCGTAAGGCATCCTGCCTCGACCTATTTCTGGACCCGTATCTAGGACCTATTTCTGGAAGGCCGACATGACTGCAAAAAAGACGACTAAGAAGTCGACGGCATCAAGCCGTCGCCGCAATTCCGGTCCGGCGCTATATGATGCGTCGAACGATGAACTTGTTGAACTTTATACTCAAATGCTGACCATTCGGCGCTTTGAAGAAAAAGCTGGGCAGATGTATGGCATGGGCCTTATCGGAGGCTTCTGTCACCTTTATATCGGACAGGAAGCTGTTGTTGTCGGAATCCAGACGGCGCTTAAAGACGGCGACTCTGTCATCACAGGCTACCGCGAACACGGGCATATGATCGCTGCCGGTGCCGACCCCAAGGGTGTCATGGCCGAACTTACAGGCCGCTCGGGTGGTTGTTCGCGTGGTAAGGGCGGCTCTATGCACATGTTTGACCCTGAGCGTGGTTTTTATGGTGGGCACGGCATTGTGGGCGCGCAGGTTTCGCTCGGCACCGGTCTTGGTTTTGCAGCCAAGTATCGTAAATCGGACAATGTATCTGTGGCTTATTTTGGTGACGGTGCCGCAAACCAGGGACAAGTATACGAAAGCTTCAACATGGCGCGTATCTGGAACCTGCCGGTGATCTATATCATTGAGAACAATCAGTATGCCATGGGCACGAGTGTCAGCCGTTCGTCGTCGCAGATTGAGCTGCATCGACGTGGTGAAAGCTTCAAGATTCCCGGCAAGCAGGTAGACGGCATGAACGTGCTGGAAGTGCGGGCGGCGATGGACGAAGCTGTCGCACACTGCCGCAAGGGCGAGGGGCCCTTCATTCTCGAAATGAAGACATATCGCTATCGCGGTCATTCCATGTCTGATCCGGCGAAATACCGGTCCAAGGAAGAAGTGCAGAAGATGCGCGCCGAACATGATGCGATTGATCAGGTCAAGCAGCGTATTCTGGACGCAGACATTATGGATGAAGCGGCGCTGAAGGATATTGATAAGGAAATCAAGGCGAAGATCGCAGACGCGGCAACATTCGCGACAGATAGTCCAGAGCCTGAACTTTCTGAACTTTATACTGATGTGCTGGCGTAAGGGAGCATCCACTCATGGCAATTAAAATCACTATGCCGGCCCTGTCTCCCACCATGGAAAAGGGTACACTGGCGAAATGGCTCGTCAAAGAGGGCGACAGCATCGAATCCGGTGATGTGATCGCAGAGATCGAAACCGACAAGGCGACAATGGAAGTCGAATCGGTCGACGATGGCGTTATCGCCAAGATCGTCGTTGCCGAGGGCACCGATGACGTACCGGTTGGGGAGTTGATCGCTATCGTCGCGGAAGAGGGCGAGGACCCGAAAGACATTGACGTCGATTCAGCACCAGAGCCGCAAAAGGCTGACGACAAAGGCGCTGAAGATGACGGAAAAGCTAATATCCCGGAATCGCCGAAGGAAGACCCGGACGAACAGGACGCTGGTTTCGCTGGCGCGGTAGTCTCCAGCGAGAACCTGCAGGACCCGGAAATTCCCGAGGGCACCAAAATGGTCAAACTTACAGTGCGCGAAGCGCTGCGGGATGCCATGGCTGAAGAAATGCGCAAGGACGGCGATGTTTTTGTCATGGGTGAAGAAGTGGCAGAGTACCAGGGCGCTTATAAAGTAACCCAGGGCCTGCTGGACGAATTTGGCGCCGATCGTGTGATCGACACGCCGATTACCGAGCACGGCTTTGCAGGCCTTGGCGCGGGTGCGGCTTTTGCTGGCCTCAAGCCTGTGATTGAGTTCATGACCTTCAACTTCGCCATGCAGGCGATTGACCATATCATCAACTCGGCGGCCAAAACGCGCTACATGTCTGGTGGCTTGGTGTCATGCCCGATTGTGTTCCGGGGCCCGAACGGCGCGGCAAGTCGTGTGGGCGCGCAGCACAGCCAGAACTATGCATCGTGGTACGCCAACGTGCCGGGTCTGAAGGTCATTGCGCCCTATGATGCTGCTGATTGCAAGGGCCTGTTGAAGGCGGCAATTCAGGATCCGAATCCGGTTGTGTTCCTTGAAAATGAGCTGATGTACGGCGAAAGCTTCGAAGTGCCGGAGCTGGACGACTATGTACTGCCCATCGGCAAGGCGCGTATTTTCCGGGAAGGCGCGGATGTGACAATCGTATCTTATTCCATCACGGTTGGTGAAGCGCTAAAGGCAGCCGACAAGCTGGCGGATGAGGGTATCAGCGCTGAAGTCATTGACCTGCGCACGATTCGCCCGCTTGATATCGACACTGTTATTGAAAGCGTGAAAAAAACTAACCGCTGTGTAATCGCGGAAGAAGGCTGGCCTCAGTGTTCGGTGGCTTCTGATGTGTCGGCACAGCTGATGGAAAAAGCATTCGATTGGCTCGACGCACCGGTAACGCGGGTGAACAGCGCTGATGTGCCATTGCCATATGCCAATAACCTGGAAAAAGCTGCGGTCGTCGGTGCCGATGATATTGTAAAGGCTGCGAAAGCAGTGTGTTACGCGGACTAATTGAGAAGCGTGAATGAGAAGAAGAAAATGGCGTCGTCTTATTAATCGCTATGGCTTGAAGTCCGCTTTTCGAAGCACCAAGGTTAAATTGGATTATCGTGATCCAACACTAGGTGGGAGAAGCGGCGGGACCGGCGAAGGAAAGATGACGCTGTTTATCATCGGGATGGTCTTGGTCATCGTTGTTTTCATTCAGCGCTAGAAACATATTCCTGTCACAAGAGATAAGGCTACTGCCATGGCTATCGAAATTTTCATGCCTGCACTTTCGCCCACGATGGAAAAGGGCACGCTTGCCAAGTGGTTGGTGAAAGAAGGCGATAAGGTCGAAAGCGGCGATGTGATCGCCGAGATCGAAACCGATAAGGCGACGATGGAGGTCGAGAGCATAGACGACGGCACCGTTGCCAAAATCCTTGTGGATGAAGGCACAGACGATGTGCCGGTTGGCAAGATTATCGCCATGCTCGCCGAAGAGGACGAAGATGTCTCTGACGTTAAGGTCCCGACCGACGACAAAAAGGCCGAGGCTGCCCCGAAGGCTGAAGAAACAGATGATGCTGAGGAAGAAAAGCAGGAAGAGGTTAAACCTTCAAGTGCTTCTTCTGAGAAAAAGCCTGAAGGCAAGCCGTCAAAAGCCGAGGGTGAGCGCATCAAAGCATCGCCACTGGCCAAGCGTATTGCAAGCCAGGAAGGCCTTGACCTCAAGGCGCTTGACGGCACTGGCCCCAATGGCCGCATCGTGAAACGCGATATTGAAGCCGCTCTTGAAAAAGGTGTAGGCAAAGCCGATGAGGCTACGCCAGCGGCAAAAGAAGGCGCGAAAGCACCAGCCGCTGCAGCATCGGCACCTGAATATGGCCCGCATGACGATATTCCGTATCACGAGGAACGCCTGTCGAACATGCGCAAAACTATTGCGCGCCGCTTGACGGAATCGAAGCAGCATGTGCCGCATTTCTACCTGACCATCGAGTGTGAGCTGGATAACCTGCTCGCGCAGCGTAAGGTGCTGAATGAGAAGCTGGCTGACAGCGGTGTGAAGCTTTCGGTTAATGACTTCATTATCCGTGCGACGGCTCTTGCGCTCAAGAAAGTACCTGCGGCCAATGTGCAGTTTGCGGGTGACAAGATGTACTGGTACGAGCGCGCGGATATTTCCGTGGCGGTCGCCATTGAAGGTGGTCTCGTGACCCCGGTTGTACGCGGTGCGGACGCTATGGGGCTTTCCGATATCTCAAAGGCGGTTAAGGACCTGGCTACTCGCGCGCGGGACGGCAAACTGGCTCCGGAAGATTATGCAGGCGGTACATTCTCTATCTCCAACTTGGGTATGTACGGCATTAAGGAATTTGGTGCGGTGATCAACCCACCTCAGGGGGCTATCCTGGCCGTCGGCGCAGGTGAACAGCGTCCGGTGGTGAGGGACGGCGCGCTTGCTGTTGCGACCGTGATGAGCTGTACCATGTCGTGTGACCACCGTGCGGTTGACGGGGCGGTTGGCGCAGAATTCCTCGCGGCCTTCAAGAGCTATGTTGAGGACCCGATCACGATGCTGCTTTAAGCTGCTGTTTGAGGATTGCTGCAATGGACGTAGTTAATCTCAAGAAAAAACTGGCGGGTTTCAGTGAGCATTGGTCACCGAAACTTGTTGGCGAACTTGATGGGTATCACGTCAAGCTGGCGAAAATCGAAGGTGATTTTGTCTGGCATGCCCATGACGGGGAGGATGAGCTTTTCCTCGTGATCGACGGTCGTTTCCGCATGGACTACCGCGACCGGCAGGTTTGGGTAGAGGCAGGCGAGATGGTTATTGTGCCTAAGGGTATTGAACACAAGCCCTATGCCCGAGATGTTTGCAGCGTTCTGTTGATTGAAAAAGCTACTACCGATCATACCGGTGGTGTTGATGATCCACGACGCGTGGAAAATCCCGAAAGGATTTGAGTATGGCTGAGAGTTTTGATCTTGTTGTAATCGGTGGCGGGCCAGGTGGTTATGTGGCGGCGATCCGTGGCGCACAGATGGGCATGAAAGTCGCCTGTGTAGAACGCGAGCTTCTGGGGGGCATCTGCCTCAACTGGGGCTGTATTCCAACGAAGGCGCTCTTGCGCTCAGCCGAAGTGTTTCACCTTGCCAAAAACGCCAAGGATTATGGCCTGAAGATTGACAAGGTGGATTTCGACCTTGACGCCATAGTGCAGCGCAGCCGCGGCGTTGCGAAACAGATGAACGGTGGTATCAAGTCCCTGTTCAAAAAGAATAAAGTGACGCATATCGAAGGCGAAGCTAAGATTACTGGCAAGGGCAAGGTCGCTGTCAAAGGTAAGGATGGCAAGACGACCGAACTTACGGCCAAGGACGTGATCATCGCGACCGGTGCCCGCGCGCGGGAGCTGGAGCACCTGAAAGCGGATGGTGAACTGGTGTGGACATATCGTCATGCGCTTACACCGAACACAATGCCCAAGAAGTTGCTGGTGATCGGTTCCGGCGCGATCGGTATCGAATTTGCAAGTTTCTTCAATGAGCTTGGTTCAGACGTTACCGTGGTTGAGATGATGGACTGCGTCCTGCCTGTGGAGGATGCAGACATCTCCAAATTCGCCGAGAAGTCGTTCAAAAAGCAGGGCATGACGATCAAGACAAAAGCGTCGGTGACCGAGCTCAAGAAGGGCAAGGACAGCGTGACCTGCGTGGTTGAGACCGACGGAAAAAAAGAAGAGATTACCGTTGACCGTGTGATCATCGCTATCGGCATTACCGGCAACGTGGAAGGCCTTGGCCTTGAAGACGCAGGCATCAACGTTGACCGCGGCCATATTGTCACCAACGAGTGGGGCCAGACCGGCGTGGACGGGTTCTGGGCTATTGGTGACGTGGCTGGTGCACCGTGGCTCGCACACAAGGCATCGCACGAAGGCATTATTGCTGTTGAGAAAATCAATGGCGTCAAGGGCCTGCACCCGATGGATAAGGGCAACATTCCGGGCTGTACATATTGCCGGCCGCAGGTGGCATCGGTTGGTCTGACGGAAGCGAAAGCGAAAGAGCAGGGCCATGAGGTGCGTGTTGGTAGCTTCCCGTTTATTGGTAACGGCAAGGCCGTCGCGCTTGGTGAACCTGAAGGCATGGTCAAAACCGTTTTCGACAAGAAAACCGGTGAGCTTCTGGGCGCCCACATGGTTGGCGCGGAGGTAACGGAACTTATCCAAGGTTACGCAGTTGCCCGCACGCTCGAGACGACGGAGCAGGAATTGATGCACACCGTCTTCCCGCACCCGACGCTGTCAGAGATGATGCACGAAAGTGTGCTCGACGCCTACGGCAAGGCGATCCATTTCTAGGAGCCAAAAATGAAATTCAGGGTTCACCCAAGCGTTTCTCACATTCAGGCGATGCTGGCTAATATGGAGGAGCGCACGGGCAAAAGCCCTGACGGTTGGGCGGATGTCGCGCGCAGTTATGACCTCGCAGATATGGGTGCCCTTGGTGCCAAGCTGAAGGCGGACCATGGGCTCGGCAAGCCGACTGCATGGCTGCTGGCGAGTTATGCGCTGGGTGAGACACCTGAGGACTACGACGGTGATGCCTACCTTGCCCGCGCACCGCACCTCTTTGATGCTCAGTTTTCAGGTAAAAAAGAAACCTTGAAGCCGCTCGCGGAAAAAGTGATTGGGTGTTTGCTTTCCCTTGGTGATGACGTGGGCGTGAGTCCGACGAAGACCATGGTGCCCATCTATAGACATCGAGTATTCGCTCAGGTAAAAGCTGCTACGCAGACACGGCTGGATGTCGGCATGGCGCTTGGGCGTTATGGTAGCGAACTTCCGGGCCGTGTCAAAGATACCGGCGGGGCTGCAAAAGGCGACCGTATTACCCATGTAATAGGGGTAACGGCAGACGAGCGGATCGATGATGAGCTTATCGGTTGGCTGCGCAAAGCTTATGAGTTGGATGACAAGTAATGAGCACAGAAGACAAACCGCAAAACTATCAGCGCAAACCAAGCTGGATCCGGGTTAAGGCACCCGTGAGCAAGGAATATGCGGAGACGCGCAAGATGATGCGCGACCTGAAGCTACATACGGTCTGCGAAGAGGCGGCGTGCCCGAACATTGGCGAATGCTGGAAACAGAAACACGCCACGATCATGATTTTGGGTGATACCTGCACACGCGCTTGCGCCTTTTGTAATGTCAAGACTGGCCGCCCAATGGCGGTTGACCCGCTCGAGCCTGAGAATACTGCGATTGCTTGTGCGCAAATGGGCCTCAATCACATTGTCATCACCTCTGTCGACAGAGATGACCTGGCGGATGGTGGTGCAAGGCAGTTTGTGCGTGTGATTGAAGAACTGCGCAAACACAGCCCCAATACCACGATCGAGATTCTGACACCGGATTTCCGCAACAAACCGGGCGCCATTGAAATGGTCGCAGAAGCAAGGCCGGATGTATTTAACCATAACCTTGAGACCGTACCGCGGAACTACCCAAAAATTCGCCCCGGCGCGCGTTACTACCATTCGCTACGCCTTCTTGAGACTGTGAAAAAAGTGGATCCGTCGATTTTTACCAAATCGGGCATTATGGTAGGCCTTGGCGAGGAACGCATGGAAGTGAGCCAGGTGATGGACGACATGCGCATGGCGGATATCGACTTTATGACCATCGGCCAATATCTGCAGCCAACACCACGCCACGCCAAGCTTGAGAGGTTTGTCACGCCCGACGAGTTCAAGTCCTATGAACGGATGGGCAAGGGTAAGGGCTTCCTTTTGATCTCAAGCACACCTCTCACGCGTTCGAGCTATCATGCTGGTGATGATTTCGCCAAATTGCGCGCCGCGCGCCAGCGTCACCTCAAAGCTGCTGAGTAGGCGAAGGAAATAAGGTGGAGCAGGCGCAAGGCAAGAGTTCTGCTACATGCTGCAACTGCGGAGCCGGGTTGGATGGCCTATACTGTTCTCGGTGCGGGCAAAAACACCGTGGACATACCCTTGATGCGAGTGAATTGGTTGGGGAAGCTTTAGACTCGGTTGTTAAGGTTGATTCCAGGCTTTGGCGCACTATTATCGAGCTGACCAAAAACCCGGGCCGTCTCGCCCGCGATTACGCGGCTGGACAACGCATCCGCTACGTTAATCCGTTACGCTATTGTTTCGCTGCAATTGCGCTATCTATCGCGCTGACACTTTCAACAGGCGAATTTGCCCTCTTGAGCACCAGTGTACTGCCTGGGAGCGCTATGGTGGCGCCCAATGACCCGGCGTTGGCGCAACTTACCGCGTTCATGGCAAAATATCTGAATGTCATGACGTTACTGTCCGTGCCGGTTTATGCACTGATATTGCGCATATTATTTCATCGCTCAGGCTATGGTTACGCCGCGAATTTTGTTTTCGTCTGCTTCATTGTGGGCCATGCCGCACTTCTCAGTTGTGTGGCGACACTTTTTAATAGTTATGTTTATTTTCTCGGAATTGTGCCCGCGCTCCTCATCACCAATTTTGTCTATATATACGGTGCCATGCGCTTTTATGAACGAGGCTTTTGGCTTGCGGCTTCCTATGTGAGTATCGCGTCTGTTCTGTATTTTGCTTTAGTTTTTGCGGTTGCATGGGCGAGCTTGGACTTCTGGATGCCAACTTAAACCTTCACCCTTGTGACCAAGCTTTGACGTCGTTATAAAGCCTCAAAATACAGAGGTTTTTTTGTGCCCCATTTTGCTGAAAAGAAGCTATTGCCGTATACGCCTGAGCAGCTGTTTTTGCTGGTTTCGGATGTTGCGAGATACCCTGAGTTTTTGCCGTGGTGTACTGGTGCCAGGGTCTATAATCGCAAAGACGGGCAGTTTGATGCTGATGTTATCATTGGCTTCAAAATGTTCAGTGAACGGTTCACCTCGCGCGTTCGCTTTCAGGAATTCAGCAGAGTGGATGTCGACTATATCAAAGGCCCGATGAAACGGTTGTATAACCACTGGCACTTCACGCCAGAGGGCGAGCATTCCTGTATGGTGGATTTTGAGGTTGAATTCGAGTTCTCCAGCCGAATGTTGAACCAGCTGATCGGCGGGCTTTTTGGTGAGGCGTGTAAAAAAATGGTTCACGCTTTTGAAGATAGGGCACAGGAGGTATACGGCCGGTCGGGACATTGACGTGGGTCAAATACAACCATGTGCACGCAGTGTATAAGAAGGTTCCTGCGATATAGAGGAGCTAACCATGTCAAAATATCTGCATAAACTTGCCGAAGCGTTGCGCAGCCGTGAGAAGCTTTTGGAAGATCATTCCGAACATCCAGCTTTTGAGTCTGAAAGCGGTGATGAGTTGAAGGCGGAATACGATAATCTGATTGAGGAAGTCCAGGCCTTCTCAAAGAAACTCGAAGCCGCGCGTGCTAAAGGTGCTGACTTTGATGAACATTATGAGCGTGAGATCAATGACGAGCATGACAAAATCAGCGTGAAAATCGACGCTTGGTCCAAGAAACTTCCGTGAGCGTTTTCAATCAGAAATAACCAAGTACAGTGTTTTTAACGCTTCGGTGATGGTTAACTGACGAACGCGATCCCGGCCAATGTCACCAAAGCGGTATTCATAAGCTACGGGCGCTTGGCCCAGACAGGCCACGCCAATCCAGACAAGACCAACCGGCTTTTCTGCGCTGCCGCCACCCGGGCCTGCCACGCCAGTAACCGCAACGCTGATATCCCCACGCGAGTTTGCCAGTGCCCCATAGGCCATCTCTTTTGCCACAGCGGCAGAGACAGCGCCAAAACGGGTGAGACTTTCGGCGCTTACGTCCAGCATCTGGCTTTTCGCTTCGTTGGAATATGTCACAAAACCCCGGTCGAAAACATCCGATGACCCGGCAATTTCGGTAAGGGCGCCGGCTATCAGGCCACCGGTGCAGCTTTCGGCCGTGACAAGCATCATGCCCCGCAAGCGTGCGGCCGTCAGGACTGCTGTTGCCAAATCAAGAATGTCTTTGCTGAACATCATGCGCCAATCATGGGTAGGCACAGCAGCACAAGCCCCGCGAGCCAGATCGTTTCCACCACCATCAACATCACCGGTCTCCAGCCAAGCGTTACAAGGCTACGGAGGTTACTTTTAAGGCCGATCGCAGCGATAGCTGTTATGAGACACGTTCTTGAGAAAGTGGTCAAGGCCGACTTGGCCTCGACAGGAATAGCAATAGCGCTGTTGAGAAGGGCAAATGCAACAAATGCGACGAGGAAACCCGGTATGAGGGTGGGCTTTTTCGCGTTGGGTGCTGTGTTTCTATGCGCCCGAAAGACCATCACAAAAATCAGAACGACAGGCAATAGCATGGCGACGCGCATCAGTTTTGTAAGCGCTGCCAAGTCGCCGGCTTCAACGGAGATAGAGTAGCCCGCTCCGACGACTTGTGCGACGTCATGAATGGTGGCGCCGATAAAAATGCCGGCCTCAGTGTCGGTCATTCCACTCAAGCCGCCAATCATGGGGTATATGATCATGGCCAAGGTCGAAAGCGCTGTAACACCAACGACTGCAAACACGGTGTCGCGCTCCTGCTCGTCACTTTTAGGCATAACGGCGGAAAGCGCCAAAGCGGCGGATGCCCCGCATATGGCTACAGCCCCGCCTGTCAGCGCACCAAACCGGCGCTTGAGGCTGAATAATCTGGCAATCAAGAGACCAAAGATTATGGTGGTAATGATTCCTGCCGCCATCATCAGAAAAGTTTTCCAGCCCAGTGTCACGACGTCTGCAAATGCGATGCGGAAGCCGAGAAGAGCAACCCCGATGCGTAAAACTGTACTACTAGTGAAAGCGATGCCGGCTTGTGCCTTGGGGTCTTCATGTATGAAATGAAGCGCCATCCCTAGAAGAAGAGCAAACAACATTGCTGGAGCGCCATAATGTTCGCCAAGAAAACTGGCGGCAAGACCCACTGTCAGCGAAATTACAAATCCGGGGAGGATTGTGGTAATCTGTTCTCTGGTATAACGAAACATTAAATAAAACCATCTAACAAACCTGTTGCTAGAAGAACGCATATACCAAAGGCTGCCAAAATGCCAGCGGCTATATCGTCAACCATTACACCAAAGCCACCAGTAACTGTTTTATCCAGCCAGCTGATCGGCCATGGTTTAAGTACATCAAAGAACCGAAACAGAACAAAAGAGAGCGTATAAAGCAAATAGGAGTGAGGCAGGGCAACGAGCGGTACAAGAGCTAGCCATTGTCCCGCGACCTCGTCAATGATGATTTCCGGCGCATCGTGGATGCCGGCAGCTTTTTCAATTTGATTGATCGACAGGCTTGAGATCGCAGTAACTACGATTACTGCGGCGATTAGCTCTGCTTCTGTAATGCCGAGTGAGATCATGCTGATGCCAAGAATGAGGCCTTGTAGCGAGCCCCAGGTGCCAGGCGCTGGCTTGAGCATGCCCACGCCGAACCCAGTGACGAACCAAAAGTGGGGCGATTGCGCTCGCGCATTCCATGTTCGGAGGGAAACTTTTGCCATCAACAGTCTCCCATAGGTAGGCGGACCGTGGCTGTCGCTTGTGCAGCGATGCCTTCCTCCCGGCCCGTAAAACCCAACTTTTCAGTGGTGGTTGCCTGTACGCTGACGCGGCTTGTGTCAACATCCAGTAACTCGGCAATGCGCGCTCGCATGGCATCACGATGCGGTCCTATTTTTGGTTTTTCGCAAATGAGACAGACCGCGACATGCCCGATAGCCCCGCGTTTTGCGTGCACGCGGTCGCGAGCGAACGCGAGAAAGACGTCACTAGACACACCTCGCCATCGGTTATCGTTTGGCGGGAAATGTTGCCCGATATCACCATCAGCAATGGCGGCGAGAATGGCGTCAGTGAGGGCGTGCAGCCCGACATCTGCATCTGAATGCCCTTTTAGACGTTTGGTGAATGGCACCCTGACACCACACAGCCATACACCGTCACCTTCTTCAAAACGGTGCACGTCATAGCCAATGCCAGTACGTATGTCACCCTGCGCCATCATCATCATATTTTCCGCCTTAGAGAAATCAGACCCGGTTGTCAGTTTGAAATTGCGCTCGCTACCTTCCAAGAGTCGCACCGTGACGCCATCAGATTCGATAACCGCAGCATCATCCGTCAGCTCTTGCCCTCGGGTTCGCTCGTGGGCGTTGAGCAGGGCTTTAAAGCGGAAACCCTGCGGCGTTTGCACTGCGAAAAGTTTGCTGCGATCGACGGTGTGTTGAATAAGATCATTTTCTACGTATTTCAAAGTATCAACTACCGGCATGCCGGGCACGACCGCCAGGTCGCCTTCCTTAAGGGCAGCTAAGACGCGTAGAACAAGCTCTGTGTCTACGAATGGGCGCGCCGCGTCGTGTACCAGTACATAATCTGGATGTTGGCTCTCAAGTGCACGAAGGCCGTTTAGCACACTTTCCTGACGAGTTCTCCCTCCTGAAATAGCAGGTAGAACTGAATAGCAATCTGAAGCGCGCGCGTAGAGATCTGCGTTGTCTGGGTTGATGACGACCTGTATCAAAGCGTCGGGACAGGCGTCAATCATGGCTCTAAGTGTATGAGTTAAAAGCATTTCACCACATAGTGAGCGATACTGTTTGGGTAGGCTTCCGCCCGCACGACTGCCACTGCCAGCAGCCACGATCAGCACTGCAATTTTGGGTGGTCTCGGTTGCGAAATCTGTGTCTGGCTTTTTGTCATAACTTCTGGCATAAGCGGTGCCTAATATTTAGGCAGCGACGTTTTAGGTTAGGTAGAGATCGATGGCTCTTAACATTGGACCGGTAGAAATCAAAGATCCAGTTATTCTCGCACCCATGTCGGGCGTGACGGACATGCCGTTTAGGCGTTTGGTAAAACGCTATGGTGCAGGACTAGTGGTTTCCGAGATGATTGCGTCGGAAGCGATGATCAGGGCGACACAAAGTAGCCTGAAGATGTCGACCAACTGTGCGGAAGAGTTTCCTATGTCAGTTCAACTTGCGGGCTGTGAGGGCCCCAAGATGGCTGAGGCAGCGAAACTCAATGAGGACCGTGGGGCCGCCATCATCGATATCAATATGGGCTGTCCGGTAAAGAAAGTGGTTAATGGTCATGCGGGTTCTGCCTTGATGCGGGATCTGGACCATGCGGGCGAGCTGATCCACGCGACAGTGAACGCTGTTTCTCTGCCGGTTACGCTCAAAATGCGTCTGGGATGGGATGATAATAGCTTCAATGCGCCGGAACTCGCTAAAATTGCTGAACAGGCTGGCGTTAAGCTCATTGCTGTGCATGGCCGGACCCGGTGCCAGATGTATCGCGGGCATGCTAACTGGAGGAAGGTTGGCGTGGTGAAAAGCGCAGTAGACCTGCCTGTGGTCGTTAACGGCGACATCAATACATTCGCCGATGTTGATCAGGCACTTGCAGATTCTGGTGCTGATGGCGTCATGATTGGACGTGGCTGCTATGGTAAGCCTTGGTTGGTCGGGCAGGTGATGCACTACCTGCGTACAGGTGAAAAATTGGCTGAGCCTGATCTGGAAGAACAGATGAACACTGTGCTTGAGCACTATGAAGAGATGCTTATCCATTATGGCAGCGAAGGCGGTATTCGTATCGCACGCAAACATCTGGGTTGGTATACAAAAGGCCTCCATAGCTCCGCAGATTTTCGCAACGAAATTAATCGCATGGAAGACCCCGAGCAGGTAAAACGGGCGCTGAGAGATTTTTACCTCCCACTTTGTGAACAAATGGCCGCTTAATGCAAGACACGGGGGACTTAGCGGGAGAATTGGTAGGTACGCATGATATTCTGCACAGCCTTAGTCAGGCAATTTTTCTGATTGATGGGGATAATCAGATTACAAATGTGTTTGCGCAGGCCGAAACCATTTTCGAGAGAAGCAGGGAAGCACTTTGTGGCAGCAGCATTGCGCACCTTCGAGGTGTTGGTGACGCTGCGGACGGTTTGGTAACGCGGGCGCGTAAAGAACAATCACCGTTAAACAGTTATGATGTTGCACTGATGCCGCCCATCGGTGACATCGAACTTATGGATATGCATGCTCATCCCTACGGTGAGGAGGGCTATATCATTTTGTCAGTTCAGCCGCGGCGGATAACAGCCTTTCTGGAAAAAAGAGCAGAAATGGAAGCCGCAGCGCGTTCCGTCAGTGGTTTGGCTTCTATGTTGGCCCATGAAATCAAAAACCCCCTGTCAGGAATTCGCGGCGCTGCCCAGTTGATGGCCCGCGCAAAAGACAGCAAGAATCTTCGTTTGACCGATCTCATCGTTAAGGAAGTAGACAGGATAAAAGGGCTGGTTGACGAGTTGGAGACCTTCAGTTCTCCACAAGCTCACACTAATGAAGCTGTGAATATTCATGAAGTTCTGGACCATGTGTTAAATCTGGCGATTGCAGGTTTCGGCGCCAAGTGTAGTTTTAGACCACGTTTTGATCCATCCCTTCCGCCGGTGTTTGGTAACTACGACAGGTTGATTCAGGTTTTTCTGAACCTGATCAAAAATGCGGTTGAGGCGGCTGGACCTGAGGCCGACATAACTATCACAACATCCTATCGGCACGGCATATGGCTCAGCAATCGACTGGGCGAGCGTATACGTCTGCCGGTCGAGGTTAGTGTGTTAGATGACGGACCAGGCATCCCAGGCCATTTGCGCGGGCATCTTTTTGATCCTTTTGTTAGCGGCAAAGAGGGGGGCACTGGCCTTGGCTTAGCCCTGGTGGCGCGTTATGTCAGCGACATGGAAGGCACGGTAACCTGCGATAACCATCCCAAAGGGGGGGCGCAGTTTAAAGTACAGCTTGCGCTCGAAGAGGATATGAGAAGTGGCACGGACTAAACCCATTATTATTGTAGCGGATGATGACCTCGCAATTCGTGTGGTCGTTGGCGAAGCTTTGCGACAAGAAGGGTGGATGGTTATCGAGGCGGAGGACCTGCCGGAATTGCAGCGCCTTGTGGAGCGGGGGCAGGGCGATGTTGTGCTCTCGGATGTCATGATGCCGTCGGGCAATGGTCTGGATGCTTTACCGGGTCTGCTAGAGCGACGACCAGACCTACCGTTCGTTATCATGAGCGCACAGAACACGCTGTCAACCGCAATGACAGCCACCAATAACGGCGCATTTGATTATCTACCAAAGCCCTTTGATATTGATGAGTTAATATCAATAGTTAAAAAAGCACTTCAAGAAAAAGTCGCGTTGGTTTCGACGGACCTTGAGCGCGATGAAAACCTGCTGATCGGTCGATCAACGGCAATGCAGGAGATATATCGTACAATGGCGCGTGTGGTTAAAACTGATCTGACCGTGATGGTAACCGGCGAAAGTGGGACGGGTAAGGAACTTGTCGCGAGAGCGTTGCATGCCCACGGGCCACGAGCCAGCAATCCTTTTGTTCCCGTTAATATGGCCGCAATTCCTCGGGAGTTGATCGAAAGCGAATTATTCGGCCACGAGCGAGGTGCGTTCACCGGTGCAGAAACCCGGACACTTGGCCGATTTGGCGAAGCCAAGGGCGGGACCTTGTTTCTGGATGAGATTGGAGACATGCCGCTCGAAGCACAAACCCGGCTGTTGCGGGTGCTTCAGGAAGGTGAATATCGTACTGTGGGCGGCCAGAAGAGCATCAAGTCCGATGTACGTATCATCGCCGCGACCCACCGAGGTCTGCAATCCATGGTCAGAGCAGGTGACTTTAGGGAGGATCTGTTTTTTCGTCTGAATGTCGTGCCTATATCACTGCCCCCACTGCGGGAGCGGCCCGAGGACGTCCCGGATTTGGCAGAACATTTCCTACAGAAAGCGCAAGATAAAGGGTTGCCGCGGAAAAAGATGACGGATGGTGCCAAAAAAGCACTTCAGTCTTTCGATTGGCCGGGTAATGTGCGCGAACTTGAGAACCTTTTGCAGCGGATATGTGCGCTTTATCCCGGAAAGGAGATTAGCGGCTCGGTAATTAGGGCGGAGTTTGATCGGTCAACATCGGAAATGGCGGGTGGTCCCGTCAGTATAATGGCCGACGTTAGCGGGGGGAATCTTGCCCAGACCCTCCGGCTGCATCTGGACCAATATTTTAACTATCACGAAGATGGTTTGCCGCCTGCGGGTTTATACCAGAGGATATTGCGGGAAGTTGAACGGCCATTGATTCAGAAGGTGTTGCAGGTCACGAGTGGAAATCAGGTTAAAGCGGCTGAACTGCTTGGCTTGAACCGCAATACCTTGCGGAAAAAAATCCGCGAACTGGATATTTCTGTTCATCCTCGCGCGTCCTAAACTTTGCCATAATCGTGTTTCAGCGTGTGATATATCTGGAACAATTGTGACAAATATGCATCATGGGTCGCATGTCTGATAAAAATTCGCCAGCAAAACCGGAGATAAAGCCGGGCTTCCTGACATTGCCCAACCGGCGATGGGCGAAATTTATTCTATGGTCACGTCGCCTTAAGCTCGCAGGGCGCATAGAAATTTTGCTGTCTGTGCTTGCCGTCATCTCCGCGATTACGACTTATATCGTTATGTCGCGCAAGTCTGGGCCGTTTGAGCTTGCCTCTGGTCGCACTATGCGCGTCTTGCTGGCAATTAACCTTGCTTTGCTTTTGGCTTTGGGGGTCTCGATCGGTCGATGGTTTGTACGAATTTGGTTGTCGCGCAAAGGGATGGCAGCCGGATCGCGGCTGCAGACAAAGGTTACGGGCTTTTTTATTGCGATTGCAATTGTGCCGCCGATCATCATGACTGTTTTCTCTGCACTGTTTCTGGAATTCGGCATTCAGTCTTGGTTTAGTGAGCGCGTGAGGTCAGCACTCAACAATTCACTTGAAGTCGCTGAAACCTATATGATTGAACATCGGGCCACAATTGAGAAAGATATGCAGGCTATAGCGCTCGCCTTCAACCGCTTGTCGCCACTTCAACAGACAGATAGCCTAACCTTACAACAAGTGGCGTATAGTGCGCTCAACACCCGCCTGTTATCCGAAGTTTTGCTGATAGAAATGCAAGACTTGGATACTGAAGGAGCAGTGGTCGCACGGGCCAATCAGGGGTTGGAGTTAACTACGTCGCGGTTACAGAAAAGCATGCTTGATCGTGTTCGGCAGGATGGAACTTTTGTGGCCTCCAATACGGCAGACAACACTGTTGTAGGCATGACAAAGCTCTCAAGCTTCCTGCGCCCGACCTATTTATATGTCGCAAGAGACCTCAATCCTCAGGTGTTGGGGTATTTACAGGCGACGCGCTCCGCGGTCGCCGATTACGAAAGCCTTGAAGGGCAGCGCAGTAATATTCAACTGCAATTCAACGTCGTGTTTATCATTGTGGCATTGTTGATCCTGCTTGCTGCAATATGGATTGGGCTCTGGTTTTCCGCCCGGCTGGTAACCCCGCTATCCAACCTTGTTGATGCTGCCGAACGGGTAGGGCAAGGTGATTTGGCTACTCGGGTGCCTAGCCCTCCCACGAGCGATGAAGTTGGTATGCTTAGCCGTGCATTCAATCGCATGACTGACCAGATCGCCAGGCATCAGGATGCCTTGATTGAGGCGAACAGGGAGCTAGATGAGCGCCGTCGCTTCCTTGAAGAGGTTTTGGAAGGCGTATCTGCGGGCGTGATAGGTTTGCAGCAGGACGGAACCGTATTTCTACCCAACCGCTCAGCCGCTAGCCTACTGGGGGTCTCTTATGAAGATCTGATCGGTCGGCGGCTTCACGAGGTGGTTCCTGAGTTCAAAGAGCTGTTGCGCCAAGGTGAAAATAGCGTGGTGGGGGAAGTGAAAGGTCAAGTACTTATTGATGTCAACGGCGAAACAAGGACACTGTTGGTGCGGGTTTTTGTCGAGCGTGGCGATGGTGATACCACGGCTATCGGAGGTTATGTGGTAACTTTTGATGACCTTACGGAGCAATTGGCAGATCAACGAACAGCTGCCTGGGCGGATGTTGCCCGCCGTATTGCACATGAAATTAAAAACCCCCTGACGCCTATCCAGCTATCCGCTGAGCGACTAAAACGCAAGTATCTGAAGGAAATCTCTAGCGATACCAAGGTCTTCAGTCAGTGCACTGATACGATCATTCGTCAAGTCGGAGACCTGCGCCGCATGGTGGATGAATTCTCATCCTTTGCTCGCATGCCAGCCCCCATACTGAAAGAGACCGACATTACGGATGTTGTAAAACAGTCGGTTTTCTTGCAGGACGTTGCGGCTAGCCGGATTCAGTTTATCACGCGTATGGCAGAGGATATCAACAGTATCAAATGCGATGGTCGATTGGTTGGCCAAGCTCTGACCAATATTCTAAAAAACGCCGTAGAATCAGTCTCCGCGCGTGTTGAACGTGATATAGAACGAGCTGCGGATACCGTGGAACCGGGATTTATTAAAGTGGAACTCACCCAGGATGAAGACCGGACAGAAATCAGGGTAGATGACAATGGGCTGGGCCTGCCTCAGGATCAAAAGGATCGTTTGATGGAGCCCTATGTCACGACGCGGGCTAAGGGGACAGGGCTTGGCCTCGCCATCGTCCGGCGTATCATGGAGGAACATGGCGGAATTGTTCGCTTGGCGGACCGTGCGCCTTTGGGGGCCAGGGCGGTTCTTGTTTTTTCGCATACTGCCCTCGAAAAGCGGGCATCGCGTGCCGAACACATTGATGATGATCATAAAACAAAAAGAGGCGGCGTTGCTGCTGAATGAATACTAGGGAGTAGGCCAAGATATGGCACTTGATATTCTCATAATTGATGACGAGGAAGATATCCGTGAACTTGTCTCCGGTATCCTGGAGGATGAGGGGTACAAAACACGTACTGCCCATGATAGCGATAGCGGGCTTGCTGAAATTGAAGCACGCCTGCCCTCACTTATGGTGCTTGATATATGGCTACAGGGCAGCAAACTTGATGGGTTGGAAATATTGGAGCTGGTAAAATCGCGGCACCGAGACCTGCCTGTCGTAGTAATAAGCGGGCATGGAAATATTGAAACTGCTGTCGCGGCGATAAAAAAAGGCGCCTATGACTTTATTGAGAAGCCTTTTGAGGCGGATCATTTGTTGCTGACAATTTTGCGAGCCACCGAGGCTGATCGGCTGCGGCGAGAGAATGAAGAACTGAAGAAACGCTCTGCCTTTTCTGTTGATATAACAGGGAAAAGCCAAGCGATTAATAATGTGCGGCAGAATATCGAGAAAGTTGCGGCGACAAATAGTCGGGTGTTGATACACGGACCCTCCGGTTCCGGCAAAGAAGTCGCTGCACGGCAAATCCATGCCCGGTCAAACCGGGCCAGCAGTTCTTTTGTAGTCATTAGTGCTGCATCTATGGAGCCGCACCGTATGGAGCAGGAGCTGTTTGGAGTTGAACAAAACGGGGGGGTTGTAAAGACCGGCCTGTTCGAGCGGGCGCACGGTGGTACATTATTTATCGACGAAGTTGGTGATATGCCCTTGCCAACGCAGGCTAAAATATTGCGTGTTTTGACAGATCAGGCCTTTGAGCGTGTGGGCGGCAATACTGGCGTAAAGGTGGATGTCCGGGTGATTTCTGCGACCAGCAAAGACCTGTTGGTGGAAATCAGAGATGGTCGTTTTCGAGAAGATTTATATCACCGCCTTAACGTGGTGCCGCTTAAAATGGCGTCATTGTCTGAGCGGCGGGAAGACATTCCTATGCTGGCACAAAACTTCCTCGACGCGTTGGCGGAAGCGACCGGCAGGCCGAAAGCGAGGTTGGCTGATGACGCGATTGCTGCTCTGCAATCATACGATTGGCCGGGTAATGTTCGTCAGTTGAAGAACATCATGGAACGCCTTGTGATCATGGGAGCAGATGAATTCGACAATGAAATAGGCGCGGATTTGTTGCCTCAGGAAGTGCGAACAGGCTCAAGCAATCTATTGCACTCTGGTGGCGATAGCGCCATCATGACAACACCATTGCGGGAAGCTCGGGAAGCGTTCGAACGGGAATACCTTAAAGTACAGATAAACAGGTTTAGCGGGAATATTTCACGTACAGCAGCCTTCATTGGAATGGAACGATCAGCGTTACACCGTAAGCTTAAATCCCTTGGCCTCACAGGTAGCGGCAAGGCTGATGAGGTTGAATAGCTTGATTATCAAAAACATCAGAAAATTGGTATAATGCTATGAAAGTAATAGTTTGTGGTGCGGGTCAGGTTGGTTTCAATATTGCAAAACATTTGGCGGATCAGCAAAATGACGTAACAGTTATCGACCGCTCTCCTGAACTGATACGCAAGATTAGTGAATCGCTTGATATTCAGGCGCTGGTTGGGCATGCCTCCGACCCATCAATGCTGGCCAAAGCTGGTGCTGCAGATGCTGAGCTATTGGTCGCGGTCACATGGTCAGATGAAGTCAATATGGTTGCTTGCCAAGTCGCCAATTCGCTGTTCAGTGTCCCGACAAAGGTCGCACGTATTCGAAATCAAACCTACCTGAAACCGATGTGGGCGGATCTCTTTTCGCGTGAAAACATGCCCATCGATGTCATTATTTCCCCTGAACTCGAGGTTGCACAGGCCTTACACCGGCGCCTGCAGGTGCCTGGTGCCTTTAATATGGTGCCTTTTGTTGATGGTAAGGTACGACTAATTGGGCTTGTGCTTGATGAGAACTGTCCCGTCGTAGATACGCCACTACGACAACTCACGGAACTTTTTCCGAACCTGCAAACTACGGTCGTTTCTGTGGTCCGTTCAAACAAGATTTTTGTGCCGCGAAGTGATGATCAGTTGCAAGCCGGAGATGCGATATATATCGCCGTGGATGCAACAATGACAGAACGTGCGATGGCGGTTTTTGGACACGAAGAAAAAGCAGCGCAGCGATTGGTTATCGTTGGTGGTGGCAATATTGGGCTTTTTCTGGCTCAGCTACTGGAGGATAACGCAAAAACTAATGTTAAAATCATCGAATTTGACAAAGAGCGGGCATCTCTAATTGCCGAGAAACTGAAGCAGGCTGTCGTCATTAATGGTGATGCGCTGGACCGGGAAATTCTGCAGGAAGCCAACATATCGCAGGCGGATACGATCGTCTCCGTTGCGAATGACGACGAAGTCAATATCCTGTCTTCCCTGCTTGCGAAACAACAAGGGTGTCCCAGGGCAATCACCTTGATGAATAACCCGATATACGGAAGCCTTGTTGGCTCTCTTGGGATTGATGTGGCGCTGGACCCTCGGGAAACTACAGTCTCTTCAATTGTACGACACATAAGACGGGGTCGCATTCGTGACCTGTATAGTATTTTCGAGGGCAAGGCAGAAATTATCGAAGCCGAGGTAATTGAGGGGTCGGCCGTTGCTGGCAAGTCGATTGCTCAATTGCGTCTTCATGGGGATGTCAAGTTTGGCATGATAGTCCGGGGAGAGGAGGCAATTGTTCCTCATTCAGACACCATGCTGCAAGGCGGGGACCGTGTCGTTATTCTAGCACTGTCTGAGGCGGTTAAAAAAATTGAACAACTATTTTCCGCTCGCGCGGATCTTTTCTGATCGCGCACCATGTGGGTCGGGCGCTTATTCTTCTTGATTGGATGCTGGATACTGATTCTGGGGCTGCTACAGTTCGTGCCTTTCTTCACGGCGCTGTTCCTTGGTGAAGCCGAGATAGCAAGCAGCTTCTTTGTCTCCATTTCTATTGTCATGTTGGTGGGAGGGTCTCTTTACCTGGGCTTCCGTTCCTCCGTCCGTGTGAGGGTTCGTAAACTCACGATCCTTTTGCCGTTGGTCGGCGGCATTTGCCTAGCCTTCGCGGCTGGCTTGCCGTTTTTCTTTTTGTTTCCGTCAGAGGGGCTTATTGCTGCTTTCTTTGAGGGGATGTCGCTGGTGACGACAACCGGAGCCAGTGCATATGAAGGAAATGTAGAAGACATGAAGGCGCTTCAATTATGGCGGCTTCTTGCCTCTTGGCTTGGTGGTTTTATGTCGGTGTGTATTACCCTGTCGTTGTTAACTGCACTGAACAGCGGTGGGCTGCAGTTGCATCATTCGCCCTTGCCATATGGCGACAGCGACAAGGGTTACCCTCGTTTGCGCTCCACGGCCGAAACATTGTTGCCCATATATGTGTTCTATACGGCGATGTGTTGTCTACTTCTGATGCTGGGTGGGGAGAGTTTTGGTGATGCGGCGATGTTGGCGATGGCCTCAATTAGCACAACGGGTATCACGCCAACATCTGGTCATGTGATCGCGGGTAGTTGGGTACAGTTTATTGTGACCCTTTTTTCGCTAATCGCGATCCTGAACTGGGACATGCAATATGCGCGTCTCAAGCAATTACGGTTGCGCGGCACATTTGGTCAAGAAACGCGCGTTTTGATGCTGGTTGCAGCTTTTGCTGTGATCATATTATTCTTTTTGTCTGCGGAAAGCCATTGGTCGCACCTGTGGTATAGCGTGTTCTCGGCTGTATCCGCATTGGCAACTACAGGGTTTCAAGCTGCGGGCGGTGCAAATATTGATGACTCACTTCCAGCTTCAATAATCATTATATTACTGACTTGTTTGGGAGGGGCGGTCGCAGGGACCTCAGGCGGATTAAAGCAATTGCGCGCAAGCGTTATCTATATGTTGGGTCGTAGTGAAGTTGATCGGTTGGCGCATCCTCATGGCGTTCGTACTTTACGGTATGATGGGGAGGTGATCCAGGCAAAGGATGTTGAGGCAGTTTGGCTTTTGGTTGGTGGTTTTGTGCTGATCTTCACGATGGGAGCATTGGTTCTTGCGATATTGGGGATAGGTTTCAGGGAAGCCATTGCCCTTTCGCTCTCGTCACTTACTTTGTCCGGGCCACTTGCAGCTGTTATTGACCCTTATTTTCCTGGCTTTTCTGGTCTGCAGGGTGCTGATTATATTGTCTTGTCGATATTGATGCTAGTCGGGCGCGTGGAGGCTTCCCTTTTCCTTGCTCTTTTTGCGAGATCAATGTGGCGCGGATAACATTCTTAGCCAAGCAGATAATTATCTTAAAGCCTGTTGACCAAAACTAGCAACGTCTGACATATATGTAACCGCGCGTAATCATCGGTGACGGGTTAAACTGTGGCTTTACCACCGCTAGAAAACAGGTGATGCGGGCTATTGCTCTTAAGGCAAGTATAATTAGAAAATCATATAACAAACGGACAGTCCATGTCAGAAAAAAATCAGAACCTCCAGGACGTCTTTCTCAATGCCGTTCGAAAATCCAAAACGCCGGTCACGGTGTTTTTAGTCAATGGCGTAAAGCTTCAGGGAGTCATCACTTGGTTCGACAATTTTTGTGTATTGTTGCGCCGGGACGGGCATTCCCAGCTTGTATACAAGCATGCAATCTCGACAGTGATGCCGTCGGGCCCGGTGCAGTTGTTTGAGCCCGAAAAAGACTTAGAGGGTTAATTGACAAAAAAGACTGATGACCGTTCGGCCGAACGGCCGGGTGGTGGCTGGTCTACAGAAGGCCTTGGCTACCTGCAGGCTCAGGAAGCCAAGTCGAAGGTGTATGTTTTACATCCTTTTGTACGGGACCGGGCTGGCACATCCCACACAAAGCGTTCGCCCGAGGCCAGGCTTGAGGAGGCTATGGGGCTCGCTTTCGCGATTGATGTCGAACTTGTCGGCGGAGAGACTGTTGCTTTGCGCGAACGGCGCCCTGCAACGCTTATTGGCGTGGGGAAAATCGCCGAACTCAAGACCTTTGTCGCTGATAATGAGGTTGATCTGCTCATTTTTGATTGCGAACTATCACCAGGGCAACAGCGCAATCTTGAACGCGAAATCAAAACAAAAGTGATTGACCGGACTGCGTTAATTCTGGAGATATTTGGCGCGCGGGCCAGCACCAAAGAAGGCGAGCTTCAAGTTGAACTAGCCCATCTGGAGTATCAGCGTAGCCGTCTCGTGAGATCTTGGACCCACCTTGAGCGCCAGCGTGGGGGATCAGGCTTTATGGGGGGGCCGGGTGAGACCCAGATCGAAGCAGACAGGCGCATTATCGCCGATCGTATTACACGCATCAAACGCCAGCTTGAACAAGTGACACGTACCCGAACGCTTCACCGTGCACGTCGACAGAAAGTGCCCTATCCGATTGTAGCGCTTGTCGGGTATACGAACGCAGGTAAATCAACGCTATTTAACAGGCTTACAAAGGCTGAGGTTTTGGCGGAAGATATGCTTTTTGCGACGCTAGATCCGACGATGAGGGCGCTTGACCTGCCGAATGGGCGTCGTATTATTCTGTCCGATACGGTAGGGTTTATTTCCGAATTGCCAACAACACTTGTTGCTGCATTTCGCGCGACCCTAGAGGAGGTCTGTGAAGCGGATCTTATCATTCATGTTCGGGATGCCTCTCACCCCGACAGCAATATACAGAAACTTGATGTGGAGGGTGTGCTCGCGGAGTTGGGCGTTGAACTGGCCGAAGAAGGTGAGGGCACCCCAGTCATAGAAGCGCTGAATAAAATTGATCTCATGGATAATGAGGCACAGGCTGCACTTCTGGCGCTCGATGAGCGGCGGGGTCGTACTGTGGCAATATCTGGCCTTACCGGTGATGGCTGTGAACGGTTGATTGAAGCTGTGGACAAGCTGCTTGGTACTGGTGATCTGGATATACAGATGACAGTGCCTTACTCAGACGGTGCAACACAAGCTTGGTTGCATGCGAATTCCCGCATCCTCTCTGAGGAGCAAGGGGAGGATGGCATACGGTTTCAGGTATTAGTTGATCCTGTAGCATGGGCGAAATATTCTAACAGGCGCTCATGAAAGTTTTACTGCGTAGTCTTTTCCTCGGTTTTGACTTGGGTCCACAAACTATCCATCTCTTCAAGGGTTGACTGAGAGGGGGTTTTGCCCTGTTCGGCGAGTAGCGCTTCTATGCGTTGGAAGCGCCGTACGAATTTGGCATTGGTGCCTCTGAGGGCTTCTTCAGGATCTAAATTGAGGTGTCGCGCCAAGTTTGCCATTACAAATAATAAGTCGCCCATTTCCTCTTTGATGTGGGTGGTATCGACGTTATTTTCTGCTGCCTCCACGAGTTCTGCAGCTTCCTCCCGAATTTTATCTAGTACGTCCGTTGTTTGAGGCCAGTCAAAACCGACTCGGGCTGCTCGCCGTTGCAGTTTCAGGGCTCGCTGCAGAGCGGGCAAGCTTATGGAAACTCCGTCAAGCACAGAAACTGCCCGTCCTTGTTCGCTTGCCTTTTTGGTGCGTTCGATCTCTTTCTGGTTTTCCCATGCTGTAACTTGTGCGTCTGATGTTTTGATATCTGCATCGCCAAAAACATGTGGGTGCCGACGGACCATTTTTTCACATATACTATGCACAATATCGGCAAATGAAAAATGCCCCAACTCATCAGCCATTTGTGCGTGGAACACAGTTTGAAATAAAAGGTCGCCCAGTTCATCCTTAAGTGAAGACATATCGTCAGCACGGATGGCTTCTTCGACCTCATATGCTTCTTCTATAGTATGGGGTGCAATTGTTGAGAAAGTTTGTTCTACATCCCAAGGGCAGCCATTTTCTGGGTCTCTGAGGCGGCGCATAATTTCGAGCAGATGATTAATAGAATAGGACTGTGGCATCATATTTCTCATCAATAGTGTTGAACTTTATGTCAGCTTCGTGCCTTAACGATATATCGTCAAGCTATGTGAGCGCATTCATTTAATCCTTGGGAAGTGAAATGGTTAGAAAGCACTTTTTCTCTTTAGTATGTTGGGCCTTTTTTTCGGTAGGTTATTCTGTTGCAGCAGAACAAGTGCCCACCCCGACCGACCCCAACGCAAGGTTTTATATCCAGTTGTCGGATGGCGGATTATCCAATTTTTTCCGCTATCATCCGATGCGTATGCCGCTGATAAGCCATCACCGCGCAGGACCCGCGCCCGGATACCCGGAAAATGCGATTGAAACGATGGATAACGCCCTTAGGTACGGGTTTGGTTTAATCGAGGTAGACGTAGCCCAACTCATGGATGGTAGACTGATCTTGATGCACGACGATACGGTGGATCGCACCACAACAGGCACGGGGTCTATCTCGAGAATGACGCAAAAAGATATTGCAGCTTTGTATCTTGTTGATAATGAAGGAATAGAAACCGATTATCGGGTGCCGCACCTGGAGTCTGTACTTCGGTGGGCAAAGCAAAAAGCGATTCTAACGCTGGATATTAAACCAGGCACAGATTTTACCCGTGTGGCGAAAGCGGTAAGGACTGCTGAGGCAGAGGACTATACGGTCGCAATTACTTATTCTGTTGAGCAGGCTCAGAAATTCCACAAGATTGCGCCTGAAATGATGTTGACCATTACGATGTATGACACCGCCGATATTGCCACGGTTGAGAGAAGTGGCATCAATCCAGCAAAAATCATCGCCTGGACCGGGACTGATCAAAAAAGCACTACATTTTACAAAGAAATACATAAGCGTGGCTGGCGTGTGATCTCTGGTACATTCGGGCTTGATAAAGAACTCGCCCGCACAGGCCAAAATGAGCAGTATCTATCGCTATATGCAAATGGAATTGATATTATTGCGACGGACCGCTTCTGGGCCATCCAGCAACAAATCTTCAATCCAAACCACTTCTATTTTGTCCGCCAAAATGCACCGGCGGCTAGATCGCAGCAATAAATATCATAAAATTATGGGGCACTACTTCATGACCAATAGATCAGCGAGCCTGATTGCAACAGTTTGCTTTATGGGATGGGCAGTTTTGACGTTTCAGGGGTACCTTGGAGAATTCGACCAGTGGGGTTTGAGCGCTTTCCGGACAGAGCACGGGGAACCGATAGGGACTGCGCTTACTTCCTCTCTTATAATGCTCGTCACCCATATGGGTGACACGGTTACTCTGATTGTGTTGTCGTTAGGGGCTCTTGCATGGCTGTATCTTACTTCTAACCAAGACAAAATAGTTGCCGGATTAGTTTCTATTGTTGGGCTTTTTCTTCTTAACCCTCTTTTAAAGCTGGTTTTCGCGCGCGCCCGTCCGGATGTCTTTGAACATATCGTCAATGTTTCCAGCAATAGTTTCCCCAGTGGTCATGCGTTGCGCGCCGCAGGCATTTATTTTCTTATATATTATCTTTTGGTTAATCGAATACCGGTAAACATGTCACGGGTTCTCTTCTGGTTATGCATAGTGATTGCAGTGTCCACAGGGGTTAGTCGGGTGTATCTTGGCGTGCATTGGCCCACCGATATTGTAGCTAGCTGGTTGGTAGCTGCCGCGTGGGTGCTCGGGTGGCGGGAAGCATTGTCGGTAGAAAAGCCTTCATATGAAAGAGCATAAGATTGCGTTCTCCAAGACAACCGTCTAAGAATAATGTGACTATGGTGTTGAGCGGTGCTTGGGGGAGTGGCCGTTATTTTAAAGTAATGAGAACCGAAAAGTTCTTATAATAGGGGGGACGGGGCATATGAACGAAATGGCCGTGTATGAGTTTGAGGCAAATAAATATCCCGTAAAAGTCGTTCAAACTGAAGACGAAACTGCAGCAAATCAGCCTTTGCGTGATTTCACAGCAATCGTTCTGGCAGGTACACGACGAGATGATGATCCTGTCGCCGCGTTGATTGGCGGGCAATTCAAGGCGTTGGTCCCCATTTGTGGCGAGCCTATGGTTTCCCGAGTGGTAAGGGCGTTGGCGAGTTCAGGCTCAGTAAAACGAGTAGTTGTCGTATTCGACGAACCAGAAATGCTTTTTGCTGCGTGTCCTGAGCTAAAGGATGGCTTTGGTGACGTCGCCGTAGAAGTCATGCCTTGTGCTGGTACCATTTGTTGTAGCGTTGCTTCTGCGATCGAAGCTGCGGGTGCCGAATGGCCATACCTAGTCACCACTGCAGATCACGCCTTACTTACACCTGTAATGGTAGACGGCTTTTGTGAAGATGCACGAAAGCAGCGTGGGTTAGCTGTAGGTTTTGTTGAGAGAAGCTATTTGGATGCCGCGCATCCGGGTTCAAAGCGGACTTACCTGCCGTTTAAAGAAACCCAGCTATCCGGGGCAAACCTATTTGCATTTATTTCAAAAGAATCATTGCCGGTATTGGACTTCTGGCGAGCACTCGAACAAAAGCGTAAAAAACCATGGAAACTTTTTAAGGCCTTTGGGTATAGAAATCTGGTGGGCCTGTTATTCAAGCGCTTTACTGTTGATCAGGCTTTTGAGCGCGCCTCATGTGTGCTAGGGGTAGATGCCTTCGCTGTCAGGTTGCCGTTTGCAGAGGCCGCGATCGACGTGGATACCGCACTGGATTATGAGCAAGTCACGCAGATAATACAACTACGCGAGGGGATAGCAGTCGCGTATTAGTAGTTATTTGCTTTTATCAAATCGATGATGTCTTCCGCAGGTGGCTGTCGCATCTGGGGCAGTGAAGTTTTCTGCGTGCAATCAGGATGACTCTTGGGATGCTCAAATGAAACACATGGCCGCATGCATTACAGCGACGACGCTTTTTGGATAGCATTCTAACGCCAAATAACAACAAAACTATTCCAAGAACCACAACCACTTCTATGGCCGGAAACGCGATCAGCGTAGCTGGGATAACCAAGATTAACAGAAATCCTCCCCAGAATTTATCCGTGACTGTCATTCATTGGTCCTTGGTATATTTGGCTATGTAAGGTTTTTACCCTCACTGATGAGTTGCATTAAACCACGTAACTTTCAACAAACCGTTAAAGTTTAAGAAAAGATGTAGTGATTATACAATCACGTACAAAAGAACGCGGGCAGCAATCGGAAATCTGAGATTAGTTATCGATGGTAGCTTTGGAGGTCATTTCGCTCAAACGACATGAAAGCGGCGAAGAGAACGCCCCAACCCAGGTTTCTTGAGGTTGACCTGTGCAGAAGTCCACGCCGCCTTGCCCTTTGGCTGCACGCATTAACTCTTCTGGCTCAAGAGGGGAGAGATCATATTTGAGCTGACCTGGAAAAAAATGATCAAGGTCACGCTCGACAATATTATTTAGCTCGCGGTATCGACCTTTGTCCCGTCCCTTGATGCGCCCCTCGATTATATTATTGGCGATAAGAGCAAAGCTCCCTGAGAAGCGGACATCTATACCGGCAGTATTGAGAATTGTATTATTGATTACCCTCGTATTAGCGGCGTTATTCAGATAAATTCCGACATCGGCAGGGCAATTCATGATGACATTTGAACTAATAGTGCCTTTATAGTGTTCAATCTTACAGGATCTGCCTTGGCAGAATTTAGGGTTTGATGTCCCCCCCCCTCCTAGGGATAGGCCGAGCCTCACCCCTCCTTGATGGCGCCATTCGCAAATGACTAGATTGCGTTCAAATATACCGTTGTCAGAGTTGCCCTTCAAAAAGGCGGCATAACTGATGTTATTACCGCCGCCTTTGGCGAAATCAGCAATGAAGTTATGCTTGATTTGCCAAAAGCGGCCACCGACGACGTCAATTGGTGTCACCGGATTGCCGGTGTTCCTTGGCCGTCGATTGTATATGTGGTTGTCTTCGATTTGAACATTGTCGGGAAAATATTGTTTTTCCTCAATGATTTGGCCGTTGCCTTTAATTGCTGAATTGAAATCAATCATGCGGTTGTTGATGATTTTAAGATTGTCCGCGCGCCCCAAAACTTGAATTGCATGTTCGCAGGCGTTGTCGTTTTCGCAGACGCCTACAAAATCGAGGCCCTCTATGATCCAGTTGCTCCCGAGCACCTTGAAACCAATCGTCACTGGTACCTCTATGGTTACTTTGCCGGCTGACGATGGCCGGATAGTGATTGGCGCCCCATCGGTTCCAGATGCCTCAAGGTTTATCGTGCGGGGTAAGCGATAGATGCCGGGGTATACGGCGAAGACATCGCCAGGCTTTGCCTGAGAAACAAATTTGTTGAAGTCATCATCAGCCATCAGAATTTCATCAGCATAAACGGGCACAGCGCTGAGCAGATACATCGATAATAACGCCCAGATTTTCTTCCGCATGATACTTCCCTAATTGTTAACCGTGGCAGAAAATTATTCTAACTTGAGGTGGAAACAAGCTCAATGGAGATTCAACAGGCTGGTGTTTTAACGTAGTTTTGTCTCTATCCAGAGACCACAGGCCGAGAGTAAAAACAATAACCATAGCCAGACATGCTGGAATACGCTTACCGTTGTTCCATTCGCTATTAGTGTTTCCTTCGTGCTTCGGCGCAACGAGCGATGCTGCGTGGCCGTCTGTCGCTGCCAGCGTTCATTATCTCTCCAATCCGTCTTTTCGGCTGCAAAAAGTTTAAGATCATCAATAACCTTTGAATCGCGATCATACAGCGTAATGAGATACCAACCCGCTCGGGGTGGCTCAAAATGACTACATGATCTTTGTGAGCCCGAGATGTCCTGTGTCAATGTCAGAGTGTCACTATAACCGCTATCTCTTTGTTGGACCGTCATGCGCGGGTCAGTAGTTGTCAATAGTGCACATATAAGACCGCTTTCGCCCACACGGGTTATAGAGCTAGGCTGAGGGGGTAGAAATTCATTTTCTGCCCTTCGCCTTGCAATATGCATCATGAGGTATGACCAGTAGTGCGAATATATTTCCCGATTACCCTGTGTTACCCATCGGTTGGTCTGGCGTAGGCGTGATACAGCCACCATGCCTTCACCGAATCTTTTCATTTTAACTATCGAAACGCCATCTGTATCGGTCACAATATCTTGGCTATGGCTATTTGAGATTAAAATCGGCATCACAGGAAGAGCAGCTTCATTGATACTATTACGCCAAACTGGAACGCTGCTTGCCAGCAGGGCGTCGCTTTCCTGAAACTGAAAACCGCTCAGCAGGCTGCTTCTCTTGACTGCTTCACTGCTGATCAGGCTCGAATCTGCCAGTAGAAGAATGCCAGCGCCAGCTTCCACGCTGTTTTGGACTGCAATCAGATCATCGTTGGATAGTTGATCATAGGCACGTGCGTCGATAATTATAAAATCTTGTTTATCCAACAACTCCGGTGTGAACTCTGACATAGGGGGAAGGGGGTCTATATTGGCCGCCTGAGTAATATAGCGCTGTTTGCTAATAGTGGTTTTTGAAATAAGTTCTGTTTGAAAGGATGCTGCCCACTGTGCAAAGTGTCGGCTTTCGAAACTGGGCGAGGATTGCACGATCATGATGCGAGCAGGTTTGGGACGCTTTACATGGATAGTTACTTTTTCATCGGCTATCGTGGTGGCATCTCGGTTTGTAACCCTTAAGTTATAAGTTAGGGTGCCGGTTGTCTTGGACTTGATTTTCATTGAAAAATAGCTGTTGCCTCTTACGGTCTGGGCCGAGACTTCTCTGCCAGCGGGGTCGAGCAACGTAATGTAGTATAGGTTATCAGATTGATACTGTGTCTCAGGAATATACACCCCTGACAAAGACCAGTACGTTCCAGGGTAGGTCACTTTGTCCCATCTCATATCGACAAGACCATAGAGTGGTGGGTGATTTTCCCACATCACGTCCAATGTTTCAGGTATTTGTTTCCAGTCTGTAATTGACAGTCCATTTCCCGTTACGCTAAGCGCGCTAATATGTGGTTCATAAAGAGAGAGTGCGCCTAAACTAGATAGTTTTATAGCCTCGGAGTCGTTGGGGGCATCAACCCCGGGAGCAAGATATGTCGCCTTGCCAAATATTTCCTCTTTGGTTTCACTGTCAGTGATCAGGGATATATCGGTACCATGCAAACGCCTTGCTTGAGGGTCAAACAGCAAAAGAAGGATACAGCAGTGCGCGATTACGCTGGTGGAAAAAATCGCCGCTCGACGTACTCTGCTCCTCACTCTTTGCTGTAACGCGCGCGCGGAGACAAATAGAGACCCGAGTGTTAGAAACAGGCAGAGCAGGACCCAAATAGTGGATAGTTCAGTGGACCAACCCAAAACTGTCATGGATCTTTCCTAGCTTCGGTGAACGGATCAGTTGTGTCATGATAACCATAGCCGGACAGGGGTGGAGCCACACTCATATCAATCATGTCCCATAAAGCGGCTTGCAAATTAGAAACACATTCCGGACAGTCTTTCAGAGAGAAGGTGCCGGCGGATAATATTTTTTCCAAGACTGCGGCATGTTTTATGAAAGCGGGTCTGTGCTGGGAAAGTTCGATAAATTTTTTACTCAGTAGCGTGATGTTCTCCCGTTCCGCGTTCGAGATCGGCTGATCTTGATTCAGCGCGTTAAAAACACGTTGAATCAATTTCTGCTCTTCAGATGCTTCCCAACCGCCCACAGGGGCTTTGTGGTAACTCTCTATCTCTTTCAAGTCGCCTTGCAGTCTGCTCTTTTCGGAGACAGGGGGCGGCTCGAAGCCAAGCCGTTTGACGTAAATGCGGTCGGCTTGTTTTGCCAGTTTCAGGTATTTTAGTGCCTCACGTTCAAAGGGGAGGGCTTTTTCCGGATTGGCCAGCATAAGATGCAACTCGGCGTTCCACATTATGCTGACAGCTTTTTTCATGAGTGTTTTAGGGTCGCGTTTGGCTATGGGGCCGATATCAGCATCTTCGTGCGCGTGGCCAAATCGCTGGATAAGGGCTTCTGCAGAGCCGTGTCGGCTGTTCAGGTTCTCAACTTCATGCTGATGGCCAACCTCGGGAGGTGCCACTTCTGCGGTCTCATTGTCATGTTTTACCTCGGTATGCTTGTGCTGGTCGTCAGTAGAATTGTGAGAGGTTGAACGGTCACTAAGCTGTTCCCCGGGACCCTCACCAAATTCATCGCCAAGATACTGTCCATAGCGCTGTTTCAGGTCACTTTGGGCTTGGCCCAAACTCTGAGAGGTGCGGGAGAAGGTGGCAGCATCAAGCGTTTTTTTATCGGCTATTAGCTGTTCGGTCTCTATTATTATCTGTCTTTGGCTTTTGAAATACTCCGGTATGAAGTCACTTACGATGCCCTCTGCCCCGATCGTAGCCTTTTCATCATTAAGCCACCTTGCGATGACAGTCGCGGATTTCGCTTCTTGGCTATTGGGGGCGCGATTATCGTGGGCTACGACAGAAAAGTAGATTTCATCACCTGGTTCCATGCCCAGTTTCTGTAGATCCCATTCCTTAGTGTACAGACCGTTTTGCCGGGCATCGGTATGCGAAGAGTCAAACTTGAATACTTCGTCACGGAACTTGACGGCCTCGCCTGTTCCCTTTGCTACTGACGCTAATATGTAGGTGGAGCTGACGCCAAAATCATCGGAGATGTCGGCAACGGAGGAAAATTGGGGTAGGTCATTCTTGGCGAATTCCAGTGTTGTCCCCTTCGGATTGATGAGCCGAATGACCGGCTTAGCATCCCGATGAACGGCCAAAGTGTATAGGCCACCTATTGGTGTTTCTGTGCCATTTATCTCTTGCACGAATTGGTAAAGCAGGGTGCTTTTCGCTGGTAGTGTTACCGAGTGCGTATTTCGCCTATCTCGGATGAGTGGGTAACGTTCGCCCTGAGTGTCTTTAATGAAATACACGCCATCCTCTCTCGAGAACTGCATGCTCCATATTATTTGGCTACCCTCTTTTGCCTCAATGTCTGCCGATTTCAACACCAGCGTCGGGTGTCCAGTATAGTGGGGGGGGATAACGGTAATCTGCATATCCAAAATGCTTGCTGGCGAAGAAGATAAATGGTTGCTGGCCGGTAAAGCAGATAACTTGGGAGTTGGTGACGTGTCACGTAAGATGCCCATAACGGCCAAGAAGGAACAGATAAATATGAGGCCTGCGGTGCCACGCAGCCGAAGTGGCGGTAACCATAGCTCCGGCCGTCTCAGTGTGTCTTCGTATCGCCCGCGAACGCGCTTGGCTTGAAGCTTTTGCAGGCCAGATAGTTCTGCAGGATTTTTCAGGAGTAGTTGGGCACTCTCTTCCAATGCGGGAGTGACCCGATTTAAATGCATGAGAAAGTTTTTGGCCGTAATATTTCGATATCGTTTAGTGAAAAGAAGAGCTGTACCGCCGACCACAAGGGCGGCTACTGAACTCGCTAAAATTAATTTTACATCCAACCCGGACCAGACACCAATCGCATTTATCGCGGCGACGAGCACTAGAATACGTAGAAACCACGAAAGCGCGTACCTTGCACGAATTAGCCTCAATTGAGGCCGCAGCTCAATTTTTTCTGGAGTGTCAGTCATCGCGCACCCGGTCGACGAGCCATCTTTCAAGAAGCCAGAGGGCGAAGATTACAATCGCGATATAGCGACTTAAAACAAGCCGTTTCCCCTCATGCGTGGCGGTCAGTTCTACCATGCTGCCAGAGGTCATAGCTTGGGGGGCGTTAATCATTATGGACGGATAAAGATCAGTGTCAGGCTTTTTTTGTGTCAGGAGCCTAAGCAATACTTGGGGGAAATCGGGTTGGTTAGCCAAGCTGTCGAAAGCCCCGGTCAGGGGAAAGTGCAGCTTAAAAACGTCATGCCCTTTATATGAGGCCAAACTCATTAACGGAAGCCCATTATCCGTACGCCATATCGAGGTATTCATTTGCGAAGTGGTCGGATCGTTGACGTCTGCGGTGAAGCGCGTGAAGGGGTAGTCATCAAGGCTGGCTTTATACCCTGGACCATTTCGATTATCAGCCGCGAGTGTCAATAGATTGGTTGACGCGTCCGGTAACGGTAAAATGATATCCTTGTCGGTGGTTTCGCTCACAATGATCCAATTCAAGGAACCTGGGAGCTGTGCGGTTTGGTTGCGGCCGTCTGAGATGAATGGTTCAATAATGACGTTTCTGCTGGTCTGAATTACTTTTAAAGCCTGCGAAATTGCAAGTAACTGGCGTTCAATCGAAGCGTCTTTGATGATTAGCAGTCGAATGGGGGGCAGGGTATCAGATCGGTCTTCAAGGGAGGGTTTCAAGTGCCAATTCACCGGATATTGGCTAAGGGCTTGAATTTCTGCAAGGTCGTTACTGCTTTTCAATGCGTATACATGGACCTCCCCGTTGTGGGAGATCGTTGTCAACCGATGCAGTAAAAGTTGCGCCTGAAAGCCTGAAGGTGTTTGCCCGGCTTCCATTTCCTGTTTTTTGGCTTCGTTCAGTGACGCATAATCTTCTCTAAGCAGATAAACGTGCGCACCTTCCGAGGTTTGTTCGAGTTGGGAGATTTCGCTTTCCTGCGCCGCTTGCAGCCAGGCAGGGGTGACATAGTATATCGGTCCGTCAATTGTTTTGGGGCTTGTATTGTATAGTCCGGCGAGAAACAGCGCTAATAACGCCAGAATCGACACGCGCAGTGCAAGGAGTAGATGATGCATCATTTTCAATTCGGTGATGCGTTTTGTTTGCGCCTCAAGAACAAACCGGATTGACCCGATAACGACACGCTTACCCTTGCTCCGATTAAAGAGGTGAATGACAATGGGTATCAAAATGGCGCCTGCAGCAGCTAATGCGGCCGAATTCGTCAGCGCCAATTGTCCGAGGGTGCCGAGCATACTAGCGTGCTCCTCGCTCGCGCGTCTTAAGGAAATCAAAAACGCTCTGGTCCAAAGGTGAGTCTACGTTTACGGATGTATAAGCGATAGATTGCTCTCCACACCAGCGCTCCAGATCCTCTTGAAATTCTGTTTTAGCTTTTAAGTAAATGTTTCTCGCTTCCGAACCGGAGACCAATATCTGCTCACGACTCTCCGCATCCTCAAACCTGATAATGCCTTTGAAGGGAAAGTTTTCCTCTTCGTCATTAGTGACATGTATGGCATTGAGATCCGTTTTGGGGCTGGTCAGTGAACGTGCGAAGGCATAGATTTCATCGTCATTCTGATAGAAATCACTAATCAAAAATATCAGGCCGGGTACTTGAAGTGGCTTCAGAAGGTGAGCAACCTTTTGTGGTGATGGAAATGGCGAGCCAGGCTGAAGCAGGGCGAGTGTCTTGAGGATGCTCATCCAGTGCTGCTGACCATTTCCAAGTGGTATAATCTGCTGTTTGTCTGAGGACAGGGCCAGAAAGCCAATACGGTCACCTTGGCGATAAGCGATATATGACAGGGTTGCAATAAGATGGGCGGCATATTCCATCTTGCTCCAACCGTCCTCCGACGTAACGCCCATGGATGCACTGGTATCGAGAACAAACCAAACAGCAATTTCACTTTCCCGCTCAGCCTCTCGCACAAAATAGCGATCAGAGCGCGCGAACAGTTTCCAGTCTATTCGGCTAAGGTCATCTCCATCCTCGTAGGACCTGAACTGGCTGAATTCGATGCCAACACCGCGCTGTCTGCTTTGGTGGAGCCCATGCAGAAAGCCGTCGGCAACGGTTTTCGCGATCAAGGGCATGTCCTTGACGCGCGCGAGGGTTTTGGGGTCAATGAAACGCTGTCTGGTCATGCTCGCTCTACACTAACGGGCTCTCTGGCCCGTCTACATCGCGCAATAGGGACTCTATGATATCTTCCACATCAATATTTTCGGCTTCAGCTTGGAAGCTTAGAAGAATTCGGTGCCGCAATACTGCTTTTGCGACGAATTCCAGATCTCCGAGCGTTACCGAATACCTCCCGGCAATTAATGCCTTTGCCTTCGCGCATTTGACCAAAGCTTGCCCCGCTCGTGGGCCTGCGCCCCAGCGGACATATTTATCGACCATTTCCACTTCACTGTTTTCTGGTCTCGTTGCGCGAACGATACGGGCCACATAAGCCAGAAGAGGGGGGGAGATGTCGACGTCAGTCGCTAGCCCTTGTAGTTCGGTAATGTCATCTGCGTTCAGAACTGTATTCAAGTTGGTTTTATACGTGCCGGTAGTGCGCTTGAGAATTTCCACCTCATCATTTTCCGACGGATACCCAACGCGAATGAACATCAGGAAACGGTCGAGTTGTGCTTCTGGCAGGGGGTATGTACCTGCTTGTTCAACCGGGTTTTGTGTCGCGAGCACAAAAAATGGGCGCGGTAAGTCATAGTGTTTACCAGCGTACGTCACGCTCTGCTCCTGCATGGCTTCAAGCAGGGCAGCCTGGGTTTTCGGTGGTGTTCGGTTGATTTCATCCGCTAGCATAATGTTAGTGAAAACAGGACCTTTGCAGAATTTGAAGAAACGCTTCCCTGTACTGTGGTCTTCTTCAAGAATTTCAGTGCCGACGATGTCACTGGGCATCAAGTCCGGGGTAAACTGGACACGGTGAAAATCAAGTTCCAGTGTTTTTGCCAAAGTGTTGACCATGAGCGTTTTTGCGAGGCCCGGAACGCCTTCAAGCAAACAATGGCCCCCCGCCAATATGCTGATAAGTAGTTCTTCGATGATGTTTCGCTGTCCGACAATTACTTTTCCAGCCTCATCCAGAACGCTTTCAAGCTTGGCAATCTTCGACACTATTGCTCTTTCATCCATTTTCATCACTCGCTTATAGTGTTGTTGCCGCATGTCGGCCGAACTTAAGCCGTCATGGCATAAATTATGATATTGACCGCAAAACGGGTGTTATCGACCCGTAACCATCGTTTGTTTCTAAAGTCGTAATCCCACTCACAGCCGTAATCCTTGTTGCTGTATAGTACGCCAATCTTTCCATTTATCTCGATGGCCTTGAGGTAATCATGCACCAGATCATCCCCCCAGCCATTTAGTTCAAGGCCGGTATTCGGTGGGCCATCGAATTTGAAAAAAGAGGAGTAGATCGGATGATCGTCTGGGATCTTCACGAGTGTATCTTCGCCAAAAATCTCGGCCATTTGTTGCTCAAAGGTACGGGCAAAAAGGCCATCAATGTCATGATTACAATCATCGACAAAGATGAAGCCGCCATTTCTGACATAGGTCTCGAAGTTTTCACGTTCGCCATTGTTAAATTCAACCAATCGGTGTCCTGCCATATAGCAAAAAGGCGAACTCAGCATTTCGGGGTCTTCCAGAGCAATGACACGCTCTCTTAGATCGACCCTTAATGTTGTGTACTCTATCAGTGAATTCAATATGTTAGCAGGCGTTCTTTCGTCGACCTCCCAGTCTCCGGATTCATAGCTCAGCCGAGTGAAATAAAAGTCATAGTCGTTTTTCAAACTGACCATTGCAGCCGCGCGTGCTGACGGCGTCATGAGGCCCAATGCTCCTATCAGTTTTATGAAATTTCTACGATGCACGGCGGTTGATCACTTTAATACTAAAAAGAGCAGGGGCGGCGTACCGCCCCTATGGCGTTAAGCTTACTCCCGAGTTTAAACAGCGTCAGAAAGGCTGCTGAAGGTAAAGTCGCGAATTTTCATGGGAGGGATCATGCATCCCTGTATGCGTTGAGGTTTGCCCAAGGCCTCAAGATTATTCAGCATGATGATCGGGCTTTCGTTGAAGCGGAAGTTTTTGATCGGATATTTGATTTCACCATTTTCGATGTAGAAGGTTCCGTCACGCGTAAGGCCGGTGTACATCAATGATTGCGGATCGAGAGAACGAATATACCACAAGCGTGTGACAAGAACGCCCCGGCGGGTGTCCTTGATCATGTCACCAAGGCTGTCTTCGCCTCCGGTCATGCTGATGGAAGGACTTCCCCCAAACAAGCCACCGCCTGTGAAGGGGGTGGGGACGTAATCCACGCCGCTTTTCTGCGCCCAGTAGCGGGAGTTGGGCATGGCGTTGATTACACCGTTTTTAATCCAGTCGGTTCGCTTGAAGGCTGCGCCATCACCGGCAAATGGATGGGTCGGGGCATTTGTGTCCTGTGGGTCTGTATAGATGTTCACCCGTTCGTCGAACATCTTTTGGCCAAGCCGGTTTGTGGGTGCGCCCGCTTCTTCAGATTTATTGCTGAGAAAGCTACGACCTTCGTCCGCTTGTCGCTGGTCCATGGCGTTGAACATGTTCAATAATAGCTGAACCGTTGCTGCGGGTTCCATTATAACAGTGTATTTTCCAGGCTCCATAGCTTTGCCGTCGGCACTGGCAATAGCTTTTCTCGCGGCCACCTCAGACGCTTCCTTCGTGTCCATCAATGAAGCGTCGTGAAAGTCCCGATAGACCCAGCCTGAGCCCTTGCCATCAGCGGTGCGGATGGTGGCCGAAAAATTGATGTCGGTGGCCCGATTATAAGCAAACAGGCCCTTACTATTCATGATCGCAGCAAAGGTGGAAGAATCGTTTAGGAAACCTGAAGATACGAGCCCTTTAGACTTGGAAGCCGAGATGCTGGCATCTGCTGCATTGGCCCGCCAATTGGGGTCGACGTTGGCGGTTGACTGGAAATATGTTTTTACATCCACGTAATCTTGCGGGCCCAAAATAGGCATGAACTCCGGATTTTCCGGGGCTAGGCCAGCAAGCTCTTCCGAGCGCCGAACGACACGCTCCAGCGCTTCGTCAGTGAACTCATTTGTGCTGGCGGTGCCGAGCTTCTTTCCGAAGCTGGACTGCACCGTAAGAATCGTATCGTTCAGCTCCCCGGCAGTGCTGACTGTATTCCGCGCCGTACGAATGTTGCCGCTTACCTCGCCGTTCAGATTACATTCAATTGCTTCAGCTTTTGAATAACCTATTACCTTGGTCAGCAACGCTTTGGCTTCGTCTTGTGATAAAATGGCCATGATCAAACCTCTATAATTACTGTGTTGCCAAAATGCGCATCAGACCTTGCGGGCTGTGTTTATGACATTGACGTTATTGAAACGGGTTGTCGGACATCCATGCGACACAGCACTAACCTGTGAAGGTTGTCCTTTACCGTCAAAGAAGGAACCGCCAATGCGGTAGTCTGATTTACCGGCCATGGCGACGCAGCTGTTCCAAAACTCCTGTGTATTGGACTGGTAGGCGACGTCTTCGATTTGGTCGACAATTTTGCCGTCTTTGATTTCATAGAATAGCTGACCGCCGAACTGAAAGTTATAGCGCTGTTGGTCAATGGAGAATGATCCGCGTCCGGCTATGTAGATACCGTTTTCAACACCGGCAATAATCTCGTCTGCGCTGATATCTTCTTCATTTGGACGCAAAGACACGTTCGCCATGCGTTGGAATTGAACGTCACGCCAGCTCTGTGAATAGCAGCAGCCGTGCGATTCTTTTTCATCAATAATGTGAGCTTGATCGCGAATGGCTTGATAGTTGACGAGAATACCATCTTTCACCAGGTCCCATTCTTTCGTTTTGACACCCTCATCATCCCAGCCTACATAACCAAGCGAGCCGACTTGGGTTTTGTCAGCGAAAAGGTTGACCATTTCAGAACCATACTCGAAGGTCCCGCTTTTCCATTTGTCAAGTGTGGCGAAGCTTGTGCCTGCATAATTCGCCTCGTATCCGAGTACACGGTCGAGCTCAAGAGGGTGGCCAACGCTTTCATGGATGGTAAGCATGAGGTGATGAGGGTCCAGGACCAGATCATATTTACCCGGATCAACTGATTTGGCAGCGAGTTTTTTCTGCAGTTGCTTTCCGGCTTCTCTTGCATCTTCCACCATATCATAGGAATTACGGTAACCGATGTTGGCGCCTTGGATTTCGATTTTGTCCTCGGGCCGACCATCCAGATATTCAAAACCGCGGCCGACAGGGTTCCCCAAACTCTGGCGTTGCTTGAAGCCTTGCTGCCCAACTGCAGTTGCGAAAAACGGAGCCCAAAGCCGATGTACATCCTGATCGATGTACGATCCCTCAGTTGACGCGAAGTATTTCTGTTCGTTAACCAGAAACAAAATGGAAGTTATGTAATTAGCGCCATTATCAAGGGCTGCATTATTTACATCCATAAGAAGGTCGACTTTTTCCTTCAATGGAATCTCGAAGGCGTTTTTTTCAATAGGTGTTTTCCAGCTAACATCACCATAGCTCTGGACCGGAGCTAGTTTTACAGGGTCTGTTTGGAATGTGGAGTTGGCTTTAGCGACCGCAACCGCAGATTCAGCGGCTCTGGCGATGCCATCGTCAGACATATCGGACGTAGAGGCAAAACCCCATGTTCCATTTGCAATCACCCGTATACCAATACCGTATGACTCGGTATTCACAATATTATCAACGCGTTTCTCCTGCGCTGTGACAAATTGGTTTAGGTATCGGCCAATTCTGGCATCAGCATATGTAGCGCCTTTTGACGTTGCTGCGTTGAGTGCGATGTTAGCCATACGCTTTTTCAGAGTAACATCAGCACCTGGCTCAAGAAGAGCTTCTGCCGATACGCTACGCCCGCTGAGTGGCAACATCATTGCTCCCATACCAGCGCCAGCGATTTTGATAAATTGCCGTCTGTCCATTTTCTATGCCTTTATTTGCGTTTCATTCCCCGGGCGGGCTGGAGATTGTGATCTCCAGCGATCCCCGCTCCCGCACATGATCGTAGGTAGAATGATTTGGTGAGTAAACAAAGATTCTGCCCCAATTTTGTACCCATCCTCAAACATCATCGTTCTGTGATTTCGCCTTTTAGAGCGAAACGCAACGTTGTTTTATCAAGGTCGGAATATTCTGTCTGAGAGGGGGAGGGGGGCCAGAAAAAATCGATCAACGCCCGTTGCTGTGCGACGAAACGTTTTCTATAAGGTGGGGGCGGATCTACGTATACAGCCCCCAAATTATATCGGCCGTTAGTTTTAAGTAGGCATTACTGGGCACATTACGTAAAAGTCAGGACTTAACGATACCTCAGTCGGCGCGATATGGGGATTGTAGACGGAGCTGGCAAGCAGCTTGTTCTCGAATAGGACCGGATAAAGCCTTTTAGATCAAATACACCTTGATCAAGGATACTTTATCGGTTTTCTAAAACGATTGCGATCGCGCATAATTTATATTATGGGAAATTTATCATCAAGAGAAAATAGGTTTATGTGCCTTTCCACCAGCGACATTTTCTAGTTCCACGAGCTTTTCCTCCGCAGCTGATGCCTCCAACTGTTTCCGCCACATCAGCGCATATTGGCCGTCTTGCTTTAGCAGGCTTTCATGGTTGCCACGTTCGGTGATGTGACCCGCGTCCAGTACGATGATTTCATCCGCGTTCACGATGGTAGACAGCCGGTGTGCGATGACGATCGTGGTACGTCCTTCGGCGATATGGTCGAGCGAAGCTTGTATGTCCCGCTCAGTATGGCCGTCAAGCGCAGATGTTGCCTCATCAAGCAGTAGGACGCGCCGGATTATAGTGGAACTGCACATCGTTGAAGCTGATGGCGCCACCGGAAACCTTGAGGTCTGTTGCGTCTGCCTCATCATGGATGTCAGATTCGGTTGCGATAATGTCGAACATCTTTTCCATGTCGACGAGTGACTGCTTGATCTCGCGGTATACAAACCCAAGGAAATTGAGCGGCATATAAATCTGGATCAGGAGCGAGTTGACCAGAACAAATTCACCGATGGTGAAACGCCCGTCCACTACGCCCTTGCCTGCCATGAAAAGCACAATCACGAGGCCTAGCGAGATAATAATGCCCTGCCCGATGTTGAGGAGCGTGAGTGAAATCTGGCTACGCACGGAGGCCGATTCATAGGCCGCAAGCGCTTTGTCATATCGGTTAGCTTCATGTTCTTCGTTGGTAAAGTATTTCACGGTTTCGAAGTTTAACAGGCTGTCAACGGCTTTGGTGTTGGCTTTGGTGTCTTCGTCGTTCATTTCGCGGCGAAATTTAAGCCGCCAGTCGGTGACCGTGACGGTAAAATAGATGTAGCTTGCAAGACAGACAAAGGTGATGAGCGCGTAATAAAAGCCGAATTTAGCCCAGAAAATACTGGAGATCAGCGCAATTTCAAGAAGCGTTGGCAGTATGTTGAACAGCATGAACCGCAACAGGAAATCAATTCCGCGGGTACCGCGTTCGATAATGCGGCTCAGACCGCCGGTGCGGCGTTCAAGATGAAATTTAAGTGACAATGCATGCAGATGGCGGAATGTGGATAGCGCGATCTGACGCAGCGCGTGTTGCCCCACCTTGACAAAAACGGCATCTCGCAACTCGCCAAAAAGCTGGCTCAGCACGCGTGCAGTACCATAGCCGAGGATCATCCCGGTGGGTACCATGAGCGCCAGCGTTGCGGGTCCGGTGTGCCCGCTGCCCTCCCCGGTAAGTGCATCAACTGCGTCCTTGAAAATAAAGGGTACATACACCCCAAGGAGCTTGGCCAATACCAGAAGCGTGAGCGCGCCGACGACACGGCTTTTGAGGTCAAGTCGTCCCGGCACCCATAGATATGGCAGAAGACTTTTTACCGTGCGCCAATGGCTCTCCTTACCGGGCACGTTTTCCCGGCTTGTCTGTTCATTGGCCATGTCGAATTACCTTCTAAATTACTGCGGTGGCATTAAAATTATTTTTGAAAATACCTGCTATAGAAACTAATATGGGCGCGGGAAAGGTGGAAACAACCCCACAAACATAGTGCATTGGACCACCAGACCTACTGCCGTAGGATGAGCATGTCACCGCGAAACTCAATACTGGCAAAATGATTGAGCACGGTCATCCCTAAGAGCGAACCTTGCATATCTGCGCCGTTTACCGTCACAGGAACATCGTAGAAAACGGTGTCTCCCAGTGACAGCTGTGACACCGTGGCACGGGCGAAGGTGACATCGCCATTGGCTGTATTTGCCACGCCGTTGAAGTTCAAAAGCCCCGTGTTTATGCCGACGCGGCGCGCATCATCAGGGCTTAGCACAACGTTGGAGGCTCCAGTGTCCACCATGAATCTGACGGCAACCCCGTTTACCTTCGCGCGCATCCAGAAGTGCCCGTCCTGTGCTCGGTTCAGCAACATGCCTTCATTAGTGACGGTGACGCCCATCGGATCTATCGCGCTCATGAAACGGGTACCAAGATCCGAGCGGTACAAGTAAAAAACCGCGATCGCGGTGATGATCAAGGCCCAAAGCCCCGCTACTTTGGCGATGCGTGCAATGCTGGACCGGCTCCAGAAGGCCGCAGCGCCGCCAAAAATAAAAACAATAATCAAACCACGCACGAGATATGGGTCTACGCTCATATCTACAGGGAAAGCCAGCGACAAACCAAAGAGCAGCAAAATCATGCCCAGGATGAAAACAAAAAGCCGGACCCAACGGGATGGCTGTCGATCCGGCGTGCCGAGTTGGCTGATGTTGTCTCGTCTATCGTGATCTGGTATGCGCCATGGGCCACGGTTCATGGGTCTGTCTCCTGCCTGATCAAATTATACGAGATGGAGCGCTGGGGGCCAAGCACACTTTAGACTGGCGGTGTCACGGCAACGTGATCGTCATACCGTCATAGGCAGGTTCAACACCGTCGGGCAGCTCCTTTCTAAGGGTTTCATAGTCCATATCCCATGTCATATGGGTCAGGACCGCGCGCTCAGGTTTAACGCGTTCGATCCATGACAGGGTTTGCGCGAGGTGCGAATGGGTGGGGTGCGGATCATAGCGTAGCGCATCAACGATCCATACTTTCACACCGGAGAGTACTTCAAACGCAGACTCGGGCAGTCGGTCTAGGTCTGTCGAATAGGCGACATCCCCAAAACGGTAGCCCAGGCTGAGGCCGCCGCCGTGCCCTTGCTCAAACGGGGTCACCTTGATGCCGCGGACGGTGGTTGCACCTTTGAGCATGTGACCGCGACAGATCGCTGGATAACCGTTCTGGCTGCGGAAGATGTAATCGAAGCGGTGCCTAAGCACCCCCAGTGTTTGCGGGTCACCATAGACGGGCACGCGTTTTCGCATTGCTTGAAAGATGCCGCGCAAGTCATCGATACCGTGAGTGTGATCGGCGTGATCATGGGTATAAAACACCGCGTCCAGCTTGTGCACATAGGCGTCAAGCAACTGCTCGCGCAGGTCGGGGGTCGTATCGACCAGCAGGGTTGTCCCCCCCTCTTCCACCAATATACTGGCGCGGCGTCGGCGATTCTTGGGGTTGTTGGGATCGCAGGCACCCCAGTATTCCGGCATTTTGGGTACACCGCCCGACGTGCCGCAGCCGAGAACTGTCAACTTCATGCGCTATGCTCACGGGGCGCTGGCGGGTTTATTTTATCAAAAAGCGTAAAGAAGTTCCGTGTTGTTGTCTCACGCAGTTCAGGAAAGGAGACACCTTTCAGCTTGGCGACAAACTCCGCTGTATCCATGACAAATGCAGGTTCGCAGGTCTTGCCCCTATGGGGTACTGGCGCAAGAAAGGGCGAATCTGTTTCCACAAGTAGACGGTCCATCGGTAAGGTCTTGACCGTTTCCTGCAGTTCACGCGCGCTTTTGAATGTCGCGATCCCGGAGATCGAGATATACAGCCCCATTTCAAGGCAAGCATCGGCGAGACGCTGGCTGGCGGTAAAACAGTGGATCACACCTGAGAAAACGCCCTTGCTCATTTCTTGCACGAGCATATCGATACAGTCATCATCGGCGTCGCGAGTGTGTACGATGACGGGCATCCCGGTCTCGCGGGCAGCGGTGATGTGTGCACGGAAGTTGACCTGCTGCATATCGCGCGGTGCATTGTCGTAAAAATAATCGAGCCCGGTTTCGCCAATACCGACGATCTTTGCATGGGCTGCACGCTTGATAAGCTCTGCAACTGCAACATCGGGTTCGTTTTCTGCTTCGTGCGGGTGTATGCCAACGGTGCCATATACATCGTCGTATTTTTCCGCAATCACGCGTACCTCATCATATTCCGACAGCTTGGTATTGATTGCCAACATGCAGCCAACACCAGCAGCACGGGCGCGGTTTACAACACCGGCTTCATCTTCCCTCAATCCTTTATAGTTCAGGTGGCAGTGGCTATCGACGATATATCCGTAGTCGGTCATTATTCGTTGTCTTCTTCCGGCAGATCAAAACGGGGGAACACGCCTTCGGGCTTGGGAATGGGAGTGCCCGGTAACATGTGATTTGCTTGGCCGATCTGGTCAAATCCCCGGTCTTCAATCCCCATCTGCGCCAGAAGTTTCGCGGCAGAATCAGGTATAACCGGCTGCGCGAGGATGGCAATCTGCCTGATGGCATCTGCTAGCACATAAAGCACAGTGTTCATGCGTTCCGGGTCGGTTTTCTTCAGCTTCCAAGGTTCCTGCACGGAAATATAGCTGTCCGCCGCGCTGGCCTGTGACCAGATCGCTTCAAGAGCGAGGTGAAAAGCCTGACGTTCCATGTGCTCGCGTACTTGCTCAAGTGACTTCTCAATATTTGACAATAATTCATTGTCATCATTGGTTAGTTCACCGTACGGAGGAATCTTGGCATCGCAGTTTTTATGAATCATGGACAGGGTTCGTTGGCTCAAATTGCCCAGACCGTTTGAAAGGTCGGCGTTGCAGCGCAACACAAAGGCCCTGCGGGAAAAATCGCCATCGTTGCCAAAAGGCACCTCGCGCAACAGGAAGAAACGCGTGGCATCTATGCCGTAGCTTTCAATCAGTTCATATGGGTCTATTACGTTGCCAAGCGATTTGGAGATTTTCTGGCCTTCATTGGTCCACCAGCCGTGCGCAAAAACACGTTTGGGTAAGGGAAGCTCTGCCGCCATCAGGAAGGCCGGCCAATACACCGCATGGAAGCGCAGGATGTCTTTGCCCACTATATGCACATCCGCTGGCCAGAACTTCTGGTAGTCCGCGCCCTGCTCATCCGGGTATCCAAGCGCGGTCAGATAGTTTGCCAGCGCGTCGATCCAGACATACATGATGTGGCCATCGGCGCCCGGTACCGGCACACCCCAGGTGAACGTGGTGCGAGAGACAGACAAATCCTCAAGGCCGCCTTTGACGAAGCTTTTCACCTCGTTGAGGCGCGACTTGGGCATGACAAAATCGGGATTGTTTTCATATAGCTCCAGTAGCTTGTCTTCAAAGGCTGAGAGCTTGAAGAAATAGCTTGGTTCCTCGACCCATTCTACAGGCGCGCCAGTGGGGGCGAACTTTTCACCGCCTTCGCCTTCAACCAATTCGCTTTCAGCATAAAAAGCCTCGTCGCGCACCGAATACCAGCCGGAATAACGGTCTTCATAAATGAAGCCTTTCTCCTCAAGTACTGACCACAAGTGCTGAACCGATTTTTTATGCCGCTCCTCCGTCGTGCGGATGAATTGGTCGTTTGAGAAGTTCATCGCCGCCGTCAGGTCCTTGAATTTTGTGGAAACCTGGTCACAGAAGGTTTGCGGGTCGAGGCCGGCTTTCTCTGCTGAACGTTCAATCTTCTGACCGTGCTCATCGGTGCCGGTCAGAAACATGACATCGTAGCCGTCCAAACGCTTGAAACGCGCCAATACGTCGGCGGCCAGTGTGGTATAGGCGTGCCCGATGTGAGGTTTGTCATTCACATAGTAGATGGGGGTCGTGACATAATAGGACGGACGGCCGGTCATAATTTTCTTCTCGATAAGTCGTATAAAACTGGTTCAGGCCCGCACGAGAGAACCAAGGGATGAAAACAGATTGATGATAACCTGCTTGCGGTCAAGGTTTACGGCATCGGCGCGGGTTACCAAGCGGCCCATCTTTTCCCACAGGTCCAGCCAGTGATCAAGCCCGGCGAGTGAGGAAATACGCGCCATTTCCGCACTTTCTCCCGTCATGATGTCCGCGGACGCGACACCGCTTGCACTTTGCCGGATCAATCGTTCAACCCAGTTAAGTAGCATGGAGACAAAAAGCCGGTATTCAGCGTCGGCCTTGGGTGCGGCCAGCCGCCCTGCCAAATTGTGCAAACCTGGGACATCAAGGCGTGGAAGCACCGTCAGGTACCCTGCCATTTGGCGGTAAAGCTCCACGCCGCCAAGGGATGCCATTTCCATCGCCCTGCCTGGTGCCCCTGCAGAAAGGCGAGCCAATACCGAAAGCTCATCTGGCGACAAGGTTGGGTGTTGGGCGGCGAGTACCGCGCGCACGCTTTCCTCCGGCAATGGCTTCAGCTTCAAGGTGCGGCAGCGGCTGCGGATCGTTGGCAGAAGTTTGCCCGGTGAATGCGCGACCAGAATAAGAATGGATTTAGCGGGTGGTTCCTCAAGCAGTTTCAGCAGCGCGTTAGCCGCATTGACGTTCAACTCATCCGCAGCGTCAACGAGGGCGATGCGCCAGCCACCTTCGACGCTGGTTTGCGAGAAAAAGTGAATAAGCTTGCGTACATCATCAATGACGATGTCGTTGCGAAGCTTGCCGGTTTTTTCGTTTTCTGATCGCTCGGCCACCATAATACCACTATGGCCGCCTGCGGTGATGCGTTGTACCACCGGGTTGGCGGTATCAATATCAAGTGTGTCTGCAGACGACGGCAATTCTTCACCAAATAGCCCGGCACCTGCGGCCTCGATAGGCCGGGCGGCCAGGAATTTGGCGATACGCCATGCAAAGGTAGCTTTGCCTATGCCCTTCGGGCCTGTAATGAGCCAGGCGTGATGCAACCTTTCGCCGTTGAAGGCTTGCAGAAACTGTCGCTCCGCCGCTTCATGGCCAAACAATTGTGCCGCTGTGCGGGGGTGCTGTAACCCTGCTGGCGCGTCCGGGGTCATCAGCTTGAAAACCTACGTGCCAGGGCGTTACGGATAAGGGTGTGCAGGTTGTTTATATCGCTGTCAGCATTGATCAGTTCACACCTGCCGGGTTCATCCGCTGCAATTTCGAGAAACGCATGCCGCAGGCGTTCATGAAAACTGCGATCCATACGTTCAAATCGGTCCTCCATATCGGATTTTGCCCCCTCGCGTGCCAATGCGCGCGAAAGACCGATTTCTACCGGTAAATCAAGAACAAAAGTCAGGTCAGGGATCATGCTGCCAAAGGCGATCTTCTGAATTTCCTTCACCTTGTTGATGCCAATACCACGCCCTGCCCCTTGATAGGCGATGCTGGAGTCGTAGAACCTGTCACACAGCACCCATTCCCCGCGAGAAAGAGCGGGGCGGATGGTACGTTCGATATGATCTGCACGGGCGGCGGCCAGCATCAAGGCTTCGCTGATGGGTAACCAGCGGTCGACGGCTCCTTTCAGCAGTAAGTCGCGGATAAGTTCCGCCGCTGGCGATCCTCCGGGTTCGCGGGTCAGGCAGACGGTTGCGCCCTGATCTCGCAGCCAAGCGGCAAGAAGGCGAATCTGGGTCGACTTACCGGCCCCCTCCCCGCCTTCAAATGTAATAAACCTCGGTGTCGTTATCATTGCTGCTGAGGTTCCAGTGTTTCCGCGCCCGAGGACCCAAACAGCATGTATTCAAACGCTGCACCGATACGACCGAAGCCGCCAACCTCGCCTACATCCTGCCCGGCCAACAACGGGGTGCGAAATGCGGGCCGGTCCGGCATTTCAATCACCAACTCGCCAAGCTGATCACCCTTTTTGATCGGTGCCGGTGTCGGGTTCATATATTCGACTTTAACCGCCATTTGTGCCCGCTGACGCCGCGACATGGTGATGGCAACATCGGTGCCGACAACCATCGGGACAGTGGCTTCCTTGCCCAGCCAAACTTCGGCATAATCCACCGTCTCAGTGGCGCGGAACAAAGGATAGTGCTCAAAATTCCGGTAGCCATATTGCATAAGGCGAGTGCTTTCGCGCATGCGTTCGTTAGCGGACGAAAGCCCAGCTACCACTAACACAAGGCGGCGGCCTTCCCGTTCGGCGGAAGCGGCCAAGCCGTAGCCGGCTTCTTCAGTGTGGCCGGTTTTGAGCCCGTCTGCGCCCGGGAAGCGCCCAAGCAGGGGGTTGCGGTTATATTTATTGCGCTCAAATTCTTTGTAGAGATATTCGCGCTCCGCGAACATGGGATAAAGGTCGGGAAAGTCCGTTGCCAGATGCAGTGAAAGTGTCGCCAAGTCCCGCGCTGTCATGACGTGGCCTTCCGCTGGCCAGCCGTTGGTATTCTCAAAATGGCTGCCCGTCATGCCAAGGTCTGCGGCTTTTGCGTTAAGCCATTCAACAAACACCCCTTCCGAGCCGGCCATGTGTTCGGCCAGAACAACGCAGGCATCGTTGCCCGAAAGCACAATAATACCCCGCAGCAGGTCGGCGACCGTCACCACATCCCGCGCACGCAGGAACATCGTGGAACCGCGATTGTTCCAGTCGCGCCAAGCCTGATCGGAAACCACAACCTGATCCTCCAGCCGCATCGTACCGTTTTTGATGGCATCAAAAGCGAGGTACACCGTCATAAGCTTGCTCATGGAAGCGGGCGGAAATGGCGTGTCTGCGTCCTTTTCAAAAAGCACACTATTGGTGGAAGCATCCAGCAATATGGCGTGTCCGGCGGGCGTTGCCATCTGGGCATTCACCGGCGCAGCTATCACCATCATGCTCAAAGCTATCACGCTATAGCCCAGTTTTGTTAGTGTCGCTTTCAGCTTGCCAACCATAGTTTTCCCTTGATTCTGTATCGTTATCGCGCGTTTTCGCTAAAAATGCGCGCCTCATAAAATCCGTCGGCGACCACCCGGTCAAGTTTCTGCTCCGCTTGAGCCTTTTCTTTAAAAGGCCCCAGCCGTACCCGCCATAAATTTCTGCCGTTACTTTCCATACGGTCAACGCGCGCGGTGTGACCACTGCGCTTAAGCCGGCTGAGTTGCACATTGGCATTTTCGCGCTGGCTATATGCACCAACCTGAATATAGTGACTGCCATCGACCGTATTTTCCACATATGTTGTGGTGTCATGTCTCCGTTTGACGACCTTGCCGTTTTCGTCCAATGCCTGCACCCGTACCTTCGTCACACCCTGTCTGTCGAAGCCGAGCAACTGTGCTCCACGACGGGAAACATCGATGATGCGGCTTTTCACAAACGGACCGCGGTCATTGACACGCAGAACGATGGAGCGCCCGTTTTCCAGATTTGTCACTTTCACAAAGGTTGGTAACGGCAATGTTTTATGGGCCGCTGTAAGCGAGTTCATGTTGTACTGTTCGCCGTTCGCCGTCAGCTTGCCATGAAAATCCGGGCCATACCAAGAGGCGTAACCCACCTCGTCGTAATATGGGTCTTCTTTTGGATGGTACCAGACCCCGGCTACCTTGTATGGATTGCCAATTTTTCGGGTTACACCCTGGTCACCAACTGGTAATTCGCCATCTTTTGGCATGCGTCCGCGCGGTCCAACCTCTCGCGAACCAGAGGAACAAGCAGCAGTTAGCAGTATAACCAGCAGTAGGACAACACGCATTTTATTCCGCCCTATTTACTGATGGCATCAGACAAAAGGCCAACGGCCAGTGCATATTTAAAGGAAGGGTTATAGCGCATGACCGAGCAGAAGTTACTATACACCAGATAACCCTCATCGTCGCCCTCATCTGCTACCACAAGAGCCGCAGGGATGGACCGCTCCGGCAGGTCTTTCCCGGTGATGCGCCTGACACCCAGGTTTTGCCATTCCTGTAGATCACGCCAAACGCCAAGGCTTTTATATGCCTTACACCATCTTGCCGGGGTTAATCCGGCTGACTGGTCAGCCTGAAGGGATTTTTCACCACCCTTCGGCAGTTTCACCTTGCGGCCCCATGTCTGGGTATTATCCCAACCGTATGACTTCAAATAGTTTGCGATGGAAGCGAAAACATCGACCTTGCTGGTCCAGATATCCTTAGCACCGTCGCCATCATGGTCTACCGCATATTGCAGGTAGGCTTCCGGCATGAACTGAGGCTGTCCCATGGCGCCGGCCCAAGAGCCCTTCATCAGGTCATAAGAGGCAAAGCCCTTGTCCAAAATTTCAAGTGCAGCAAAAAGCTCGCGCCTGAAACGCGCCGCGCGGCGTTTGTCGTATGCCAAGGTCGCAACAGCATCAAACACCGAATAGCTGAGGGGGACTGTGCCGTAATTTGTCTCAACCCCCCAGATTGCGGCAATAAACCGGCTTTGCACGCCGTGGGTGTCTGCAACATCCTTCAGCGGCGCGCGGTGTTCAGCCATCATGACGGCGCCTTTGTCTTTGCGCCACTCACTCACTCGCGCGTTGATATAGGCGGCATAGGGTTGTTTGATCTCGGGTTGGTTGCGGTCCCGCGTGATCACCCGCTCGATCGGCGTGATATTGGGCAGGACCGTGTCCAATGTCTCCGCGCTGATACCACGCTCAAGGCTCTCGGTGCGTACATCTTCCAGCCATGCAATGAAAGCCGGATCCTCTTTCGCGGAGACAGTCTTATCCTCGGCCGCGGTTTCCTGCGCGCTCAGCGGCTGCACAGCGATACCGGTCAGCAAACAGGACATTACTAAAATACGACAAAACCGACGCCTGATCTGCATGTGGTATCTACTCCTCTCCCGGGGTGACTATATTGCGTAACACTTTAGGCTGTTGCACCGGTTAAAAACAAGGCCAGAAAGGAGGCTTTTTCGGGGCGGTAATCCATTTGGCGATTGCAGAGGTGGGCAGATGTCTGAATTAAATGAAAAAGGCCGACGCGGATGGCGTCGGCCTTTTAGAATTGGTGAGCCCGACAGGGTTCGAACCTGTGACCTACTGATTAAAAGTCAGCCGCTCTACCAGCTGAGCTACGGGCCCACTTTGCAGTGGTTTCCCAAGGCTTCCTCGGGAACGCGGCGGACCATAGGGCGATCATTCCGGACCGTCAAGCAAAAGTGTCGCTGAAAATGAATTTTTTCTGACGCCCTTGTTTTCCCTAGTGAAAATTGCATCGGCACACAAAGAATATTAAGCTGTTCTTCATGAAGAAATTGATAACAATCGTCGCGCTTTCAGGGTGTTTTCTGCTCACACCTTTTTTTGCCGCAGATATCCGTAGTGATGATGATCAGGAGATAGAATTTCCTCGCTGCTCGGCCGACCTGTATCAAAATGCTGATGCCCCTACCCGGTGTATATGGTCTGAAAAAGATATTCGGCTCTACGTGATTCCCGCGCCAAAAGGCCGTGCAGTTGCTCCGCCACTACTGTATCTGCTTGGTGGGCCTGGGGGGCGGGGCGATGTGCATGTACCCCACATGGAGCTTTTGGCCGGCCGTATGGGCCGCACCGTGTTGCTGCCTGATCCGGCTGACAGTTTTCCTTCGCTCGAATGCCGTCGGGCTGATCTGGATGATGCACACTGGGGTATTGCCCGTGCGGCCCAAGACGCCGTTTTTTACACGCGACCACTGCAACAAAATCGGTTGGCGGCTTGTCTTGAGCAAGTTGATCTCGGTGGCGATGTGCTCGCCAGCATCGCCACGCAGGCACAGGCGGACTATCTGGAAGAGCTTCGGCAGGTTCTGGCGATCCCCAAATGGGTTGTGATGGCTGAATCGTATGGCGCGCGGGTCGCCTTGTCTCTTGCGAAGAACGCGCCCGCTGCAATCACTAGGCTTGTGCTTGATTCGCCGGAAACCCCATGGGTGGACGAATTTTGGCACACTGGACGCAACTTTCATGAAGCGCTTGCGAGGCTGAGCGAATTTTGCCGGGATGAATATTTATGCCCGGCAATGAGGTTACACCTCGAAAAACGTTTGCCAGAGCTGATATCGGTATTTAACCGTGATTTGGTTGAGCCGCTTGCCCTGCGGGATCTCTATTCAAGGAAGGTCGTGGCCTATGCACGACCGACACAAGAACAGCTTTTAATCACCGCCTTCATGGCATTGCGATCCCCGCAACGGGTGGCTCTGATGCCGTATATTGCCGCATCAGGCAATGATGAAACACTGAAGAAGCGGTTTGGGCTATTGCTGAGCCAGCTTCTCAAACCGGGCGGCAGTCTTAATGTTGGCTATCACCATGCCGTGCGGTGTAGTGAACTGCCGCTTAGAAGGTGGTATGGTGCCCTCGCCGAAGACCTTCGGGATTATCCTGAAATTGCGCCTTTCACTGGCTATCTGGATTGGAGGCAGCGATTCGTATGCAATACATTGGGGCTGGTTTCGCCCGAGGGTTTTGCCGCACCTGCCATGCCGAATGTGCCCACGCTTATTCTCTCCGGCGGGCTTGACCCGGTCACACCCTATGGTGTCGTTGCGCAAGCCTTTACGAACTCGGGCGTTACGCACCAGCATTATCCGACCCTTGGCCATATTGTTCATAGCCAAGCTGACTGTGTGCTTGCTGACGTGGTGCAATTTATGAACGCTGAAGTTTCCAGCAGTCAAACCACCTGCCGTAAGAAAGACCTGGAACTGAGGTTTTATACACCGGTCATGAGACGCTGATCAAAGCGGCTCTATATCACCTGCGCCGTAGCGTGCCCTGAACTCGTTGGCATAAGCTGTGAGTTTGCCATCAGATATCGCCTGCCTCAGGCTTGCCATCAGGTCTTGATAGAATTGCAGGTTATGCCACGTAAGCAGCATGGCGCCCAATATTTCGCCTGCACGGATTAGATGATGCACATAGGCCCTGCTGTATTGTGTGCAGGCGGGGCAGTCACAACTGTCGCTGATGGGACGGGTATCGTCTTTGTGGCGCGCATTTTTCAAGTTGATGGCGCCGCCCCAAGTGAAGCCCTGCCCTGTACGCCCAGACCGGGTGGGCAAAACGCAGTCAAACATGTCGATGCCGCGCTCAACCGCGCCAACAAGATCATCAGGTTTACCAACGCCCATGAGATATCGCGGTGCGGTCCCCGGCATGCGCGGCATTGTGAAATCAAGCACCTTGAACATGGTTTCCTGACCTTCGCCTACCGCCAGTCCGCCAACGGCGTAACCGTCGAAACCGATATCTGCGAGCATATCAATGGAGCGGAATCGCAGGTCATTATAGACGCTGCCCTGCACGATGCCAAACAGGGCCGAGCGTGCCGCGTGGTCTTCGCCACTGTTGAAGCCATCTCGCGAGCGTCGCGCCCAGCGCATGGACAGCTCCATTGATGTTTTGGCTTCATCATATGTGGCCGGGAAAGGCGTACACTCATCGAAACTCATAACGATGTCTGAGCCCAGCAAGCGTTGTATTTCCATCGAACGTTCCGGTGACAACAGAATTTTACTGCCGTCAAGATGGGATTGGAAAGTAACGCCTTCTTCGGTTATTTTGCGGAGTTGGGTCAGCGACATTACCTGAAAGCCGCCGGAATCGGTCAGGATCGGGCGGTCCCAGTTCATGAACTTGTGCAGTCCCCCGAGGCGGTCAACGCGTTCTGCCGTGGGTCGAAGCATCAGGTGGTAGGTGTTGCCAAGGAGAATATCAGCGCCTGTCGAGCGTACACTCTCGGGCAACATGGCCTTGACGGTACCGGCGGTGCCGACGGGCATGAAAGCAGGCGTGCGAATGGCGCCGCGCTGCATTTTGATCACCCCGGTGCGTGCCGCACCGTCGGTTGCATGAATGTCAAACTGAAATCGGGCTGTCATCAGGTCAATCCTTCGCCGGGAACAGGAGGCTGCTGTCGCCATATGAGTAGAAACGGTAGCCACTGCGGATTGCAAGCTCATAGGCGTCGCGCATGGTTTTGAGACCTGCGAACGCGGATACCAGCATGAATAAGGTTGAACATGGCAGATGAAAATTGGTCATCAAGATATCAACCGCTTTGAAGTTGTATCCCGGTGTGATGAAAATATCGGTATCGCTGGCGAAAGGGTGAATAATACCGTCGTCGCCTGCCGCACTTTCAAGCAGCCTGAGGGATGTGGTACCAACCGCTACTATCCGGCCACCGCGTGCTCGCGCCTCATTCAACTGCGCTGCTACTTCCGGAGTGATCTCGCCCCATTCGCTATGCATCTTGTGGTCTTTGGTGTCCTCAACTTTCACTGGCAGGAAAGTACCTGCTCCGACATGGAGAGTGACGCCAACATGCCTGATGCCCTTTTCATCAAGCTTTGATAGCATTCTTTCTGTAAAGTGCAGCCCGGCGGTTGGTGCAGCGACCGCGCCGTCAGCGCGGGCAAACACGGTCTGATAATCGGATTTATCCTGCTCGTCGACTGGGCGTTGGCTTGCGATATAAGGCGGCAATGGCATCACGCCGTGGCTCTCTAGCGCTTTGGTCATTGCAGACTGCGCGACATCAAACCGGATGGTGCGTTCGCCCTCCTCTCCAACGGCAATGACTTCAGCGGTGAGCCCGTCAAAGTCCAAGTGGTCACCCATGCGACATTTTTTCGCCGGTTTGGCAAAGGCAAGCCAGACGGTCTCGCTCTCACGCTTGTGCAAGGTGAGTTCAATTTTTGCCGCGCCGCGTTTACCACTAAGCCGGCCCGGGATGACGCGGGTGTCGTTAAAGACCAATACGTCATCTTTGCTTAGATGCCTGGCGAGGTCCAACACACCATCGTGGCTTATGCCCTCGGGTTTAACTACAAGCATGCGCGCTGCGTCCCGCGGGTTTGCGGGACGGAGGGCGATATTCTCGCGCGGCAGGTCGAAATCGAAAAGCTCTACGTTCATGTGGCGGGCTTTTATAGAATTACGTGCAGTATCACAAGAAAAAGGGCGCTCAAGGGGCGCCCTTTTATTGGTTCCTGTTGGTGCTGGCTATTCTTTCACGTCGGCTGCGACCTGCATCTTTACGATTTTGGAAGGCTCTGCCGGTGGTTCGCCAAGGGCAATGGTGTCCACAAATTCCATGCCGCCTACAACGCGGCCCCAAGCGGTATAATCACCATCTAGGAACGCTGATCGGTCAAAACAGATGAAAAACTGGCTATCCGCGCTGTTGGGATCACCGGCGCGGGCCATTGATACCGTGCCGCGCAGGTGCGGCAGATTATTGAATTCGGCATCGATATTCTGGCCTGACCCGCCCATGCCGGTACCGGTGGGGTCACCGGTCTGCGCCATAAAGCCGGCAATAACACGGTGGAAAATTACACCGTCATAGAAACCCTCTCTGGTTAGCTCTTTGATACGCGCCACATGCTTTGGCGCCACATCCGGCCGCATTGCGATCACGACACGGCCTGTTTCCAGGTCAAGATACAGAGTATTTTCTTTGTCCAGCTCAAAAGCTGTTGAGGTCTCGCTCATCAGGCCCACCATTGTTAGAAAGATTATGAAAAAACGCTTCATCGTTCACTATGCCGTTTTGCTCGTTGCCTGAGGCCTTACTGCCTGCTTTCGGCAACCCTTTTAACTACTGCTTCGGCGACGCTGGCCGGCACGAAGCTTGATATTTTCCCGTCATACCTTGCGACTTCCTTCACCAGTCGTGAGGCAATCGTTTGGTACTTTGGGTCTGCCATAAGGAAGACTGTCTCAATATCCGGGTTAATCTGATAGTTCATACCCGTCATCTGGAACTCATACTCAAAGTCAGCGACAGCACGCAAGCCACGGATGATAATGTCGGCGCCAACACGTTCCGCGAAGTGCATCAAAAGCTCGTCAAATTGCGCAACTTCGAACTCGACGCCAAGTTCCTCAGCCATCGGCCTTGCTTCCCGGTCAACCATGGCAACACGTTCTTCGAGGCTGAAGAGAGGGTCTTTGCTGGGGTTCGTTGCTACACCGATGACCAGCCGGTCCACGAGACGCAGCCCGCGTTTGATGATATCAAGGTGACCATTTGTAATAGGATCGAATGTTCCCGGATATAGTCCCACGCGTTTTCTTGCCACGTTACCTCCCCTTACTCAAACCGCAGACAAGCCCGATTTTGCAGTGCGCAAAAGACCGGATAGGGTTTGCTTCAAATCAACTTTGCTGCAACATCCCCGAATACACCGCAAAAAACAAGGCCCAAGTGGTAAGAACTGTCAGGAACCCGATCGTGTTGATCATAGATCCCGTACTATATTCCCTATTCCTTTTGGCGGTTTTCATTCTTGTTCTGACGCCCGGGCCCGTGGTGAGCCTGATCATCGCGGAAACACTGAACGAAAGCCCCAAGCATGGTTTCGCCGTCGTGCTGGGCGCCGGGGTCGTAGCTGTGCTAACGCTTGGCCTTTATATGGTTGGCTTTTCTGCGCTTATTGGCTTGCTTTCGGATGATGTACTCAGCGCCATTCGCTTTGCGGGTGCGGCTTACCTTGTGTATCTGGCCATAAAGTCATTCCTGCACAAACCCGCAGAACTTGGCGCGGGAGGGTTGAAAACCGAACGCACACCGGCAAAGGCGTTCAGGTCTGCTATGTTCGTGGCGGCGACCAATCCCAAGGCAATCTTGTTTTTTGCGGCTTTTTTTCCACAATTTATTTCCCCGGAACTACCGGTAATGCCTCAACTGCTGACGCTTTCGCTTACCTTTGCCTTACTGGCCCCTTTGCTGGATTCTTGCTGGGTGTTGCTGGCAAGCGGTGCCCGGTTGTTTCTGGCCAGGCGCGGATCAGCGGAGCTTATGGGCCGCATCTCGGGCACGATTCTCGCGCTTGGTGCCCTGGCGCTTTTGCTGTTGAATAAATAAAGCCCACTTCTCACTTGAAGAAATGGGCTTTATTGGTTGATTTAAAATAACTTATTCAGCTTCAATTGGTCCGTCAGGGATGCTTGTACCTTCAGTGTCCAACGCTTCTACACCTTCTTCACCTTCAAGCTCTTCGTCCTCTTCGGTTTCCTGAAGTTTGGCGACGGAGACAATTTGCTCCGTGTCTGCCACTTTGAAGAGGGTGACGCCTTTGGTGTTTCGGCTGGCAATCCTGACATCATGAACCGGTGTACGGATCAACTTGCCATGGTCTGTCACCATCATCACCTGCTCATCCGGCGTAATCGGAAAGGCCGCAATGACACTGCCTATCTGTTCGCGCAGACGCGCATCGGACGGCACATTCCAGATGCCCTGCCCACCACGGTTGGTCAGCCGGTATTCATGGCTGCTGGTGCGCTTGCCAAAACCGTTGCTGGTGACGGTCAGGATGAACTGTTCGCAAGCCTCAAGCTCGGCCATACGTTCATCATTTAGCGTCTGCTCACCCGGCTCTGCTTTCCAAGGAGCGGCCTTGAGGTAAGCGTCGCGTTCCTCCGTCGTCGCATCGGTGCCGTTGATGATATGCATGGAGACGACTTCGTCACCTTCGCCAAACTTCATACCGCGTACCCCCGTTGAGGTGCGGCCTGCAAACAGGCGGACATCGGTGGTTTTGAAGCGAACTGCCCGTCCGCCCTTGGCGGCCAGCAGCACATGATCATCCTCACTGCAGACATCGACTCCAACGAGTTTGTCATCATCACTTGAGAAACGTATGGCAATTTTGCCGTTCGACATCACGTTGGAAAAGTCCGAGAGCTTGTTCCTGCGCACGGTGCCGTGAGCTGTTGCAAACATCACCTGCAATTCGCCCCAGCTTTCCTCATCTTCCGGCAATGGCAGTATAGTCGCGATCGTTTCATCTTGCTTGAGCGGCAGCATGTTAATCACGGCCTTGCCCTTGGACTGCGGATTGCCAAGCGGCAGCTTCCAAACCTTCATCTTGTATACCTGACCAAGGTTGGAGAAGAACAGAACCGGCGTGTGGGTATCGGCGACAAAGAGAGTGGAGAGGAAGTCCTCCTCCTTCGTCTGCATGCCGGAGCGTCCTTTGCCGCCCCTGCGCTGCGCGCGGTAAGTGCTGAGCGGAACGCGTTTGATATAACCGGTCTGGGTAACCGTCACGACCATGTCTTCGCGCGCGATCAGGTCTTCGTCGTCGAAGCCCATGATGGCGTTGGCGTCAATTTCAGTGCGGCGCTCGTCAGCGAATTCGGCGCGCACGGCCTCAATTTCACTGCGCAACACTTCAAACAGCTTTTCGCGCGACTGCAGAATGGTCAGATATTCGCGGATCGAGATTGCCAGCGTCTCCAACTCGCCGCCAATTTCATCGCGACCGAGCGCAGTCAGACGGTGCAGGCGCAAATCGAGAATCGATTTGATCTGCACTTCCGAAAGCTGATACGTACCATCTTCATTAAGATGGCTGGTTTCGTTGATCAGTTCCAGATAGCCCAGTATCTCGGTGGCGTTCCATTTGCGCGCTGCCAGAGCTTCACGGGCCTCCGCGGGTGATGTCGCGCCGCGGATGGTGGCAACCACTTCATCGATATTAGCGACAGCTGTGACGAGGCCCAACATGATATGGGCGCGGTCGCGTGCCTTCGCCAGTTCATATTTGGTCCGGCGTGTAATGACTTCCTCGCGGAAATCGATAAATGCCTGAAGAACCTGTTTTAGCGAGAGCTGCTCCGGCCGGCCGCCATTCAGCGCTAGCATGTTGATTCCGAAACTCGTCTGAACCTGTGTGAAGCGGTAGAGTTGGTTCAACACCACCTCAGCCACGGCGTCCCGCTTCAGTTCAACAACAACCCGCACACCGTCGCGGTCACTTTCGTCACGAATATCCGAGATGCCTTCAATGCGCTTGGTCTGCACACATTCAGCGATCTTCTCAATCATCGAGGATTTGTTTACCTGAAAGGGTATCTCGGTAATGACGATAGCCCAGCGGTCCTTGCGGATCTCTTCAACCGTGCTGCGGCTGCGGATCGTGATGGACCCTTTGCCGGTTTCATAAGCCTGACGAATACCTCCGGCACCCAAAATGATGCCTCCTGTCGGGAAGTCGGGCCCCGGGATGTGTTCCATCAAACCCATTGTGTCGATGTCGGGGTTGTCGATCAGTGCGCAAACGCCGTCGATTACCTCACCAAGGCTGTGCGACGGAATATTTGTCGCCATGCCGACAGCAATACCCGTGCCGCCATTAACCAGCAGGTTGGGGAAACGTGCGGGCAAGACGACAGGCTCGTGCTCGCTTTCGTCGTAGTTTGCCTGAAAGTTGACGGTGTCCTTGTCGATGTCCGCGAGGATCATGGACGAGACTTTATCCATCCGGGCTTCGGTGTAACGCATGGCTGCAGCGCTATCGCCGTCCATCGAGCCAAAGTTACCCTGCCCATCGACGAGTGGAGCGCGCATGGAAAAGTCTTGGGCCATCCGCACCAATGCATCATAAATCGCGCTGTCGCCGTGCGGGTGGTATTTACCCATCACGTCCCCAACAATACGCGCCGACTTACGGAACGGCTTGTTCCATTCATATCCGTTTTCATGCATCGAATAGAGGATACGGCGGTGTACCGGCTTGAGGCCGTCCCGCACGTCAGGAAGGGCCCGCGATACGATTACGCTCATGGCATAATCGAGATAGGACGCCTTCATCTCGTCTTCGATGGTTATTGGCTGGATGTCTCGCTCTTCCGGCGTAATGGGTGTGTTGTCGCTCACCAGCTGCAGCCCCTTGTTTTGATGGCCGGGTTTTTGGCCTTACCTAGAACATATAGCCTACAAGATCTGTATTACCCCCGAGATCTTGTAGAAAAGATAGACCTGTCTATCAATTCCCCATGGCTGGTGCAAGCTATCTGGCGATGAAAATCGTAGGCTTTTTCCAAATGTTTACAAATGCACTGGACGAATGGAAAAACTGCCGCTAAAACCCTCGCCTGATCCTAACGTTCATAAGTCCCCGGGCAGGTGGCAGAGCGGTTGAATGCACCGGTCTTGAAAACCGGCAAGGGTGCAAGCCCTTCGTGGGTTCGAATCCCACCCTGCCCGCCATATGAACCCATTAGGGGCTTTCTCGACGTCACAGCTGCGTGAGCGATGACGACGTCTTTAAGGAAAGTGACGGCCTCATTATGACAATCCGCGATATGCTTGAATGGGGTGAGCCTGCGCCATACTTTGGTGCTGCCGCTCCCGTGAACCCCAAATTTGACTTTTCCTCGCTGGCCGGGCGTTTTGTCGTCCTCGTCTTTTTCGGGCATTCAGGGATTACTGAAGCCCGAAAAGCGTTGGCTGAGATCGCGGAAAATGTACGGGCAAGGGATGACCAGACCGCGGTGATATTTGGTGTGTCAGCGCGCAAGGAAGACTTTAGTGACCCTCTCGTCCTAAAGGCATTTCCGCCTAATCGTATCTTCTTCGACGAAAACTGGGAGATCGCGCGGAAGTATGGAGTGCTGCAGACCGATTCAGACGGCCGCCAGGGCGGCCTATCGCCCACCTGGTTCATATTGGACCCGACACTGCGTCTGTATTCCCGCGGCACGCTGATGCATGTCGACAGGCTCGCCCATGAGGTTGGCAAACTTCCCGACCCTCAGTACCATGGTGGACAGCAGCGTGGTTCGTTTGCGCCTGTTCTGGTTGTGCCGCGTGTATTGACCCGCTCTTTGTGTCAGAAGATGATTGATTATTACAATCAAGGCAATGCCCGTGAAAGCGGCTTCATGAGAAATATCGACGGTAAAACGGTAGGGATCAAGGACGCCTCGTTTAAGCGAAGGAAAGACGTAGATATAGAGGATGAGGAGCTTCGCAGGGGACTTCGGCTGTCGCTGGTCCGAAGATTGTTGCCTGAGATAAAAAAGTCGTTTCAGTTTGAAGCCACCCGCATTGAGCGATACATCGTTGCCTGCTACGACAGTCAAACTCAGGGTTTTTTCCGGGCGCATAGGGACAACACCACACCAGGTACCGCGCACCGTCGCTTTGCAGTGACAATCAACCTTAATGCGGACGAATTTGAAGGCGGGGAGCTTCGTTTTCCTGAGTTTGGACCGCGGACCTATAAAGCTCCAACCGGGGGAGCTGTCGTGTTTTCCTGTTCACTTCTGCATGAAGCTTTACCGGTTACCGCAGGTACTCGGTACGCAACACTTCCCTTCCTTTATGGAACTGCAGATGCCGAATTGAGGGCTAAGAACCTTTCAAATATTGTACCATCCAAGTCATCTGAGAGCGATATAGAGGTTAACCAGCCTTGAGGATTGTTCACGCGCGGTTAAGCCAGCATGATTAAAAACATGATCACGGAATACCTGCTATATGACTTTTGGAGGCGATATCGATGAATGTCCGAGCAATCATTATACCATTTATGGCAGCGCTATCTTTGACCGCTCAGGCCCAAGCAGATGATGTCAAAAATAAAGAGATTTGCCTATATTACGGAAATGTAGGTGCAGCCGCAGTAGACTTTTTACTGCCTCTGAAGCTTCAGCAAGTGGTCGACATGATAGGCGGCCGGGACAATGCCCTTCTACAGAAAATGACCAAGAACGTGGAAGGAGTAGGTAATGCCGGTGTCCGTTCCGCTATCAAGGAACTGGGGGATGACGCGGCAGAACACCTTGGTGCTTCCGCGGGCTTTCTCGCGTTTCAGCTAATCATGACAGGTCAGGCTACAACGCCGCAGGAGGTTTTTTCCGTGCTGTATCGCAGTTGCAGCGATACCGGCCCAACTCATATCGTTGACAATCAGAGAAAGTCGCGGGAAGACCTGCCAGAACCACCACCTCAGTGACAAGCTCAGTGACAGTCTTCATTCTTTCGCTATCTCGGTTTTGCTGAGGGATAGCATGTTGGTAACGGCTCACCGTGGGGCCAACGCTAACCTGCCCTCCCCAGCAAACTGTGTGTTGAAGGCCAGAGCAATATCTGCCAGGGCTATCGAGTTGCTAACAATCCCATTCTTACCTGTAAGTGCGCTTCCATAAGATATGGCACGGCGGTCCCCCGCCACATCCGTTTTGGATCAATGGTCTCTCACCCTATCCTCAATTGCTCCGTTTGGTTTCTGAACCGCTTCACCTGACCCTGAAAATGTAAGCACAGTGCATTATGTTTTTCGTGTGATTAAATTTTAGGCATATTCTATTTTTTAATCACCTTCATGCACTAAATTTAGGCCATGAACTTTCTAACATATTGTAAAATATAGATTTTATAAATTGGCATGGAAGCTGCTCTTATCGTTGGGGAACATATCCAACCATAGGGAGCGATTATGAAATATGTCATAGCCATTATTAAGCCGCACCGGCTTGATCCTGTCCGTGATGCCCTTGCAGAAATTGGGGTTAACGGAATGACCGTGACCGAGGTTCAGGGGTATGGCCGCCAGCGCGGCCAGAAGGAAATCTACCGTGGCGCCGAATATGAGGTGCATTTTTTGCCAAAGGTAAAGCTTGAGATAGCAACCGATGATCCGGTGGCTGAACAAGTGGTAGAAGCCATCCAGCAAGCGGCTCACACCGGACAGATCGGCGACGGGAAAGTCTTTGTCCTGGATCTCAATCAGGTCGTCCGTATCCGGACCGGCGAAACCGACGCTGCAGCCCTATAAGGAATCTAACCATGGTGGACAAACCTATGACCAAAAAATTATTGCTGGCTGGTGCCGGCGCAATGCTTTTGACCGTACCCGCTTCCGCTGCGGTTTCCGGGGAAACAGCTTACATCTTCAACTCCCTTCTGTTCTTGATCGGCGGCTTCCTTGTTATGTGGATGGCGGCGGGTTTTGCTATGCTGGAAGCAGGTCTTGTGCGCTCCAAAAATGTCGCGGATATCTGTGTCAAGAACGTCGGGCTATACGCTTTAGCAAGCATTATGTGGATGCTGATGGGCTATAACCTTATGTATCAAGACGTCGCTGGTTATTTCGGTACGTTCTTTTCGTTATGGTCGCCTGACGATGCAGCAGTCCTTGCGGAAGGTGCGGAGATCGATGCTGCCGGTTACGCTGCCGGCTCCGACTTTTTCTTCCAGATGGTGTTTGTCGCTACAACCGCCTCCATTGTGTCCGGCACTGTTGCTGAACGCATCAAGCTGTTTCCTTTCTTCATTTTCACCGCGGTATTGGCTGGGCTGATATACCCCATTCAGGGGTCCTGGGAATGGGGCGGCGGCTGGTTGAACTCTGAAGGATTCGCTGCGACTTTCGGTGCAGAGTTTTCTGATTTTGCGGGTTCGACACTCGTGCACTCGACCGGCGGCTGGGCTGCGCTCGTTGGTGCAATAGTTCTGGGGCCACGCCTTGGTCGTTATACCAAGGAAGGTAAAGTACGTCCGATGCCAGGTTCCAGCCTGCCGCTTGCCACTTTGGGTACATTCATCCTGTGGTTCGGCTGGTTCGGCTTCAACGGCGCGTCGCAACTTGCCCTTGGCAGCGCGTCAGATGCGATTTCAGTGTCCAACATCTTTGTAAATACCAATATGGCCGCCGCCGGCGGAGCTTTTGCCGCTGCGATCGTCACCAAGCTGGTATATAAAAAGGTTGACCTTTCAATGGTGCTGAATGGGGCCTTGGCAGGCCTTGTGTCAATCACGGCTGAACCACTGACCCCCCTCCCCCTTACGGCTTGCCTTATTGGTGCAGTGGGTGGTGTGCTGGTCGTGTTCGCAGTGCCGTTTTTTGATAAGCTCAAGATTGATGACGTGGTGGGTGCTGTATCGGTTCACTTGGTGTGCGGCATCTGGGGAACACTGGCAGTGGCCATAACCAACCCGGATACCACTTTTCTGGCGCAGTTTATCGGTGTAGTCGCAATCGGCGCTTTTGTTGTCGTGACAAGCGCGATCGTATGGCTGGCCCTGAAGTATACACTTGGCATCAGACTTAGTGAGGAAGAGGAAGAAGTTGGCTCTGACTTGGCAGAGCTTGGCCTGGAAGCCTACCCTGAGTTCGGTCGCGGGTCGCAGAAACTTAGCGCTTAAGACCAAACGATTTAAACCTAGGAGCCCTTCTCTCCCTGGTCAACTCGGCAGCCGCAACGTGCGGCTGCCTTTTTATTTACACGCAGTCCACACTATTGATAATATTATCATCAAACACCTTGCTCGCTCACACATTATTTTGTAGACTGATGCGTCTAAAAAATAATGTGCTGATGATGACGGGAGGGGATTCGATGGCACTTGACCCACTTTATGCAAATGCAATTGAAGATTCGGCATGGGAAGTGCCGCAGGACTTTGAAGCGCTATTTAATTGGCAATATACAGATGACCGTAAAGATTTACTCGGCCTGTATGGTAAGGGCAAATCAATGCAGTGGGACGCAGAGTCTCGCATCGACTGGTCCCACGAGCTGAACCCGGAAAATCCTCTTGGCATTCCTATCGAGTATTTCCCTCTATATGGTGCCGATTTTTTTATGAAGATGTCGGCCAGAGAGCAAGGCGAAGCGTTATTGCATCAAGCGGCCTGGAGCAATTCCCAGTTCCTGCATGGCGAGCAAGGTGCCTTGATATGTAGTGCCAAAATCGTAACAAATGTGCCGGATACAGAGGCTAAATTCTATGCTTCAACTCAGGTGATGGACGAAGCCCGTCATGTTGAAACATATAAAAACCTCGTGGAAAAAATAGGTCTCGCCTATCCGATAACCGGGCCGTTGAAAACCTTGCTGGACCAAGTCCTGCGGGATAGCCGTTGGGATATGACCTACCTTGGCATGCAGGTGGTGATTGAGGGGCTTGCCTTGGCCGCTTTCGCTAATATTCGAGATCATGGCACGGACCCCCTTGCGTCCGCCGTTAATGCTTATGTTATGCAGGATGAAGCGCGGCATGTCGCATTCGGGCGGCTTGCATTGAGAGAATACTATCCCGAACTGACGCAATCCGAACGCGATGAGCGCGAAGAATTCCTGATCGAAGCCTGCTATCTGATGCGTGATCGCTTTCAGAACAAGGAAGTGTGGGAGACGCTTGGCTATCCGATGAAGGAATGTCTGGATTATCTTGAAAACAGCGAAGGCATGAAGATGTTCCGCACTAACCTCTTTAGTCGTATTGTGCCTATTGTCAAAGATATCGGCCTATGGGGTGATAAGATACAGACGGCTTACGGTCAGATGGGAATTCTTGGCTTTGCCGATATCGACATTGACGCGATGCAGGCAAACGATATGGCTGTGGCGGAAGAACATGATGCCCGCCGCGCCCATGTGGACGAGATGGTTGGTCTGGGAAAATCTGCTGCGGAATAGGAAGTCAAAACCAGCGGAAGATGAGGGTCGCCCTCCGGGCCGTACAAAAGGATGCCGAGGCGTCCTTTTGTCTAATGCAGATCATATAGCCTGAGCAACGCCGATGATACCTAGCTATTCCTCCGATACGATCCGCGGACTTATCGATCCGGGTGTGATGACAGGTGCTATTGGCCATGCAGGCTGAGCCTGATATCCTTGGTGCAGACGGGGAAACGAACATGGCGAAAGACATTGACTGGCGAGCGGTGCTTTTGAGCTTGCAAAGTGAACTTGAAGCGCTTGAAAACGCGGCGAGTGATGGATTGAAGTCGGTGGAGCTGGATCAATCGCGCGTCGGGCGCTTATCCCGGAGTGATGCGTTACAGGGCCAGGCCATGAACAGGGCAATTTCTGCGAGTCGCCATCAGGCGCTGTCTCGGATTAAAGCGGCCTTCATCCGCTTAGACAACGGCGAATTTGGCAATTGTTTACAATGTGGTGAGGAAATTAATAAAAAACGGCTTGAGCTAGATCCCACCGTCGCCGTTTGCACAAACTGCAGCGGCACTTCCCGTTAAAGGGTAATGCTATTCGGCCTTCCTATTTGCAGCATCCCAGATATCAAACTCGTGAGCGATACTCCAATCGATCAGATGCCGATATATATCTTCAATATACTTTGTATCACCAGCTTGGTCAGCTGCGACAGCCCTCGCCTTGCGCACGACGTCCTCAATCCGCCATTCGTCGCGCACAGCGTCTCGCTCTGGCTTGATGTGTCCGGCTTGTTTTATGTATTCCAGCCGTTCCAGAAGAAGGGGGACGAGCAAGCGGTCGACACGGTCAATTTCCGCTCTGACTTCGGGCATGTTCTGACACTTTTTCAACGTTTTGATCCTGACTGGTTCTATATTCGGGCCGCGAACTGTTACCGTGCGAGACGGCGTGGAGCAAGGGGGCAAATTGCCTCGTTAGCGCCGCAGGTGCAAAATCGCTTCCTTGGGGACGCGGTCGAACATGAGTGCCTCAGCCTGTTCTAGCCGGGAAAGCCTTGGCAGTAACTCGTAAAAAACACGCATGTTGTTTGCTTCCTCGCTGGCCATTGCACTGCGCGCAATGTGCAGGGCCGCGCTCTTTTGACCTGACAATGCATAGATGGTGGCGAGCGTGCGCTGGGCATCGAGCTGGCTGCCGGGGTGATCCATCGCTGGCTTCAGGAGCGCAACGGCACTCTCGAACTTCGCATTAATCGCATAGGCGAGAGCCAGGTGACGCAAGGTTTGCAGGTGGTTGGCATCAAGCTTTAATGCGGCATCAAAGTACTGCAGGGCTCTGTCACTATTCCCAGCTACGAATGCCAGCCTACCCGCCATGTCGTAAACCTCGGGCGCCGAGGCTCCCACCAGCAGCGGGGCGAATGTATTGCTGGCAGACTCGTATGTTCCACTTGCCACCTGTGCATCAACAAGCGCCATTCTTGTCATACGAGACTGCGGGTGTTGCTCCAGCAATGCTGACAGGGCCTCTACCGCCTCAGTGTCTCTGCCAAGTGGGATTAAAACACGGGCGACTGCGATTTTGGCCTCCAGTAGGTCAGGGGCGGCGGCCAGTGCCTGACGAAACAAGGCCAGAGCACCGGCGTAATCACCGGCCTTCTCAAACCCCTCGCCAACTTTGATTATTCCGGATGGGTTATTGATCGCGAGGTTATTGCGGGCATACGCCGACACCGGGCCAACGTCCTCAGTTACACGTTTCCCAGGTGCGCTCGTAGTGCACGCTGCCACAACAACGCACAATACGCTGGCCAAAAATGTCCGCGACTCCTGTATCATGCAGCCCTCTGATTGCCAGCCAACCCTTTAGCATTGGCTTTTTTGTCATTTTGTGTATACTCATACGTGTTGAGAGAGCGTGTGTCATGGGTAAACACACGCGTTTGGAGCAAAAAATATGGATATTCAAGGTGCATCATCCGCAAGCAGCGCTGACATTGTAGCAGCTGGCCGGTCGGGGTCACTTGAGTCATCTGCGACAGAACGCAAAGCTGCGGACGACTCCGCTGTTGAGCGCAAAGAGGTTGAAGCTTCTTCAACCGGTCCTGGTGTAGGTGAGAAAGTAGACATTCAAGCGTAAGGTTTTGCCTTTATCGCTTTGTCTGCCTGCAAGCATGTGCTTCGCGGGCTTTTATCTTTTGAATAGATGATATGATAAGAGAGCTAACAGCTTGCTTAGGTTGCCTTTTTCATACTCTGTCATCCTGAAGGGGCTTCCTTCGGCTTTATCCAGCGCATCCATATGAAGTTTTGATAGGCTGTTCAACGCCATAACTGGGCGGATACTGGTTGAGACCGGGGTGGTTGCTTCAGTAAAACCTTCTTCAATGAAGCTAAACATCGCGGTAGTAAGAGGTTTGAGCCTCTGCTCCATCTCGCGGATCGTTACCCCTCTGAAGCCCTGCAGAGAAGCTCCGGTCGCTGAGAACTCTTTGTCATCCTTAATCTGGAAGGGAAGCGCCCGTAATATACCTATCATGGCCCATACCCTGCCCGTGGCTCTGGCTGCGGAGATATCCGACGCCGGGATGCCGCCATCCAGAATATAGGCAGCGGCGACACACAAAGCTCCGCCAACCTTATCGGCGTATGCCGCCAGAGATTTGAAGTCGGTAGCCACCTCGGTGCTGAGGTCTTGTTCTCGCCCGTCGATAATCTCATCAAGCATAGGTCTTATACGGGTAAAGGCAGTGACGCCGGACAGCGCCTGAACCACCGGGTGCTCCCGCGGCTTGCCATTTGATATGCCTTCCAATGCTTCGCGCCACCATTGCAACCGGATTTCACCGATCATGGGCTCTGAGACATTCTCGCGCGTTTTTGCCACTTCCTGGTTGAACGCGAACAAAGCCCAGAGCTGTGGTTGTGCCCATGAGGGGGCAAACAGAGTGATATAATACCGCTCAAGGTCGTCTTCGCGCACCATGCTCTGGCAATATTGGCTGGAATCTAGGTTCTTCTGCATGGCGTGAAAATGGCGATTAAGGCGGTCAAAAGCAACCGCTTTTCAGCCTACTGCCGGCCTAGGCCGCTGTTTTTCTTGTGAAACCCAGACCACAGCGGTAAGATTTGATCTCTGTTACAGAATTTGCATTAGCAAATGGGGAGCTAGGAAATGGGAAAAATTCTTGAGTCACTACAAAATACCGTAATCGCAGGATTCGTTCTTCTTGTGGTGGTCATCGCTGTGATGTCAAAAGGTTTTATGGGGGTTGATTTTGATCCTGCGTTTATTGCGCGCTACGTTCACGTCCTGTCAGGTGTAATGTGGATCGGTCTGTTGTGGTATTTCAATTTTGTGCAAATACCGACCATGCCTTCTATTCCTGATGAAATGAAGCCAGCGATCGGCAAACATATTGCGCCCAAGGCGCTATGGTGGTTCCGCTGGGGTGCGATGTTTACGCTGTTGAGTGGCCTGTGGCTGGCATCGGTGAATGGATACATCGTTGACGCCCTTACGCTTGCTGAAGGTACTCGCTCGATTGGCATTGGAATGTGGATGGCGATCATCATGTGGTTCAATGTCTGGTTTGTCATTTGGCCGAACCAGAAAGTCGCACTTGGAATCGTTGAGGCCGAGGCCACTGCTAAACCCGCAGCAGCTCGCAAGGCGATGCTCTTTAGCCGCACTAACACGCTGCTCTCGATCCCGATGCTGTATTGTATGATAAGCGGTCAGAATGGCGGGGCCGGCTGGTAGCCGTCCGCTGGAACTAACATGAAAAAGGGCCGGTATAATCCGGCCCTTTTTTTCGTCTCCAAGGCTTCCCTTGGCTTACGATGTTGCTGCGCTGTAATTGGTGGCCGCAAACTGCCAGTTAACCAGCTTACCCAGGAATGTGTCGATGTAGTCCGGGCGGCGGTTCTGGTAATCAAGATAATAGGCGTGTTCCCAAACGTCCATGGTCAGCAATGGCTTGAGGCCGTCTGTCAGAGGGCATTCTGCATTGGGGGTCTTCACGACATCAAGTTTCCCATCTTTGCCCACAACGAGCCATGCCCACCCTGAACCAAACTGTGTGGCGCCGGCTTTTTTGAAAGCATCGACGAAATCAGAGAAGCTACCGAAGTCGGCTTTGATCTTTTCAGCGAGTTCGCCTGTCGGCTCACCGCCGCCGTTAGGAGACATGGAATGCCAATAGAATGTGTGGTTCCAGACTTGTGCGGCGTTGTTGAAGATACCGGCTTTATCTGATTTTCCGGCGGTTGCAATCATAATCTGTTCAAGGCTTTTGCCTTCAAATTCGGTGCCTTCAACAAGTCCGTTCAGGTTTGTTACGTAAGCGTTGTGGTGTTTGCCGTGGTGAAACCCGAGTGTCTCGGCGGAAATATGTGGTTCGAGTGCGTCCTGCGCATAGGGGAGCTTAGGCAGTTCAAAACTCATGATTGGATACCTCTCTTTTAGTAAAAAAACACGTAATGACAGTAACTTGGGGTGCCTTGCTATCGAAACAAGGGGGCAAAATCAATGCCACGAATATTAAAATTGCATTATTGTTTGTCTATTTGATGTCGGACCAATTATCCGGTGTTGGCAAGCGCAGGTTCAGTTAGGGGTAAGGTACTGCCGCAGGCAGCCCCAGACTATCAAGTTTGTGCTGGTCAGCCAAACGCCTGTAATGTTCCGCCATTGACCGATTTTTGCTGAGTTCAACATCGGTGACATTGCGCATGAATTTTGCCGGGCGACCAGCCCACAACTCTCCTGCGCCGACAACCTTGTTAGGTGTCAGCATTGCACCAGCAGCAAGCATGCCATCTGTTCTGACAATGCTATTATCCATCACGATGGCGCCCATTCCGACAAAAGCATTATCCTCGAGGGTGCAACCGTGCAGCATTGCCATATGAGCCACCAGAACATCGCTGCCGATGAATGTCGGAAAAGTTTTGGTACTGACATGAATGACAGTACCATCTTGAATATTGCTGCGCTCGCCGATCCGGATGGAGTTTACATCCCCCCTTAGCACACAATTGTGCCAGACGCTGGTGCCTGCCCCGATCTCGACATCGCCCACGACTTGGGCACCATGGAAAATATACGCATCTTCAGCGACAGTTGGCCATATGCCCTTAAAAGGCGTGAGCCTGCCCCCGAGAGATGTCTCCTTGTATAGAGCTCTTTTACCACTCATGGGAACATGGCAACCTGTTCAAGGCCGGTTACCTCTTCCAGGCCCAACATAATGTTCATATTCTGGACTGCCTGCCCGGATGAGCCTTTTACGAGATTGTCAATAGCGGCAATAATAATCGCCCTGCCCTTCAGTCGGTCCTCAAACACATTAAGTACACAGTTGTTAGACCCTCGAACCATGCGTGTAGCCGGCATGACACCATCAGGCAAAACTGAGACAAAGGTCTCGTCGGCATAGAACGAAGCCAGATGCTCCTTAAGGTCACCTGCGGTTTGGCCTTCCGTCAATTTCACATAGATCGTTTCTAACTCACCGCGGTTCATAGGCACCAGATGAGGTGTAAAGCTGATGGCGACGTTGGTACCCGCAGCGACTGTGAGTTCTTGTTCAATTTCCGGCATATGGCGGTGATGGCCAACACCGTAAGGGTGCATTGCCTCAGAAACTTCAACATAAAGATTTGGCTCCTTGAGGGAGCGGCCTGCACCAGATACCCCTGATTTGGCATCAATAATTATATCTGCCGGCTGGATCAGGCCACCCCGCAGCAGCGGCACGAGTGACAATAACGCGGCAGTTGGGTAACAGCCGGGACATGCCACCAGCGCGGCAGTTTTGACGGCGTCGCGGTACAATTCCGGTAAGCCATAGACTGCTTTGTGCTGAAGTTCGGGTGCTCCGTGTTCGCGCCCATACCATTCCGCATATGTGTCCACGTCGCGCAGCCGGAAATCAGCAGACAAGTCAATCACCTTCACTTCCCCTTGAAAGGATGAAGCAAGGTCTTCCGTAGTCTCGACAATCATCTCGTCCAATAGACTGTGTTTTGTTTCATGTAGGAGGCCTTTGATCACCTCCTGGCTCGTGGCGTGGGGCAAAGCGCAGAAAACTACATCCAGTTCAACGGCGGGCCATTCTACCTCGTCAATACCAATCAAATCTGGCAAGTTCAGGTTTTTCAGATGCGGAAAAACGTCCCCTATCGGCATGCCCGCTTTACGTTCGGCAGTCATCAAGGCGATTTCTACGTTCGGGTGTCGCACAAGAAGGCGCACAAGGTCAGCCCCCGTGTATCCACTTGCTCCCAATATACCGACGCGGACTTTTGTGCCTTCAACCATGATGGTGACCCTTTAATTTAAAAAGTGACTGTACATACAAAAACGCGACCATATTGCGGCATGGTCGCGCTGACGTCATTCATTTTTTCAAAGTTTATCAAATGTCCGGCGGCAGTTCCGCGATTGCTTCCTCGAGCTCAATAAACGTTGGCATGAGGTGCGATGGCACATTGCGGCGGCCAAGCTCAACGGAGATCTGTGGTGGGTTACCTTGCAGATGTGAGACAAGTACAATCTTCACCAACTGCATGAACTGGCCATCCTCTGTCAATATCTGGTTCAGCCGACCCGCGATGGGCGCAATCATCAGATATGAGAGGAAGATACCCAGAAAGGTCCCGACAAGCGCGCTCCCCACCATGCCACCCAGCACTTCAACAGGCTCGGCGATTGCAGCCATTGTTTTGATAATGCCCAGAACAGCTGCAACAATACCTACCGCAGGCAGGCCATCTGCCATTATTTGCAATGCATGTTGTGGCTCGTGTTCTTCTGCATGATGCTTATCCAGATCCGCGTTCATTGCATCTTCCATTTGATTTGGATCGTCAAAGTTCATGGTCATCATGCGGATATAATCGCAGATAAATTCCACCACATGATGGTCTTCCACGATTCGGGGAAACTGCTGAAATATCTTGGATTCTTCGGGGTTCTCAATATGAGCTTCAATCGCCACCACACCTTTGGTACGGATGGTTTTTGTAAGTAGGAACATCAGGCACAAGAGATCACGGTAATCATCAGCCTTCCAGTGAGGGCCTTTCATTACCTTGCCAATTCCGCCCAGCGCTTTTTTCATTACACCTGTAGAATTGGCGCTTATAAACGCTCCAATTGATCCCCCAAAGATGATCATCAACTCGAACGGCAGAGCTTTTACAATGATGGTGAACTTGCCACCTGCCAAAGCAAAGCCGCCGAAGACCATCACAAGGACGACTACAAGACCGATTATTAGGAACATATGGTGGGCCTGCCCCGCGTTTTAAAAAAATGAAGCCTGATACTTCAGACACATGCTTAAATGCATCTTACAGTTCATTCAGTGTCAATCAATAGGCTTAACACACCCTTAATTCCGTCTATCTTCTTGTAACACAAGAAAAAAGCCGAAAAGCGAGATGCTACCGCTAGTGTCCGGCCGAATATTTCACCGAACAGCCGTAGGGTTTTGTGTTGGTATTTTCTATCGCCTCGCCTGATTTTAGCGCTTCCCAAGCGGCAAGCACGTAGTTGGTGGCGCCCTCAAGCGAGGAAGCGCGAGCGGAGGGGCGGTCATCAATTGCACCCATATATTTTAATATTCCCTCTTCATCGATCAGAAACATGTGCGGGGTGGTTTTCGCAGCATAAAGTCGCCCGATTGTACCACTTGGATCAAGTATCACGTGGTTTGCATAGGCTCCGCGGCTAGTGGTCAATGCATTCGCTTCGTTGGGGGAGACATGTCCTTGTTCGCCGGGCGCACTCGATATAACTGATAACCAGACGACACCCTCTTCGGTGAGTGAACGCTGTGTGCGCTGCATGTTGCCACTTTCATAGTGTTTCCGCACGAAAGGGCAATCATGATTGGTCCACTCAAGCATCACGGGCTTGCCGCGAAAGCTCTCAAGCGAGATCTCCTGGCCATTACTGGTTGTCGCGGTAAATGCAGGTGCCTCTGCCCCGATTTCCGGTGAAGCAGCAGCGCTCAAACTTAATGTAAAACTCAAGGAAAATATAACAAGTATATTAAAAAGTGCGTTTTTCATCGTTAGCTCCTTTTTTCTACTGCTGCGGTAACAGCTCCTTTGGTAAGAATCTCAGGCAGGATGATTGCGTCATTTTCCCCTGGTTCGAAGTACAGATACAAAGGGACACCGGCACGCCCGTAACGTGCGAGCACGGCCGCGATCTCTGTGTTCCGGTTTGTCCAGTCACCTTTGAGAACGTGAACACCAGCCTTGTCAAAGCTTGCCTGAATGTCATCGGTGGTTAGAACCATGCGCTCATTCACCTTACATGTGATGCACCAGTCTGCGGTAAAATATGCAAAAACCGGCTTGCCCGCAGCGCGCAATTCTTCCAAGCGCTCGTCGCTGTAATCGTCTTCTAGCGCGGAGAATTGAGTGGTGTCACCGGACAGGTTTCCCCAAGGCTTTGTAGCGATAAACACAAGGCCGCCGATGACGAAGATGCAGGCAACCCCCCTCAGAACCTTGCCCTGCCCTTGCTTGAAAAGCCAGATGCCGAAGACACTTATGATCAGTCCGGTCAGCAACAACAATGTCGCAACTGCCCCAAGCTGCCTGTCAAAGATATAGAGCAACCAAGCAGCGGTCAGATACATCGGGAACGCCAATGCTTCCTTCATTTTTTCCATCCAGGCACCGGGGCGCGGCATGATGCGCGCTACGGCCGGGATGAATGAAAGGGCAAGAAATGGTAGCGCGAGACCCAACGCAAGAAGTGAGAACACAACAAAGACTGTAAACAGCGGCTGCGTTAGCGCAAACCCTATGGCCGGGGCCATGAGCGGTGCGGTACACGGGGTAGCCACCAGCGCGGCCAAAACGCCCTTGAAAAACGCCCCCTGCATGCCTTCACGGGCGGCCAGATTCTGTCCCGCTCCTTCAACACCAAGGCTCAGCTCAAAAAAGCCTGACAGTGAGAGCGCCACGAAGGTCATCAGGACCATCATTAGCGCAACAAACAACGGTTCCTGAAGCTGAAAACCCCAGCCGATGGCTGCGCCGCCTGTGCGAAGCGCCACCAAGGCGCCGACAATGACCATGAAGCTTACCCAGATGCCCAAGGTGTAGGCTAGCCCTTCGTTTCTTCGACTGGACTCCGTTTTGTAATTGGCGGACAGGAAGGCAAAGGCTTTCAACGATAACACCGGGAACACGCACGGCATGAGATTAAGAATCAAGCCACCAAGCAAGGCAAAAAGACCGGCTTGCCAGAGAGGCATCGGTGCCGCCTGTGTTTGGAGGGTTTCTGCAGGGGCTGGTGCGGGAGCGGACATATCTATTTTTGGAGAGAGTTCATAAGCGCTTCTTGCGCCGCCCGATGTTTCAATAACCAGTAATCCGTCTGCTTTTTCAGGGGCTTGAGCCCCATTTTCGCGGATGAGGTTAAGTACAAGCCCCTCGTCTGACCAGCGCCAGGCCTGCGGTGCAGCGTAAGAGACAAGTCCGTCGGTGCCCGCAAAAAATCTTACATTTTCAATGTTCGGGACATCAGATTTCGCCATATAGACTGTCAGCTTACTGCTGTCTGGTGCTATTTCTACGCCTGAACTCCAGAACGGAGGATTGGGTAAACTCGCCCGAGCTTGAGAAAAAAGTTCAGCGTTTACAACAGCTTTTGCACCGTCCTGCGTCGACGACGTATCGAGATCAAGCGCGGCGAATTGTGGCACGCATTCCACTTCGCAGGTAAGCCACTCAGCCTCCAGCCGCAATGGGCCTGATGCAGGATTACTGCCCGTGGCGAGGCGAACAAGCATGACTGATGTTCCGTGATACCCGTAGTTGGCGAGCGGTCCCACAGGGATATATTCCGGTGTGGGATAGAGCGGTTCAGACGCCGAAATGCCGGCAGGTAATTGCCAGTCCAGTATGGGCGCAGCGCCACTGTCACCGGGGTTTTTCCAGTAAGAATGCCATCCTTGCCGTGGTTCGATCTCAACCGCAAGCCATTGAATACTATCGGGTTTCAGGCCATTGAGTTCGCTGTATACCCGCATGGTACTATGGCTGGCAACAGCCTCGGCAATAGGCTGCGCCGTGGTGCCGGATTCAGTTGAAGCACCTGGTACACTGGAGAAGAAAGTGAACAGGATAGCAAGCACGAAATACTTATATTGGGCCACGGCAACCTCACACATTGATAGGCGAGATATTCATATAACACGCGGGCTACTCACGTCATGTCACATCTGTGTCAGAACTGTGCAGCAAAACTGCCTTTTTGGGCAAAATCTGTGTCGATTCCGAGCAGAGTCTGTGCAGGGCTTGTGCATCAACTGTGCAGTTTTCCGATGTTTTACGGTGCGTCTGGCATGGTATCAAATGCACCCATCGGCCCTGGGAAAACGACCGGACTTTCCAGCCCGTCATTGGCGACCGATGCCACCCCGAAGAAATAGTTATCCACCACAAGATTCTCAAGAGTGTGGCTGCGTTTATCAGCGGGGACAAAATGGCTCCAGCGCCACTGGGCGTCTGTTGTCAGGCGCCAATAGATTCGGAACCCCTTCAGGTTGGCGCGTTCGCGCTCGTCGCCCCGAATGTCCCAGCTGAGGGTAGTCGAAGGCTGTACCGCTCCCTTAAGGGTAACATCAGCCGGGAATGGCGGGGCGCCGGCCATTGATGCCAAGGTTACCACATTGAGCGCGGTAAGTTTGGCGGCATAGTCAAAGTTTACGCCTTCGATAACGTCACCGTAGGCGATACCACCCTCGGTGCGGATGTCCTGATGCTGCCGGTTATAATTCTCGTTGGTTTCCATGATGCGCACGCCAGGCCAGCCAGCTTCATTGAAGGGCCGGTGATGGCCACCGCGACTGAAGCGGTCAAGGCGGTAGATCATCATGACATCAAGGTTGGGAATATAGGCGTCGGCGAGCCGGTCAACCAACCGGGCGATGTTACGGCTGGGGCTGTCGACCTCACCGCCCGAGAAGCGACGAATGCGCGCCTCTTCCGGCGTTTCGTTATCCCGCGTGCCCTCAGAGAAAACGCGAGCCGTTGTATTGTTGATGACACCATTAATGCCTTCAATATTACCGATCATGTCGTTGTTGAGCACGCCCATGATGCGCCAGCCCTGCTCGCGGGCATGGTCGGCCAGTATACGGCCGCCATAAAGGCCCTGCTCCTCGCCCGAGAGGCCGGCATAGACAATGGTGCCTGGAAATTTGGTCTGGCAAAGAACGCGGGCGGCTTCGATGGTGCCCGCCATGCCGGATGCGTTGTCGTTGGCGCCGGGGCTGTCGTCCGTCCCGTTCAAGGGATCGGAGACCCGGCTGTCAATATCACCCGACATGATCACAACCCTGTCAGGGTCCAGAATGCCGCGTTGTACAGCGATAACGTCAACAATTTCCGTGGGCTCAGGCACCCGCCGCCCGGTGACGGTATCGGACACGGTATAAACCTCAAGCTTTGCCGTACAGCCCTGAGAAATGCGGTTGAACTCGGCCTGGATCCAGCGGCGGGCGGCCCCAATACCGCGGGTTGCCGATTTGGTGTCGGACAGTGAATGGCGCGTGCCGAAGGAAACCAGTTTACGGATGTCAGTCTCAATCCTGTCGGCGGAGACGTCCGAGACCATTGTATGCAAGCGCTGCACCTCCGTTGGAGGGTCAAGGTGGCCGGTGGTATCTGAGGCACTCGCCGCACCGGTAAGCCCGATCAGGCCCACGGCAGTAATCATTGATTGTGTGAGTTTCATTGGTCCCCCCATTTCCCTGTTTCAGGGTTGTGCTGTTATCTTTGTATAAACTGTCCGGTCCATGTCACGACAATCAACACTAAGTGAACTGGGCTCAGGCTTTAGCGTGGCCATATGCTCCAGCACCTTTTCTGCCAGCATTTTCTGTGTGTCCTGATCGCGTCCTGAAAGCAAATACACCGTTACATGAATGAGGCTGGCTGGCTGACCAGCAACCAGGGTGTGATCACATGGAAACGCGCGAACTTTGATGTCGTGTTCCTGAAACAGGCCCGAATCCATCGCGGCGGCGTGTGCCGCATGCATCATGGCTGGCACGTCGTTGTTGCTATAGTCATTGCTGCTATATTCAATAATCAGATGTGGCACTGGCTACTCCGCCCTGCAGGATGTTTCAGCATTTACTATAGCTTAAAGCTGCATATCATTAAAAAGAAAGGAAAATTTAGACCATAGTTGGCATGTATATTAACAATTTCCGGCCGATGGCGCGCCGTGCTTGTGCGGCGGATCTTCACAGGCCCGCGTCTTATGTGTGATGCGCTCCAAAACTTATGCAGCCCACGTCAATAAGCCTGAAGTGGGCAAAACCGGCGGCCCCCTGCGTTGGACTGCAGCGATATCGCCGGAATTTTAACGGGAATGTCGTTGGGCCGGGTTATTCGGTGACGGTGATGGTGATTTTTTGGGAGAACACTGCCGGGTCATGAGGCAGATGGTACATATCACCCAGCAGAAGCTGGAGGGTATGCTGGCCGGGTGCGAGTTTGATCGTGGTCTCGGTCTGTCCACCGCCAAAATGAACATGCTGATCGTCCATCGGGATATTTTCATCGAGCGGCGGAATATCGGTATTGATAAGAAGGTGATGGTGTCCTGTATTCTCGCGCTCTGTACCCGCGGGGGCGATCCCCATTCCCTTCAGGCCAAAGCGGACCGTTATCGGGTTTGTGACCGTAGCGCCGTCCGTGGGGCTGATGAAGTAGACCTCAGCATCCGGAGCAGAGGGGGTCGCGTCACTGGCCAATGCACCGCCAAGCGGCATCATTGTCGCGAGCGTGAGTGATAGAAGCATTTTTTTCATTGGTCTCTCCGTTGGCTACGCTGGATAATCAGTCGGCACTATTTCATAGTTGATGCGCCTTGCCTAGCATCTGAATGTGCCGTAAATGCGACCCGTTTACCCTTTCAGGGCAATCACATAGAGCTTGCGACACGCCACCACCGTTTCCCAGGTTCCAGTGAACCCTTCGCTGATGGCAAAGCGGTCACCTGCTTTGAAGCGGCTTTCGTTACCCTGTTGATCAGCGAGAATGATCTCCCCTTCAAGCAGATGGCAAAACTCTTCTTCCCCGGCATAATTGACATGCCATTTACCCGGTGTGGAGGACCAGAACCCGCTGAAAAAGTGCTCATCCGCACTGGTGTGATAATTTTCACTGCGCTGTTGCGGGTGGCCCTCAATCAGCTTGTCCGGCGCGATCGGGCTTTCTTCGATATCAGCTTGTGTGGCTTTAAAACTGACAATACCTGTCGCGGACATTATCCGTCTCCTTGTGAATGGTAGCTGCTAACCGTGCCAGCGTGGCGCTTCGTGGGCAAGCGAAATGTGATCACATTAAGGCGGTACGACCAGACGAACTCAATGGACCACAAACATCAGGCAAAAATGCTGGCTGGTATTTCGCAAAAAAACACGTATTTTATCCGCCGTTCCTGCATATTTTCAGAAAGTCGAACACGATGGCATCCCTTGAACTGATCATTGCTCCCAACCCGGTTTTTCGCAAGAAGGCCGAACCTGTCTCTGCTGTGACGGACGAAGTTAGAGGCTATGCCGATGAAATGCTGGAAATTATGTACAGCAACCGGGGCATAGGTATGGGCGCCAACATGGTTGGCCTGCTAAAGCGTATCGTTGTGCTCGACCTTCAACCGGAGGGCACACGGCAACCGCTTGTATTTATAAACCCTGAAATCCTTTGGCAGTCCGACACGACAAGCAAGCGTGAAGAGGCGTCGTTGAGTTTTCCAGGCATATCAGCAGAAGTGAGCCGACCCGATGCGGTGCGGGTACGCTATCTGGACCTGGAAGGTCAGACACAGGAACTGGATGCTGATGGCTGGCTAGCGACGGTGTTACAGCATGAAATGGAGTATCTTGATGGTCGTACCTACCTGGATCACCTGTCCAAAATGAAGCGCGACCTGTTGATCAAGAAGATGCGCAAATACGTTAAGCAATCAGGCTTCCATGTTCATGGACCAAACTGCAATCACGGCCATGGAGACCATCAGCAACAGCATGTTCACGGCCCGGACTGCGGCCACGATCATTAGGGTCTGAGAACACGGGCCGGGTTGCCAACGACGGTTTGACCGTCGTCAATATCCTTGGTCACGACGGCGCCCATACCAACGACAGCGCCTTTGCCAATACGTAACGGACGAGCAGCATCTCCCGGCTTCACAGTGGCACCTGCGCCGATATAGGCATGGTCGCCGATATGCACGTTACCGTTGATGCCGACCCGCGGACCAAAGGTGACATAATCACCGATCACACAGTCATGCGTTACATAGGAATATATGTTGGCGTGGAAAAACTTGCCAATAACCACGTTGCTTGTCACCGTGGTGTTGGCATTAAGGATCGCGCCGGTCGCAATCGTGTTGTTGTCATAGACTGTGGCATTTCTTTCCCGCAGTGATACTGGTGTGGCACCACGGGCGATGCACCGCTCTGCAATGGACTCGCGAACGAGGGAATCGTTAATTGCCACATTAAAATACAGCGGCCTTGCCGAAAGCTTGAAAAACGCATCCTCTGAAATTAACGGTAAACCGTTTACTTCTGTTTTTTCCGGGTTTGTCTCAATAAAATAGACCTTGCCCGGAAACTGACGGCGCACGAACGGCATAATATCGCGGGCGCATCCGCCTGCCCCGTACAGCCCTAGAACAGCACCAGTATCAGTCTGTGTTTCATCCAGAAAACCCTGCATATAGGAAATATCTCCATGTCGAACGTGGCTTATGTTCTATCATATATCACGTGCACCGGCACTATCCAGACCCGATAATGTCAGGCGGCTAAAGCATTTACTCCACCAGCGGAGAAAGGGCAATTTCCACACGACGGTTTTGGGCTTTACCGCTCGCTGTATCATTGCTTGCGATGGGGTATTGTTCGCCGTAGCCGCGGACGACAAGGCGGGCGGGTTCCACGCCTTTTTGGGTCAGAACGCTTGCCACCGCCTGAGCGCGGTTCTGCGACAACTGCATATTATAACTCTCGGTACCTGAACTATCGGTATGGCCCAGCACATCAACATAGGTCTTCTCGTATTCATCCAACACCAGGGACACCGAATGCAAGACATCCATGAAATTTGGCTGCACGACAGAGCTATTGGTATCGAAGGTGATGTTACCGGGCATGTTCAGGATGATATTGTCGCCGTCCCGCACGACCTGTACCCCGGTGCCCTGCAACTGCTCCCGTAGCTTTTTCTCCTGCTGGTCCATATAGAAACCAACGCCACCACCAACCAGCGTACCGATGCCCGCGCCGATTAGCACTGATTTTCGTTTGTTTGAGCCACCAACAATGGCACCGCCTGCAGCGCCAGCCGCTGCACCGATAGCGGCTCCGATAGCTGTGCTGGAGACCTTCTTTTCACCTGTGTATGGGTCGGTGGTGCAGGCCTGAATGACAAATACGCTGCCAAGTAGCAGGCTGATGGTTTTAAGGTTTCTGTGCATCTTGCGCTCCTGAGGTAAATGATCAGGCGAATGCTATTCGCATCGTCATAAACATTCGGCCCTGAGAAAGCCTGCGCACATAAAGAAGTGATAAATACGGCGGGGACCGCACAAAAAAGGCCGCCCCGAAGGACGGCCTTTTGGTACTCTGTACAGAATATAAGATACTCGAAACTGCAACTCGAAACAGAAACGTGTAGACGCTTAACGCTTGGAGAACTGGAAGCTCCGGCGGGCTTTTGCCTTGCCGTATTTCTTACGTTCAACAACGCGGCTGTCGCGGGTCAGGAAGCCAGCAGCCTTGAGGGCGCCGCGCAGTTCCGGCTCAGCGAGCTGAAGCGCTTTGGAGATGCCGTGCTTGACCGCACCAGCCTGGCCTGAAAGACCACCGCCTTTAACGGTTGCGATAACATCATATTGGTTTTCGCGGCCAGCGACCTGAAACGGCTGGTTCACGATCAGACGCAGCGTTGGACGTGCGAAATAAGTTTCCTGATCGCGACCGTTTACGGTCACTTTACCGGAACCGGGCTTTACCCAAACGCGGGCAACAGCGTCTTTACGCTTGCCGGTTGCGTAGGAGCGGCCCTGGTCGTCAACAACCGGCTTGCGCTCTTCCGCAGCTTCCACCACAGCAGCGTCAGCCGCACCGGTGATTTCTTTAAGGTCCTGAAGGTCAGCCATGTTGGTTACCTCTTATTCTTCGGGTTCATTGCGCCAACGTCGAGAACCTCAGGGTTCTGACCCGTGTGCGGGTGTTCGCCACCGGCGTATACACGCAGGTTGCGCATCTGCTGACGGCCAAGCGGACCCTTCGGGATCATACGCTCAACAGCTTTTTCCACCACACGCTCCGGGAAACGACCGGTGAGGATCTCGCCAGCAGTTGCCGACTTGATACCACCAGGGTGACCGGTGTGACGGTAGTAAACCTTGTCGGCCATTTTCTTGCCGGTCAGCTTTACTTTTTCAGCGTTGATGACAATCACGTTGTCGCCGCAGTCCATGTGCGGGGTATACGTGGTTTTGTGCTTCCCACGGAGAATGACAGCAATAGCTTGTGCCAGACGGCCGAGAACTACGTCCTCAGCGTCGACAACGAGCCATTTCTTCTCGATCTCCGAAGGTTTTGCGGAATATGTTTTCATCGCAATATTTGCCTCGGTTACCGGAAAATCCGGTGTTGAACTCAAACGCGCGAGGCCAGAACACGGGCCCGCATCGCATTGGCCGGGAATATAGGCATAATCTGAGAACTGTCAAACTGTTTTTAACGCACCCTTCGCTGAAAAGGTATTTAAAAACAATATGTTAAAAAAGAGGTATATAAATACCCCAATATTATAACGCATTTTCGGGCGTGAACTTGCCCATACCTCGCCCTGCCCCATATCATGAGATAACCAAAACACCCGTCATATATTCAAGGGGACATTTATCATGAGTAATAAACAGATTTTGCTGAACAGCCGTCCGGATGGCTGGGTCAGCCCTGACAACTTCAAGCTGGCCGACGCTGCGATGCCAGAGCCCGCCAAGGGCGAGATGTTGCTGGAAATCGCCTATATGTCGGTTGACCCCTACATGCGCGGCCGCATGAACGATGTCAAAAGCTATGTGCCGCCGTTCCAGATCGGCGAGCCATTGCAGGCGGGTGTTGTTGGCAAGGTCATCGAATCCAACGACGGTAAGTTCCCGGAGGGCACATATGTTGTGGGCATGGGCCTATGGGCAAATTACATGACGACGACCGGCGAAGGTTTCCAGCCGGTGGACCCTGATCTGGCGCCCCTGTCGTATTACCTTGGCATCCTCGGCATGCCTGGCATGACAGCGTATGTGGGCCTTAAAGGTGTTGCTGAGCTTCAGGAAGGCGAGCAACTCTTCGTCTCGGCGGCATCCGGTGCCGTCGGTCAGGTTGTTGGCCAGATCGGCAAAAACATGGGCTGTCACGTGGCGGGTAGCGCAGGCACGGACGACAAGGTGGCATACCTTAAGGATGAACTCGGCTTTGACGCGGCCTTCAACTACAAAACCGAAGATGTTTATAAAGCTGTGCGCGCGGCCAATCCCAAGGGCATTGATGTCTATTTCGAGAATGTCGGCGGTCCGGTGCTGGAAGCGGTGATCAACAGCCTCAATTTCAACGCCCGCGTCGCCCTGTGTGGCATGATTTCCATGTATAACGCCAAGCTGAGCGAACTGCCACCTGGTCCGCGGAACATGGCCGTGCTGGTTGGGCGCAGTGTGCGCATGCAAGGCTTTATCGTCTCCAACTACCCGGACCTGTGCCGCGAGTGGGTCGGCGTGGGCGCTGGCTGGCTGGGGGAAGGCAAGCTCAAGTACCGCGAAAGCGTGGCTGAAGGAGTCGAAAATGCCCCGCAAGCCTTCATCGATGTGCTGAAGGGCAACAACTTCGGCAAACAGGTCGTCAAACTTTCTGACGCCTGATATGCTGGCCCCATGGCAAAGCACAAAAAGAAACTGATTTTTCTGGCGGTGACTGCGGTCGCCGCCTTCTATCTTTTCTGGCCCGGTTTTGAGCCTGATCTTGGCGACGCGCCTGCCCTTTTTCTCGACCATAGCGCCAGTTATGGCACCGATACCGGTGCGGGCAACGTGGTAGGGATTGAGCCCTATATGGAGCCGCAGGACTATGCCACGCCTGAGAGGTTTGAGCAGAAACTGGGCGGCTATCTCGACATTGCGCGCGATAAAGGTTGGCTGGGCGAAGGCACCATTGTTCTCCTGCCTGAACATATAGGTACCTGGCTTATGGCCACGGGGCAGAAAAGCCGGGTCTATAATGCCGCAACGACCAGTGGGGCGATGCTGCCCATCATCAGCCATAACCTGCTTCAGTTTTTGAAGAATTTTTTTATCTTTGATGAAGAAGACGCAGCCACGGCAGCCCTCATTCGCACCCGTACCCGTGCGTCTGCTGATGCCCAGCTTAGGGTTTTTGCCAATCTGGCGCGTCAGTACGGTGTAACATTGGTTGCGGGTTCGAGTACGCTGATGACTCCGGGTGTATATGCTGACAGCCTGAGCTACGGGCATGGCCCCATATTCAATGCCGGTTTTGTCTTTGGCCCTGACGGCAAGCCGCAAAATGACGCCATCAGAAAAGTGCACCCCATTCCTGCGGAGGCAGGCTTTACCACTGCGTCCAAGGCGGAATTCCTACCGGTTTTTAACGCGGGCGCACAGACATTCGGCGTGCTTATCTGCGCGGATAGCTGGTTTGACGATACCAGCGGCTTTCTGGCTGCAGAAGGCGTGGAGGTGTTGTTGGTGCCCGGTTTTCTAACTGGCACAAGCTGGAACGCGCCGTGGCGAGGCTACATCGGCGATGCGCCACCGCAAGCGGCGTGGCAGGCCGATGTCGGGAAAATCACCGAAGGTGACGCCTGGATGAAATACGCCCTGCCTGCAAAAGCGAAAGACTATGGTATCCGCTTTGGCATGACCGTATTTCTGAAAGGGAACCTGTGGGGTAAAGCGGGTGCGGGTCATGCCCTGATTATCGAGGACGGCACCCTTCATGTCGGCAAAGCGGGCGACAATAATGCCGCCCTGTATAATCTTTGGCTGGAATAGAAGCTTTTACGTGGCATTGACCTGATGACGCACCCAGTCAAGGTAATCAGGGTTGCCCCCCACAATGGGAGAAACGGTAATGCACGGCACTTCATAACTGTGCATTTCCTTGATACGCTCAATGGCCGCATCCACCTTGTCAGCCATGGTTTTCATGAACAGCGTAATTTCATTATCAAGCTGAATGATACCGTCCCATTCATATATTGACCGGGTGCCGGCATTGACGTTGGCACAGGCAACCAGCCGTTCCTTGACCAACGCGGTTGCTATATGTACCGCAACATCTTCACTTTCGACCATCACATACATGGTGACAAATTCGGTAGTCTTACTCGCTGTATTCTCACTCACTGGGCTGTCCTCCCTCGCTGCATATGCATCAGATATATTATTGCCGCCAGCACCAATACCCCGCCACCTTGATGCGCGGTACCCCAACTGACGGGAACTTCTTTAAGAAGCATTGTTATACCTAGAAACATTTGCAGTAACACCGCCGCCGTCAAGGCATAGACGCCTTTTTTCAGACGAAAACTGTGATCACGCCCAAGCCAGAGCAAGCTAAAAGTAAGGGCAGTCAACACATAGGCGCCGATACGGTGGTCGAATTGCGTGGTGACAGCATTGTCAAAAAAGTTGCGCCACACCGGCTCCATCGCCAGCAGACCCTCGGGGACAAAGCTATCTCCCATCAGCGGCCAGGTGTTGAATATATGCCCGGCCTTAAGGCCCGCGACCAAGGCCCCCATCACGATCTGCAGCACCAATACCAAGGCGGTTACATGACTGAGGCGCTTGATGGTCTTTGTTGTTCGTTCCGGCGACGGGTTCAGGAGCGACAGAGCGGTCCAGAACAGCGCAGCAAAAATCAACAGGGCAAGTGAAAGGTGCGCGGTTAGGCGGTAATGGCTGACAGCAGGTTCGTCCACAAGCCCGGATTTAACCATATACCAGCCAAGCAACCCCTGAAGACCACCCATGACGAATAAAACGACCAGACGGGGCTTGTAGCCGTCAGGTACGCGGCCACGCGCCCAGAACCAGACCATAGGCACAAAGAAGAATAACCCGATCAGTCGACCAAGGAGGCGGTGCGCCCATTCCCAGTAGAATATGCCCTTGAAATCCTCAAGGTCCATACCGTAGTTCTTGAGTTTGTATTCAGGACTGGCCTTGTATTTGGTAAATTCGGCCTGCCATTCCACGTCGCCAATCGGCGGCAGAACACCGGTAACCGGCCGCCAGTCAACCATTGAGAGGCCGCTTTCCGTCAGCCGTGTTGCGCCGCCAACGACAACCATGATGAACACAAGGGCCGCCATGAACAGCAGCCACATGCCGACCGCCCGGCGGTCCCTATCTCTCGTTTGAAACATCATGTGCGTTTGCTACCCTTTCTGGCGATTGCAGACAAGCGACATTGTGTCGCGTCACTTGCTATTTTCTATACCGCAGCACCCATTTTTCGAGCGTGGTAAAGCTATAGAAAATTGTAACTCCCATCAGGCTTAGCAGGATGAGGCCGGCAAACATTTTGTCGGTCTGCAGGCGGTTGCCTGCCTCAAGAATGCGCCAGGCCAGCCCTGTGGCCTCACCAGAGCCGGCGACAAATTCAGCAACGACGGCACCAATAAGGGCGAAGCCACCGCTTATTTTCAAGCTTGCCAGCAGATACGGCAAGGCTGTAGGCCACAGAAGGCGCCAGAAACGCTGCCACCGTGTTGCACCGTAAAGCGTGAACAAGTCGTTCAGGTTAGGGTCCACAGACCGAAGACCCGCCGACATATTGGCAAGGATAGGGAAAAATGCGGCCAGCCACGCAATGATCACAAGCGCCCGCTCTACATGATCGATGCCGACCCATATCAACACCAGTGGTGCGATGGAAACGATAGGGGTCACCTGAAGAATTACGGCGAATGGATAAATGGTGATCTCGACGGTGCGGCTCAGGCTGAAGGCAAGCGCCAGCAGGACGCCGCTAAGTACAGCAGCGACAAGAGCAACCAGTGTTACCTTGAGGGTCGTGCCAGCCGCGGACATCAGGGGCACAAAATTTTCAAAAAAAGCGTTAACCACTGAAGCTGGCGACGGCAGGATGAATTTGGGCACGCTACCGGACGCGACCCAAAAATGCCAGATGAGGATAATGACTAAAAGCGCCAGAAGCGGGAAAAGGACGCGCTTCATGATTCCGCCTCCAGCAGCATTGAGGTTTCGGCGACAGCAGTGGTAAAGGCCGCAGAACTGCGCTGCTCGGATACCGGCGCTCTTCTATCAAGTTTTGGTTTAATTTCACCTTTTATCATGCCGTTTTTTATGACTAAAATACGGTCAGAAAGATATGCAGCTTCATAAATACTGTGCGTAACAAAAAGCGCTGACCAGCCCTGTTCACGGCGAAGCTTGAGCAACATTTCATTCATATGGAACCGCAAGATTTCATCCAGCGCAGCGAAAGGCTCATCAAGCAATAAAAGTTCCGGTCGGGCGACAAGCGCCCGCGCGATGGAGACCCGCATCCGCTGGCCTCCAGACAGTTTTTGTGGATAGCGGGCGGCCAAGCCGTCGAGGCCAACCGCACGAAGCGTATGCAGCGCGGCATCCTTATCCTGCGCGCTAATGCCTGTCAGGCTTAGCGGTAACAATACGTTTTCAAGCACCGTCGCCCACGGCATAAGCGCGGCATCCTGAAACACAAAAGACAGTCGCTTTTGCCCCTGAGGCCAGTCTAAGGCGCCTTCGTTTGCAGGCAACAGCCCCGAGACAAGGCGCAATATGGTGGACTTGCCACAGCCGCTGGGCCCGAGAAGCGAGACAATCTCCCCTGCCCGCACGTCAAAGGACACATTGTTGATGACGGGCCGCTCTGCTTCAGGGTAAGCGAATTTAAGCGAAGATACCCTTAACATCAGTTTTTGGCTTCGCTGGGCAGGAACTCAAGCGTATAGGCATTTTTGACATCGAGGCCGCGCTCAATAATACCAAGCGCTGACATTTCTTCATAAAAACTGGCCCAGCGTGCATCTTCCATCTGGCCAACATTGTTTTTGTTTCCCAACATGGCGTTGTCACGCATTTTTCCGATCGCGAACGCGATCAGGTCGGGTGTCATCTCAGAGTTGTCTCTCAAAATAAGCGAGTTTCCTGGGCCTGGATCGCCCCAGACATAATCCTGCCAGCCCTCGATTGAGGCTGCGACAAAGGCTTTTACGACACTGCGATGTGATGTCAGGTAGTCGTCACGTACCATTACCATGCTGGCATATCCTGGGTAGCCGGCATCTGCGAAGAGGAATACTTTGGGTGTCACGCCAGCTTGCATGGCAGTATAGGGCTCAGACGATAGATAGCCTTCCTGCACTGTATTTTTATTCACCAACCATGGTGCCAGCGAATAGGTATATTTTCTGATCTGGCTTCCCTGAAAGCCGAATTTGGCTTCAAGCCAGGGCCAGAAGGTCGCCACGGCGCTGTCGGAGATAAAAACAGACCGACCGCGCAGATCACCGATAGAGGCCGCGTCCACATGGGGATGCACCATCAACACCTGAGGGTCTTTCTGAAAGGACGCCATCACCACTTTAATCCTCGCGCCCGCGCCGATCAGATTCAGCGGTTGAAAGCTATTGGAGGCCATGGCGATATCAAGGGCGCCCGCCGCCATAAGCCGGGGATTATCGGTTTGCGGGCCACCGGGCCGAATGCGGACATCAAGGCCGCGCTTTTTATAGAAACCTTTGGCAACAGCCTGATAAAAGCCGCCGTGCTCTGCTTGCGCTTTCCAGTCAGTCGCAAACACAACGGCCTGATCTTCAGCGCGTCCCGGCACGCTGAAAACAAAGCTGATCAAAAGAAAGAATGTGAGCCGCCTCATGACACATGATCATAATGCGCTTTGGCACGGCGTCAAAATAAAGCTGTGGCTGTTACCGCTTTTTCTTGCGGCGGCTTTCATAGGGGTTTTTACCCTTCTTCAACAGCATGCGGATTGGTGCGCCCGGCAGGTTGAAGTCCCGCCTCAGCTCATTCTCCAGATATCGCTTATAGCTGTCGGGTAGGTCATCCGGCCTGTTACAGAACAACAGGAAGGTTGGCGGGCGGGTCTTGATTTGTGCACCGTAGCGAATCTTGATGCGCCGCCCGGCAACCGAAGGTGCAGGATGTTTCTCCAGTGTATCCGTTAGCCACTGGTTGAATGCTGACGTTGGAATACGTGCGTTCCATATCTCATAGGCCTCTGCGACGGCGGGCATCAATTTGTGAATGCCAGCCTCAGTCAAGGCAGAGAAGTTCACAATTTTGACGCCCTTGAGCTGAGGTAGGCTGCGGGTTAGTGCATCCTTGAGCTGACGCTGGGTTTCAAGGCGGTCATCAACGGCGTCCCATTTATTGAGCGCAATAACCAGCGCACGACCTTCGTCTGCAACGCGTTCGGCGATCTTGAGATCTTGTTTTTCAATGCCAATCTCGGCATCCAGCAGCAGCACGACTACCTCGGCAAACTGTACAGCCCGCATTGTATCGGCGACCGATAGTTTTTCGAGCTTTTCGGTAACCCTCGCCCTGCGGCGCAACCCGGCGGTATCAAACAGCTTTACCGGCAGGCCATCCCACTCCCAGTCAACCGCAATCGAATCCCGCGTCAGGCCGGCTTCAGGCCCCGTTATGAGGCGTTCCTCGCCAACCAAGGCGTTGATAAGCGTTGATTTGCCCGCGTTTGGCCGTCCTACAATTGCGAGCCTGAGCGGACGAATTTCCTCTTCAGCATCCTCTGGGTCAACAAACTCATACCCCATGTCGCCCTCTGTGGGGCCGGTGTCGACATTCTTTGGTCGCCCGTCGGCAAACTCATCGTCCTCGCCTTCATAAGGGTTCACTCCCTGCCCTTTCAGGGCGGCAACGATGGCGGCATATAGCTCGCCAAGTCCTTCGCCGTGTTCAGCGGACAGTCCGATTGGTTCGCCCAGGCCCAGCGCGTAAGCCTCATAGATATTATCAATAACCGCATTACCTTCGCATTTGTTTGCAGCAAGGATTACCGGCTTGTTGCCGCGCCGCAGCCACAAGGCAAAATGCTCGTCCATTGATGTCACGCCCGCGCGGGCGTCATACAGCATCAAGGCAATGTCGGCTTCTTGCAGTGCGATCTCGGTCTGGCGGCGCATGCGGTCGGGTAGCGACCCGGCTTCGCCTTCCTCAAGGCCAGCTGTGTCGATGATGTCAAACTCAAGGTCGGCAATGCGCCCCTCGCCCCGGCGCCGGTCACGCGTTACACCGGGGGTGTCGTCGACAATGGCAATCTTTTTGCCAACCAGTCGGTTGAACAAAGTCGATTTCCCAACGTTGGGACGACCAACAATGGCAACTGTAAAGCCCATCTGTAATATCTTTCGGCTAGGCCACTTAAGGCCAGTCAGGTACTGTCGCCTATCGGTAGGCGACCAGTTCACCCGTGTCTGTCAGCACAATAAAGGTGCCGTTTACCACAATTGGCGCTGTGGAACTACCCGCAGGCATTTCAACGGCGCTTAGAACCGCACCAGTATATGGCGAGAGGCTCACGGCATAACCGTGCGAGCTTGTCACCAGCAGGCGGTCACCGGCCAGAACTGGGCCATTCCATTTGATCAGGTCGCGACGTTTTTCCTGATTTTCAAATCGCTGTAGCTGGGAAACCCAGCGCACACGACCATCACCAAGCGCGACGGCAACAATCTGGCTGTCGATCGTCGTGACGAAAGCAAAATCACCGGCAACCCATGGCATGTTAACGCCTGCGATATCAGCTTCCCAGGACCGCTCACCACTACGCATATCGATGGCAACCATACTGCCAGCGTGGCTGACGGCATATACTTTGCCGCGATCAATGACCGGTTCACCGTCAATATCCGACAGTGTGGCCAAGGGGGTCAGGCGACGGGAACTTGAAAGCGCATCCTGCCACAGGATACGGCCATTAGCACCACGAAGCGCGATCAACTCACCGGAGGACAAGGCCGCAATCAAGGCTGTGCCATCATACGCAGGACTGGCGGCACCAAGCATGCCAGCCGTTTCAGCAATACCAACCTGTTCCCAAATGACCGAGCCATCCGCCGCATTGAAAGCCAGCATCTGGTTATCATGTGTAATAGCGAAGACCCGGTTACCCGATGCGGTTGGTGCACCGCGGAATGGAACCTCGCCCTTATGGTGCCATATTTGCCGCCCGTTTTTTGCATCCAGTGCCACAACAGAACCATAGCCGGATGTGACGTATAGATTTCCGCCTGCGTATGCAACGCCGCCGCCGAATCCGACATCGCTGCGCTCTTTAGAGACATCTTTGAGGTCGTTTTTCCAAAGTTGCCGGCCATCCGAAAGCGCAACAGCGGTTACGCCGCCGCGGGTATCCACGGCGAACACGCGGCCATCAGCTGACACCGGGCCTGCTACCATGCGTTCGTATTTGTCATTGCCTGCACCGATCTTACGGCGCCATGCGAGCGAAAGGCTGTCAGCCAGGTCAAGATGCTGAACCCGGTGGGATGGGTTCCCGCCGACTTGTGCCCAGTTACCGTTTGTGTAGGGAGCCGGCAGCACAACAGGCAGACTGGCAATGCCGCTATCTGCATCTAGAATTTGGGTCGAGCTCAAAATGGCGATCCGCTCGCGGCCCTCGTCATCATATTTGCCGCGCGGTTTTTTACTGCCGCCACTACACGCGGCTACTGCCAACGCAGTCATCCCCAGAAGGCCGAAACGCAAAACTTTATTCATGGGCGAACTCACTGCGCCTCTCCTTCGTCTTCGGTGCCGGTTGATGCTTCATCAGCCGCCGGTGGGGTGGTTAGGGCTGGCGTCACATCACCGGACATCATCTGTCTGGCTTCAACGAAGCTCCGAAACTGGTTGGCGCGTGCCTTCAGCGATTGAGGGCTTTCCGCGTCATCAGCCAGCAAGGCAAACTTTGACAAGGCGTCCTCAAGCCGGCCCTGCCGAAGATCAATCAACGCCAATTGTTCCTGGGCTGCGAAGTACCACGCGTTACCTTTTACAGCGACTGTCGCCAGGCGACCGCGGGCATCATCAGGCTTATTCATCTTCCCTGCCATCAGCATACCGGCTTGCAGGCGCGCAAAGTCGCGCAGGGCTGTATCCGCGCCGCTTTCTGCTGCGAGAGCGTCATATGCGTCCAGGGCGCGCTGCGGCTGTCCGGCATCAATCGCGGCGGCGGCAAGACGAAGCTGTGCCAGCGCGCCATATCCACTACGCATTGACGGGGCGGAGTTTTCCCAGACTTTCAAGGCATCTGCGCCGTCAGCCGAGGCTGCTTCAACTGCCTGTTCAAATGCTGCCGAGTTTTTCTGCTCTTCAGATTTGGTGTATGCGTCATAGCCTTCGGTACCAGCGACAATAGCCACGATAGCGACAGCAGTACCGATAAGATACTTGCCATACGCTTTCCAAAGGTTGTGCATGCGCTCGCGGCGCACTTCATCATCGACTTCCTGCGTGAGAAGATCGGAATTCAGGTCCGACACACTATACTCCCCAGACAAAGCCGCCTCTCTTATCAAACGGAGGCGGCGTCTATTAGACCGTTAATATTGGGCAAACGCCTTGTGAATTGGCCGCTACAATAGCCAAAGCCTCGCCAAGACGCAAACCTAGAAAACACTATTTAGCAGAGCACCGGATTGTGTTGATTTTTCGGCGTGGTCAATTGGTTATAATTGGGCATTAAATGTGCATTTTGCTCGCTCATTTGCGCGGTATTCTGATGCTGTTTGCAAATGCCAATAACCTCTCGGCCTCACGCCCGCGGGAAAACATGTCGTCCAATCGCACAATGTCGTCCTCAAAGGCCGCGGAATCGGCTTTGCCACTCTCAATGAAATCGATAGCAGCACGGGTTTGTTGTACGAAGGTTTTGAGGTCGCCGCTGTCGACAGCTCTGAAGAGCGGCGGTCGGAAATACTCTTTACCCGCTTCACCGGTGTATCCGACAACCACGTTACCGCTCAAGGCCGCCTCCAGAGGCGGTAAGCCAACGCCTTCCAGCGAGGAAAAAGATAAAAAGACCGAGCTTGCAGACAACGCGGCCGCAACTTCGGCCTCGTGGGCGCCATCAATGGCTGCAAATTGCCAGCCCTGCGGCAAATATGGGCGCAAAAAGAAACGCAGCAGCTTGGAGTGCTGCGGCAACCGGCGAGGCATATAGCTTAAAAGCTTTTGTTTATTGCCGCGCCGCCTATTGCGAAAAGCGGGGCCAATACTGAGCTGGACACGCATGATCTTTTCCGAGGGAAGCTGCGGAAATGCCAACCTGATCATCTCAGTCGTATCATCAGAAATTGATAGAATCACATCCGCCGCTTCATAGGCACGGCTCAGGCTGTCGTAGCCGTCTGACATTCGCCCCTCAGACAACAAGTAGCCATTTTGCACAAAAATGCCGAAGTGCATCCTCTTTGCCATGCATTGCAGGCCAGTCGTACCTGCCCATACATCCGGCACGACAAAAAAGTCGTCCTTGAGGTTAAATGCAGTATCACGTTTGATTTCTGCGCCGTGATCAAACCAGCTACAGGTGAAATCAGGCTGTTCAGGATGGAAAACACAGGCTTCCACACCTTGCTCGGCCAATAATGCCGCATGTTGGTAGATGACTTTAACGCCACCAATCGCTTTATCTGTAGCGGGTGCAAAATAGACAATCGCCATGACCATTTAACCTGCTTACAAGAGAGCGACGGACAACCGGGGCGCACGTTTCAGGGGGTGCTGGTTCGGTTTCAGGAGTTTGAGCCGCGCATCTTATAGGTATGCTCTTCGCCGGGGAAAGCTCGCGTCCGTACTTCCCGGGCATAACTGTCTATGGCGTCTTCAATCCCTGCTGCAAGCTCAGCGTAGCGCTTTACAAATTTCGGGTTGATAGCAAACAAGCCAAGCATGTCCTCTGTCACCAGAATCTGGCCATCGCAGGCATTTGATGCGCCGATACCAATCACTGGTATGGCAATTTCTTCGGTGACTTTGCGCGCCAATGGCTCCGCCACCCCTTCAAGCACCACAGCAAAGGCCCCAGCGTCCTGAACAGCCTTTGCATCTTCCAGAATTGGTTGCCATTCATCCACGCTGCGCCCGCGCGCGCCGTAACCGCCGTTGGTGTGAACCGACTGGGGCATCAGACCGACGTGCCCCAGTACAGGTATGCCCCGCCGCGTTAAAAATTTTATCGTGTCTGCCAGTTCTACGCCGCCCTCAAGCTTAACAGCGCCTGCCCCGGTCTCAGACAGGATGCGCGCAGCATTGCGGAACGCCAACTCCCTGGACTCCTCATAGGAACCAAAAGGCATATCAACCACAACAAGGGCCTGCTTTGCGCCGCGGCATACCGCGCGACCATGACGGATCATGGTTTCCACATCGACACCCAAGGTCGATTCAAGTCCATATAGGACCATGCCGACGCTGTCCCCTACGAGCAGCAGGTCACAGTATTTGTCGAGCCGCGCCGCCATCGGCGTAATATAGGCCGTAAGGCACACAATGGGGGTGCCGCCCTTCATCTGCGCGATATTCTTGGCGGTTTGCTGGCGCTTGGGGCGCGCATCCACAGATACGTCTTTGGGTTCAGTCGACATGGCGGCCTCTCCTTACTGCAATAGGTGCATCACCGATGGTGCTGAACATATAGTGTGCAGCACGATAAAAAGCAAAGATATAGCTGGCAGGATGAAAGGCGTCCGCCGGAGGTGAATCCGGCGGTTAGCAACCCTTATTCCCACTCAATCGTTCCGGGAGGTTTTGACGTGATGTCATAGACGACCCTGTTGATGCCGCGCACTTCGTTGATAATGCGCGTGGCCGTGCGGCCAAGGAAGTCATGTGGGAATGGGTAATAATCTGCCGTCATGCCGTCGGTGGACGTTACGGCCCTCAGTGCGCAAACATGGTCATAGGTTCTGGCGTCACCCATAACGCCAACGGTTTTCACCGGCAGAAGCACGGCAAAAGCCTGCCATATGGTGTCATATAGCCCTGCGTTGCGGATCTCTTCAAGATAGATAGCGTCCGCCTTTCTGAGGATATCCGCCTTCTCACGGGTAATCTCACCGGGGATACGGATGGCAAGCCCGGGCCCCGGAAACGGGTGACGGCCGACAAAGTCGTCATGCAGGCCCAATTCACGACCCAGTTCGCGCACTTCGTCCTTGAACAGCTCGCGAAGCGGTTCCACGAGGTCCATGTTCATGCGCTCAGGCAGGCCGCCCACATTATGGTGTGACTTGATGGTCACCGATGGTCCGCCAATGAAGGAAACACTTTCGATTACATCCGGGTACAACGTGCCCTGAGCAAGGAAATCTGCGCCGCCTACAGCACGTGCTTCTTCTTCAAACACGTCGATGAACAGCTTACCGATGGTCTTGCGTTTTGTCTCGGGGTCGCTGATACCGGCGAGCGCGCCAAGGAACAGGTCAGACGCATCGCGGTGCACAAGGTTGATGTTGTAGTGCTCGCGGAACAGGTTCACCACCTGATCGCTTTCGCCCTGACGCATCAGGCCATGATCGACATATACACAGGTCAACTGGTCACCGATAGCTTCGTGGATGAGCACGGCGACCACGGAACTGTCCACACCACCGGATAGACCGCAAATGACCTTGCCGTCGCCGACTTGTTCGCGGATTTCCTTGATCTTGGTGTCACGGAAGCTGGCCATGGTCCAGTCACCGGGGCAACCGCAGATGTTTTTAACAAAATTCTGGATCAGTTGTGCGCCGTGAGGGGTGTGCATTACCTCTGGGTGGAACTGAACGCCATAGAAACGTTTTTCATCGTTGGCAACAACCGCAAATGGGGCGCCCTCACTGGTTGCGACAACTTTGAAGCCGCCTGGCAGGCGGTCCACATGGTCACCGTGGCTCATCCAGACCTGCTCGCGGTCGCCGACGGACCAAACGCCTTCAAACAGGGCGCAAGATTGTTTCACGTCAACGAAGGCGCGCCCAAACTCCTGATGGTCGGACGCTGTGACGCTGCCGCCAAGCTGCGAAACCATGGTTTGCTGACCGTAGCAGATACCCAGAATGGGAATGCCCATGGTGTAAATACGGTCAGGCGCGCGCGGCGTGTCTTCGTGTGTCACGCTGGCCGGGCCACCACCAAGGATGATACCCGCCGGGTTAAAGCTGCCCAAAACTTCCGTGGCTTTGTTGAAGGGAACAATCTCACAGTAAACGCCAGCTTCGCGTACACGCCGCGCGATAAGCTGAGTTACCTGCGAACCGAAATCAAGGATAAGGATTTTGTCTTTCATCAACCGGTCTCACTATTGGTGCGGGCAGGTGAGCAAGGCCCGCGCCCTGCCCTTAAATGGCAAGAAGGGGCCGCGCGGGCCCCATCTCTGTACCTTATTCGGTTTCTTTTTTCACCGGCTCGACGCAGCGAATGTGCAGCTCCCTGAGCTGTTTCGCGCTGACGGTCGAGGGCGCACCCATCATCAGGTCTTCCGCCTTCTGGTTCATCGGGAACAGGATGACTTCGCGAATGTTTGGCTCGTCAGCCAGCAGCATGACCATGCGGTCAACGCCCGGTGCCAGGCCACCATGCGGCGGCGCGCCATATTTGAACGCGTTCAGCATACCGCCAAACTCGGCTTCAACGGTGGCTTCATCGTAACCCGCGATACCAAACGCCTTGATCATCACATCCGGACGGTGGTTCCTGATCGCACCTGACGACAACTCAATGCCGTTACAGACGATGTCATACTGGTACGCCAGCACATCCAGCGGGTCTTGTGTTTCCAGGGCTTCCATGCCGCCTTGCGGCATGGAGAACGGGTTGTGCGAGAAGTCGATACGCTTTTCGTCTTCGTTATACTCGAACATCGGGTAGTCGACGATCCAGCAGAATTTGAACTCGTCATCGGCAATCAAATCGAGGTCTTCGCCTACTTTTGTACGCGCTACACCGGCCAGCTTCGCGGCACCAGCTTCCTTGTCACAGGCAAAAAAGACGCCATCGTTGGCGCCGAGGCCAAGCTGCTCAACAAGCTGCTGGGTGCGCTCTTCACCAAGGTTTTTTGCGATCGGGCCTCCGGGCACACCTTCCTTGATGTTAATGTAGCCAAGACCCGCAAAACCTTCGCGCTTCGCCCAGTCGTTCATGCTGTCAAAGAACTTGCGTGATTTGAGGCCCGCCTGTGGTGCCGGAATGGCGCGCACGACAGAGCCGTTTTCAACCATGCTGGCAAAAATGCCAAAACCGGAGCCACGGAAAATTTCCGTTACGTCCTGAATTTCAATCGGGTTCCTCAAGTCAGGCTTGTCGTTGCCGTATTTCAGCATGGAGTCCCTGAACGCGATGCGTGGGAACGGTGCTTCGGTAACCTTCTTGTCGGAGAATTCCTTGAACACCTCAACCAATACAGGCTCAATCGCGTTGAAGACGTCATCCTGTGTGACAAAGCTCATCTCGATATCGAGTTGATAGAACTCACCGGGGCTACGGTCGGCGCGGGCGTCTTCGTCACGGAAACACGGTGCGATCTGGAAATAACGGTCAAAGCCGGAGACCATGATCAGCTGTTTGAACTGTTGCGGAGCTTGTGGCAGCGCATAAAACTTGCCCGGATGCTGGCGCGCTGGCACGAGAAAGTCGCGCGCGCCTTCGGGGCTAGATGCCGTAAGGATCGGTGTTTGGAATTCGGTAAAGTTCTGCTCAACCATGCGGCGACGCAGGCTGTTGATAACGCCCGACCGCAGCAGGATGTTTTTGTGCAGGCGCTCGCGGCGCAGATCAAGGAAACGGTATTTCAGCCGCACATCCTCAGGATATTCTGTGTCGCCAAAGACAGGCATCGGCAGGTCACCAGCGCCGGACAATAGTTCCATGTCGTCGACATAGATTTCAACGTCGCCCGTGGGCAGGTCTTTGTTGACTGTGTCTTCCGTGCGGGCTTTCACGCGGCCGTCGATGCGGATCACGCTTTCCGCGCGAACAGCTTCCGCAGCCGCGAAACTCGCGCTATCGGTGTCGAACACGAGCTGAGTGATGCCATAATTGTCCCGAAGGTCAATAAACAGCAGACCACCATGGTCCCGTTTGCGGTGAACCCAGCCGGAAAGGCGGACAGTCTCGCCAACATGGCTGTGGCGAAGCTCGTTACAGGTGTGCGAACGATAAGCGTGCATGATGTCCTACGATCTTTTTTTAGTCTTTATCCGTGTACAAAATTTGTACAAATTTGGCCCGGAAAAGCGCATGAATGATGTCGAATGTCAAGACCACGATCACAGGATTGTAGAGAAAGGGTGACGGCTGCGCCATCCTTGTGTATTAGATGCCGCAAACAACAACGGATATTTCGATGCAGCCGATTACGGACACAAATGAACTCAGGACCCTTTGCGAGCGTTTAGCGCAAGCCGAATTTGTAACAGTTGATACCGAGTTTCTCCGCGACAACACATACTTCCCCAAGCTCTGCCTTGTGCAAGTCGCTGACGACGAAGGCCCGCATGCCATTGACCCGCTTGCGGACGGGCTTGATCTCGCGCCGTTGATGGATCTTCTCGATAATCCAAACGTGCTGAAGGTCATGCATGCCTGCAGACAGGATATGGAGATATTCTATCTGATGATGGGCAAGCTGCCCTCCCCTGTTTTCGATACGCAGGTTGCCGCCATGGTATGTGGTTTTGGCGACTCGGTCGGCTATGAAACACTGGTGACCAAGATCGCCAAAGCGCAGTTGGATAAGTCTGCACGTTATACCGATTGGTCCAAGCGACCACTTTCTGACACGCAACTGCATTACGCACTGGGTGATGTGACTTACCTGCGCACAATATATCGTCGTCTGGCCGGCGAGTTGAAGGCCACTGGGCGTGAACGCTGGGTCGATGAAGAAATGGCAACCCTGCGCGACCCCGGCATCTATGAGATTGCACCGGAGGACGCTTGGCAACGCCTTAAGGTGCGTACAAACAAACCCCGCTTTCTCGGCCTATTGCAGGAGCTGGCTGCTTGGCGTGAACGGCAGGCAAAAGAACGCGACCTGCCACGCAACCGTGTCGCCAAAGATGAGACACTGTTTGAAATTGCAGCGCACCCGCCCAAGGATGAAACCGCACTTGATCGTATCCGCGGTATACCTAAAGGTTTCAGCCGGTCAAAAGCCGGTAAAAGCCTGATGGAAGCGCTCGAGGCCGGAATGAACATTCCCGACAGTGAACTGCCACATATTGAGCGTGCCAAACCACGCCCGGCAACGCCGCCGATGGCGGACCTCCTGAAGGTTCTGCTGAAAATCAAATGTCAGGATGCTAAGGTAGCAGCTCGTATGGTGGCGAACGCACAGGATATTGAGAACTGGGCCGCCGAGCCTGAAAGCACTGATATCAAGGCCATGCATGGCTGGCGCTATGAGATTTTTGGCGCCGATGCTGTCAAGCTGATGAAGGGCGATCTTGGGCTGACAGCCCGTAACGGCGACATTGATGTGGTAGAACTTGTCGAGGAAGATGAACCAGAAGCTGACGAAGACGCCTAAGCCGGCGCCTTCAAATCTTTCGGGAACTCAATCACCGGCCTGCGGCCCATGAGTTGAGACAGTTGAGTCAGCCGTTTCAGTACCACCTCGTTGGTGATGTCCTTGTATACGCGGGGCACGCCCAGCATCAGTTTACTTTTACTCACTCTGAGGCGCGAAACGGTTAGTGCCGTGACGGCACCGCCGGAGAGCCGCTGTGCCAGGCGCAGCGCCGCCCCCATCATACGTGCCTCAAGTAGTTCACTGATATTGAGAAGCGGCAGGATATGAGATACGTGCGGCGCGTCAATAGCGGCACCGTATGCCTGATTAAGCGCCACAGCAAGATAAGCTCTGTCCCGGTGTGTAAGCCCGACAAAATGGCCATGCAGTACTGTTTCAACCGCTTTTTCTGCCCTGAAGTCAGGATGCCCGCGCCAGGCAACGTCGCCCAGCAGGCATATGGCGTGGTGCAGCTTGTCCCGGTGTAGCGAATCATGGATTTTGCGGTGAAACAATGGCCGCGTCCATTGGTAGATCGTTTCGGAGTGTTCAGGAAAACGGCAGCGTTCCGCGGCAAGCACATGACAGGTAAAAATAAAGGGGTCCATTTTGCGAGTGTCGGCGTCAAGCTTGTCAAAGAGGAAGCCTTCGCGCAGGCCGTAGGTTGAGACCACGGCACTTTTCGCCCGAATTGCAGCCAGCACTTCCGCCATGATGATGGCCGCAACGGGAAGTACTTCCCGGCGTGCCTCAGTCAGCGAACCGCCAAAAGGGATGTCCTGCGGCCTTAACCGGCTTAAGCGGCGGCAATAATCGGTAAATTCACGGCGACTTGAGCGGTAACCATGCAGGATAGGAAGCGGGTTTGATTTCTCGCGCATCATCAGCTTGGCAATATTCCGCCACGCGCCACCGACCATATAGAGGTTCTGGCCTGAGCAATCCGCCAACCAATCGATTTTGGCTAATTCGTCACGCAGGAAACGCCGGATATCACGGCGGTTCGCACCAAATCTACTCATGAGCCGCAATGGCCCGATAGGCAGGCTGACTGTATGGATGACAGCACCGTTCTTCATCTGAGCCAACTCAAGCGATCCCCCACCAAGGTCTCCCATGAGGCCTGTGGCACCAGGTTCGCCTGACAGTACGCCAGACGCAGATAGTCTGCCCTCTTCCCCACCCTCAATGATGCTTATATCAAGCCCGCATTCGCGTTTGACCTGCCGGGCGAAGGCCGGGCCGTTTTTCGCATCCCTGACCGCAGCTGTCGCAATCGCGTGAATGCGCTTTACATCCATCTGGTCGCACAGGGCCTTGAAACGCTTGAGTGTGGATATTGCCAGTTTGATCTGCGCCTTACCCATGCGTCCGGTTGACCCCACCTCGGAACCCAGACCGCACATCATCTTTTCGTTGAAGATGATATCAGGCACTCGCCGCAGGCCGGAGAAAACGACCAGACGAACCGAGTTTGAGCCAATATCGATCACAGCGAGATATTGGTCGAGGTGCGCCACGGCTTCAAACATACAATTTATTCCTTGACGTCATAGGCGATTACCGGCTCGATCTTGCGGTCTCCTCCCAGCGCTTTACCACGACCAGACAGAGAACTGTTGGTCATAAAATAGTGGTGAGCAATAAACTCTTTTTCACTATCCTTCAAGACTACCCGATCAAAGGAACCATCAGAGTTCATTGTCCAGCATTGGGCATTATCCTTGAGGTTCGCAGCCATTACCTGACCCATTATCTGATCATGGACGGTAGGGTTCTCGATCGGTACCAGTGTTTCAACACGCCGGTCAAAGTTTCTGGGCATCCAGTCTGCCGACGAGATAAATACCTTCGCCTGCCTCGAGGGTAGTCCGTAGCCATTCCCGAAACAGCAGATACGAGCATGCTCAAGGAACCGGCCGACGATTGACCGCACGCGTATATTCTCACTAAGCCCCTTGATGCCCGGTCTGAGCGTGCAAATACCGCGGATGATCAATTCAATTTTTACACCGTTGCACGACGCTTCATAAAGCTTGTCGATAATCTTTGCATCCAGAAGGGAATTAAGCTTCACCCAGATCGCGGCGGGTCGGCCCTCGCGTGCAAATTCAATTTCCCTGTCGATGAGCTTGATTAGCTGATCTCTGAGTGCAAACGGCGAAAGGATAAGCTTTTCAAGGCCCGCAGGCTCTACATAGCCTGTCAGGTAATTGAACATGCGGTTGGCGTCCCGCGCGATGGCTGGGTCTGCGGTGAAAAACGACAGGTCGGTATAGATACGTGCTGTAACCGGGTGGTAGTTGCCGGTGCCAAAATGGCAATAGCTTTTTAGTTTGCCGTTTTCCCGCCGGACCGCCATAGACACTTTTGCATGTGTCTTCAAATCGATGAAGCCAAAAACCACGTGGACGCCCGCACGTTCGAGGTCACGCGCCCACTTAATGTTTTGTTCTTCATCAAACCGGGCTTTGAGTTCAACGACAGCTGTGACAGATTTGCCAGCTTCTGCGGCTTCAATCAATGCGCGGATGATCTGTGACTGGGACCCTGCGCGGTACAGGGTTTGTTTGATTGCAACAACGTTATCATCGTGTGCGGCCTGACGCAGAAAATGGTGAACGACCTCAAACGACTCGTAGGGATGGTGAACGACAAAGTCTTTGGCGGCGATCGCTTCAAATATATCGCCGCCAAAATCGCGTACACGCTCAGGATAGCGCGGGTTGTAGGGCACAAACCTGAGGTCGGGGAAGTCGTCGACAATCAATTCACTGGTGTCGTTGACCCCGACAATGCCATCGACAAGCACAACTGTCTCGGTGTCTGCGTCGAGTTTGGTAACAACAAGATTGCGTAGCTTTTCAGGCATCCGGGAGTCGATTTTCAACCGAATGACTTTACCACGACGTCGGCGTTTCAGTGCGCTTTCAAAGACTCGCACAAGATCTTCAGCCTCTTCCTCTATTTCGATGTCGCTATCGCGAACCACGCGGAAAACACCACTGCCCTCACAGCGGTAACCAGGGAATAGCTGGTCCAGAAACAGCGTTAACATGTCTTCGACCGGGATGAAGCGCACGTCACCTTGGCCCGGCAGGCGAATAAACCGCTGAACATGACGTGGAACGGGCAGAAGTGCGACCATGGGCTTGTTGTCAGCGCTGCGGACCATGGACAAGGCCATGGTAAGTCCAAGGTTGGGAATAAAAGGAAATGGATGCGCCGGATCAACCGCAATCGGCGTCAGGACAGGTAAGACGTTTTCGAGAAAATAGCCTTCAATCCAGTCGTGGTCTTGTTCGGGCAGGCTTTTTCCATCCAGCACCTGAATGCGGTGATCACTCATCTCCGCTCGAAGCTGCACCCAGACAAGCTGCTGCTTCGCCATCAGGGTTTCTGCAAGATCATTTACCTGCTGGAGCTGTTGGAAAGGTGTCAGCCCATCGTCAGAACAAACTTCGATCTTCATGTCGCTTTGACCTCTCAGCCCCGCGACCCGAACCATATAAAATTCATCAAGGTTATTTCCCGATATGGAGAGAAAACGCAGTCGTTCGAGCAAAGGGTGGCGAGTGTTTTCAGCTTCTTCCAACACGCGCATGTTAAACTGAAGCCAGCTCAATTCACGGTTCAGGAATTTTTCTGCTTTGGGTGTTTGGGCGAGATGTGTGGCAATTTCCTCGCGGCTGGGCAGGTTGTTATCGCCCTGCCTCGTTGCCGACGCCTCTTTCTGACCGGCAGCCGCCGTATTGATCTGGGTCTGTTTTACGTCGCCGTCGGCCATCATCTTTGCTCCTGCATTCGTGGGGAATGCGTTGCCATAACTGAACTATGTTACAATTATTGCCGTGCTCAGGCGTCAAGGCAAGCTTTGGCCAATGCACGGGTGATTTTGCGTTTCTCCGCCAGAGCAAGCCTGTCCAGCTGCTCTACAAGCGCTTTTGCTGCATCAAATGACCGTTCAATGCGAGGCAAAACATAACTTATTACTGAAAGATCAACCTGTAACTGCCTATCAGAAAATAGTTTTACCAGAAGAACCATAAGTAAATGGTCATCAGGCTCTTTTATCTCCGCGATATGTACGGTTGCCAGCCTTGAGCGCAAATCAGGTAACGCGACCGACCAACGGTTCGGCGGTGTTTTTGCTGTAATCAATAGGCTGCTGCCATTTTCCTTGGTCCAGTTAAAAACGTGAAAAAGCGCGGTTTCGTTGAGGTTGACGGTGTCCGCGTCTTCCACCAGTATCGAGCGGCCTTCCGGCACGCGGTCCAGTTCCTGGCTGATGTCTATGCGCACGGCATCTGCCCGCTTTAGCCATGCTGAAGACAAGTGGCTTTTTCCCGACGATTGCGGGCCTATAAGCGCAACAGCGTGATGAGGCCAGTCAGGCCAGCTATCCAAAGTACCGAAAGCTGCTTCATTAGAGTGTGAAACAACAAAATCTTCCCATTCAAAGCTCGGTTTATGCGGCAGATCCAGCGGTATTTGTGCCATTTCGTCAGCCATCATCATTATTACTCTCTTTTGACGGGGGAATGTCTATGGGCGGTGCCTCCGCAGCATTAGCCTTGGGCTGCAATTCATAATGATCCAGATAATGGTCAATATAAAAGCGCACGAGCACCGCAATCGCCGCCGCTGCCGGTACCGCAACCAGCACGCCAACAAACCCGGCTATTTCCCCGCCCGCGAAGACGGCAAACAAGACCCACACCGGGTGCAGACCCACCCTTCCGCCAATGAGCTTAGGAGTCAAAAAGCCGCCCTCAATGGTTTGAACAGCAAAGAACACACCAATCACCATAGCAATATGGAGTGGGTCAAAGCCCCATTGCCCGATTGCAATGGCAACGGCCACAGCCGCCGCAAACAACGCCCCTACAAAAGGAACAAATGACATCACCCCGGCCAGTACGCCCAGTACCAGCGCAAAATCCAGCCCGACAAGCGCCCAGCCGACCCCGTAAAGCACGCCCATTGCAGTGCAGACAAGTATCTGCCCCCTGACAAACCCCGCGAGCACCGTATCAATTTTCAGTGCTTGTTCCCGTACCGTTGGCGCGGTCTTCTCAGGAAGCCAGCTATCAACCTTGGCAATGATCCTGTCCCAATCGCGTAACAGATAGAAGGCAACAACCGGCGAGATAAGCACAAGCGACAACACGCTGAATATTGCGATTCCGCCTTTGATTGCACCTGTTGCAGCGTCGCGCACCTTGGCCATAATCTCATCTGAGAACGTGGATATGAGGCCGTCAACATCGTGAGGGATATCCAAACTGAAACGCGCGGAAAGGCCTGCCATCCAATCGTTAAACCGCGGCTTGAGGGTGGCGAAGGTTTCGGGCAATTTCTGCGAAGCGGCAACAATTTGGGACTGTAGAACCGGCCAAAACGCCACCAGGATAGCAAGCAGAAGCAAGAAGAACACTGTGATGACCAACCCGGCCGCCACACTTCGGGACATATTGCGCGCTTCCAGCCGATCAGCCAATGGATCAAGAAAATAGGCTATCGCAAGCCCGGCCAGAAACGGCAGGAGGACACCCCGTGTTAAATAGAAAAAAACAGCGGCCACTGCCAAGCCGCCTATCCAGAACCATTTGTTCATACCAGCCCCCGTTGGTTGTCGCTATTGCTGGCCGTCGGCCGGAGCAAGAAGACGGTCTTGTCCGTAATATCCGAGTTCAAGGCCTGCATATCGGAGAGAGAGGATAAGTTGTTCCTCGCGCCCGGTATAGGCAAAAGAAATCTTGCTGAATGGAAGTCCCACTTGTTTCGTCTGGATATCCCGTATCAGGGTTACGTCTTCAAGTCGCCTCTGAACGGTTGTCAGCACCTCAAGCGATGTCGTCGGCACCAATGTCTCAATTTGCCCTTCCACGCCCGTATCCACAAGAAGTTGGCTTCGCCACTGACCGTCAATTGTATTGAGTACAGCTTCATACATTTGGGCAACAGCTTCTGCTTCGCCTTGCGCGCCCTCTATCTGGCCCTCTCCGCCAGTATCGCCATCCGTTGACAGGTAGCGATAGCTCAAGGTCGGCCCATACGCGGACGGCTGCCAGTCACTTGAAATCAAAAGCGCATCACCAACGCCGTAGAGTTGCGAAATTTCAAGTGCTCGCGGAACTGACAGCGCCTGTACCTCACGAAATGTAACTGCGGCACGTTCGCGGATCTCGCCGCGAGCAAAAACATATTGGCGGATACGGTTTACCCAATCGACCCGCGAATGAGCGTCTTCAAGTACAGGGTCTCTCTCCCACAGGATTTCGTCAAACCCACGCCGATGGCCATGAAGCACCAGCATGCCCTGCCCCGTACTCAGTATATGGGGCACGTGATTGTCAGCAAGAAACTGGCTCACCAGCTCGGGCTCAAACCGTATATTAAGCGTGGCTAGATAACGTCTTGAGGATGACTGCTCTTCCACAACCTCAATCGCGGTGACAAGGGACTGAATTTGAGCATTACTCAGTTCGGGAAGCCGTTGTCGGCCATCCTCCTGCACCAACTTCTGCAACAATTTCTGGTATGCCAATACCTCCGCTTTCTCCAGCGCAGTTTGCCTTGCCTGGCTGGCACGGGCGGCGGTTTCATCCACTTTAATGTCGCGGATGGTATAAAGCAGGTCTGTTGAATCACCTTGAATTTTCGCTGCCGCCCCGCCTGTAATAAACAAAATGAGGTGGCTGGCGATAAAAGCCATGGCCAGCGCCAAAACTGTGCTATTTTTTAAATAGTTACGCATAAACTCTTTCATAACCGGCGCGGCGCCCCTATAACGCCCCCTTATAGCAATTGAGCAGGCAATTGCCAGTGCTCAAAAGATGACAGCAAAATTTGCCTTATTTACGGCAGAACAGGTCTCGATCGTGGCACAAGATACTCAATCATACACATATAAACAGGCTGGCGTTGATATTGATGCCGGTGAAGCACTTGTCGAAAACATTAAACCCTTGGCGGCGTCGACACGACGCGCCGGCGCGGACGCCTCGCTTGGCGGCTTCGGCGGTCTTTTTGACCTGAAGGCCGCGGGCTTTCAGGACCCCATACTTGTCGCGGCGAATGACGGCGTTGGCACAAAGCTGAAGGTGGCTATCGACGCAGGCAAACATGATACTGTCGGCATCGACCTTGTCGCCATGTGTGTAAATGACCTGGTGGTTCAAGGCGCTGAACCGCTTCTGTTTCTGGACTATATGGCCACGGGGCACCTTGATGTGGCTCAGATGACAGAGGTTGTTGCTGGTATTGCCGAGGGCTGTCGGCAAGCAGGTTGTGCCCTGATTGGTGGCGAGACGGCTGAGATGCCGGGCATGTATCAGGACAAGGATTACGACCTTGCAGGCTTCGCGGTTGGTGCCGCTGAACGCGGTAGTATGATTGACGGTTCCACCGTCGCAGCCGGAGACGTGCTGCTGGGCCTTGCTTCCACAGGCACGCATTCAAACGGTTATTCGCTTGTCCGCCGTATCGTTTCAGACAAAGGTTTTCAGTACGCTGAAAAAGCGCCTTTTGCTGATGTGACACTGGGTGAGGCCCTGCTTGCACCGACAAAAATTTATGTCAAAAGTTGCCTTGCCACAATCGGCGAAGGTTATGTGAAGGCGCTGTCTCATATAACGGGCGGGGGCTTCCTTGAGAATGTGCCGCGCGTGCTGCCGAAGCATACCGTGGCCGAGATTGACAGTGGCGCATGGTCCATGCCGTCGGTATTTGAATGGCTGCAGCAAGAAGGTAATATAACGGCCGCTGAGATGTCGCGTACCTTCAACTGTGGTGTCGGTATGGTGGCGGTTGTTGCAAGCGAGCATGCCGAGGCTGCAAAAGCGTTGTTCGAAGCTGAAGGTGAAACAGTTTATGTTATCGGCAAAATTACCGAAGGCAACGGCTCACCCAAATGCCGGGTAACCGGAAAGGCTGATACATGGGGTGCGACCGAGGACTGGTCAGCCATTACAGCAGAAGGATAGGCTTGTGCGCAAACTACGCCTTGGAGTCATGATTTCCGGCAGCGGCACCAACCTGCAGGCGTTGATTGACGCCTGTGCGAGCGAGCATTACCCGGCAACGATTGAGGTCGTCATATCCAATCGCCCCGAAGCCAAGGGGCTTGACCGCGCTCGCGAGGCGGGCATCAAAGCTGTCTGCATTGATCATAAAAGCTATGAGGACCGCCCCACGTTCGAAGACGCCATCCATGAATGCCTCAGCGATCATAAGGTCCAACTTGTCTGTCTCGCTGGCTTTATGCGTCTGCTCGGGGCAGATTTTGTCGGACGCTGGAAAGACCGCATGATCAACATTCACCCGTCTCTCCTGCCGTCCTATAAGGGTTTGCACACACATGCTCGTGCGCTCGAAGACGGTGTGAAGTTCGCGGGCTGTACCGTTCACTATGTCCGGCCGGAAATGGACAACGGTCCAATTATCATGCAGGCGGCGATCCCTATCGCGCCCGATGAGACCGAAGAGAGCCTGATCATGAAAACCCTGAAATATGAACACCGCATGTATCCGGCAGCAGTGAAGCTTATCGCCGAAGGTAAGGTACGGGTTTCCGGCAACAAGGTTGCGGTCAAGGAAGACGTTGAATTGCCCGAGGTCGGCCTTATCAGCCCCGTGCCGTAAGGCATCAATACTTCGCAATATAAAAAGGCCGGGAAATTTCCCGGCCTTTTTCATTCTAAAGCATTAAAAGCGGCTGCTTAGCCAACAATCTCATTGCCGGCGAAGAACTGCGCGATTTCGATCGCTGCGTTTTCTTCGCTGTCGGAGCCGTGAACGGAGTTTTCACCGATTGACAGGGCAAATTCCTTACGGATTGTACCTTCAGCAGCTTCAGACGGGTTGGTGGCGCCCATCACTTCGCGGTTTTTCAGGACGGCATTTTCGCCTTCCAGAACCTGAACAACAACCGGCGCGGAGGTCATGAATTCAACCAGTTCGCCAAAGAAAGGACGCTCAGCGTGAACAGCGTAGAAAGTTTCAGCTTGCGTTTGTGTCATTTGAATACGCTTTTGCGCAACGATGCGCAGGCCAGCAGCTTCAAGTTTTGCATTAACGGCACCCGTGAGGTTGCGGTTGGTTGCATCTGGTTTAATGATTGAAAAAGTGCGTTGCACAGCCATGTGACTATCCCTTGTAAAATGGGGGTTAAACAGATTCGCGCGCCTTATAGCGGCAATTGGATACAAAGCCAAGCGTTGCGTGCGCTTTATAGCGCGGACCGTTCATGTGCCATTGCCACCTGGCGAGCTGTGTGATACTTCGCCCGCCATGCTGCATATCAACGACATCACCTACAGAATTGGCGACCGTGTGCTTTTTGACGCGGCGACAGTGCATATCCCGGCAGGCCACAAGGTCGGTTTTGTCGGCAAAAACGGCGCAGGAAAATCGACGCTGTTAAAGATGATTCTGGGAGAACTGGGCCCTGAATCGGGTGATATCAGTATTCGGCCTCGGGCACGCATTGGCCATGTGGGCCAGGAAGCACCCGGCGGACCACAAAGCCTGCTTGAGACGGTGCTGCAGTCCAACAAGGAACTGACAGCGCTTGAGGCAGAAGCCGCCACGGCCACGGACCCCATGCGCGTCGCGGAAATTCATAACAGGCTCGCGGATATCGGCGCCCACACAGCAGAAGCCCGTGCGGCAACTGTGCTTTCGGGCCTTGGTTTTGACACCGAGGCACAGGCAAGGCCCTGCTCCAGCTATTCTGGAGGATGGCGTATGCGGGTGGCGTTGGCGTGTGTGCTGTTCAACGAACCTGACCTGCTACTGCTTGATGAGCCAACCAACTATCTTGATCTCGAGGGCGTGATCTGGCTGGAAAACTTCCTGCGCAGTTATCCTTACACCGTGCTTATTGTTAGCCACGACCGCGACCTGTTGAATAAGGCTGTCACCCATATCGCACATCTGGAACAGGCGAAGCTGAACCTTTATACCGGCGGTTATGACCGGTTTGAAGAACTGCGGCGCGAGCTGATGGAGCGCCAGATGGCACTTAAAACCAAACAAGAGACTGAACGTCGCCATATTCAGGCTTTCGTTGACCGCTTCAAGGCCAAAGCCAGCAAGGCAAAACAGGCGCAAAGCCGCGTAAAAGCACTGGAACGTATGAAACCCATCGCCACCATGATGGATGAACACACGGTACCGTTCCGCTTCCCCAAGCCTGATCCGCTCTCCTCACCTCTGATCGCACTTGAAGAAGCCAGTGTGGGGTATGAGGTCGGTCATCCGATCCTCAAGAAGCTGGACCTGCGCATCGACATGGACGACCGCATCGCGCTCTTGGGTGCAAACGGTAACGGTAAGTCTACCTTTGCCAAACTTCTGGCTGACAAGTTGATGCCAATGGAAGGCAAAATGCGCAAGTCACGCGTGCTGAAGGTTGGCTATTTTGCGCAGCACCAACTGGATGAGCTGATCGCCAAGACATCACCCCTCGACCACTTGCAGAAAATGATGCCTGACGCTATTGAAGCCAAAGTTCGCGCCCGCCTTGGCTCGTTCGGCTTTGGTGCAGACAAGGCAGACAGGCCGGTCGAATCCCTGTCGGGTGGTGAAAAAGCACGGCTGATGTTCGCCATCGCCACTTTTGAGGCCCCGCAACTCATCATTCTCGATGAACCGACCAACCACCTTGATGTGGATAGCCGGGAAGCGCTTATTCACGCCATCAACGAATACGATGGCGCCGTACTGCTGATCAGCCATGATCGGCATTTGGTAGAAGCCTGTGTCGACCGTTTGTGGATTGTCGAAAAAGGCGATGTGAAGCGTTTTGAAGGTGACCTTGAGGATTACCGGCTGCATCTTTTGAAGGAACGCTCCGGCGACCGGTCGGAAAAACGTGGTCCGCGGCAGGAAAACCAGAAAAAAGCGGCACGGCAAAACGCTGCTGAACTGCGCCGCTACCTGGCGCCGCACAAACGTGCCGCCGAACGCGCAGAAGCCGCGCTTGAAAAGCTGATAGCAGAGAAGGAAAAGGTGGATGCCCGCCTCGCCGATCCGCGCCTCTATGAGCCAGGCCAGGAAGACAAGGTCGCCAAGTATTCAAAAATGGCGGGGGACCTCGCGGCGAAGATAACCGAAGCTGAAGACGCATGGATGTCCGCCGAAGAAGCGTACACAGAAGCTCAAGAGGCTGTGAACGCAGCGTCATAGGCTTGACGGAAGCTTCGCGATACGGCCTATTTCCGGCTTAAATTTAAGGGGGCTTCCTTGTTGCACATTGTAAACCGTATCCGCCCAGGCCGCACTTTCACCGAGGTTTTTGTCACACTTTCACTTGCTGTGATCCTCCTCTGGTTTGGCCTGATGAACATCTCCGGCGCTTCTGGCAATACAGTAGAACGCTGGCTTGCGGGCCATGCTTTCCTGCACAGCCTGCTGCCTTATAAACATTATATCATGTGGGGGCTTGGGGGCTTGCAAGCCCTTTCGGGCCTTTTGATCGCGCTGCATTCTGTGCCGGAGCGCCTCAAGCGCACCGCTTACTGGTTTGTCGTGTTCTATAGCGTCGGTGCACTTAGCCTGATGTTCACCAACCCGGTGTGGATTGAAAGTCTGGGCGGTTTCCCGGCCATAGGTTCAGGGCAAGGTATCATAAAATATTTCACGCTCCTTGGCTTGGCACTTTGGCGCCTTGGCTACCGCCATGCGGATACGGTGATGCTGCTGGGACTCATTCTTGTACTAGGCTGGATAGGTGGCATGAAGTTTACTGCCCCTGAAGCCGAAGGTGTTGCGCCCCTGCTCAAATCAAGCCCAGTGTTCAACTGGTGGCTGACGGTGCATTTTGATAAACAGGCTGCGTCCAACTTTATAGGTGTGGTTGAGCTTGCGACGGTGCTATTGCTGACAGGGCGCTGGTGGAACCGGACGCTTTTCACACTGGGCCTGCTGCTCACCGCCTGCACATTTGTTGTCACCCTCAGTTTCCTCATCACTTATCCATCGGCCTGGAACTCGGGATTGGGTGGCTTTCCTTATATGGCCTCTAGCGGGCTGTTTCTCTTGAAAGACCTCGCTCTGCTGGCTGCGACGCTTGTGTTAGCGTCGCGCGGCGGAGCGACCAACGGGCGTTGACATCTGCAAGCACCTCAGGCTGCAGTGCCACGTTATAGTGATCTGCGCCCTTGATGGTGAAGAATTCGTCGTCAGGTCCCAGTACTTCTTTGAGGCCCGCGCCTGAGGCAAACGGAACCACTTCATCCGAGGTGCCGTGGTAGATTACCACCTGACCAGGTGCACGTTTGAGCTTCTCGTCGCTCCGCAGTGGATAATTGGTCAGAAATTCAGGCAGAAAAGGATAGCGCCGCTCAGCCATGTCCAGAATAGACTTCATCGGGGCAAACAGCATAACCTTGCTGACACCGCGCTCGGCGGCAATGTGACTTGCGAAGGTAGTACCAAAGGAGTAGCCCACAACTCGTATATTGTCACTGCCATAGCGTGCCGTAGCCCAATCGAACCAAACTTCGGCGTCTGCCAGCAGACTTTGCTCGGAAAGGGGCCCACGGCTTTTACCAAACCCCCGATAATCCATCGAAAGTACATCGTAGCCCATATCAAGAAAAATTTTAGCAGGGCGTTCGGAACTGCCAACATTGCCAGCGTTACCTTTGTAATAAATCACCAGGTTGCGGCGGCTTGCCCCTGAGATATTAATTAACTCGTTTTTGAACAAAACGCCGTGCAGTCGGGCTTCCGAAGTATCGATGAATATCTCTTCATGCGGCAGGCTGAAACTATATTCGTAATCATCGGTCACGGGCTCAAAGTAGAACATCAACTGCTCCTGGAAAGCATATGCCGCTCCCATGATCGCCGCGTAGCCGATGAGCATGCTGCCGACAAACCATTTTACAAATCTTTTAAACACTACCGCCTCCGACGGGCCTAACCCCGAATTGCTGAAACTTTCTAAGCTTAAGGTTAGAAAGAGGCGCGTAAAAAAGCGGTAGTTTTGATTTCAAAGCGGCATAATGAAAGCATCAAAATGGTGTGTATGCGCTGTTAATCCTTAGAAGGTAGCTTCATGTAGAGCCCGGGGCTGGATATTTCCATCATCATCTCAGGTCTTTCCAGAGGCCTAAAACCAAACTGGGCATAAAGCGGATGCATATCGCAGGTGGCCAGCATCATGCGCCGCAGCCCCTGCATATCCTTGTGCGACATGATCACACTCATCAGCCAATGTCCGAGTTTCTGGCCACGACAGGAGGCATTGATATAGACATCCGCCAGATAGGCAAAGGTCGTGCGGTCAGTGATCATGCGGGCGCAGCCAACCTGCCCGCTCTCGTCATGAAACAGTCCAAAACTCAGAGAGTTTTCAAAACTGCGAACCATAAGATCAAAGGGGATATCTTTTGCCCAGTAGCTTGCTGTAAGCCAGCCATGTATGCGGTCAAAGTTGAAAAGACCGGCGTCACTCGTGATATAAAACGGCAGGTCCGGGTGACGAATTGGCGCAAGGCTCATGCCTTTTTCTCCCAGCCGCCCATCTCACGCTGTTGCCAATAGGACATCTCGGCGCCAAGTTCCTTGAAGCTTTTCCAGTCTTCCCGCGCAGCGGCAACAATGCCCTCGTCCCGACCATCAAACATATAAAGACAGCGATCATAAGCCTTGATGTCAGGGCTTTTTACAGCGTCAACAAGCACCAGTACAGTAGCAGTATTTGGGTTAACATCGCCTATAGTCAGAAAAACAGTCTGGTCTTCCGGACTTTCGCAGCCGTCAATATCATGCGGCAGAAAACTTGCGGGATCGTAGTCCCACAAGACTTTGTTCATCGTTTCCATCATGCCCTTGGCGGGCAGTTTAACAACGGCACGCAGACCAGCTTCCACCACGCGCTCCATCAACTTGGGGAGTGCTTCCTCAAGCGTCTGGCGCTGCAGGTGGTAAAACCGGATCTCCGCCACGACACCTAGCCTTCGTAATTGTCTGCGACAAAACGATCGAGCAGGCGTACGCCGTATCCGGTACCGCCCTTCTCCGATAGCGGTAGGTCTTTGTCCGACCAAACGGTGCCCGCGATATCGATATGACACCATGGCACATCATTTGTATACCGGCGCAGGAATTGCGCGGCCGTGATCGAGCCGGCCCCGCGCCCGCCGATGTTTTTCATATCCGCAACCTGACAGTCGATCAGCTTGTCGTAGTTTTTGTGTAGCGGCAGACGCCAGACCTTGTCGCCAGTTTCAAGCCCGGCCTTGCTGAGCTGATTGGCAATTTCATCATTATCGGTAAAGATGCCAGCGTGTTCGTGCCCAAGCGTCACAATGATTGCGCCTGTGAGCGTAGCAAGGTCGATCATGATTTTCGGCTTGAAGCGGTCCTGTGTGTACCAAAGAGCATCTGCAAGCACCAGGCGGCCCTCGGCGTCTGTATTCAGAATTTCAATGGTCTGGCCCGACATTGAGGTCACGACATCACCCGGGCGCTGCGCGTTGCCGCCAGGCATGTTCTCGACAAGGCCAACAACCGCGACCACATTGACCTTGGCTTTGCGGCCCGCAAGTGCCTTCATCAGGCCAACAACGGTGCCGGCGCCGCCCATGTCCCATTTCATTTGCTCCATACCCTCGCCGGGTTTGAGCGAAATGCCGCCGGTATCGAAGGTGACACCCTTGCCGACGAAGCTGATCGGTGCGTCGCCTTTTTTGCCGCCATTCCATACCATGACCGCGAGCTTGCTCTCCCGGACGGAGCCTTGCCCCACGCCCAGAAGTGCCCCCATGCCGAGTTTGGTCATTTCAGCTTCGCCCAGCACTTCAACGTCAACGCCAAGCGTTTCAAGCTCGCCGATACGTTCAGCAAAGCTTTCCGGGTGAAGGATATTTGCGGGTTCAGAGATCAGATCACGAGTGAGAAATACCCCGTCAATCACCGCCTTGCGCGCCTCAAACGTAGCAGCCGCGTCGCCTGATGCAGTTGCGATGGCTACTTTCTTGAGAGTTGGTTTTTTAGCTTCGGGCTCTTTGGTGCGGTATTTGTCAAAACGGTAGGACCGCATCAGCGCACCTTCGGCCAAGCCAACGGCATCCGCGCCCACAACATCGGCCACAATCACGGCTTCACTGCTACCAGAACCAAGAAGCGCTGCCGTAACGGCTGCACCGGTCTCGACCCAGTCTTGCGCTGACAACTTGTCCGCTTCACCGACGCCAACGAGAAGGATGCGCTCTGCCGCCACCCCGCCGGGCGCAAGCAGTTCAAGTGTCTGGCCATTGCTGCCATTAAAACGGGAAGCGCTAATGGCTTTGGACACGGCACCGCCTGCCAGACGGTCAGTCTCGGCTGCAAGACCCGTCAATGGTTTGTCTTTTTCGGCAAGAAACGCAACAGCACCCGATATGGGCAGTTCAAGTTCAGCAAACGAGATTTGCATGGGAACCCCTTTTGTTTTTGATTTTCGCCGGTATCCGAATGACCCGTGAGAGCACGGACCCGGCCTCCCCCAACCTAATGCCCCTTCTCGGACATATGTGCAAGTGGTGCTCGTGAAATCGCCACATTTTTCCTCGAATAAACGCTTCAGGTCTAAGACGAGTTTGGCGGGAATGGACGATCATCATTGCGCCGTTCACGCACAGCCGCTATCAAAGCACAAAATCAATAGTAGGACCGCGTCGGTGCTTATGAGGAATACTGTTTCGGGAAAGTCGCTTGTACTGTCGTGGCTACTGGCTACAACTGTGATCCCACGGGCTGCAGCTATGGCACAGGATGCCACAGTTGCATCTGAAAACGTTGAACTTTCTGCTGACAGTCTCGTGTATGACGCAGGCACCGGAGAAGTTCGCGCCATCGGGCGGGTATACCTGAAACGTGACGGTTACATTCTTGAGGCGGGCGAAGTTGTTTATAACGAGCGCACTGGTACAGCTGAAGCACGCGGTGCCGTCGAGCTTGAAACCCCAACAGGTGAACGCATTATTGCGCCGCGCGTAACCCTTTCAGATGCGCTCAAGGATGCATTTGTCCAGGACATTCGCCTGTTGATGACGGATGGCGCGCAGGTCGCGGCTGCAGAAGCTACCCGTGATGGCGATGGCGGGATCACCACCCTTAATCGCGCGGTATACAGCCCGTGTGAAGTGTGTGCTGACGGCAGCGGAAATGAACCTCTGTGGCAGCTTAAGGCTGTACGCGTAGTTCATGATCGCAACAAGAAGCGCCTGTACTACAAAAATGCATCACTGGAGGTGTTCGGGGTTCCGATTCTCTGGACACCATATTTTTCGCATCCTGACCCGACGATGGACCGGGCAAGCGGTCTGTTGCCACTCGATATTCAGACAGGCAAAAACCTCGGGGTCGTCGTTGGCTTACCCTATTATCACGTATTCAACAAAAGTCAGGATGCGACGATTACGCCGATCCTGACAACCAAAGAAGGTTTAGTGCTTGCCGGTGAATATCGTCATCACCTTGGCTTCGGCCAGTTTCAGATGGATGGCAGTATTACCTACACTGATGGCAGAGATGACGATGGCGCCCTGACTGGCAACAAAGAATTCAGAGGACATTTTAGTTCCGATGGATATTTCAGTCACAGCGACCACTGGCGTTCGACCTACAAAGTGAACTGGGCATCCGACGATACTTACCTTCGCCGCTATGATATTTCTGACGCAGATACTCTGGTTAGCGAATACAATCTGGAAGGCTTCTACGACCGGTCCTATATTTCCGTTCGCACCGTCGGTTTTCAGGGATTGCGGGTTGAAGACGTCTCCGGACTGACCGGGCACGCATTGCCTTTAATTGATGCCGAGTACATTCCTGATTTTCAGCCCCTTGGTGGCACCATTAGCATAAAGGGCAACGCCCTTGCGCTGCATCGTACCGACGGATTGGATACCCAACGTTTCTCGCTTTCTGCGAGTTGGGACAGACGGCTGATAACGCCCAAGGGGTTTGTCGTCGACCTGCAGGCATATGCCCGCTCGGATGCTTATAACCTGAGCGATATTGACCGGCCAGATGATCCCAGCTTTGGAGGCACCTTTGGCGCCGGAGACGGTAGTGACTGGAGAAATCTGGTGCGAGCTACGGCAACCGTTACCTGGCCACTGGTAAAATTCACCGAACACGGCAGCCATACCATCGAGCCCATCGTCGAGATCACGCTTTCCCCGCGTCGCGGTACTCCTGATAATATCGTCAATGAAGACAGCCGGGCCTTTGAATTGAACGACCTGAACCTTTTCTCGGCCGATCGCGCTTCCGGGTATGACCTGTGGGAGGAAGGAAGCCGTGTGACGTACGGCATGCAATGGCGGTATGATGGTCGTTCCTGGTCAACGGACGTGATGGTTGGCCAATCATGGCGTATTAGCGGTACGGATACAGTGTTTGCCGACGGTGCCGGACTGGAAGGCGACCTTTCGAATATCGTCGGGCGTACAAGAATTCGTTATAAAGAATGGTTTGACTTTGAGCATCGATACCGTGTCGAAGAAGATAGCCTCGCCGTACGCCGGAACGAGTTAATGGTGGCATTTCGCGGTGCCGTGGTTGGTTTGCAGGCGGGCTACCTGAAGCTCGACCGAGACATGGACATCATCACACGGGAAGATCGCGAGGAAGTAAGGGCGAGCGCCTATTACAATATTGATGAGAACTGGCGTCTGGATGGCGGCTTTACCCATCGGTTAACCGGTGCAGCCATTCAAATCCAGGATACTTTGTCTGGCGAAACTACATTGACACAAGAACATGCAGGTGGCGTAAAATACGACATTGGCGTCTCCTATATCAATGAATGCATCGAACTGGGGCTACGCTGGCGGGAAACCTTCACGCGGGACCGGGACGTCGAGCCAGGAACATCAATTATGTTCCGGCTGAAATTGAAGAATTTAGGCTAGTACGATGCTCCGAAAGCGTCTAAAAGGCTAACCATACTGCGCGCAATCGCGTTCGATTTAAAAAAAATGAGATGTAAAGTTTGGGCATGGCGAGACTATTTGAGAAAACAAAACTTCTGGTACGGAATAGCCTTATAGGCGCCACGATTGCCGCGATGGTAACCGGTGCATCTCATGCGCAGCAAACCATCAATAGTATTGAGGTGCTCGTCAATGATGAGCCTATATCCAGTTTCGACATCAACCAGCGCTTGCGTCTTGTTATTGCGGTAGCAGGCGGTGTGGAGAGTGAGCAGGAGTTTCTCAAGGTTAGAGAACAGGTTATCCGCTCGATGGTGGACGAACGCCTGCAGTTGCAGGAAGCCAAAACGGTTGAACTTATAATTCCGGAATCCGATCTGGAACAGTTCTTTGCCCGGCGCGCTCAGGGCTTGAACCAGACACCTGAGCAGCTAGAGGCCGCTTTGCAGGGCATTGGCTCCAGCAAACAAACCATGGTTGACCAAATGGAAGCCGAGATTGCCTGGTCACAGCTTGTGCAGGGTCGGCTTGGGTCCTTTGTCAGCGTCTCTGACGAAGAAGTTGAGGCTTATATTCAGCGTATCTATGACAACCGTGGAAAGTTCGAGTATCGCCTTGCCGAGATCGTCCTGATTGTTGACAGCCCGGAGCAGGAAGAAAGCGTTCGTGCAAACGCTGAAGAGCTTGTGGAGCGTATTAAAAAGGGAGCGTCCTTCCCAGACCTCGCCCAACAGCTTTCAGCGTCCTCGACTGCCGCTGTTGGTGGCGATCTGGGATGGGTAACCGCGGAAGATATGGACCCTAACTATTCCGACGCGATCCAAGATCTTGCCGTTGGCGACGTGTCATCACCTATTCGTACTCCCGGTGGCTATGTCATTCTGGCACAGCGTGATCGTCGGCGGATATTGACCGCCGACCCACTTGATACGCAGCTTACACTTCTTCAGGTTCACTTGACCGCAGAACAAGCTGAAGATAGTGATGCTGTTGCCAAGTTCCGGGCAGCTGTTGGCGACTTGCACAATCAGGAAACTAGTTGTGGTGAGGTGGCTCAATATGTTGAAGCTGCCGGCGCTGAAGGCCGTGCTGAAATTGGGAACCTGCGGCTGAGGGACCTGCAACCGGAAATTCGAAACGTAGTGATGGACGCGGAAGTTGATACTGCGAGTGAAGTTATGACCATGGATGATGGCCTCCGGGTCCTGTTTGTCTGCAGTCGCACAGAGCCGACCGTTCAGGAACCTCAGTTCGACGCAGTATATGATCAGATGGAACAACAGCGGCTTTCAATGATGGGGCGTCGCTACCTTCGTGACCTGCGCCGGGACGCTATCATCGACTACCGCTAAAAGGCCTTGTAATGAGCCGTGCAACATCCAGTCAAAACGGCTTGCCGCCCCTTGCCATCACAATGGGCGAGCCCAGCGGAGTCGGGCCTGAGCTGATCGCTCGCCTGTGGCGTGACCGTTCATCCCTTAATCTACCTGATTTTATTTATGTGGGTGCTCCTGCCGCGATATCAGCGGCGGACCCTACGATTCCCATTAGCCTGATTGCTCATCCAAGTGAAGCATCAAAGCATTTCCGTGACAGCCTTCCTGCTATGGCGTTGGATATTGCTTCAGACATTACGCTCGGTACACCGTCGCAAGCGAACGGCACCTGTACCGTGGCTTGCATTGATAAAGCGGTTGATCTCGCGCTCAAAGGCGATGTCAGTGGTGTCGTTACCGCGCCTATCCATAAAGCCGCGCTATATCAGGCCGGGTTTTCAGCACCGGGACATACAGAATACTTGGCGCGGCTATGTGGCCTTGAGGAAAACCTGTCTGTGATGATGTTGGCAACCGCAGAACTAAGGGTCATTCCTGTCACAATTCACCTTGCCCTCAAGGAAGTTGCCAAAAATCTGACAACAGATGCCATTATTCACGCGGGCATGGTGGCTGCACATGACCTGCGCCACCGCTTCGGCATAGCCAAACCACGTATCGCCATTGCGGGTTTGAACCCGCACGCAGGTGAAGGTGGCACTATGGGTATGGAGGAAGCCACGCACATTTTGCCCGCGATCTGGGCACTGCGAGACGCCGGCATCGAAGTTTCAGAACCGCAACCGGCGGATACGCTGTTTCATGCTGAAGCGCGTCAACATTATGATGTTGTTCTTTGTATGTATCATGATCAGGCCCTGATCCCCATCAAGACGCTTGATTTCTGGGGTGGTGTCAATGTCACGCTTGGCTTGCCAATTATTCGCACCTCACCTGATCACGGAACAGCGCTATCGTTGGCGGGAAAAGGCTTGGCACGCACAGATAGCATGCTTGCAGCCATTCGCCTCGCTCAGGCTATGGCTGAGAGTGAGCTATAACATGACGGATAAACTTCCCCCCCTTAGAGAGGTTATTCGTGAATTTGACCTCCGCGCCAAGAAGTCCTTTGGTCAAAACTTTCTACTCGACCTCAATCTGACACGGAAAATTGCCCGCGTAGCCGGAGACCTCAGCGACAGTGTCGTATATGAAGTTGGACCCGGGCCCGGTGGACTGACGCGTGGTTTGCTGGCAGAAGGTGCCAAACGTGTGGTCGCTGTCGAGATGGATGAGCGCTGTCTGCCTGCCCTAGAGCAGATTTCCGCAGCTTATGGCGGAGCGCTAACTGTCCATAAGGGTGACGCCCTTGAAATGGATGAACCGAGCTTACTGGGTCAGTCTGAGGGGGAGAAACTACGCATTGCATCCAATCTGCCTTATAACGTTGGCACCATGCTCTTGATTAAATGGCTAACTTTGCCTGAATGGAAACCGTGGTTTGCAAGCCTTACTTTGATGTTTCAGCGTGAAGTCGCGGAACGCATCGTCGCCAAACCCGGCAATAAAGCTTACGGAAGGTTGTCCGTGCTGGCACAATGGCGTGGCAAGGTACGTATTGCAGTCAGCGTTCCCGCTGCAGCATTTACGCCTGCACCAAAAGTAGCCAGCGCAGTCATACATTACGAGCCTTGTGAGCCGATTGATCCTTTGGTTAAACTTAAAGATCTGGAACTGGTTGTTGAGCGTGCTTTTGGCCAACGCCGTAAAATGTTGCGTGCAAGCCTTAAAAGCCTACCTGTTGACCCGTTGGCTCTTTTGTCCGCGGCAGGCATCAAGGAAACCAGCCGGGCAGAGAACCTGTCTGTCGAGGAGTTTGTTCGCCTCGCCCGCGTCTATGGCGACATGCGGACTTAAGGCTAATCCTTTCCGCGTTCTGCCTGTAGTTTCCGAACAAATTCAGACAGTCCCGGACGCCGCTCTCTATGCAGGCGCTCAGCTTTTATGATGCTGGTGAGCGATGCAAAAGTTTCATCTAGATCGTCATTCACCAGTACATAGTCATATTCAGCCCAGTGGCTGATCTCTGCCTCGGCCTGTGCCATACGTTTCTGGATCGTCTCCTCAGTGTCCTGACCACGCTTTTTAAGCCTGTCCTCAAGAGTTTTAACGGACGGTGGGAGAATAAAAATCCTGACGAGATCAATGGCTCGCGTACTGGAATCCAGTTGCTGGGCCCCTTGCCAGTCGATATCAAAAATAACATCATTTCCGCGTCCAAGCGCATCCATTACTGGGCCTCTTGGTGTACCGTAGCGGTTTTCAAACACAACGGCATGTTCGAGGAGTTCGTCGCCTTCTATCATTTCCTTGAAGCGAGCGTGGGAAACAAAAAAGTAATCCTTGCCGTGCTCTTCCCCTGGGCGGGGCTCCCGCGTTGTGGCGGATACGGACATGACTATCTCATCATCATTCTCTAACAAACGGCGTGTCAGCGTGGTCTTTCCCGCGCCAGAAGGGGAAGATATCACAAGCATAAGCCCGCGACGGGAATGAACGGATTTCACAGTCATGTATTCTGCCCGCTAGCTGTTATTCAACATTTTGAACTTGTTCACGAAATTGGTCGATCAGTGCCTTAAGGTCTAGTCCGACCTTCGTCAATGACGAATCGCCAGATTTGGAGCATAAAGTATTGGCTTCACGGTTAAACTCCTGACATAGGAAGTCGAGGCGACGCCCCACCGACTTGTCACTCGCGAGCAGCTTGTGTGCTTCAAGAACATGGCTGTCGAGCCGGTCAAGTTCCTCCTGAATATCGGCTTTGACAGCTAGTACCGCAACTTCCTGAGCGAGTCGCTCATCTGATATAGGCTTGTCCATGTTTGCCAAGCGCGCCATCTGAGCGCTAAAGCGGGCCTCCATCGCGGGCACACGGTCGCCAGCCACATCCCGAGCGGCGATTGAGAGTTTCTCGATGCCCTCCAACTGAGCCTTCAATACATCGCTCATACGCGCGCCTTCGCTGTCACGCGCATGTATGAGATCCGCAAGGAGAGAGCTAAGAGATTCTTGAAGCAACCCTTCCAACTCACACCGCTCACTGTCATTCATCTCTCGCACGGTAAGGTCGGCAACGCCCTTGATCGCCAGCAGTCCATCAATGCTAGCCTGAGCAATTCCACCGTGTCCACCGTATTTGGCAGCTACATTAATAAGCGCCTTCAGTCGCTCTTCATTAATCTCAAAGACGGCTTCATCACCTTCCCGGGAGACAGACAGGTTCACAAAAACAGATCCACGATCCAGCTTGCCTGATACGGCCTTTTTTATCCTCAAATCAAAGCCATCAAGAAAGGCCGGCAACTTGCAGCGAACCTCCAACCCCTTGTTATTGACGCTTTTGATTTCCCAGTTCCACCGAAACCCTGCACCTTCCCCTGCGCCACGGGCAAAACCAGTCATGCTACTGAGCGGCATATATGCTTCCTCCACATAAAACTTGAAATCTCACTATAGGACGCTTGGTGAACAAACTGCACCACATAAATCCTGACCAAATGGTCTAGTTTCGAGATTTCCGCTCAATCTGACGCCAACGCGCCACATTACGATTATGGTCGTTGAGGGTATTTGCAAACGCATGGCCGCCAGAGCCGTCAGCTACAAAATAGAGATACGGAACATCGGCGGGGTGCAGGACTGCTCTGATAGCCTCCCTTCCGGGATTGGCAATCGGCGCAGGCGGCATCCCTTTTATACGGTATGTATTGTAGGGTGTGGTCGCCTTAAGATCTGACCCGCTGATTGCGCGCCCCAACGGTAAACCGTTTGTTATCCCATAAATCACAGTTGGATCAGACTGAAGTCGCATTCCCTTTTTAAGCCGATTTATGAATACCGCGGCTACCATTGACCGCTCGGAGGCCTGAGCTGTCTCTTTTTCCACTATAGAAGCCAGGATAAGCGCCTCTTGTATGGTATCGAAAGGTAAACTTGGAACGCGAGTATCCCATATTGATGCGAGAAAAGAAGATTGCTTACTTTTCATTCGCTCGACGACCGCTGTGGCTTTGTCTCCTCGTTCGTAAAAATACGTATCGGGAAGCAGCGTCCCCTCTTCCAATTTCAAAAGGTCGCTGGTATCCAGCCCGAAGGTGTCCCGCAGCAGGATTTCAATTTCGCGTGCGCTTAGCCCCTCCGGCACAACTATTCGCCGAAAATAACGCTCTCCCCGCGATATCTTCAGAAGTATTTTTTCCAGCGAAAGGCCCGGGCTTAGCTCGTATTCACCCGCTTGTAGCTGGTGTTCCAGGCCGAGCGTCCGTGCGGCCACCGTAAAATGCCAACGTGCGGCAACAAGTCTGTGCTTTTTGGCCAGATAAGCAGCACGCAGGAGGCTGCTTCCTGGCTCAAGATAATAATATTGGGTTTGGTTTGCTGGTATCTGGCGTGCCAGGATATGCCGCACAACTCCCGCCCCTGTGCCGCCGATAATCAACGTCACCGCAAGGACTACAATACTCAAAAATAAAAACCGGCTTCGGGTCATGGCGCTAGCTTATCAGCCTCTGCGCCAACCCCAAAGCCGGTGTTATATCTCAGGGCGAAATTATCAATCGCCGTTGTATTCCCGCACCACCAGCGATGCATTAGTCCCGCCAAAACCGAAGGAGTTTGAAAGAGCCGCCTTCACCTTCCGCTCCTGCGCAACAAGCGGCACGAGGTCGATACCCTCACATCCTTCCGCACGTTCATGCAGGTTCAGGGTTGGGGGCACAATGCCGGTTTCGATTGATTTAATACAGAAAATCGCTTCGACGGCTCCGGCCGCACCCAGCAGGTGGCCGATGGACGATTTGGTTGACGACATCGCAACCTTGGATGCAGCATCACCAAGCAGACGCTTCACTGCGCCAAATTCAATCGGATCGCCAACAGGTGTGGACGTTCCATGAGCATTGATATAATCGAGATCTGCCGCCTCAATACCTGCGCGCTTGAGCGCGGCTTGCATAGACCGGAAACCGCCGTTGCCATCAGGTGCAGGAGCTGTAACGTGATAGCCGTCGCCGGACATGCCGTAGCCAGTCACTTCAGCATAGATCTTCGCACCACGTTTTTTGGCGTGCTCCAACTCCTCAAGCACAACGACACCAGCCCCCTCGCCCATGACAAAGCCGTCATGGCCTTTATCCCAAGGCCGTGAGGCTTGCTCTGGCGCATCGTTATATTTTGTCGAAAGCGCTTTTGCCTGACTGAAGCCAGCCATGCCGATGCCGCAAATGGACGCCTCAGCGCCGCCTGCAATCATCACGTCTGCATCGTCGAGCATAATAAGTCGTGCTGCGTCGCCAATGGCGTGCGCGCCCGTCGAACACGCCGTGACGGGCGCATGATTCGGCCCCTTAAAGCCGTACTTGATAGAAACGTTACCCGAAACCAGGTTAATGATGGAACCCGCTATAAAGTGGGGGCTGATTCGCCGGTGGCCCCGCTCGTGCAACAAGACAGCCGAGTCAGCAATCCAGCGCAAGCCACCAATACCCGCGCCAATCATAACACCGGTGCGCAGGCATTCCTCTTCACCGGGTTCTTCCCAGCCGGCATCCTGTGCAGCTTGAATAGCTGCAGCCATTCCAAACAAAATGAAATTGTCCACGCGCCGCTGGTCCTTCGGCGCCATCCAGTCGTCTGGGTTGAACGTTCCGTCGGAACCGTCGCCCAGTGGAACCTCGCATGCAATTTTACAGGGATATTCGCTGGCATCAAACAGGGTTATCTTACCTGCCCCTGATTGACCTTCAATCAAACGACTCCAGGTATCCTTCACGCCATTAGCAAGAGGCGATACCATGCCCAGTCCAGTCACAACTACTCGTCTCATCTGTCGATCCTCAATTCTCAAAAATCAGCCCAAAAATGACAGAAAATGAAAAAGGGCAACAGCCCACCTCAACCGGCCCGGCTGTTGCCCCAACTGAATAGCAGATCCAGCTTAGGAATTCGCGCTAATAAAATCGATCGCGTCTTTAACGGTCTGAATTTTTTCAGCCGCATCGTCCGGGATCTCAATACCGAATTCTTCTTCAAACGCCATGACCAGCTCAACCGTATCCAGGCTATCAGCGCCCAGATCGTCAATGAAGCTAGCGTTTTCGGTTACTTTATCTTCGTCAACACCAAGGTGCTCGACTACGATCTTCTTCACCTTGTCGGCGATGTCGCTCATTGCTTTTTTCCTCGTTTTTTACACCGAAATGTAAGGGGACAGTCCCTTGTTGTGAAGCCCCTCACGTGCGGAAATCCTAGCAATCTTGAGCCAGATCGCCCGCATCGAGGGCGCTAGTAACACAGTTTCCCCTCTTTGAGAAGACTCTGTAATGTTTTTATGGCAGGCGCCTTGGCTCCTACCATTATCAAGTTCCACCCCCTCCTGCCAAACAAAAAATAGGCAAGGGCGTCACCTTCTAGATCATCGCCAAACCACCGTTGACGTGGAGGGTCTGACCAGTCACGTATTTGGCCTCATTACTGGCGAGATACAAGACCGCAGATGCGATATCGTCGGGTGCACCAAGTTTACCCGACGGAATGCCGTTCGTAATTGCCGCTTTTTGTTCATCCGTCAATACATCGGTCATTGGCGTCGCGATAAAACCCGGCGCAACGCAATTCACAGTGATTCCCCGGCTCGCGAGCTCCGCCGCCAAGGCTTTGGACATACCAATCATGCCCGCTTTGGAGGCGCAGTAATTAGCTTGCCCCGGGTTTCCCGTGACACCGACGACCGAAGTAATATTCACGATACGGCCCCACCGGGACTTCATCATGCCGCGCATCAGACCTTTAATGAGACGGAAAGACGATTCGAGGTTCACTTGCATCACGCTATCCCATTCATCGTCTTTCATTCGCATGGCGAGATTATCTTTTGTAATGCCAGCGTTATTGACAAGCACATCAACACTACCAAAGGTGTCAATGGCATCCTTGATAAGCTGGTCCACGCTGCCGCGGTCTGACAAGTTTGCTGGCAGAACATGGATACGATTTCCTAGTTCAACAGCCAACTCTTGTAGTTTCTCGGCACGGGTGCCTGAAACAGCGACTTCTGCTCCAGCCGCATGCAGTACCTTGGCGATAGCGGCGCCGATCCCGCCGGTTGCACCTGTTACCAGTGCCTTTTTGCCCGAAAGGTCAAACATTCATCATTCCTTATTGCTAGAGCGACGCCGTGAAGGCCTCAATATCGGCAGGTTCCTGCAGATTGCTGGTTTCCAATTCGCGGTCAATGCGGCGCACGAGGCCGCTTAAAACCTTCCCTGCCCCAATTTCAACCACTTCGTGAACGCCAAGGGAAGAAAAGGCGGAGACACTCTCACGCCAACGAACAGAGGCCGTAACCTGCTCCACCAAAAGCGTACGAATACCTTCGGGCTCACTGATGGGGGCAGCAATCACGTTCGCAATCACCGGCACTGCCGGACGTTTGATCGTCACTGCAGCCAGCGCTTCCTTCATTTCTTCGGCAGCGGGCTTCATCAGCGGACAATGAAAAGGCGCCGATACAGGCAAAAGAAGGCCACGTTTCGCGCCCTTTTCTTTTGCCAATTCAATCGCACGTTCAACAGCGCCTTTATGGCCGGAAACAACAACTTGTCCGTCTGCATTATCGTTAGCAGCAACAACCACGCCCACACTGGATGCCTCTTTGACAACGGCATTAACGTCTTCAAGGCTCAAACCAAGGATCGCTGCCATGGCACCCTCACCCACCGGCACGGCACGCTGCATGGCTTGGCCACGCCGCTGTAGAAGTTTTGCTGCATCGCTGATGGAAAAAGCGCCTGCTGCAGCCAGAGCGGAATACTCGCCAAGAGAATGGCCTGCCACATGGCTTGCTATATCAGCGACTTTCAAACCACCTGCCTCAAGCACCCTGATCACAGCCAGTGATGTTGCCATCAACGCTGGCTGAGTGTTCTCTGTCAAACGAAGTACGTCTTCAGGGCCCTCCCACATTATTTTGGAAAGATGCACAGAAAGCGCATCATCTACCTCTTCAAACACCAAGCGTGCGGCTTCTTCAGCTTCTGCGAGTGTTTTTCCCATGCCGACAAACTGGCTGCCCTGGCCTGGGAACACAAGTGCACGAGTCATAATAGCACCTCCAATTACCCTTCTTAGTAAGCGCCAAATGGCACATGCCGTAACGCCTGCGCAAGAGTTTAGAGTAATTTATTCACACTACACAGGCTTTCCCTTGCATTTCCTCAGGCTCGGCGCTATAGAAGCGCGTCCTGAGTCCCGTACATGGCACTACGCTTGAACGGCATGACACAGGATTTTTGTTAAGGAAAGCTGGAGGCACCCGTCAATGCGGCTGGTGAGCGATCAGCATACAGGAGCAAAACATGGCTACGTACGAGCATGTTTTCATCGCGCGGCAGGACGTAAATGCCTCGCAGGTGGAAAGCATCACAGCCGATTTCTCGAAAATCATTGAAGAGAATGACGGCAAGGTCGCTAAGACCGAATACTGGGGTCTCAAGAACCTCGCATACAAGATCAAGAAAAACCGCAAGGGCCATTATGTTCTTCTGAACATTGATGCGCCGCACGCTGCGGTTGCCGAGATGGAGCGTCAAGCGCGCCTTCATGAAGACGTTATCCGCTTCATGACCATCCGCGTTGAAGAGCTTGAAGAAGGTGAAAGCATCGTTCTTCGGGCTAAAGCAGATAAAGAGCGCCGCGGTCCCCGTGAGCCTCGTGGCGAAAGGAGGCCCCGCTAATGGCTGCTCGTCGTCCGTTTTTCCGCCGTCGCAAAACGTGCCCGTTTTCCGGCGAAAATGCACAAACAATTGATTATAAAGACGTAAAACTGCTTCAGAAATATGTTTCTGAGCGTGGTAAAATCGTACCTAGCCGTATCACTGCCGTTTCTGCAAAGAAACAGCGCGAGCTGGCTAAAGCGATCAAACGCGCCCGCAACATCGCCCTGCTGCCGTTCATCGTCAGCTAATCGCTCACCCAAAGGAGACATAACATGCAAGTCATCCTGCTGGAACGCGTCGAGAAACTCGGCCAGATGGGCGATATCGTAACCGTTAGAGACGGTTTTGCCCGTAATTTCCTGCTGCCGCAGAACAAGGCCCTTCGCGCAACTGCGTCGAACAAGGCTGCGTTTGAAGCTGACAAAGCCCGCCTGGAAGCAGACAACCTTGAGCGTCGTAAAGAAGCTGAAGCTGTTGCAGACAAAATGGGCGATCTGAAAGTGATCATGGTCCGTGCTGCCGGTGAGAGTGGTCAGCTCTACGGGTCAGTTTCAAGCCGTGACATTGCTGAGGCAGTAACCGAAGCCGGTGTATCCATCAGCCGGAGTCAGGTTGTTCTGGATCGCGCTATCAAAACACTCGGTCTGCACGACGTAGTTATTCGGTTGCACCCGGAAGTTAGCAAAACAGTTGTTGTTAACATCGCTCGCTCCGAAGCTGAAGCTGAAACACAATTCTCAACCGGTTCTGCTGTAACCGGCGGTGTCGCAGACATCGAAGAAGACTTCGCTGATGAAGAAGTCGTTGAAGAGCTGTTTGAAGATGAAGCACCTGAAGAGGCTGTAGAAGAAGTAGCTTCTGAAGACGCCGATGCTGAGAAATCTGAAGCGTAAGCTTTAAAGCAAAAAAATCGGAGAAGGCGGTCCCATTTAGGGCCGCCTTTTCTTTTGGCATTGCGCCAACGTCGGCAAGTTGTCCCCATAGTTATACCCCTGTGGAAAACTTCGTAGTGGATAAACCGAATTAGCTGTTTTGCCACTCTCTGCCATATGGCAAGGTGCGCTTCATATTCGGGAGGACGACACAGATACGCCAATACCACGATAACCCGGGTTCAGGTTGAAACGCCAATCATGGAGAGTGCCTCATGGAAGCGCTGAAGTCAGACGCTGCCAACGATGAACATGAATCGCTTACGTACCGACAGGCGCCTCACAACCTTGAGGCCGAGCAGGCGTTACTTGGTTCTATTCTTGTGAACAATGAGGCTGCGCAAAAGGTTCAGGGTTTCCTGTTACCCGAGCATTTTTATGAGCCAGTTCATGGCCGCATTTATTCGTCTGTCCTTAAACTAATGGACAAGAACCAGATCGCGGACCCAGTCAAACTCAAACCCTATTTCGAGAATGACGAAGCACTCAAGGACGTCGGCGGCTCAAGATATCTTGTGAGGCTGGCTGCCTCTGCAGCAACCATCATTAATGCCGAGGATTATGGCCGCACAATATATGACCTCGCGTTACGTCGCGCGTTGATCCAGATCGGCGAGACCATGGTCAATGACGCTTATGATGCACCCGTCGATGCCGAAGCAACGGAACAGATATCAGACGCGGAAAAGCAACTTTTTGATTTAGCCGAGCTTGGCCAGGCAGAATCTGGAGCGCAACCCTTTTCCCGCGCCCTTCGAACCGCCGTGGAGAATATAGAAAACGCCTACAAAGACCCGGATAGTCTTTCTGGGATAGATACCGGCCTTCATCGGCTGAACGAGCAAATTGGGGGCCTGCACAACTCAGACCTTGTGATCCTTGCCGGGCGTCCAGCGATGGGAAAGACCGCACTTGCGACTAACATCGCTTTTAACGCAGCAAAACGATATGCCGAGGACCGGATTGCCGGTATCGAGCCAGACCGGTCCAAGGGGGCAGTGGTCTGTTTTTTCAGCCTCGAGATGTCCGCCGACCAGCTTGCCGCTCGTATTCTGTCTGACCGCGCAAATTATAACTATAATGGGCCAGAGCCTATCCAGTCGCATGCCATGCGCCAGGGTAAGTTGAATCAGGATCAGTTTGAGGCGATTGCCCGAGCAGCTATCGAGCTTGAAGAAACGCCTCTCTTTATCGACGATACCCCAGCCTTGACAATTGCCGCGCTAAGAAACCGAGCCAGACGCCTCAAGCGTCAACATAACCTCGGCCTTGTCGTCGTCGATTACCTTCAGCTGTTGCGCGGTTCAGGCAAGGGCACTGCGGCCGATAGCCGGGTACAGGAAATTTCCGAAATCACCCGTGGCCTCAAGGGGTTGGCGAAAGAGCTTCATGTTCCTGTCATTGCGCTCTCCCAGCTTAGCCGAGGGGTGGAGCAGCGCGAGAACAAAAGGCCAATGCTGTCTGACCTCAGGGAGTCCGGCTCGATTGAACAAGACGCGGATATGGTAATGTTTGTCTTCCGCGAAGAGTATTACAAAGAAAAAGAACAGCCCGGTGAAGGTGATCAAGTGAAACATGCCGAGTGGCAGGCTGAAATGCAGGCACTCTACGGCAAGGCCGAGTTGATCATCGGTAAGCAACGTCACGGCCCCGTCGGTACAGTGAAGCTTGCCTTTGAGAAAGAATGCACCCGATTTACCGACCTTGTTGAGGACGACCATCTACCCGAACGGTTCGAGTAGCAAAACTGCTACAGCCGTCACTGATAGGTCAGTAACACGTAATGGTGGTAGTTCGACCGTTCTCACGAGAAACCTCGATGCTGCCCTTATCCTTGTCGCAATTAGCATCGCCGCTATTTGAGCGAATGACTACGCCACGGCTGCTTCCCTGAATGACGATTTCATCAGTACCCTCTTCATGATCGATGACCCGATTATTTGAGCCACTATCTGGTCCGGTGAGCAGGCCTGTGATAGCGACCAGACCAATCACACCAGCTAGCCCACCAGCAAAAATCATATTTCTCGTCATGAACACCTCCCCATCTTGAATATACTCATCCAGATATAAGTGGTTCCCCACCGAATACAATGTGATGTCCGCAATAGCAGCAAGGTGAACGAACAGCTTAACTAAAAACCCATCATATTGCGGGCGGCCTTTGGTAGATATAGTTTCAGGCCGTCTAGGTCTTTTGTCAGTAAAACTTGGCACCCCAGGCGAGATGTAGCTGTCAGGCCGAGTGCGAGGTCGAGCATTTCCTCTTCAGCTTCGCTGGCGACTGGTAAACGCTCAAAATGCTGCTCATCCACAATCACATGACACGTGGAGCATGCCATATTACCCTCACAGGCTCCCTCAAGCTCAAACCCGAGTTCATGCGCGAGCTGCAGAACTGTCACGCCGGCCTCTGTCTTGGCCAACTGCTCACGTCCGTCTGCGTGCACAAATATGACGGTGACTTTGCTCATACGGATCGCCCTCTAATCTCAAGGATGGCGTCTATCAATATATTCGCGGCCTCATCCAATTCTTCCATTGTTGTAAAACGCCCAATTCCGATACGCAACGCCGACCGCGCCTCGCGCTCATTGCGGCCAATTGCTTGCAATACATAGGAAGGCCCACTTACGGCAGATGCGCAGGCAGCGCCGCTCGAGAGGGCGAGTGCACGTATGTTGGCAAGCAACAGATCCCCATCAACACCGGGTATGCTGACATTGAGGTTTCCAGTCCAACGCTCGGTCTCGTGCCCGTTCACGATCAAGTCAGGCAGCGAGGCAGCAAGCTTGCGCTTAAAGCATGCCATGAACTCTCCGAGGCGAGCCGCTTCTTGGTTAAGTTCTTTCCCTGCAATTTCAGTTGCCTTACCGAAACCAGCGACCAACGCAGGTGCCTGTGTACCTGAACGTATGCCTCTCTCCTGCCCACCCCCATTCATTTGAGGCGTAAGAGCTGTCGCAGGCACCGCTCGTTTGTAGAGCGCCCCTACTCCTTTCGGGCCATATAGCTTGTGCGCAGAGATACTCATTAGATCGATCTGCATAGCATCCACATCGAGGGCTATTTTGCCAAAAGCCTGAGCCGCATCAGTGTGGAACAAAGCGCCCTTCGCTCTCGCAAGTGAGCCAACTTTCGTTAGATCCTGAACCACACCGATTTCGTTATTCACTGCCATAACAGAGACCAGAGCAGTCCGGTCCGTTATAGATTTTTCAAGCATATCCAGGTCCAGAAGCCCATCAGGACGAACAGGTAAAACCGTTACATCATACCCTGCCCGTGCACATGCGGCAGCCGAGGAAAGCACACATTTATGCTCGGTAGCGACAGTTACCAAATGCGGTCGTTTTTTGCCCCATACATCCATTATACCTTTGAGCGCCAGGTTATTGGCCTCCGTCGCACCAGACGTGAAAAATATTTCTTCCTCGCGTGCACCAACCATAGTTGCAACTTGAGCGCGAGCAATATCAAGTGCCGCTTCGGCCTGCCAACCATACACATGGGTGCTCGAATGGGGGTTGCCATACATTGCCGTTAGGTATGGCATCATCGCATCTAAAACCCGAGGGTCCATAGGTGTTGTGGCCTGATAATCCAAATATATCGGGTTTGTCGCCACGCGCTTACTTTCGTGCCTGAACGCGGTCTGCCAGCGTCGTCCAAGCTTTGATGAAGCTATCAATGTCTTCCCGCCGGGTTTGATATCCTAACGAGACCCTGATCGACGCCTCAGCAATGCTCGGATCATACCCCATCGCCGTGAGAACATGGCTAACCTTGACTTTACCAGAAGAACACGCCGAACCCGATGATACACATATGCCGTTCAGGTCAAAATGCATCACTTGCGTTTCCCCCTTCACGCCAGGCAACGCGATACAACTCGTAGTGGCCAAACGGGGGGCGTCTTCACCAATAATATGGACATGAGCGCTGTGCGCCTTTAACGCCTGCTCCATCCGCTTTCTCTCGGCTGCGAGATTATCCATGCGGCCGATATCCGCCATAGCCTCCAGAGCGGCAACCCCAAAGCCAACAATTCCGGCAACGTTTTCCGTGCCTGAACGACGAGACAACTCCTGTCCCCCGCCGCAAATCAACGCATGCAACGGCGCGGTCGGAGCCAGAATGACGGCCCCGACTCCCTGTGGTCCCCCGAGCTTGTGGGCAGACAGGGTCAAATAATCAACTCCGAGCAGATTGCGGTCGAGCATAATTTTTCCCGCGGCCTGCACCGCATCTGTGTGTACCAGCGCCCCATATTCATGTGCCATTTCGGCGATTTTGGCCAACGGCTGGATGACCCCCATCTCGTTATTGGCTAGCATAACAGAGACAAGTGCCGGTTTGGGTGCCGCTTCCAGATGCGACCGCAGCATATTCATGTCAACGAGGCCACTCTGGTCTACTGCCAATTCAAATGTTTGTAGGCCACTCTCAAGCGCGGCCGCACGGACACAGTCGTGTTCTATCCGCGAAATAATCAAACTCTGGGCCCCGGCACCGCGAATCACGGTATTGCTAGCCTCTGTTCCGCCAGAGCAGAAGAGAACATCACGGGGCCGCGCGTTGGCCAACGCTGCGACCTTGGCTCGCGCATCTTCTAAACGGGCGTGGGCACTGCGACCCATGGCATGCACTGAAGAAGCATTGCCGCAAGCAGACATTGCGTCAGAGACTGCGGCAATCACACTTTCCCTGATGGGTGCTGTCGCATTATAATCGAGATAAATCGCGCTTTTCATAACGCCTGACATAAGGGTCATCCGGCCTCTATTCAATTCTAAATTCACGTGACCTAACGAGTTTACTTGCGATTCGGCACTAAAATTCTATATACGGGTGTCAATACGTCACTGTGGGTGTATGCCCGCATCACGCCCATTTAACCATAAGCGCATAAAGAACACACATGCCCGAAATTATTTTCAGTGGACCGGCAGGTCGCCTCGAAGGCCGCTATCAACCCGGTAAAACCGACACCGCGCCCGTTGCCCTCATCCTGCACTCAAACCCACAATACGGCGGCAAGATGGATGAAAAGATAAGCTATTATCTGTACCATGCCTTTGCTCACCGGGGTTTTGCCACACTGCGTTTCAATTTTCGCGGCGTAGGCAGGAGTCAGGGTGAATTCGATGCCGGTACAGGTGAATTGTCAGATGCTGCCAGTGCACTGGATTGGCTACAGTCGATGAATCCCAATTCCACAGGTACCTGGATTGCTGGCTTTTCGTTCGGCGCCTGGATCGGCATGCAACTGTTGATGCGTCGCCCTGAGATCAAGGGGTTTATCTCGGTGGCTCCACCGGCGAATCTTTACGACTTCTCGTTCCTTGCGCCATGCCCTTCATCTGGCTTGATCGTACAGGCTGACCAAGATGACCTGGTGACACCAATTTCGGTACAGAAACTGGTGGAAAAGCTCAAGACCCAGAAGGCCATCACTATTCACCATGACAATGTTAAGGGGGCTAACCATTTCTTTGAAAATGAATTGAACCACCTTATGGCATCGGTAAACAGCTATCTGAACATGCGCTTGAACAGCGGCGAATAAATTAAAGATAATTACATTATAGGCAAAATGGGCTCCTGCTGTTGGAGCCTCTTTTTGGGCATCCTAGCCCGACCAGCTAGAGCGACGACGACGTGGATGATGCAAGGTACCACCGTTGGTTGGCTCCCCGCAGCCTGTAGTTTGCGGCAAACTAAGGGGCAAGTTGCGCAGCGAGCGTACCGCGAGAAAAGCGAACGCTTCCGCCTCAATTGCGTCGCCCCTAAGGCCAAGCACCTCTATCGGATCGACAAGGACCGGGATACGTCTTCGCAATCGCCGCATCAAGGTCGGATTGTGCCTACCTCCTCCAGCGATATACCATGCCTCCGGCGGTGTCGGGAAATGACTCTGGGCGGATATAACGGACTCTACGACAAAATTAGTGAGGGTCGCCGCCCCGTCCTCAGCGGACAAGCCCCGGACAGCCTGGATGTTAAAGTCGTCGCGGTCTAGCGTCTTGGGCGGACGCTCGTCGAAATAGGGGGAAGCCATCAAACCCATCACTACCTCTTCATGATTTAAGCCACGGGCTGCCAGGTTGCCGTCAGTATCTACCGGCTTACCTGTATGGATTTCTGCCCAATCATCCAGCATCGCATTGCCGGGACCTGTATCAAAGGCCATGATCTGCGGCTCCGCGGGGTCATTTTTAAAGGAGACCCATGTCACATTCGCAACCCCGCCAATATTTAACACCGCGACAACATCGTGCCGGCGAGAACGGGCAAGCAAGGCCGCATGGTATAGAGGAACAAGCGGAGCCCCCTCCCCGCCTGCCGCGACATCAGCAGACCGGAAATCGTTAACCACCTTTATACCGGTAAGGCCGGCGAGGCGACCTCCGTCACCAATCTGCCACGTCCAGTGGCGGTCTGGCCGGTGGGTCAAAGTCTGCCCGTGGAACCCAATTACATCAACGTCCGCTGCAGTATGCCCTGTAACGGCCAACAGCTCGTTCACGGCATCTCCATGCCAATCAGTCAGGTCTTGTTCCAACTGCTTTATCGGCTCCGGAACCGGAGTATTATTGGTGCAGGAGGTTGCCATGAGAAGCCCCTCTTTCACCTGCTCTCTCATTCCTGCGGTGTAAGGTAATGTGAGCGATGGGCCGAGACGTTCCACCGTCACACCATCTGTATATATTAAAGCAGCATCTATACCGTCCATCGATGTGCCGCTCATCAGCCCGATGGCACATTTCACATCTCCGGGGGGGCCAAAAACCGACATAAAACACCGTTTCCTATTCTCTCAACACGCTATAGGCTTTGCCTTTATGTCACCCTATGCTACATCAGCGCGCTCTTAAATGAATTTTTGTAACCTGGTCGCGACAAGATGCGACCGTACTCAGTTGGATCAGATTAATGACAGGGCTAAAATCGGAATTCCTTCAAATCCTGACAGAACGCGACTTTATCCACCAGGCCACAGACCTGGCGGCTCTTGACGCCAAAATGTCCGAAGGACCGATTTCCGCATATATCGGCTTCGACTGTACAGCGCGGTCTCTCCATGTCGGTAGTCTCGTCCAGATCATGATGCTGCGCTGGCTTCAAAAGACCGGGCACAAACCAATCGTTTTGATGGGGGGCGGCACCAGCAAGATTGGCGATCCTTCGGGTCGGGATGAAAGTCGCCAATTGATGACAGATGAGATTATTACCGATAACATGGCGGGCATCCGCACTGTCTTTGATAGCCTGCTGACATTTGGTGCTGGAGCAAAAGATGCACAGATGGTCAACAACGGTGAATGGCTGGATACACTGCAGTATATCCCGCTCCTGCGCGACATAGGCACACATTTCACTATTAACCGCATGCTGACGTTCGATAGCGTAAAACTGCGTCTTGATCGCGAACAGCCTCTCACCTTCCTCGAATTCAATTATATGATCTTGCAAGCTTATGATTTCATGGAGCTTGGCAAACGATACGGCTGCACGCTTCAGATGGGCGGCTCGGATCAGTGGGGCAACATCATTAACGGCATCGAGCTTGGTCGTCGGTCTGCCGGACTGCAGCTTTACGGTTTAACAACGCCACTGATTACTACGGCCGATGGCAAAAAAATGGGCAAAACCGCATCCGGCGCAGTATGGCTCAATGAGGATCACCTAGCGGCCTATGATTTCTGGCAATTCTGGCGAAACACGCAAGATGCGGACGTTGGTAAATTCCTTCGTCTCTTTACAGAAATCCCGATGGAGGAAGTTCGTCGGCTGGAATTATTAGAAGGCGCGGAGATCAACGATGCGAAAATCATTTTGGCAAACGCTGTAACGTCGCTTGTTAGAGGCAAGAAAGCAGCTATGCATGCTGAAGCAACGGCGAGAGAAACGTTCGTAAAAGGCGGTGCTGGCGCTGACCTGCCTTCCGTAGCGGTGAATAAAAACTCGATACAGGACGGTATCAATGTCGTTGACCTCTTTATCATTGCGGGCCTGGGCAGTTCAAAAGGAGAAGTCCGCCGGCTGATTAAACAGGGCGGAGCAAAGATCAACGACCAGAAAATCGGCGATGCTGAGGACATTATCAGCATTACCGCGCTTGACAATGGTCAGATCAAACTGTCTGCGGGGAAAAAACGGCATGCGCTGGTAAGGTGTGAATAGCACGCACGACCAAGGTATGAACCGCTGATTATTGGGGATGGGGCGGCTGAAAGTCGCCCGCCTTATCTTTGTCGACATCTGGTGACTGCTCAGAGGGGTTTTCTGGCTCTTCCGGTATTATAACGTCGTCAAGCTTGCCCTTGCGCCCCTCAAATAACAAGCGCAGGAAGCCCGGCGCAATACCAGACAACGGGTTCACCGAAAACACGGGATCAGACGTTGGCCCCTTGACTCTGTAGGCGACGCCGAAAATGCCCTTTCCTTCGCCCCCGGTAAGCAGGTTGCCCAATAGCGGAATCTTGCCAAGCAAAGCGTTCAACCCATAAGCTGGTACAAACACGCCATTTACGTTTATTTTTTCAGACCGGGCCGATATTTGCCCTTCCATCGTCATCCCAAGTGAAGGGCCATTTGCCTTCATCGAACTGATGTCAAGTACACCAGCGGTGTAATCCATCGGCATTTCAATTGTATCAAGCTGAACAGCATCGTTCTCGAGATAATCGTTAAGCCCTTCTATAATCCCTTCTGTGACAGCGGCGCTGAGTTTTGCCCTTGAAACCATCAAGGCATTCTTTATGGACATTTCTCCTTCGATGTGAAGGTCGCGTCCCCAGCCCGATGTTTTGCCCTTCATCGATAATTCGCCATCTCGTAAATGTGCGAACAAACCAAGAGACCGCAAGAAGTGACCTCCATCCGGGGATTTCAACCATAAATCACGAAGGCCTTCGTCCGGCCCCGGCGATATGCTCAAAATTGTTTCTTTTGAGGTACCATGAACCAAGCCGGAGGCCGTCAATGAGCGAGGGGCACCGCCGTAGAATTCACCGCTAAGGCGGAGATCATCGAGCTCCTCACCGTTGAGCAACATGAGGGTTTCTATATTCACATCAAGGTTCAATATGTCCAGGCCTTCGACGACACCTGCTGGTTTCCCCGCCTGCTCGGCATCAAGTATTGGCGCAAGGTTAAAGCGCGCACCCGATATTTTTAGCCCCAACGCACCGTTTTCGGACTGGTTAGCTATAGCTGTGAACTGATTACCTCCCAAGTCACCTACATAAAACTCGGCATCCATGGCCCCTCCTTGCCACGAGAGGTCTGCCCGAACGTCAATACCCTCGCCAACGACGACAAGCGGGCTGATACGAGTCGTTCCTTCATTGAATAGTACAGTGCCAGTAACGGTCGCAGGCACAGCTACTGGCTTCGACCACGCGAGGCGCTGTTCTTTCAGAGTAGCCATTGACACGTCGGCAGAGAAATATCCTCGGGTAAACGCAAAATTACGACCAATGAAACTGGCCTCAGCCACAGTTTGACCAGACAGATAGTCGGACACGTCAACTCCGAGCGCGGATATATCATGTTCATCCATCATGCCAGAAAGCACTATCTCTGTGGTGTCCGCGGCTGGATCATCCCGCCCTGCCTTCAAATCTTCACGCCAATACAGCGTGAGAGGCACGCCATTCAGTGTACCGGTCCCCTCAACAGAAAGATTATCCGGGTCAACTGTCAAGCTTAACGCTCCATCACGCAGCCCTTCCCCGCCAAGCAAATCTGTCACGCTGGCACGCAAAATATCTGCGGTCACATCATAATTAACAGCGTCCACCGGAATCTCTTTGATCAGGGGGAGCGTTAAAAGGGTTCGGACACGCACATTGCCGCTTACGCGCTGCATGTCGAAGCTCAATTTCTCTGATAAATTCACCGGAGGATAAGAGAGAAGATCCAAAACGTCAGCTACCCGCCCGCCAAGCTTGACGTCAAATAGTCCGGTGGCACCGTCTCGGACATCAATATCAACCATACGGGCTGTTGTGCCCGCCACCGGCATACCGCTAATACGCCCCTCTTGTAGCGCAAGGGTAAACACATCATGTGTTAACCTACCTTGACCCGAGCCAGCAGTTATCGGTGGCATCGACAACAGATAATGTGCGTCCATATCGTTAAAGCTGAAATTAAGCCGGTATGCGCTGCCATTCTCAAAACCACCACCTGTTTCAGGAGACCAATCAACTTCAAAGTCAATATTTTCCAAAGTGCCGCGGGAAACATGGTCGTCAATCCATGCTCGCGCACCACGAGGGCGACCATCAGGATAGGTTTTTCTGGGCCAGTATCTCAGAACCTCGTCAATTGTTGCATTTTCCAGCCGGGCGGTTAACTGCACAGACGGATTATCGCTGCCCAAGGTCCAGTATATAAGCCCTTTCCCTCTGATGATGGGGCGTTCTGTTGCGATCTCAATTTGATCGAACACCAGTGTTTTTTCACTTGCCTCATACCGGCCCGAAACCACTCCGTAGCGAATTCGGCTGTCCTGAGGAAAACTTATCGGATCACTAATTGCACCCTCATTCATAGTTGCCGAGAATGACGCCGTTTGCAGTCCCACATTCGATGAAAGGTTCAGCGTAAGATCGAGCGCCAGCGGCACGTCGAAGTAACTGACAAACTCGGGAACAGCCGCGTAGTTTATAAGAGCGGACGGCCTTAATTCGCTGAAACCGAGAGTAAGTTGAATGTCGCCAAGCAAAGGTTCCGCCTGCCCCTGCAAACGCACTTGAGTCGGAATTTGTCCAAGTTGTGCGTCGAGGATTGCATCAACTCTAATGAGATCATCGTGTTGATTAAGGGTAAGTCGTGGCAAAGTGAACTGCGCCGTGTCAAAACCTGCACCGCGCTCCAACGTTACCGCAATGTTCGAGAATGACACCACATTTAGTGCAGGTGCAGTTCTCAATAAGCGAGAGCCAAACCGGCTAAACGCCTCGCTTAAAGGTCTGAGGACCTCCGGAGTCGGCGTGCCACTTGTACTGAAAAGACTATTAAGGCCACCGTTTTCAGATGCGTCGCTAAACCCACCCAGATCCGAGACGTGGACCAGAGGATTGTGAATTTCAACTTCAGAAATGGCAACCTGAGTGAACACGTTTGTTACAGTCAGGGCCATGTGCGCATTGGGAACAAACGCTATCAAGCGCTCTCGGCGGTCTATGAACTGAACATCACTTAGCGAAACCCAAGGCCTCACCCTGCGCCAATCCCACCCTATCTCAGCGGAACGGAATGTTATTTCCCAGCCGGGCAACAAGGTTTTCGTCTGCTCAACGACTGTGTCGCGGGCAAATCCAAGATCAACAGGCGCTACAAGCAGGCGAACGAAAAAAAACGATACTGCCAATACTGCTGCGGTCGCTACCCAGACGGCTGATCTGACGACTATTCCAACTGTACGCTTCAACGTCCTGGCCTGTACAAGTTAAAGACACTTGATTTGATACGGCAAGGTATGAACACTCCCGGTATCTAGCAACGTAATTTTACGGATAGCCGTTTTTCTATGAAAAAAAATATGCACTACCCAGCGAGCTACGATACACATAAAGCTGACCAGATTTGGGCAGCATTGCTCAATGTTGCAGCAGAATCAGGAAAACGCGCCAAGAATACTGAAATAAACAGGCCGTTGTCAGACGCTCTTTTTGGCAACAGCCCTTTTTTGGCCGCTATAGCTAACCGATTACCAAACTATGCGATCAGGGTGTTGAGCGAGCAGCCAAACACGCTTTTTGACGACCTTATCGGGACTATGCAGGCGCCCAGACCTTCCCAAGAAACCACTGCTGAAATCATGGCCTTTTTAAGGGAGCAAAAAGCTCGTCTCTCGCTCCTGGCTGCTGCTGCAGATGTCTCGGAAGTGTGGAGTCTTGAAGAAGTAACGACAGCCTTAAGCACATTTGCGGACTTGTCCGTCCAATTGGCACTGGCACACCTTCTTTCCGCCCGCATGGTGAGCGGTGAACTAAAATGGCCAGATGGAATACCAGAGCCGACAACCCCGAACCTATCACGCAAATCCGGCTATTTTGTTCTTGGCATGGGCAAACTCGGAGCGCACGAACTGAATTATTCGTCAGATATTGACCTTATCGTACTCTATGATCCTGTTCGAACAGGTTACACGGGTAACAAATCTGTCAGTCAGTGCTTCGTTCGACTTACTCAGGAACTTGTGCAAATTCTTGAGCAACGCACAATGCATGGCTACGTATTCCGGACAGACCTGCGCCTAAGGCCAGATCCAGGCGCGACCCCCGTCGCCATTTCGGTTGACGCTGCCTTAAGCTACTACCATTCCATGGCGGTGAACTGGGAACGTTCCGCCATGATCAAAGCGCGGGTGGTAGCAGGTGATAAAGCCGCAGGCGATGATTACCTCGAGACCATAACCCGCTGGGTATGGCGAAAAAATATGGATTTTGTGGCGCTCAAAGATATCGCCGCCATCAAAAACCAGATCAATCGCCACTATGGGCAAACTAACACGGTCTTCCGCGGCTATGACGTCAAACTCGGGCAAGGTGGCATCCGTGAAATTGAGTTCTATGCACAGGTTAACCAGCTACTTCATGCAGGCAGGCATCCAAGCCTTAGAGTAAGAGGCACGCTCGAAGCTCTGGATGCTTTGGCCATGGAGCAACTCATTTCCCCTGCCGCCCACAAGGAGCTTTTGGACAGTTACCGTTTTCTCCGCACCCTCGAGCACCGAATACAGATGGTCGATGACGCCCAAACCCATCAAATCCCGGAACAGGAAATCGCGATCGACCGCATTGCCTGCTTCATGGGGTATGCTGATCGTGATCTCTTGAGAGCTAGCCTGCTGGCTCATACCGAACGTGTCAGCGCCCATTACGACGCACTGTTGCCTGATGAGCAGAACTCTATCAACCATGTCGGCTACAGCGAATCTGATCTACCTAAGAAACTTGAAGAGCTTGGTTTCAAGGAGGTTGAAGCGGCGTGCGCAATTATTGAAGGCTGGCGCAGAGGCCGGCACCGTGCGCTCCGGACCGAACGGGCCAAAGGCTTACTCGAAAAGATATTGCCTGGCCTAATGGAAGCTTTCGGAGAAACTCATCACCCCACAGCAGCACTTAACAGATTTGATAAATTCATCTCGCAGTTGCCTGCGGGTGTACAACTCTTTTCACTTTTGCAAGCAAATCCCTCACTCTTTGGGCTGCTCGCAAGAGTTATGGGACTTGCGCCGGCACTTGCAGAAACGCTCTCAAAAAAGCCCCAACTTTGGGATGCTGTTCTAGAGCCTGATTTTTTTGGCCCCATAGATACAGAGGAAACTCTGGCGAGCTATCTGGATCACCTGTTGCAGAGCGCCGGAGACTACCAAGACAAGCTGGATATAGTAAGGCGTTTCGTCTCAGAGGGGCGTTTCAGAATTGGCGTGCAACTACTTGAAGCTCTCGCTGATGTTGACGAATGCGGCGAAGCCCTTACCCGTTTTGCAGACGTATCGCTGAAAGCCCTAGCAAAGGCAGCGGAAGAGGAATTTGCGCTGCGTCACGGGACCTTCAAAGGTGGTGGAATCGCTGTAATAGCCATGGGGAAATATGGTGGACGGGAGCTCACCAACACCTCAGATCTTGATATCGTATTCCTATACCATGTTCCAGACATGGATGCGGTCTCAGACGGCCCCAAGGCCCTGAGTCCAAGCCAGTATTTTTCACGTTTGGGGCAACATATCATTACCGCGGTAACGGCGCTCACCCCGGAAGGCAGGCTGTTTGAAGTAGACACCCGTCTGCGACCCTCGGGTCAACAAGGCCCGATCGTGGTCACCTTAAAGACGTTTGCAGATTATTATACCAGTGCTGCATGGACATGGGAACATATGGCACTGACCCGTGCACGTATTCTGATCGCACCTGAGGGACTGCGCACGGCTCTCTCAGACACCATCAGACGCGTGTTGATTGCCCCGCGTAACAAAGATGAATTATTGCAGCGCGTCCATGATATGCGCCTAAAACTAGACAGCGAATTTGGCACCAAAAATCCGTGGGCGGTCAAAAACGTACGTGGCGGTCTGATTGATATGGAATTTATCTGTCAGTATTTAATGTTACGGGAAGGCCATGAATCGCCTGATATTTTCAGCCCCGAGCTTGATATTAGTATCGATAGACTGGCAGATGCCAATGCACTTACCCCAGCGCAAGCGAGGTTAATGCACGAGGCACACCTCTTTGAGCAGAACATCCAATCAGTTTTGCGTTTGTGCCTGGGGTCATCACACATAGAAGATGACGACATAGCCGAAGGTATCCGTCGTGCCCTCTGCCGCATCACCGATGCGGCAGATTTCTCTAGCCTTAAAGCGCGCCTGCAAGCCTTTCAATCGGACATATACAGCCTGTTCCAGGATGTGATAGACAAACCCGCTGAAAAACTGAATAGAAACAAAGATTAAGCAATGGAGAATTCAATGGCTTTGGAAAAAGGCATGCCCGCCCCTGACTTTACCCTGCCAGGCAATGGCGGCGAAACCATATCTTTGTCAGCCTATCGCGGGCGTAATGTTGTGCTCTACTTCTACCCCAAAGATGACACCCCTGGATGCACCACCGAAGCCAAGGACTTCACGGCGGTGATTGATCAATTTGATGCCGCGAACACCACCGTTATTGGTGTCTCAAAAGACACCGCTGCAAAACACGACAAGTTTGTTGCAAAACACGAACTGAAGGTGAAGCTGGCATCCGATGAGACGGGTGACACAATTGAAACCTACGGCGTCTGGATCGAAAAGAACATGTACGGCCGCACCTATATGGGAATCGAGCGCGCCACTTTTCTCATTGATAGTGATGGTGTCATTCAAGACATCTGGCACAAGGTACGTGTCAAAGGTCACGTGGATGCGGTGCTAACCGCAGCAAAGTCGCTTTAATAGCAGCGCATCATGGGTGAAAACTGGCGTAATATTTCCCAGGCAGCCGTAGCCGTCCTCAGAACTGGGCGTGCACGTGAGAAAGCTGAACTGGCGCGGCGGGTCGCAGCAGATTGGCGGGCTGGGCACCTGCTCTTTGAATTTGATGTTAGCCCTTCTGTAAGGCCCAACCGCCCAAGTCAGCCACTATTACTTGAGCCGGCCCAGATGCCAAAACGGCGCAAAGGTGGTAATGAGAGCAACAGACGCGCATTGTTACACGCCGTTGCACATATCGAGCTCAATGCAATCGACTTGGCCTTCGATATAGTCGCGCGCTTTGGAGCGACCATGCCCAAAAGTTTCACCGATGATTGGATTCAGGTGGGCGATGATGAAGCCCGCCATTTCAGCCTTGTCAGCGCCCGACTAAAGGCAATGGATTCCTTTTACGGTGACTTGCCTGCTCATGATGGATTATGGCGATCTGCCGAAGACACCCGTCAGAGCCTTCCTGCACGACTAGCTATAGTTCCAATGGTGCTTGAAGCGCGTGGCCTGGACGTAACCCCAAAGATGATTGATCAGTTCAGTAAAGCAGGAGACGAAGTCTCATCGGAGATTCTCAAAACGATATATGAGGAAGAAGTAACCCACGTCGCGGCAGGGGCGCGTTGGTTCAAGTACCTTGCAAAAAAAGAACAAGTGAATCCCGATAGCTGGTTTCATGAACTAGTCCGCAGCTACTTCAAGGGCTATCTGAAGCCGCCGTTCAATAAACCCGCACGTAGCCGGGCGGGTATGCCTGTTTCTTTCTATGAGCCCCTTGCGGAGATGCTGGAAGAATAATAAGAAACTTGACCAACGGCACCAAAATAGGTGCAATGCGTATGAAATTAACTAAATAGTACAAAAATAATCATATGTTGGGTCGCAAAGAGTGGCCGACGCTACAGGGTACGGGATCGACGAGGTTGGGGCAGCAGTTGCTTAAAACACTGACATGGCTGAAGAACTTTCACAGTTTCAGGGGGAAATACTTTCCTGAGCGACAGTTGTTCTTGCGCAGCGAAGGCCGCGTACGCTTTCTTACGATCGGTAGCTACACCCAAATGGGGATGGCATCCGCCTTGGCTGTTTCAGTGATATGGGGCGGTATTACTTCTTATGCCTACCTGACGCAGGATAAAACCATCGCGGACAAAAACCGTACAATTTCAACAATGAGCGCACAGTATCAATCGCTATCAAATGACTTCTCAGCGCTGGAGCTTGAGGTCGAGCGACGAGCCGAACAGTTGGAGATACGCCAGAAATTTCTTGAAGAACTTCTGAACACATCTGAGGGTGCAATATCGTCGCCAGTATCTGAACCCCAGAAAGCAGTTGAAGATCTGAACGGCGAAGGGCAAGACTTATCAGGAGCCAATGCTCCGAATACGACTTGGCATGAAGGCAACGGCCAGCATGATGCAGGCTTTGTTGAACAACTTTTTGGCTTTGGTACCGCTCAGGCTGCTGTACATTCAAATATAGACCGCCGAAAAAACCTGCTTTATCGGCTGGAAGACATGGCAGATCGCCAAAAAGCACTCGCCAGCCAACTCAAAGCCAATAATGAAACAAGACTCGCAGACATTGAGACAATTTTGGCGGCGACCAAGCTGGACAGTGACGAATTAATTGCACAGCAGTCCAGCGAGGCTATTGGACAAGGTGGTCCATTTATCGCTGACTCTGCATTCGAACCGGTGTTTGATAACGATGACGGCAATATTTTCAGTGCCTTGATTTCCACCGGACAACGCCTTGAGATGGTCAAAAACGCACTTGATAGTTTCCCCGTTGGGAAACCGGCGGAAAAATACTATTTGTCCAGCAGGTTCGGCCGTCGCGTCGACCCTCTGAAAAAAACATGGGCAAACCATCCAGGTCTTGACCTTGCGGGCTGGCCTGGCACGGCTATTTATGCGACGGCGCCAGGTAAAGTGGTACACGCTGGCTGGTATGGCCCTTATGGGAATATGGTCGAAATCGACCATGGCAACGGTTTTAGAACCCGTTATGGCCATATGCGAAAATTACGTGTCGATAAAGATGACGAAGTAAGTTTGGGTCAACGTGTGGGCGATATGGGTAAAACCGGGCGTGTCACAGGTACCCATCTGCATTACGAAATCTGGTTTGATGGCTCTGTCCGTGACCCTCTACCCTATTTGAAAGCAGCGAATGATGTTCTCGAAATCCAAGGAAGACATGAAAAAACCAGCGAGCAATAATAGTCAGCCACCACGTCCAAACAGCGCTCCAACTCCGTCCATCATCGGCTCTGATGTTCAGATTGAAGGCAATGTACACACAGTGGGAGAATTACAGCTAGACGGCACAATTAAAGGCGATCTGACGTGCGGTGGCATGGTCATGGGTGAAAGTGGTGCCGTAAACGGTACCATTGTCGCTGACAGCGTTACCATCCGGGGGACAGTGAATGGTGAAATACGGGCGCGCTCTGTCCGGCTGGAAAAAAGTGCTGTTGTTGAGGGCGATGTCTACCACGAAAGCCTTTCGGTTGAAGCCGGTGCTAAATTGACCGGACGCTTCGCCCATACATCCAACCCGAAGGATGGTAAAACAACTGCGGTTAGTTCCCCAGCTCTCGACGAAACGCCTTCATTCGTCGCTAAAAAAACTGCAGCGGAATAACTCTGCATACTTAGACTTAGGCAAAAAAAAGGGCGCTTAAAGCGCCCTTGATACTTTATTTCGTTAATCTCGTTAAAGTTACAAGATATCGTCTTGGCTCTTAACCACTTTTCCTACAATGCCGTATTTGACAGCTTCTTCGCAGCTCAACCAGAAATCCCGATCAACGTCCTTCTCGATCTTTTCAAGAGTTTGTCCGGTAGCCTCAGCAAATATCTTGTTCAAGCGCTCGCGCATTTTAACGATCTGCATGGCCTGAATATCAATATTGGCGGCATTGCCGCTGATTCCGCCCGATGGCTGGTGCAGAAGGAAACGCGTATTCGGGGTAGCGAAACGGTTCTTCAATTGCGCGGCAACAAATATCAGTGCCCCGGCACTAGCGACCCAACCCGTACCCAGAACCTTAACCGGTGACTTTATGAACTTGATCATGTCGTGAATCATGTCGCCGGATTCCACGTGACCACCCGGAGAAGAGATAACGATTGTTATCGGCTCATGTGATACCTCTTCAAGTGCCATGAGCCGAGCGACTGTATCGCGTGCAATGTCTTGATCGATATCTCCCACAATAAAAATCTTCCTGGCATCAAACAGGATTTTATTCACCTGTTCGCTGCCGGACTTTGGGTCTTTGTCGTCTTTTTTATCTTTACTCATCTGCTATACCCCATTGAATTGCGGGTGGGCTTATTGCCCGGTTTATCAGTCAATATCGTCAACGGCGGCATTCTCGCCATGAACCCGTGCTGCCAGAGCTGCCGCCATAAAGGCATCCAAATCGCCATCCAGCACTTTATCCGGCTGCCCAGATTCTTCACCTGTTCGAAGATCTTTTACCATCTGATATGGCTGCATTACGTAGGAGCGTATCTGGTGTCCCCAGCCAATCTCGGTTTTGCTTGCATTCACAGCATTTGCTTCTTCTTCCCGGCGCCGCAGCTCAGCTTCGTATAGCCGCGCTTTCAGCATACTCATCGCCGCAGCCCTATTCTTATGCTGAGACCTTTCTGCCTGACACTGCACCACAATACCGGAGGGCTGGTGAGTGATGCGAACTGCACTGTCCGTCGTGTTCACATGCTGGCCACCCGCACCCGAAGCACGATAGGTATCAACCTTTAGATCGCCTTCGTTGATTTCAATATCAATCGAATCATCAATCACCGGATAGACCCATACCGAGGCAAAACTCGTGTGCCTGCGAGCATTCGAATCATATGGGGATATACGCACAAGTCGGTGAACACCTGACTCTGTCTTTAGCCAGCCGTATGCGTCCTCGCCTTTAATCTGCAACGTCGCCGATTTAATACCTGCCTCTTCACCGGGCATGTATTGCACCGTCTCAACCTTGAAACCCCGCTTCTCACCCCAACGCATGTACATGCGAAAGAGCATAGACGCCCAGTCCTGACTTTCTGTACCACCAGCACCTGAGTGGATTTCGACATACGTGTCATTTCCATCGGCCTCACCAGACAAAAGTGCCTTCAACTCCGCAGTTTTCGCCTTTTCGGCCAATGTCTTCAGTTGACCCTCGGCTTCGCTAATCATGTCTTCATCGCCTTCCATTTCTGAAAGTTCGATAATCTCTACAGTCGCTTCAAGGTCGTCACTGATTTCACGCACTGCGCTGATCGCATCGTCGAGCTTTGTTCGTTCCCGCATAAGCTTTTGTGCGCTCTGCGGGTCATTCCAAAGTTCTGGGTCCTCGGCCAAAGCGTTCAGCTCTTCCAGTCGTAATAGAGCTCGATCCCAGTCAAAGATGCCTCCTCAGCAGTGCCATTGACTGCTGGAGTTGATCGACGGTTGCCTGAGCTTCCGCACGCATAAACTATTCCTTCTTCTCTTGATTGGCCCGACGACAATCAATAGATACCGCCCGTGCCTTTTCGAATTGTGCTTTTTGTTTTAGCGTCTTCGAGCGAACCGTCAAGTACCGCGTATTGACCGGCACGAGGCTCGGTGCCAGGTTTGAATGCTTCAAGGATCACGTGTTCATCACCGAAGCTTGCGGGTTGCCCCGTCTCCGCGTTGACCCGTACCAGCCTGACGCCGGATGGCATTCGAAAGGGAACACCGGGCTCATTCTTCAACGCTTCTTTCATAAAATCCCGAAAGATGGGCACCGCCACCGATGACCCCTCTTCATTGTTACCAAGTGATCTTGGTCGGTCAAACCCGGTAAAGACGCCCACAGCGAGATCTGCGGAAAACCCAATAAACCATGCGTCGAGGCTATCATTCGTCGTCCCGGTCTTACCCCCGAGGGGCTTACCAAGCCATTTAATCTTCTGGCCTGTACCGTTTTGCACGACTCCCTGCAGCATAGATACCAATTGATATGCTGTCAGGGGATCCAGAACCTGGCTGCGGTTGTCTGGCAACTGCGGCTCGCGCTGATTTTGCTCCCATGTAAGCTTGCAAGGCATACAATCACGGTCATCATGCCGATATATCGTGTCTCCCCGACGATCCTGCACGCGGTCGATCAAAGAGGGTTGAATCTGTTTCCCGCCGTTAACGAGCATGCCGTATGCGGCGGTCAATTGCAGCAAGGTTACTTCTCCAGCTCCCAGTGAAGCTGCAAGCGTCGGCTCCATATTCTCTGCCAAGCCGAACTTGTCTGCGTATTGTAGCACCTTGCCCACACCCATATGCTGCGCGAGACGCACAGTCATAAGGTTCCGGGATTTTTCAATACCCAGTCGTAAGGTACTCGGGCCATAAAATTTGTTGGAACTGTTTTTGGGCTTCCACTTACCCAAGCCATCGCCTTGATCGATCACGAAGGGGGCGTCGAGTACAAGGCTCGCTGGTGTAAAACCATTGTCAAGGGCTGCGGCATACACAAAAGGCTTGAAAGCTGAACCTGGCTGGCGCTCAGCCTGCACGGCCCTATTGTATTGGCTAGCCGCATAGTCAAACCCACCAACCATAGCGAGCACACGACCAGTGTGAGGGTCCATCGCGACAAGAGCACCATCGATTTCAGGGATCTGCCGCAACCGGAATGCGCGAACAGCGCCAATTGCTTCCCCTTTGGAATCCCAGAAACTTTCGAGCTCCACGGTTTCGCTTTGCGCATTGGCCTCAACAACAACCACATCGCCAACCGCCAGAACTTCTGCGGCATCTTTCACCTTGGGGCCGAGGTATTCACCGGGGCGCCAAGCTCTTGCCCAGCTAATTTCCTCGAACGGCACAAAACCATAACTGCCGTCCTTGAGGCCAACGACCGCGCCATCCTCGCGCACTTCGTGCACTGCGGCAAGTTGCCAACGGGTAAATCCCAAAGGCGTCTTGAACGTGCGCAGACGCTCGGCCCACTCATTGTCCATCACTGTACGACCAACCGGCCCGCGCCAACCGTGCCGGCGGTCATAGGCCACCAACCCCTCTCGCAAAGTGCGTTCAGCGATAGCTTGCAACCTCGGTTCGAGCGACGTTCGAACTGAGAGGCCGCCCTCATACAAGGCATTGTTACCGTACAATCCGCCGACGCGCCTACGAACTTCTTCGGCAAAATGTTCTGCCTCAAAGCGCGCGTGACCTTCACGCTCGTGCATTGATAGATCTTCGGAAATAGCTTGGCTATAAGTAGCCTGGTCAACATGGCCAAGCTCAAACATACGCGAAAGCACCCAGTTGCGACGGCCTAGCGCACGTTCTTTGTTGCGCACGGGGTGATAGTTGTTTGGTGCTTTGGGTAACGCAGCGAGATAGGCCATCTCAGCTACACTGAGCTCATTGAGCGACTTGTTAAAGTAGTTAAGTGCCGCTGCGGCTACACCATATGACCGGTTACCGAAATAGATTTCATTAAGATACAGCTCAAGTATTCGGTCTTTTGAAAACGCACGCTCTATCCTCAAAGTGAGGATCATTTCCTTGATTTTACGGTCGAGTTTCTGATCGAGCGTCAACAGAAACGTACGCGCCACTTGCTGGGTAATCGTTGAGCCACCCTGCAACGGCCTGTCTGTCAGAAGGTTCATAATGTTTCGCAGATTACCCCGCACCATGCCCATATAATCAAGGCCATCATGCTCGTAGAAGTTTTTATCTTCCGCGGACAAAAAGGCGTTGATCTGATCCTCAGGTATGACGTTGATCGGTACGAATAAGCGTTGTTGCCGCGCAAACTCCGTCAACAGGCTACCATCGCCAGCGTGAATTCTTGTAACGATAGAAGGCTCGTAATTCGCAAGCTGACGATAGTCAGGCAAGTCGCGGCCATAGTACACAATCGCCCATGTTACCGCTGATATGACGGTAATTACGCCAATAACACCCAACACAAGTGTATATCGAATCAGCCGTCGCCACAGCGGCCGTTTGACGGCGCCGGATCTATCGCGCACAGGATTTTCAGCTTGTTTTTTCATCGCCTCGTTGGTCTCATCCCTATCTGACACCAAGGGTTAAAGTGCACCGCGAATATGGCCCCCGTGTGGCATTACGCAAGTTTAGCGCTGCTTATGACAGTAATAATGGACCAGAGCAAATTATCTCAACAAGCCAGAAAAAAGCATTACACCTCAACGCCCTAGAGCAATCATTTGTTGAAAATAACGGTCGGTTGCTCTGCGCACTGCTTGTGCAATCTTTTTTCGTCCGTCAGAGCTGTTGATAAAGCGCGCATTCGACTTGTTGGTAAGATAGCCAGCTTCCAGCAATACCGAAGGAACGTCCGGTGCCTTCAGCACTCCCAGGTTGGCAAAACGGTGTGTACGCTGCAAAAGCGGCACGTCGCGGCCTAACTCCTGCACAAGAATATTGGCATACTGGGCCGAAAAATTCATAGTTTCCCGCTGAGCCAGGTCGATAAGTATACTTGAAACATCGTCGTCGGCCTGTGCAAGGTTAACGCCTGCGATAACATCGGACTTGTTCTCCCGTGCTGCCAATCTGGCCGCTTCACGGTCAGATGCCGTTTCAGACAAGTTATAAACACTGGCACCGCTGACTTTCGGATTTTTGATGGAATCGGCGTGAACGCTTATAAAAAGGTCTGCGCGGTGACGTCGAGCAATGCGAAACCGTTCCCGCACAGGATGAAAGATGTCACGGTCTCGCGTCATATGCACTTCATAGCGGCCTGTTTTATTAAGCTCGTCACGAATAGCGCGCGCAATTTCCAGCACGACAACTTTTTCATGTACCCCGATAACGCCAAGGTTTCCAGGGTCCGGCCCTCCGTGCCCTGCATCGATTACAACTACCCGCTTGCCTGAAATACGTTTGCGTGGAGCGGTAACATCCGGCACTGATGCGGACTCGAGTGTGGGCCTCGCACTTTTACTACTTTGCACCGCCGATAAAAAAGCCGCACGTGAAGTTGGTTTGATATCCAGTACAAGCCGGTGGTCGTATTTACCACTAGGGGGCAAGGTAAAAGAATTTGCAACAGTGGCTGGTTCTTTGAGGTCCAACACAATACGGTATACGCCCGGTGAAAAAAGTCCGTGACGATAGCCCTCGACCACGCCCGATGTTTTAACCGAACCATCGGCGCGCCAATTTGCTTCTGGTAAATCAATAACGACGCGGTAGGGATCCGCCAAAAGAAACATTGAGGGCTTCGCCTCGCTGGATACATCGAGAACAAAACGGGTTGTTGATCCATTCTGACCGAAGCGGATGCCATCGATGGTGATATCTTTAGCCTGTCCTGGCGAACTTTGCCCCAGCAGGATAAAACCACAGACCAACATCAAATTTAGCAAACGAAGCACACACATTCCCCGATATAAGCCTTTTCGCCGAACAACTTGGCTTCCATACTATGAACAACAGCTTAATCTCTCAAGAGAAACAAAATGGTGGCTCGAAATATGCCTGGATTCAGGATTAATAATGGCAAATCATACATTTCCTGTAAGTGAATGAACAATTTAGATTGTAATGATTGCTGGATTTCACTATTTTAATTCTGCGAGTTTACCGACCGGCCGCATGCGCGCGGCGGGTCTGGCTTTGACGGAACGCTCTCGTGGGCTGGCTTTATGCAGTTGCCCGCCATCGGACCCAAAGCCGAACAAGGACAAGAACCGGCAATGGCCAAAGGGCTTTGCGCATTGAAAAAACATCAGACAGGTCTGCCTTCTTTGCGAGTGCAGCGACCATCTTTTGTTGTCTGTAGCCTACCGGGGACTGCCTACTCCACTCCTACTATCTTAGTAACATCATATAAATTGGACTCGGCCTGCGCCCCCCTTTTCGAGGGCGTGCCCGCGCGGCTGAGCATCCGGAGAAGTAGTTTATGTCGACAAGAATGCTTATCGACGCACGTCACTCTGAAGAGACGCGCGTCACAGTTGTTAAGGGAAGCCGCGTAGAGGAGTTTGACTACGAATCTGCAACCAGACGCCAATTAAAAGGAAATATTTATCTCGCACGTGTAACACGTGTTGAGCCTTCTTTGCAGGCGGCCTTTGTAGAGTATGGCGGCAACCGCCATGGTTTCCTAGCTTTCAGCGAAATACACCCCGACTATTACCAGATTCCTCTTGAGGACCGCGAGGAGCTCATTGCTGCAGAGGTGAAGGCTGCAGAAACCCTTGCGGACGACGAGCCTCGGGGCGCTGACCCAATGACGTCCGACGCAGGTAGTGATCACGAAGGTGAAGACGCCCCTGACGTAAAAGATAGCGACGAGGACGAAAAAGACGCAGAGATTGAAGAGGCGGCAGCTCGCCGCCGCGGCCTTCGTGCATTGAAGCGCAAATATAACATTCAGGAAGTGATCAAACGCCGCCAGGTTTTGCTGGTGCAGGTGGTTAAAGAGGAACGCGGCAACAAAGGCGCGGCACTGACCACCTACCTTTCGCTTGCTGGCCGCTACTGCGTGCTGATGCCCAACTCGACCCATGCCGGGGGCATCAGTCGGAAAATTTCAAGCGCAACAGACAGAAAGCGTTTGAAAAAAATGATTTCTGATCTTGAAGTGCCGGAAGAAATGGGCCTGATTGTCCGTACTGCGGGCATGCAGCGCACAAAGGCTGAAGTGAAACGCGACTACGAATACCTGCTTCGGCTCTGGAATGGCATTCGCGAACTAACCCTGCAATCAGTTGCCCCTGCCCTTGTCTATGAGGAAGGCAACCTGATCAAACGCACAATTCGGGATCTTTATACACGAGATGTAGATGAAATTCTCGTAGAGGGTGAAAATGGCTACCGGGCAGCCAAGGACTTTATGAAGCTGCTGATGCCGAGCCATGCCAAAAAGGTCCAGCACTACAAAGACCGTATCCCGCTGTTTCACCGTTATCAGGTCGAAAGCCACCTTGAAGCAATGTACCAACCAGTGGTGCAGCTTCGCTCTGGCGGTTATATCGTGATCAACCCGACTGAGGCGCTGATTTCTATTGATGTAAACTCGGGCCGGGCAACCCGTGAACACAATATCGAAGAGACGGCCCTCAAAACCAACATGGAAGCGGCAGAGGAAGTCGCGCGGCAGTTGCGTCTGCGTGATATGGCTGGCCTCGTGGTCATTGATTTCATCGACATGGAAGAACGCAATAATAACCGCGCTGTTGAGCGGCGGATGAAAGACGTTCTCAAGTCCGATCGTGCTCGAATTCAAGTCGGTCGCATTTCAAGCTTTGGGCTTATGGAAATGTCTCGCCAACGTCTCCGTCCGAACCTGCTTGAGGCGAGCATGGAAACATGTTCGGCGTGTTCCGGGATGGGCGTTGTCAGGTCCGTAGAATCTGCGTCCCTCATGGTATTGCGTCAACTTGAAGAGGAAGGCATCCGCGGCCGCAGTTCCACTGTACGTGTGACCGCTAGCCCTGACGTGGCTATATATCTTCTGAACAAGAAACGCGCGATGTTGTCGGATCTGGAATCAAGTTACGGTTTCGTTATTGAGGTGTTGTCGTCACCAAATATGGCGCCCGCCGAGGTTGAAGTAACCTGGGAAGCAACTGCCGTTGGCGTAAAATCCGAGGGTCAAACAGAAAGTGCTGCCGTTAAGCCGGACAGTGCCGCCTCAACTCCTCTACCAATAGCCGCAGAGCCTGTAGAAGCCGTTGCTGTTACCGAAGAAAAACCTGAGGACGACAAACCTCGCCGTAAACGCCGCCGCCGCCGCCGCCGCCGCCGCGATGAAACATCGGAAGAAAGTAACGTTAAGACGCAACAGCCGGATGCTGATGATAGCAGCCCTGCAAGCGATCCCGAATCTGAAGAAATTGCAGTAAGTGACGACGGGGCAATCCGCGAGGATCGCCCTCGTCGTCGCAGAGGAAGCCGTGGTGGTCGTCGTCGTCGCGAGAGGAATGATTCGCCTAACTCAACCGATGACAACAATAATCGCGGTTCCAGTGAAGTTGTTTCTGAGCCTCAGGGCGATATCACCGAGGGATCGGCTCAAAGTAATGCTGATTCTGCTGCTGTGACCACGGAAGCAGAGGCTGTCGAATCCAAAGAACAAGCTAACGAAAAACCGGCACGTCGCCGCCGCGTCGTCAAGAAGGCTGAACCAAAAACTGGAGAACAGTCGTCACCGGCAGACGCAACTACTGAAGCGGCAACCTCAGGAGACCCTTCTGGCGAGGTCGTCGCAGAAGAGAAACCGAAGCCGCGGCGGCGCACGCGAAAGAAGGTGACCGAGGAGGATGCTGTTTCTCCAGATGCAGAAACACCAACACCGGTCGGGACAGATAAGGCCTTGGCTCTGGACAAACCTAAACGCCAGCCGCGAAAAAGGGCAACACCGAAGCCAAAGCCAGCACCAACGTCCGCCGATGATCCGGACTCAGCTGAACCTTCTGCGGAATCTCCGGCGAAAAAGGCACCTGCCCGTCGTCGTCGTCCCGCCAAAAAAGCAGACGACGCGACCCCCGTTGAGGTGAATGAGGCAACCACGAAGCAGAAAACAAAGACTGCTCCGGCAAAGGCAGTATCTCCGACACCTGCTGCGAAGGAACCGGCCACTCCGACAAAACCGCAGCCAATTGATAAACCGGTTCAATCAATCAAGGTTTCAGTTGATACAGCGCAGCGTGAATCAAGCGACGCTGCGCCCTCCGAGGATGATTCATCAGCCAAGCGTAAGGGTTGGTGGCAACGTACTTTCGGATAGGGCCACAAACTAAGCTTTAAAGGCGGTGAGGCCATAGCTTCGCCGCCTTTTTGTTTGAAAATCTGTTCGGGTTAACAATTAACAACTTTGTCAATCTTTGTTTATTGACGATCCGGCCCATGCGGCATAGCGTTCGACCCAAGATTGGAGAGATATTTTGCGTGTGACATCAAGACAGATTATTGCTTCGGTTCTCATGCTGCTATTGCTACCCCTCTCCGCGGCCCGGGCTCAATCAATTCTGCGGGATGCGGAAACCGAAGCCTTCTTGCACGAAGTCTCGGACCCAATATTTATCGCGGCAGGGCTGAACCCAAGTTCGGTGCATCTATATCTACTCCACGATAATTCCATAAACGCGTTTGTCACCGGCGGACAAAATATCTTCATTCACTCAGGGCTCATCCTCGCTGCAGACAATGTCGATGAATTTCTCGGGGTCATGGCGCATGAGACCTGCCACATTGCATGCGGTCACCGCGTACGTCGGGCTGACGCAGCGGGCATCGCTGGTACAACGTCCATACTTTCGATGGTACTGGGTGCCGCAGCTATTCTGGCAGGTGGAGCCGATGCTGGCCTAGGCATCATGATGGCAGGGCAGTCGGTTGCCCAAGGTCAATATCTCGCATATAGCCGTGGTCAGGAGAGTGAGGCTGATCTCGCTGGCGCCCGCTATCTTGAAGAAGCAGGTGTCCCTGGCGAAGGAATGATTGCCTTCTTCGAAAAACTGCGTGATCAGGAAATTCTGGCGCAGATCCGTCAAGACCCTTACGTGCGCAGCCACCCTCTAAACCGGACTCGAATACTGCAATTGCAGGAAGCTGTACAAACCAGCCCTTACGCAGGTCAGCCCCCAAACCCGGAAATGAACGAAAAATTCAACCGTCTCAAGGCCAAACTGGCCGGCTATCTTTTTGAACCACGCCGTACACTTCGGGACTACCCTCTCAGCGATTCGAGTGCTTCAGCGCGTTACGCCCGTGTCTATGCTTACCACAAAGCACTGGAGTGGGACGCTGCGCTGAAGGAAGCTGACGCACTCATCGAGATGGAGCCAAAGAACCCCTATTTCTATGAAATCAAGGGTCAAATTCTTTTTGAGAACGGGCGGGTAGATGAAAGTCTGCCAATATTTCGCAAGGCCGTAATGCTTGCACCGAGCGAGCCGTTGATCGCAACGGCACTGGGGCAGGCAATGGTATCCACCGAAGACAACAGACTGATGGCTGAGGCCATTCCCATTCTGGAGGACGCGACCCGTCAGGACCGTGGTAACAGCTTTGCATGGTTTAACTTAGCGAAGGCATACGCATGGGTCGGTAGAGAAGCTGAAGCCAGCCTAGCAACCGCAGAACGTTTCTACTCTGCAGGTTCACCCATGCAGGCCGTGATGCATGCGCAGCGTGCAATGCAGGCGTTTGATGAAGGCTCACCAGAGTGGTTGCGAGCTCAAGACATCATGTATGTCTCCGAAGAGGCGGCAGAAAAAATGCGTAAATACCAGAAACAACGCCGGGAAGACCAGGAACGCAGACGTTTTGAAGGTGTTGTTATGCGCGCTAACCCTTCGTAAACATAAGAACCAGATAGAAAGCCCTTTATGATCAAGAAAATGGTCTTTGCGGTAGCCATTGCCGCTATCACCTGCCCTGCCCTGATAGCGCAGGAGGCAGATATTGCCCCCGCAGAGCGCAAAAAAATAGAGTCCGTGATACAGGACTATTTGATGGAAAACCCAGAGATCGTCATGATGGCCATCCGAGAGTTGCAGCGCAGGCAAACCCTGGCTGAAATGCTGCCATCAGTTAACTTGTATCGTGATTATCTTGAGAAGGATCCGGCAGCTCCGGTGCTCGGAAACCCTCAAGGTGATGTTACCATCGTCGAATTCTTTGATTACCGTTGCGGTTATTGCCGTCGCCATTTCCCGGAGGTTATGAGACTGGTAGAAGGCGACGGTAATATCAGGTATCTGCCGAAACAGTTCCCAATACTGGATAGTCCGCAAGGCGAACCTCTATCGATGTTGTCTGCCAAAGCTGCGATTGCAGCGCAGAAACAAGGTAAGTTTGCCGAATTTCATAAGGCTATGATGTCTTCAAAAACTCAGATAACCGAGGACGCAATATACCGTATCGCCGAAAGTGTCGGACTGGACGTCGCAATGCTGAAATCTGATATGGCGGACAAGCTGGTCGAAAAAAGGATCACGAACACCCTTTCCATCGGTCAAGACATTGGATTTAGCGGCACACCCGGTTACATCATCGGTGACGATATTGTAACGGGCGCAGAGGGGTATGACCGCCTCAAGGAAGCAGTCGACCGCGCGCGCAAGGGCAAAGTTGAATAATATATTTCGGCAAATGAGGAGGCCGCTTATGGCGGCCTATCTCTTTTAGATCAGCCCTGACAGCGGCGAACTCGGATCGGCGTATCGTTTCTTCGGCATACGACCGGCAAGATAGGCCATTCGGCCGCTTTCAACAGCAAGCTTCATTGCCCGCGCCATGGTTACCGGTTTCTTTGCCTCTGCAATTGCAGTGTTCATTAACACCCCGTCACACCCCAACTCCATCGCAACAGCGGCATCTGACGCGGTACCTACACCTGCATCCACAAGGACAGGCACCTTGGCTTGCTCAATCATCAGACGAATTTGAACAGGGTTTTGGATACCAAGCCCTGAACCTATGGGCGCCCCCAGAGGCATAATGGCGACGCACCCCATCTCCTCAAGGCGTTTTGCGGCGATAGGATCGTCAGAACAATAGACCATCACCTTGAAACCGTCGCCAATAAGCGTTTCCGCAGCGGCGAAAGTCTCGATCATGTTCGGATAGAGGGTCTTCTGATCACCCAGCACTTCTAGTTTAACGAGGTCCCAGCCCCCGGCCTCCCTTGCCAGCCGTAAGGTCCGGACTGCACTGTCAGCATCGAAACAACCTGCTGTGTTGGGTAAGTATGTGATTTTCTCTGGATCAAGATAGTCAACAAGCATCGGCTGGTTAGGGTCAGAGACATTCACCCGCCGAACCGCAACGGTAACAATTTCTGCGCCGGACGCTTCAACAGCCTGCGCCGTTTCCTCGAAGTCCTTGTACTTACCGGTCCCAACAATGAGGCGAGAGTTATATTGTTTACCTGCCAGGTTCCATGAATCTGCTGTCTTGATCATGTTGGAATTTCCTCCCCCGATAAAATGTACAATCTCCAACTGGTCCCCATCCTGCAGCAGGACATCGTCGTAAGTCGATTTCGCCACGATCTGTCGGTTTCGTTCAACAGCGACCTTAGCGGGGTTGATACCAACGCCCTTAAGGAATTCTGAAAGCGAAGATCCTTCGGACAAACGTTTTTCATCGCCATTTACACTAATCCTGATCACGATATGTCTGTTTCCTTGCACTGATTCTGCATTGGTCATTTGATTTTCCACAAAGAAACTTATTCTTGCAGCTTTGCATGCCATGCATATGGCATTATACAGGGGTCTTCAAGCGATCTGTCGAAACATTGGGTCCAACTTATGACTATAAGCACGCCGACAACGATCATGGTCCTGAACGGGCCAAATCTCAACCTGCTCGGTAGCCGGGAGCCCGATACTTACGGTGCGCTGACCTTGTCTGAAATAGAGCACATGACAACAGATCATGCGACTCGACTTGGGATCGATATCAGTTTCCGTCAAAATAATCATGAAGGGACGCTGGTAGACTGGATACAGGAGGCCGGAGATAATACGGCAGGTATCGTGCTCAACGCGGGTGCGTACACGCATACTTCTATCGCTATCAGAGACGCGATCGCTGCAATCAAAACACCCGTTATTGAAGTGCATTTATCTAATATATTCGCGCGGGAGGGTTTCCGTCATCATTCCTACATTTCCGATGTTTCTGCTGGAGTGATTTGCGGTTTCGGCGCTACCGGATATGTACTTGCGATCGACGCCATAGCGAGTATGCTGCGCGTCAAATAACGTTACAGGGTTAAGGGTCTTATTACATGTCTAAAATCAAAGATTATAAAGAACTTATCCGTGAGCTTGCAGAGCTTCTCGACAAGTCCACGCTTTCCGAAATTGAAGTGGAAGAAGAGGATTTCCGCATTCGTGTTGCACGTGAGGTGCCAAACAATGTGAGTTATAATGCTGCCGCACCGACCATCGCACAGGCCCCGGCGTCTACTGCCGCACCTGTGTCTGCAGCGGCAGCTCCCGCACAAACAGCTAGTCCTGCGGAACACCCGGGTGCTGTGCCTGCGCCAATGGTGGGTACGACCTACACCGCACCTTCCCCTGGCGCCGATCCCTTTATCAAGGTCGGGGACACAGTCAAAGAAGGCGAGACGCTTCTCATCATCGAAGCCATGAAGGTCATGAATCAGATCGCCGCACCTAAATCCGGCAAGGTGAAAGAGATTTTCTTCGCCGATGCACAGCCGGTCGAGTTTGGTGAAACCCTCTGCATCATTGAATAGGGGCTTGCACCAAATGTTTGAAAAAGTTCTCATCGCCAACCGTGGTGAAATCGCGCTCCGCATTCATCGTGCCTGTCACGAAATGGGTATCAAGACAGTTGCGGTTCATTCCACGGCCGACAGCGATGCCATGCATGTGCGCCTCGCGGACGAAACGGTATGTATCGGGCCTCCATCAAGCGGCCAGAGCTATCTGAACATCCCTGCCATCATCTCTGCGGCAGAAATTACGGGGGCAGACGCAATCCACCCTGGTTACGGTTTTCTATCGGAAAATGCGCGCTTCTCCGAAATTGTCGGCGAACACGAAATTGCCTTTATCGGACCCTCCCCTGAGCATATCCGCATGATGGGGGACAAAATTACCGCCAAGGAAACAGTTAAAAAACTAGGGATTCCAGTAGTGCCCGGTTCGGAAGGTGGTATCACTGACGATGTTGAGGCTGAACGGGTATGCAAGGAAATTGGTTACCCTGTAATTATTAAGGCGTCTGCCGGAGGCGGTGGTCGCGGCATGCAAATTGTTCGCGAGGCAGCAGAACTATCCCGAAAACTGCAAACCTGTCGCACCGAAGCCAAAGCTGCATTTGGTGACGACGCCGTATATATAGAGAAATTCCTCCAAAAGCCGCGGCATATCGAGTTTCAGATCATAGGTGACAGCCACGGAAACTGCATCCATCTGGGTGAACGTGACTGCAGCTTACAGCGCCGCCACCAGAAGGTACTCGAAGAGGCCCCTTCCCCGGTTATCGATAATGAAACCCGCGAACGCATGGGCGGAATCGTTGCAAAAGCAATGGCGAATTTCGGCTATTGTGGTGCAGGCACCATTGAGTTCCTATACGAGAACGGTGAGTTTTACTTCATTGAAATGAATACCCGCCTACAGGTTGAACATCCTGTGACCGAAATGATCACCGGGATTGACATAGTGCGCGAACAAATACGCGTCGCCTCCGGCGAAAAGCTCTCCTACAGTCAAGATATGGTCCGTTTCTTTGGCCATGCGATCGAGTGCAGGGTCAACGCGGAACACCCGTTCACCTTTGTCCCCAACCCCGGTGATGTTACACAGTATCACCCACCTGGCGGATTGAATGTCCGCTGTGACAGTGCTGTGTATGCGGGTTATCGCATTCCGCCATACTATGACAGCATGATTGCCAAGCTGATCGTATCAGGATACACGCGTGAAGGTTGCCTGTTGCGCCTCAGGCGGTCTCTGGAGGAATATGTTATCGACGGTGTTGTAACAACGATACCACTTCATCAGGCATTGATGGATAACGAGGATTTCCAGGCAGGCAATTACGATATTCATTGGCTGGAAAAATTCCTCGAGCAACGTAAATCTGAGTAATGTAGATTGGGGGCTATGCCAAAAGACAGTATAACCCCCAACCTTCTTCTGCAGGCCTATGCTTCCGGCGTTTTCCCTATGGCCGATCACCGCGACGATGCGGACCTTTTCTGGATCGACCCGGAGGAGCGCGGTATCATACCTCTCGATGGTTTTCACATACCTCGTAAACTAGCCAAGTGTATCCGTAAGGAAACATTTGAGGTACGCGCCAATACTGCCTTTAGAGAGGTAGTGCGCGCTTGCTCAGCTCCTGCACATGGCCGGGATACGACATGGATCAGTGAGAGAATAGAAAGGTTATACACAGAGCTCCACAATATGGGGTTTGCGCACTCCATCGAATGCTGGCAAGCCGAACAGCTCGTCGGAGGCTTATATGGCGTCTCTCTCGGCGGCGTGTTTTTCGGTGAAAGCATGTTCCATACGGTGACGGATGCCAGCAAAGTAGCCCTGGTACATCTGGTTGCGCATTTACGCCATAGCGGCTTCCGGTTGCTGGATACACAATTCATTACCGGTCATCTACGGCAATTTGGGGCCATAGAAATACCAAGAACCGAGTATCACGAACTGCTGTCCAATGCGCTAAAAAGCCTCGATGTCCGGTTTCAGCGTATGCCGCGTTCGATCTCTGGAGTGGAGGTTTTACAGTTAATCACCCAAACGTCATAAACAGGGTGTTCAAGCGCGTTCAATGCGGGACTCGAAGCTACCATCCAGCCTTCAAAAACACGCTCCCGAACGTCGCTGCGTTTGATGTCATCAATCTCGAGGTAGGCAAAGGTTTCTGGTGCTTCGATCGGTGGCCTGGTACGGCAATAACGGACAGTTAACGCCAGCGTTCCAAACCTGCCCTCATCACCAACGGGTAATTCGATTTCTGTGATACGCGCGGTTATCTTGTCAAGCGCGCGCAGGACGACAACACTGTTTGCCCGATTGCTAGGCTTATTCGCATCGGCCTCAATACTCTGCTGCGGTAGTACCTGAGTTGAAATCAACATGGTGGATAGCAGGCCGAAAGCCATCAAAAGCTTATTCGGATTTTTTTGCATCAGAACCGCCATACATAAACTTACCGATCAACCCGATGAGATCGACAGCGTCCTGGGTTTCAGATATCTCATCACCCGGCGCCAGGTTTTCAAGCGATCCACCTGGCCGCAAACTGAGGTATGTGCCACCAAGTAATCCTTCGGAAGTAATAGCAGCGGCTGTGTCGAGCGGCAGTTTGACATTCTCCGCTACCGAAAAATGTATGATCGCCTGATAGGTTTTGGGGTCAAGTTCGCTGTCGATGATCGACCCTACCTTGATGCCAGATAACCTGACGTCAGCACCAACGCCTAATCCATCAATACGGTCAAATCTCGCCTGCAACTGATATCCGCTGGAAACAGCTCCGTCGGTGCGCTCATATGCAAAAACAAGAAACCAGCCCGCTATGACCAACACCAGTGCACCAATCAGACTTTCAACCAAATTACTCGACATATATATCTTTCATACCCGTTATCCGCCTGAAAAATAGAAACCGACGTCTTTATGGGCGCCATGGCTCATAATCAGACGTGGTCGCGGCGCGGTTACCCGCAGCGCCAAGAGCACCCTGGGGAAAATAGGCTTCAGCGGAGCCCGTTTTGTTTGGCTGATGCTCTTTTTCCCACGGCTTTTTAACAAGCGGTGTTTCACTGGGCGGGTTTTTCATCGTATAATGCAACCAACCATGCCAGTCAGCAGATACACGGGTCGCCTCAACTGGACCATTCTTGTATATAACCCAGCGCTTGCGGCCATTTTTTTCCTGAAAATAGATATTACCCAGTTCATCCTCGCCAACTTTCACGCCCTTTCGGCGCGTATACAGCAACGTGCCAAATGTAGCGCTATTCCACCATGTAAAGATGGGAGAGGAGAACAGTTTCGAAACCAAACCAGCCATAGCGAATTTCCATACTTACTCAGTCAATTTCGGCTCATGTAACACGTTTGACGCGCGAGGAAAAGCAGCAAGCTTGACGGTGCAACATTTAATACTCGTTATATCTTACAGGTAAGATAGCGTAAGCCGATTCGGCGCTGGAATGTGCTCTTCTTCACAACATCAATATTTTTAAGATTAGTTTATGGAAAAACTAAGGCAAAAGGCCGACTCAGGACTATGCAATGAGTCGGTAATCACACGCTCATGACCGGTACTCTGTCAATCACAATATCTATAAAAATACGCTTGTAGCGAGACCGCCATCGCCCCTAAGCTTGTGCCCAACAAAGACTGATCCACAACATATAGTGGGCAGCAGGCAGCGGCACAGCATAATGAAAAGGTAAAAACCGGCTATCCCGGTTCGCGTCTGCATGCATGAGCCGCTTTCGGCATGTCTGAAATTTGGTTGAGAAACACTTTTACAGTTCGAATTACCCTGGGGGAAATGAACACATGCGCATCGAACGCCAGTTTACCAAGGATGCCACCTGTCCGTACTCAAGCCAAGAGTGGCGTACTGCTGTAAGCGAAATCAGGAACCCGGATGGGTCTATCGTTTTCCATATGGACAGCGTGGAGGTCCCCACGAGTTGGAGCCAGGTCGCGACCGATATCATTGCGCAAAAATACTTCCGGAAAGCAGGGGTTCCCAAGAAGCTAAAGGCCATCGAGGAAAATGATGTGCCAAGATGGCTTTGGCGTAAAACCGCCGATGAAAAGGCGCTGACCGCGCTGCCCAAGCAGGAGCGTTATGGCGCAGAGACCAGCGCGAAACAGGTGTTTGACCGTCTTGCCGGCACCTGGACATACTGGGGCTGGAAAGGTGGCTATTTCGAGGGGGAAAACGACGCGCGCGCCTTCTTTGACGAGATGCGCTTTATGCTTGCAAATCAAATGGCGGCACCAAATAGCCCTCAATGGTTCAATACGGGCCTTCATTGGGCTTATGGTATAGATGGGCCCGCTCAGGGCCACCATTATGTGGACTATAAAACCGGCAAACTCGTGAAATCCAAAAGCGCTTACGAGCATCCGCAGCCCCATGCTTGTTTTATTCAGGGTGTATCAGATGATCTGGTCAATGAAGGCGGAATCATGGACCTGTGGACCCGTGAGGCCCGCTTGTTCAAGTACGGATCAGGTACCGGGTCTAATTTCTCAAACATTCGGGGTAACGGGGAAGCGCTTTCCGGCGGAGGCAAATCATCCGGCCTGATGAGTTTTCTCAAGATTGGAGACCGCGCAGCTGGCGCCATTAAATCCGGGGGCACCACGCGTCGGGCAGCGAAAATGGTAGTGGTGGATATCGACCATCCTGACATTGAGGAGTTCGTATCCTGGAAAGTTGTTGAGGAACAAAAAGTTGCAGCGCTGGTCTCTGGTTCTAAGCTTAACGAAATTCACCTCAACAGCATTATCAAAGCGTGCCACACGAGCAAAGCGGACCTAGGAGATAATGCCTTTAATCCCAAGGAGAACAAGGAACTCAGGAAAGAGATCATCGCTGCCCGCAAGGTAATGATTCCAGAAAATTACGTTCAGCGTGTCATCCAATTCGCCAAACAGGGTTATACCTCTATCGAGTTTAAGACTTACAACACCGACTGGGATTCCGATGCCTATCTGACGGTCTCCGGCCAAAACTCAAATAACTCGATTCGTGTAAGTGATGACTTTATGCAGTCGGTCAAAATGGGTAAGGAATGGACCTTAACCAGCCGCACCGACGGTACCGTCGTCAAAACCGTCCAGGCTGCGGAGCTTTGGCGTGACGTCGGTCATGCGGCATGGGCATGCGCCGATCCCGGCATTCAGTTCCACACAACAATCAACGACTGGCATACCTGTCCAGCCAGCGGCGATATCCGAGCATCCAACCCCTGTTCAGAATATATGTTTCTGGACGATACTGCATGTAACCTTGCTTCCCTTAATTTGATGACTTTCCGAGCGAGTGACGGCAGCTTCAAAGTTGATTCCTTCCGTCATGCCGTCCGCTTGTGGACAATGGTCTTGGAAATCTCGGTTCTGATGGCCCAGTTCCCATCCAAAGAGATTGCCAAACTTTCATATGAATATCGTACATTGGGCCTCGGGTTTGCCAACATAGGGGGCCTTCTCATGAGCTTGGGCCTTGGTTACGATAGCGATGCCGGGCGTGCTCTATGTGGCGCCATCTCCGCGCTGATGACCGGAGAGAGCTATGCAACCTCCGCTGAAATGGCGTCCGAATTGGGTGCTTTTCCGGGCTATAAAAAAAATGCCGAGCATATGCTTAGGGTTATCCGCAATCACCGCCGTGCCGCTTATGGGCAAGAGGAAGGTTACGAGAAGCTTAATACCAACCCCGTTCCACTGGATATCGAAGGCTGCCCAGACAAGGCGATTGCCATCGCGGCGGCGGAAGCGTGGGACCGTGCTCTTGAAATTGGCGGGGAACACGGCTTCAGAAATGCCCAGACATCTGTAATTGCTCCCACCGGCACAATCGGCCTTGTGATGGACTGCGATACAACAGGAATCGAGCCAGATTTTGCACTGGTCAAGTTCAAAAAACTCGCTGGTGGAGGCTATTTTAAAATCATCAACCGTATTGTACCGCAAGCCCTTGAGGGGCTGGGGTATAACTCACAACAGATTGAGGACATTTCTCGTTATGCAGTTGGACGTGGCACCCTGAAGGGGGCGCCTGCTGTCAATCATGACACCCTGCGTGCCAGAGGCTTTACCGACCGCGAGCTTGACTTGGTTGAGGAACAACTCAAAAACGCTTTTGATATAAAGTTCGTCTTTAACCAATGGACACTTGGGACAGATTTCTGCCGTGATAAACTGGGAATCGATGACGAGGACCTGGCCGATTTTAACTTCGACCTCCTCGCGGCTGTCGGCTTCGCAAAAGGCGAGATCAACGACGCAAACTTGTATTGTTGCGGCTCCATGACGCTTGAAGGTGCGCCTCACCTGCTTGTTGAACATTATTCGGTATTCGACTGCGCCAACGCCTGTGGCAAGATTGGTAAACGCTTCCTGTCCTGGCAAAGCCACATTCACATGATGGCAGCGGCACAGCCGTTTATTTCGGGTGCAATTTCGAAGACCATCAATATGCCCAACAGCGCCGACGTTGACGATTGCATGGCGGCATACGAATTAAGTTGGTCACTAGCCCTGAAAGCGAATGCCCTTTACCGAGATGGTTCCAAACTAAGCCAACCACTGAGTGCTTCGCTTCTGGATGATTCCGACCTTGAAGAGGAATTGGAGGATAGGTCAATACCCGAAAAGGCAGAGTTGGTTGCTGAGCGAATTATCGAGCGGATAGTGGAGGTGGAGCGGCAAGGTGCCGCCAGTCGCAAGCGACTGCCCGAGCGGCGCAAAGGGTATACGCAAAAGGCCATTGTCGGTGGACACAAAGTGTATCTGAGAACCGGGGAATATGATGATGGCTCGGTTGGCGAGATTTTCATCGACATGCATAAAGAAGGCGCCGCATTCCGATCGCTCATGAACAATTTTGCCATCGCCATATCGATTGGCCTACAGTACGGCGTACCACTTGAAGAGTTTGTAGATGCATTCACCTTCACCCGTTTCGAACCATTTGGCCGTGTCGAAGGTAATGAAACCATCAAAATGGCCACGTCGCTACTTGACTATATCTTCAGGGAACTGGCGATTTCCTATCTTGGGCGCGATGACCTTGCGCATGCGACACCTGCCGACTTTGCCCCAGACACTACGGGACGCGGTGACGCTCGAGACGGTCTACCACAGCTTGATGATGAAGTGACGGAAGCACTTGAACGTGTACAAAAATTTGCATCATCCGGTTACGTGCGTGGTAGCAATCTCGTGGTGCTCAAAAGCAAAACTCAACGGGATGAAACGGAACTGGAAACAGTTTCGCTCGGCACAGGAACCGATGGTGGCACAGCATACACGTCCCTAGGATCGGCGATGACTAACGGCGCGACTGATGCAACTCCCGACGCGCGCATCGCAGCACGTATGAAAGGTTACGAAGGAGATGCGTGCGGCGAGTGTGGCAATTTCACTCTGGTTCGTAACGGTACCTGCCTTAAATGTGACACGTGCGGAGGTACCAGCGGCTGTAGCTGATGCTTTACAGGTTTTACCCACCCACTAACCCGTCCCAGTGGGTGGCTATCTCGGGGAAGGTCCTGCCTTCCCCTTTTTTTGTCCCGAATTGACACGTTTATAATTAGTTGTATTGATTTTATTGTTTTTTTTTTCGTCAACTGATTATCCTTTACTAAATTTTTACGTTGCAGTGATGAAATGATATCTGTGACTGTGGGTTTCTGAACAAACAAATAGCTATACCCATCAACCAAGACAACCGGGGCGGCCAACCGTGTCAAACACACAAATCAACAGGGTATCGCCGATTGACGATACAATGGACGGAGCTGCGAGAGGCACCAACATCGTTAACACTACCGCCGTGGTCGACCGTCTTCCTGTGGGTGTGCTGGTTTGCAAAATCAACAAGACAAATGTTCTTGAAGCTTTGTTCGCGAATGAGTTTGCGCGTGATGTTTTTGCTCTTGAGGACACCACGGTCCTACCCTGCCCGCTGGACACCGTCTGGAATTCGGCCGACAGCCATGTACTCGCCGGACAAATTTCAGATGTTTTCCGCACATTGCGTGACAGCAGCTTCGAATGGAGCATCCGCGGAGAAGGCATTGAGCGCTTTCTGACATCGCAGTTGATGCCCTTGCTGGATCACGAGGGTAATGCTTATCAAGTTATCTGCACCATAGAGGATCAGACAGCGGAAAAACTGGCGGAGCGGAACTTGCTTCACCACGCTTTTCATGATGCGCTTACGGGTCAGCCCAACCGCGTTCTGTTCCGCAACAAGCTTGAAGACGCCGTTTCAGATTGCCAACGAGAAAGCCATAACACCGGCTGTGCCGTGTTGATCATCAATATTGACAGGTTTCAACAGATCAACGAGAGCTTTGGTCACAGCGCTGGTGATCGTTTTCTGATTTCCATGGCGTCTACACTTCGGCGATGCATCAGAAGCTCCGACACTCTTGCCCGTCTGTCAGGGGATGAATTCGCAATACTTGTTTCACGTTTCAAGGATGTGAATGAAGTTGAGATGATTTCGCATCGCGTTCACGCAGCAATGCAACAACCCTATGATCTCGATGGAAATGAGGTTTTCACTTCTGTGTCCATTGGAGTTGCAACAACACTCTCCAGCTCTACGCACCCAGAAGACCTCATCAGGGACGCAGATTTTGCCATGCACAGAGCAAAGGGAGCCGGCAAAGCGAGAACAGAAATTTATCACCGGGATTCACATCAACGCGCACGCTCTCAGTTTCATCTGGAAACGGAGTTGCGTCGTGCAGTTGAACGAAACGAACTGGATCTTTATTACCAGCCCATCATCGACCTTGGGTCCTCGAAGCTTCATGGTTTTGAAGGCTTAACGCGGTGGGTTCACAAGGACCGCGGCTTTGTATCTCCTGTAGAATTTATCCCGCTTGCGGAGGAAACCGGGGTAATCGTCAATTTGGGACGTTGGGCGATTAAGGCCGCCTGTATGCAAATTAAAAATTGGGTAGATGAAGTGGGGACTGACAAAGCCGTTCCGGTGAACGTCAATGTGTCCGGCATTCAGTTTGCCCGTGATAATGTCGCCGCCGTAGTAGAAGAAGCACTCAAGGAAAGTGGAATAGATGGCCGGTTTCTGCGTATCGAACTGACAGAAAGTGCGATCATGGCAAACCCCATGCGTATTTCTGAATCCCTGCACCGTATTCGTAGGCTGGGTGTCAAGGTAGCGCTCGACGACTTTGGTACAGGTTATTCCTCCCTGAACTACCTGCACCAATTTCCTATCGACGTAATAAAAATCGATCGTAGCTTCATCAACCAATTGGAAAGAGGCAATGCACCATACAAAATACTGCGTATGATTGGTATGCTCGCCAGCAGCCTTGGCTATGAAGTTGTGGCCGAAGGCCTTGAGGACCTTGAGCATATCGACATGCTAAGGACGTTGGAGTTTGGCTTCGGACAAGGTTTCTATTTCTCAAAGCCTGTCGATGGATCTCAAGCAACTGAGTTTGTTCGAGGTCATCTTCCTTGGTCTCAAATAGATTTGGCCTCTAGCTGACCTTGAAGTCTTTGCTTCAATTCACCACATGCTATTATAGCGTTTCGTTATATAAGACAGGTGAACAATGACCGAGGAAACTGGCAGTAAAGCGAACAACACCGATGCCACACCAAAGGTGTCGCGTAAGAAAACTACGGCAAAGACGCCTGCAACAAAAAAAATCGATACCAAAAAAACAGCTAGTAAAGCGGCAACCAGAAAGCCTGCGCGCAGCTCGAAAGCTTCTTCCGTCGGCGGCGGACAATCAGCTGTCAGCAGACCAGCGATCAAAGCGGCCAAGGCGAAGAGCTCGGCGCCAAAAACCTCGCCATCAGCCCGTACAGGCGAGAGCATGGTGGCAACCCCATCCAGCGCCACCCAGCATGAAGACACACTAGAAAGCGCGAAACCTCAACCCCGCGAAACCGCCTCATCGGCAACCGCTCAAACGCATCATCATGATGAATATCAACCCGGCAGTGGGGAAAATCGGGAGGACCCCTACTCAGCGGATCGAATCGCCTCAGAACTGAAATCAAAAGACTGGGGAGACGTTTTGGCACGGGCCGCATTTACGCTATTTTACATGTTTGCATCATGGTTGGCGGTTGTGCTGGGCGCGGGTTTAACGATTATTCAGTTCCTAGTGTATCTCGTCACTGGCAAAGGAAACAACGTTATCTCTCGGACTATTTTGTCCATTGGCCACTATCTTAACCAAGTCGCATTATACGTTAGCTTTTCAAGTGATGAACGGCCATTTCCCTTTGGCAAGGACCTACTATAGGCTAGGCTAGGCTAGGCGCGCTTCAGTCCTGAGGCTTGAGGCAATATAGCAACTCAATATTCATACCGTACTGATCTATGCAGGTTTTTCGCTTATGTGAGTTGCTGAAGAATATCCGCTCACAGGCCTACAGCGTTGAACAAGACTTCCCCACCAAGCCTTATCACAACGACAGCAGCGATCGCAGTCAGTATTCCTTTTGCAAAGTCAGCCATCGTTTTTATTCCATCTCTTTGGGGCCGGCACTTAGTAGGTTAAAACTCCGGCGAGCCTGAATGGCGGTATCCGGGAAGTCCGTAAACACTCCATCAACACCCTGAGAAAAAAGGAACTTAAGCTCTTCGTCAACAGTTTTGATCTTGCCTGGTACCTGATCGTTACGTACCGTCCATATGTGAACCTTTAAGCCAAGGTTATGCGCATCCTTTACTATACCTGAGGGTTTGCCTTTCGGCCCCAGGAGCAGCGCCTTATTAATTCCTATACCATCAACATGTTCAGCATAGAGCTGCAAAGGCGCTGCCAACTTGTATAGTTTGGTGATCGCGTCTTTTTTTCCCTCGATCAGCCATATAAGTTCAGCATCAGTCCGGCCACGCAAGCTGATGAGGTATTCAGCATTAAAGCATTGAAAATAAAGTGGTATGCCTGCCTCTATTATTTCCGCAAAACCTTTTAATAGCGAAGCGGTGGGGTCAAGTCCTTGCCTTATAAAAAGCTCGGGCCGCTTTATCTCAACATAAAGTCCAGCAGAATGCCCCCTCGAACGAGCAGCTTTCATCATTGCGATAATTTCATCAAACGTCGGAATGCTCTCCAAACCATCATAGGCTTGGCCTCGCCCATGCCTTGGTTGTACAGCCCGTAACGTTTTGATTTCCGCCAAGGTAAAATCAAAAACGTACCAATCTTCTCTCCCTCGCACCTTGCGTCGTTTGGAAGCAAATTCAGGATGCTCTGCAACATCTGTTGTTTGAGAAAGATAAATATCATGCCTGGCAATCAGGTGCCCGTCTTTTGTCATGACGAGATCCGGCTCTATGTAATCTGCGCCCTGCTCTAGCCCTAGCTTATAAGAAAGGAGTGTATGCTCAGGTCGATAACCACTCGCGCCCCGGTGGGCAATCACAATTACACCCTCATCCTTATGTGCGGTATTTTCTGCCATAGCTTGTCCTCCTGACGCTGCCAGCATCAGCCAACTGAAAAACATTTTCAAACGCACAGGCTATTCCTCTTTTTCACAATCCCTGAAAATATAAAACTAGGCGCGCAGCATGACAAGATTAAGACGACATTATTCGCTTCTGTTACATTCAAGACTTGACGGTCCAGTAAATACGCGCCTCTATAATGCATAAGGGAAGATTATTATGGATCCAGTACAGATTTTAGGCTCGCTTGCTGCCATTTTACTGTTGGCTTTTATCGCCATGCGCATGTTCCCCGTGAAAGCGCCGCTTGATGACGGCAAAGTCACGCGGAACCTGCAGCGGTATGAACCCGACGCAAAAATCAGCGAGATATATCTGACCGAAGACGGCAAAGCCGCCCTCATTCAGCTTCAGGCGCCAGCCAACGCGCTGGGGCTAACCGTGCAACTGGGCGACCGTGTGGTTTGCCGTGTGATTACGGGCCAGGATATTAAGCGCGCCGATATCAGCCATGGCAAGCTTGTCATCCACTTCGATGATTATACCCAACCCGCCATCAAACTGGCGTACGGCATCGAGGTGTTGCCCAAGGTGCAGGACCTTGTAAACACCGTCGCCACGTCTGGGCCGACAAAGGATATGCACCATGCCGCTTGAACTTGCCAAACCCACAGAACTGGCAGTGCCTGCTTTTGTGCTTTTTGTACTGGTGGAGATGATCTACGGCTGGCGCACGGGACGTGCGAAATTTGAAGGCAAGGACGCCCTCACCTCCTTGACCATGGGGCTTGGCAGCACCGTCTCCGGTGCGTTGACGGCAGGCCTCTTTTTTGTGCTCAGTTACTGGATTTGGGAAAACTTCCGCATTTTCGACCTTGGTGCCGGTGTTTGGGTTTTTGTGCTCGCCTTCGTGCTGGATGACTTTGCCTACTATTGGGTCCATCGCTTCGGGCACCGCATGCGCTGGATGTGGGCGGCTCATGTGATCCATCACTCAAGCCAGCATTATAACCTGACAACCGCACTAAGGCAGACGTGGACGGGCCAGTTCACCCCGGGTTTCCTGTTCAAGGTTCCTCTGTTCCTTTTGGGCATCGAACCGGCGATCGTATTTTTTGTTGCGGCCCTCAACCTGATCTACCAGTTCTGGATTCATACCGAAGCCATCGGCCGTATGCCGCGCTGGTTTGAAGCCGTGATGAACACCCCAAGCCACCACCGGGTACACCATGCCAACAACCCCAAGTATCTGGATGCCAACTATGCTGGTGTGTTTATTATCTGGGACAAGATGTTCGGCTCCTTCATCCCCGAAGATAAGGATGAACCCTGCCGGTATGGCCTTGTGCGCGACCTTGGCACCTTTAACCCGCTTCGTGTTGCCACGCACGAGTGGGTCGGTATCTTCAGGGATATCTGGCACGCGAGATCATGGAAACACCGCGCCCTGTACCTGCTGGCGCCACCGGGCTGGACACCGGACGGCAGCCGCAAGACAAGCGATATGATCCGCGCCGAATGGCTCGCGCGGCAAGGAAAAATAGCGCATGATGCGGAAAAACCCGAGGCACCGACCGCGCCCCAGGCCGCTGAATAGCCAGGTTATTTAGGGCGGTTCGCCGCGACCTTGTCGACAATCACGCCAAGAATGCCGCCGACAATACCACCCGCAAGTGCCTCAAGACTGGCGACAAAAGGCAGCCATTTGCCGATGATCGCGCCCAGCACCAGCCCGGCGAAAACATAAAACCCGATCCGCGTCATACCTGCTCTCCCTTGTTTCCGCCAGTCTGGCGTCGCCCGCTCATATAAACACGGTGCAGTGCACAGTCAATTCCATCAATTTATTTTGCACTTGCGAAATAATTGTTTTTTGGCAAAGTGTCGGCAATCAAAATTCGACCCAAGTTTCGAAGCAGAATTCGACAGGCACGTGGCAACAGCGCACGGCCTTAAAGATCAGAAGGAGAGCCCCAATGTCACAGGATCCAATCGTTATTGTCGGTATGGCCCGCACGCCAATGGGTGGGTTGCTTGGCGACCTGTCTACCGTTCCAGCGTCCGAACTTGGCGCCATTGCGATCCGCGGGGCACTCAAAAGCGCGGGCATCGAAGCAGACACCGTCAACGAAACAGTGATGGGCTGTGTGCTGCCCGCGGGCCAAGGTCAGGCCCCTGCCCGCCAGGCCAGCCGCAAAGCTGGCATCCCCGACGGCACCGGCGCTGTGACGGTTAACAAAATGTGTGGATCTGGCATGCAGGCAATGATGCAGGCGCATGACAGCCTTGTGGCCGGGTCTCGTAAGGTTGTTGTGGCAGGCGGCATGGAAAGCATGTCCCTTGCACCGCACCTGCTGCCATGCGGCCGGACCGGCGTGAAATATGGCAACGCACAGGTGCTTGACCATATGGCGCTTGACGGCCTGACTGATGCTTATGCTGGTGAACCAATGGGTGTGTTCGCTGAACTATGTGCCGAACGCTACCAGTTCACCCGCGACGCGCAGGACGCCTATGCCATTGAATCACTCAAGCGCGCGCAACGCGCGATCGAGGATGGCTCCTTTGACGATGAAGTGGTGGCCGTCACGGTAAAATCCCGCCGCGGCGATGTGGAAGTATCAACCGACGAACAGCCACCAAAAGCCCGGCTGGACAAAATCCCCGGCCTTCGCCCCGCCTTCAAGAAGGACGGCACGGTCACCGCAGCGAATGCCAGCTCCATCTCTGACGGGGCAGCAGCCCTTGTGATGATGCGCCAAAGCGAAGCCAAGGAACGTGGCCTGACGCCGCTTGCTGTTCTGAGGGCCCACGCTGACCACGCCCAGGCGCCAGAATGGTTCACCACAGCACCAGTAAAAGCTATCCAGAATGTGCTTGATAAAGCCGGTTGGAGCGTGGGTGACGTTGATCTTTTTGAAGTAAACGAAGCCTTTGCCGTGGTTGCCATGGCCGCGATCCACGAACTGGCGCTTGACCACGACAAGGTAAACGTCAACGGCGGCGCCTGTGCCCTTGGTCATCCGATTGGCGCGTCCGGTGCGCGCATCTGCGTGACACTTATCAACGCACTCAAGAAACGTGGCCTCAAACGCGGTGTGGCCAGCCTGTGCATCGGTGGTGGTGAGGCCACCGCTGTCGCCATCGAGCTTGTGTAAGGCCGGAGCACGACATGATCCTCACAGAAGAGCAACGCATGGTGCGGGATATGGCCCGCTCCTTTGCGCAGGACCGTATTGCCCCCAATGCGCGCGAGTGGGAAAAGGCCGGCGAAATCCCGGCTACTTTCCTGCGCGAAATGGGCGAACTGGGCCTGATGGGCATGACAGTGCCCGAAGAATGGGACGGCGCCGAGACTGATTATGTCTCATACGCGCTGGCGTTGATGGAAATCGCAGCAGGGGATGGTGGTCTCTCGACCCTGATGAGCGTCAACAACGCTCCGGTATGTGCCGCTGTGCTCGCCAACGGTAGCGATGCGCAGAAGGAAAACTACCTGCGCCCCCTCGCGCGCGGTGAGATGATCGGCGCTTTTTGCCTGACGGAACCACAAGCGGGCTCTGACGCGTCCATGCTCAAGACCAAAGCTGAACGCACCAATTCAGGCTGGGTCCTCAATGGTACCAAGCAGTTCATCACCTCGGGCAAAATCGGTGGTGCGGCAATTGTCTTTGCTGTCACCGACCCAAGCGCAGGCAAGCGCGGCATATCTGCCTTCCTCGTCCCGACAGACACGCCAGGCTATACGGTTGCAGGGCTTGAACACAAGCTGGGCCAGAAGTCGTCGGACACCTGCCAGATCGCCTTTGTCGACATGGAAGTACCAACCGACTGCCTGTTGGGGGCAGAAGGCGCGGGTTATAAAGTGGCGCTATCGAACCTTGAGACTGGCCGTATCGGCATTGCCGCCCAAAGCGTTGGTATGGCGCGCGCCGCATATGAATATGCGCTGGTTTACGCGCAGGAACGTGAAGCCTTTGGCAAGGCGATTATTGACCATCAGGCTGTGGGTTTCCGCCTTGCCGATATGGCAACCGAACTCAAGGCGGCGGAACTGATGGTGCTGAATGCCGCAGCCATGAAAGATGCGGGCGAACCATGCCTCAAGGAAGCCTGCATGGCGAAACTCTTTGCCAGCGAAGCAGCTGAGAAAATTTGTTCCGCCGCGATCCAGACACTTGGTGGTTATGGTTATCTGGCGGAATATCCGGTTGAAAAGATTTACCGCGATGTGCGCGTGTGCCAGATCTACGAGGGCACGTCGGATATCCAGCGCATTGTCATCGGCCGCGAAATCAACCGATAACAAGAAAGCCCGGAAGCGTTTGCCTCCGGGCTTTTTCTTTATGATCACGTATGGGATAAACATCCAGACAAGCGTCATGGTGAAAGCGGGCCCAGGCCCAATAACGAAGGAACCCATGAATGAAGGCCAATTGATGTCCAGGCACCCAGCAAGCGCTTCTGATTTTCTATTGAATGTGGTTCATAATCTGAACATTCAATCGGTCATTGGCCTGCTAAATAGTGCGAATTTGTATGACCGTCAGGACGCAGCAACCTCATAACCTCGTGCTCCAAGGCCAGCCAGTATATCCGGCAACACCGCCTCTGTCGCTAGGCGGCCAAGAGCAATCAGTTCGTTAGCTTTGCGAAAATCCATCACATCTATATGGCCAATGGCAGGTGCGATAATATGATCAGGCTTGTCAGCCTCCAACCTCACGCGCGAGAGAGAGCGTAGAAGAAGCGCAATGCCAAGCCGCGCGGTACGCATTGGCGCCCGCCCTGCCCGGTCATTATCTGGCTCAAACCCGCGCTTGACCGCCCGCTGGGCATAATCCCCCTGCAGATCTACTGCAATGACTATATCTGCCCCCAATTCGCGTGCGGCCGACACCGGAATTGGGTCAATCAAGCCACCATCAGCCAACAGCATACGACCCGTTGCCACGGGAGGCAGCACCCCCGGCACCGCAGACGAGGCCATCAAGGCGGTCGCAACATCGCCTTTTTTAAGTACAACACGCTCTCCGCTAATAAGGTCGGCAGCGATAGCTACAAATGGCTTGGGCATCTCCTCAATTGTCATGACGCCAAAGTGTTCCCGCAATCGTTTCTCGATTTTGCGCACCCCAATGAGACCACCCTGCTTAAAACCAAACTCGCTCATCGCCAGCATGTCGCGGATCTTAACGTCGCGAGCGATCTGCTCCAATTCATCCAATATGTCCGCTGCAACACAAGCACCCACAATAGAGCCGATACTGGTCCCGGAAATTACATCAGGATGGATACCAGCCTCTTCTAGCACGCGCACCACACCAATATGGGCCCAGCCAAGCCCGGCCCCGCCGCCTAGCGCTAAACCTATTTTCATAGAGTTTCCTTTATCTTATCTTTCGTTCGCCCTAATCATTGCAGGCGACACTAATGCATTCAAGTGCCCGAAAAATGGCAACATCTGATCAAATTACCCTTTTTATTGAACCGTCATTCAAGTTAAACATTACAACACTAGTTGCTGTAAGGAATTAGTGTTGGGATACCATGCCATCGATACCTTAGCGAGAAAGAGCCAGATGACAGATACACTTTATAAGAATTACGTTGGTGGCAAATTCATCGACAATGGAACAGGTGAAAGCCTGTCTGTCGTCTTTCCCGCGACCGGTGAGGAGATTTACCGTGTGGAGGTTGCAAGCCAGGCCGTATTGGACGCGGCTGTTTTGGCTGCACACAAGGGTTTCAAAGTATGGTCTGCGTTGAGCGGCGTGGAACGTTGTCGCATTCTGTTAAAGGCGGTCGCTTTGCTCCGTGAGCGTAATGACGACTTGGCCCAAATTGAAGTGATGGATACCGGCAAACCATGGCAAGAGGCCTCCACGGTCGATATTGCCACGGGCGCGGATTCTATTGAATTTTTTGCGGGTCTTGCCGCCTCAATTGAAGGAAACCAGCAAGATATCGGTGAAGATTTTTATTATACCCGACGCGAACCTCTTGGCATATGCGCGGGCATTGGAGCCTGGAACTACCCTCTACAGATTGCTTGCTGGAAAGCTGCTCCGGCGCTTGCATGCGGAAACTCCATGATTTTCAAGCCCTCGGAAGAAACGCCGCTAGGCGCGATCAAACTGGCAGAAATCTTCACTGAAGCTGGTTTGCCACCTGGCGTTTTTAACGTGGTTCATGGCGGCGCCGAGGTTGGTCGCTGGCTTACGCGGAATGACCGTATCGCAAAAATATCCTTCACCGGCGAAGTTGATACAGGCAAAGAGGTCATGGCAGCCAGCGCGAACTCCCTTAAACAGATCACGATGGAACTTGGCGGCAAATCGCCCCTGATCATATTCGACGATGCAGATGTTAACGAGGCGGTCTCAGCTGCAATGTTGGCAAATTTCTATACACAAGGTGAGGTCTGCACCCATGGCACCCGAGTTTTTGTGCAGCGCGGGCTCTATGACACCTTCCTCAAGCACATAAAAACACGTACCGAAACCGGCATAGTCGTTGGTAATCCAATGCACCACTCCACGAATATGGGTGCCTTGATTTCTGCTAAACACCGTGATCTCGTACTTTCTTACATCGACAAAGGCAAGCGCGAGGGTGGCAGCTTGATAACGGGTGGACGTACTATGTCCCCAATGGGTTGCGAAGGTGGATATTTTATCGCCCCAACCATCTTCGCCGACTGTAGCGATAGCATGACAATCTGCCGAGAAGAGATATTCGGTCCGGTCATGGCAGTCCTGCCGTTTGATACCGAAGAAGAGGTAATCGCACGGGCGAATGATACACACTATGGTCTTGCCTCAGGCATTTACAGTAGTGATCTGCGCAGAGCTCACCGGGTGGCACACCAGATGCAAGCTGGTATTTGCTGGATCAATGCTTATGGTGCCTCTCCTTCAGAGATGCCTGTTGGCGGTTATAAACAGTCCGGCATTGGCCGTGAAAACGGTATGGAAACTCTAAAATACTATACCCAGTTGAAAGCGGTTTACATAGGCATGCGTCCAATCGAAAGCCCATTCTGATGCAAAGGGAGTTTGATTTCATCATCATTGGCGCAGGCTCCGCCGGATGTGTCCTGGCCAACCGCCTGACCGCAAGCGGCAGGTATTCAGTTTTATTGCTTGAGGCCGGTGGTTCGGACCGTAGTATATTTATCCAGATGCCGACGGCGCTATCCATTCCGATGAACACACAGAAATACGCGTGGCAGTTTCATACGGAGCCAGAGCCCGGACTTGACGGACGGCAAATGCATTGCCCGCGAGGCAAGGTGCTGGGTGGTTCGTCCTCAATCAATGGCATGGTCTACGTCAGAGGCCACGCAAGTGATTTTGATGGATGGGCAGATCTCGGTGCAGACGACTGGGACTATGCGCACTGCCTGCCCTACTTTAAAAAAGCCGAACATTGGGCCTTTGGTGGTGATGCATACCGCGGCGACGCCGGACCCTTGGCAACTAACAACGGCAATAATATGCAAAACCCGCTATATCGTGCATTTATTGATGCAGGCAAACAGGCAGGATATCTGGAAACGGGTGATTATAACGGGTTTCAACAGGATGGCTTTGGCCCTATGCATATGACCGTGAAAGGCGGAGTGCGCTGGTCTGCTTGCAATGCCTATCTTCGGCCCGCCATGAGCCGACCAAACCTCACCGTGCTGACCGGCGTGAGAGTTGAGAGCCTGACAATGGAAGGAAAGCGCGTCACCGGAGCCTTGTACAACCGTTCCGGCAAGCGCGAAAAGGTTGTCGCGAAACGAGAGGTCATTTTGTCAGCCGGCCCGATCGGGTCGCCCCACATACTGCAACTATCTGGTATTGGTCCCGCCGACACCCTTCGTGATGCTGGGATATCAGTGAAACACGAGCTTCCCGGGGTGGGAGAAAATTTGCAAGACCACATCGAATTCTATTTTCAGTTCACTTGCAAGCAGCCCATTACTCTTAACGGCAAGCTGGACTGGTTCAACAAGGGACTGATAGGTGCGCAGTGGTTGTTAAGCAAAAAGGGGCTCGGGGCCACCAATCACTTTGAGTCATGTGGCTTCATCCGGTCCAGCGCAGGTGTACCTTATCCCGACATGCAGTATCACTTTCTACCGGCTGCCATTCGCTATGACGGCAAATCCCCCTTTAGCGGCCACGGTTTCCAAGTACATGTGGGCCACAATAAACCCAAAAGTCGCGGGCATATAAAGGCCCACTGTGATGACCCACGCAAACCTCCTGCTATTCGCTTCAATTATCTAAGTCACGAAGACGATGTTGCCGGCTTCCGTGCCTGCGTCAGGCACACTCGCGAAATTATCAACCAACCAGCATTCGATCCCTTTCGCGGTGAGGAGATTCAGCCCGGCGCAACGGTTAAAACTGACCCGGAAATTGACGCCTTCGTGCGCAGCTCTGTTGAGAGCGCCTATCACCCATCCTGTAGCTGCAAGATGGGCAGCGATGCTATGGCCGTTGTTGACCCGGAAACCCGGGTGCACGGTCTGAGCGGACTTCGCGTGGTCGACTCTTCTATTTTCCCTAGCATTACAAATGGGAACCTGAATGCACCAACTATCATGGTTGCCGAACGCGCCGCAGACATAATTTTGGGGCACGAGCTTCTTGCGCCTGAACCAGTCGCAAGCTTTCAAGACGATGATTGGCGACACAAACAACGCTTGAGCGCACCACAACGCCCCACACACGGTTAAAACATGGCCGTCGAGAAAATAATAGGAGCATCACATCCGGCAAGAAAGTAAGACCAGAAGCAGGGAGCGTATATGACGTTCTGGCTCAGCGCGGGAATTATTTTCACCCTTGGCATGGTTGGTTTTATCATGCTGAAGTGGGGACGTGTAAGCTGCAAGGGGCCTTCCCCTACGACACCCTTCACCTTTATTGCCATCCTGTTCACCTCAGGACTGGATGTGGGACTAATCATGTTCCCACTGACGGAATTTCCAGTATATGCAGACACCCTCAAAAATCCGGCCTATGGTTTCACTAATCCACTTGCCATTGAATTTGGATTTTGGGGATTTCTGATCTGGAGCTTCTACTTCCTGACCTGTTTTTACTTCTGCATCCTTGAGCCCAGGGTAGGTTTTTTTAAGCTTAAACCCGTCTGGCTAATCAATAATATTGTAATCATCGCCACATGCGCATTCACTGCCTATTTACTGCTTTCCAATTTGCCGTGGTATATCCCGGCGCTGGCGGTAATCAATGGTTCGCCAGCGGTTTTCACCGGCATCGTCTTTACTGTCATCGCTCTGGCAGTCTATTCCAGCACCGATTTAAAATATGTGCGTATTCTCAGCTTGTCCAGTTCGTGGCTTTTTCTTGCGCTGATTACATTGTTGTGGTGCCTTGCTTTTGTCATTGGCGACTATCCAGCCAACGCATATTTAAGCACCCTTGCGCTAATCGGTGGATATTTCACCAACATCGACCACTTCATTCTGCCGATAAACGACTACCATGAGTTTTACTTATACTGGTGGTTTGCCTGGAGCATCATGATAGGCCAATTTACGTCCCGCTTTGTCGGTGGTCTTCCGACCTATCAGGTCTTCCTAGCCATGGTGGTGGTGCCGTCCGTTCCGATTGCCCTGTGGTTTACCGTCCTCTATTTCTACCACCTGAATGATATTGCTATTAACGGATTGGTGAACTGGGCAATGATTTTTGTCGGTGTCACTTTCGTCGTCAATTCACTCGACTCACTCGTCCGGTTATATACAGAGAACCTTGGCCTGACAGTCGAACGGTTCGGACGCACCCGGTACTTTCTCGGTAACTTCATAGCCCTATCGCTGCTAACCTTGGCTTTCAGCGGGGACTTTCTGGAGATCCAGTGGATTGGCGCGATAGTGATCGGCATCATGTTCTTCGGTTTTGTATTCATACTTGGCAATAAAAGAGCGGCGTTGCACGACATTCGCTAGTCGCTGAAACTGTTAAACAATCTCGTTTGGTTGTTCGGTGTAAAAATGAAAAAAATGGCCAAGACCGACAGTCTTGACCATTCGATTATTAATATTTTCAGTGTGGAATCAGAAGGGAATTTCATCGTCAAGGTCCGCGCTGCCGCCAGCAAAACCGCCGGCCTGTGCACCGGCCTGACTTCCTCCTCGACCAGCCTGCGAACCACCTTGATTACCTTGACCGCCGCCGAAGCCTCCGCCTTGATTACTCCCGTAATCATCGCCGTAGCCGGATTGGTTATTGTCGCCAAAACCGCCGCCCTGATTATCGCCACGGCCACCCAGCATGGTCAATTCACCGCGGAAACGCTGCAGTACCACTTCGGTGGTGTATTTCTCGACGCCTTGCTGGTCCGTCCACTTGCGGGTCTGAAGCTGGCCCTCGATATAAACGGTTGAGCCTTTTTTCAGATACTGCTGCGCTACCTTGGCAAGGTTTTCGTTAAAGATGACTACCCGGTGCCATTCGGTGCGCTCCTTGCGCTCGCCGGACTGGCGGTCCCGCCATGTCTCAGACGTGGCGATGGAGAGATTCACCACCGGTGAGCCGTCATTCATCGTCCGGACTTCAGGGTCACGACCCAGATTGCCCACCAAAATTACCTTGTTAACGCTACCGGCCATCAAAGCCCCCTTCTTAATCTTCTGTCAGCGCCAAACTCATACACTGGCGCTCCTGCGTCCGCGACCATAGACCAAGCCAGCGGGCGCTTCAAACCTAAAGCACATGCCGCATGATCAAAATCACATGTTCCATTTTTGTTCTTATTTTTAGCACAGCGGTGCACCGCGCACAAGCCTGAGCAAAACCCGCACTAAACCTTGCCCTTTCGTCGCGACACTGGCCCAGTTCACCGCATCAGGCGGTGCCCCTGCCCGTTTTCAAGTTATACTATAGTCTGGCGGCTGTTTTGGGCTTTGGTGCAGCTTGGGTTCAGAAGAAACATCAGAGGATCAGCCATGCAGAAAACCACCCTTCGTATTGCCAGCCTCTGCACGCTCTGTTTATTGCCCGGCAGCCTGTGGACCCTTGCATCACCCGCATCCGCGCAGCCCGCAGCGGCCGCGTCGCCCTGCGCGTCCGGCCCCGCCTTCCGGGAGTTTGATTTCTGGGTAGGAAACTGGAAAGTATCAGACCGCGGCACCGGCCACCATGCCGGTCATAATATGGTCAGAAAAATTGAAGGCGATTGTGCGCTTTATGAGGACTGGCGCGGCCAAGGCCGTAGCAGTGGCAAAAGCATCAACTATTATAACCCCGTCAGCAAACGCTGGCGACAGGTTTGGGTTTCTGCCAGGGCCTACTCGCTGGATATCGAAGGTGGCATCAAAGAAGTTTCCATGTTTATGGAAGGCACCATCTGGCATTATGCAAATGGTACAAGCGCGCCTTTTCGCGGGACCTGGACACCAAACAAGGACGGCACCATCCGCCAGTTCTTTGAGCAGTATGATGCGGAGAAAAAAGCATGGCAGCCGTGGTTCGATGGGCTCTATGAGCGTCAATGACTAGAAAGACAGCCTCACTCCTCGCGAATGGCCCTTCCCTGCATCCGGCACACCTTGACGTGACAGACGGTCACGCAAAGATTAAGCTGTGGTCCACTGTTATAAATTGTCATGGGACATTACATGCTGCTGCTCATCCTTTATCTTTTGCTCGCAATCTGCGTGTCGTTCCTGTGTTCGGTCGCAGAGGCGGTCATCCTGTCGGTTCGCCCGGTCTATGTTGCCACCCTCGCGAAGAAACGCCGCAAGGGCGCGAGCGCGCTCAAACGCTTGCGCGAAAATCTCGACCGGCCGCTCGCCGCTATCCTGATTTTGAATACCATCGCCCATACCGTTGGCGCGGCGGGCGTGGGCGCACAGGCAGCAGCGGAGTTCGGCAGCCAGTATATTGCGGTAACGTCAGCCGTACTGACCCTGCTTATTCTGGTCCTGTCTGAAATTATCCCAAAAACCCTGGGCGCGGCCTATTGGCAAACGCTAGCACCCTATGTGGCCATTGCACTCTTGTGGGTCATGCAGGTGCTGTCGCCGCTTGTGTGGCTATCAGAGAAGTTAACCCGGCTGATTGCCCGCAAGGACGTGCATGCCTTCACATTCAGCCGCGATGAAATGACCGCCATGGCGCAGATCGGCGCAGAAGAAGGCCTGCTTGACGAAAAAGAACTCAAGATTGTGCGCAATGTCATGCGCCTGCACCGGTTCCAGGTGCGCGATATCATGTCGCCGCGTGCGGTGATGTTCGCGCAGGCCGGATCACGCACGGTGGGAGAGTTTTTCAAAGACCACGCCGACAATCCCTTCTCCCGCATTCCGCTTTATGACGGCACGCCGGACGAGATCACCGGCTATGTGCTCAAGCAGGATCTGTTCATTGCCCAGGCGCGGGACGAATTTGACCGCAAGCTTGATGAATTCCGCCGTGACCTGCCCGCCGTCCCGGAGAATATCACCGCCTCGCACGCTTATGACCGGTTGATGCACGACAAGAACCACATTCTGCTTGTCGTGGACGAATACGGCACCACCCAAGGCCTGCTTACCCTTGAGGATGTGGTTGAAACCCTCGTGGGGCTTGAGATCACCGACGAGCTTGATACCGAAACCGACATGCAGAAACTGGCGCGCGAACGCTGGCGTGAACGCATGATCAAGCTCGGCATCGATACCGCAGAATGGGACAGGGAGGCAGGCAACTAATCTGTGCCATTGTCTGCCGGGTACTGCCGTGCCCCGGGGACCGGCGGTATATCCGCCCAACGGCTTTTGGTGTATATTTCATAGACAATCGCAATATCTGCCGGTTCATCAAGTGTGCCTGTACTGACCGCCATATCGTTGGCGTCAGCCGCACTTTCCCATGTCATGGGTGTGCCACACCGGATACAGAAACGCCGTATAGCGATATCACTGGCATACGCCCTGCCTTCCGGCTCAGTAAGCCACCTAAAATGTCCGTCCTCCGGATTGGTGAAGGTCATGAACGGCCCGCCGCCGTTTTTCTGGCAATCCCGACAGTGGCAGTTCCCCGTCCGGCTGCCTTCTATGTTGATTTCATAGCGTACATACCCGCACAGACAACCACCCTGCCGCAAATCCACTTTTGATTTCACCACGCTAGCCTCCTCCTAAAGTTTGTTCTTTATTTGTTCCAAAATGCACATTATTGTCAAGCGGCTTGACACATCATGAGCCAAAGGCCACTTGATGACGTATACAGCACAGTAGATTTCATTCATTTGTTCCGATCAGCGTTTTGAGAGACAGCCATGCTCACAGAGATTTCGGTTCGCGGCGCACGCGAGCACAACCTCAAATCAGTCAATGTGGATATCCCGCGCGACAAACTTGTTGTGATCACCGGGCTGTCTGGTTCCGGCAAGTCCTCATTGGCATTTGACACCATTTATGCTGAAGGCCAACGACGCTATGTCGAGAGCCTCAGCGCCTACGCGCGCCAGTTTCTGGAATTGATGCAAAAGCCGGATGTAGACCACATTGAAGGGCTGTCACCCGCTATCTCCATTGAGCAGAAAACAACCAGCAAAAACCCACGCTCTACTGTGGGTACGGTAACCGAGATTTACGACTATATGCGGCTTCTGTGGGCGCGTGTCGGCACCCCCTACTCGCCCGCAACCGGCCTCCCGATAGAGAGCCAAACCGTGAGCCAGATGGTTGACCGCATCATGATGCTGGGCGACGGCACCCGGCTTTACGTCACGGCGCCCATCGTTCGCGGCCGCAAGGGTGAATATAAAAAAGAACTGGCTGAATTGCAGAAACGCGGCTTCCAGCGTGTGAAGGTAGACGGCGAGTTTTACCTTATCGAAGAAGCGCCGACCCTTGATAAAAAATACAAACATGACATTGATGTCGTGGTTGACCGCCTTGTGCTCAAAGAAGGGCTGGAGCAGCGTCTCGCTGACAGTGTCGAAACTGCACTTGACCTTGCTGACGGCCTGTTGGTGGTCGAAGAAGTAGCGAAAGGCGGTGAAAGCGGCAAACGCCACCTGATGTCCGCCAAATTCGCTTGCCCTGTTTCCGGCTTTACAATTGAAGAGATTGAACCACGGCTGTTCTCCTTCAACAATCCGTTTGGCGCGTGCCCCACCTGTGACGGTTTGGGCAAAAAGCTGTATTTCGATCCGGAACTGGCTGTGCCGGACAGCGGCAAAACCATCCGCGAAGGTGCGCTGGCCCCTTGGGCCAACAAAGCCAACAACCCGTCACCATTCTATTTTCAAGCGCTCGACGCCGTTGCCAACCATTTTGGCATCTCGATCGATACCAAATGGAGGGACGTGCCGCAGGAAGCCAAACATGCGTTCCTCTACGGCACCGGGAAAAAAACGGTGACCATCGTCTATGCCGACGGTAAACGCCGCTTTGAGGTCAACAAGCCATTTGAAGGTGTGCTGCGCAACATTGAACGTCGCTGGCGCGAGACCGACAGCAACTGGATGCGGGACGAACTATCAAAATATCAGGCCTCCACAACCTGCACAGCGTGTGAGGGCAAACGACTCAAGCCCGAGGCACTGGCGGTTAAAATCGCCGATCACGACATCGGCATGATCACAGACCTCTCAGTACTTGCCGCCTATGACTGGTTTGTCGAATTGCCCAAACACTTGAGCGAAAAGCAGCAAGCCATTGCCGAGAAGGTGCTGAAGGAAATTCAGGAGCGCCTGGGTTTTCTTGTTAATGTAGGACTTAATTATCTCACCTTAAGTCGTTCATCTGGAACGCTTTCTGGCGGAGAGAGTCAGCGTATTCGCCTAGCATCCCAGATTGGGTCAGGTCTTACTGGCGTACTCTACGTTCTGGACGAACCCTCCATTGGCCTGCATCAGCGTGACAATGATCGCCTGCTTGAAACACTCAAGAACCTGCGCGATATCGGTAATACGGTCTTGGTGGTCGAACATGACGAAGATGCCATCCGCACCGCCGACTATGTAATAGATATGGGTCCCGGTGCCGGGGAACATGGCGGCATGATCGTGTCTGAGGGCACGCCTGACAAGATCATGGCATGCGACAAAAGCCTGACTGGCCAGTATCTCACCGGCAAACGTGCGGTGCCGATTCCGGCAGAGCGCAGGCCGGGTCACAAGGGCAAGTTCGTAACCGTCAAGGGCGCAACCGCCAATAACCTCAAGTCCGCGACGGCATCGGTGCCGCTGGGCACGCTGACATGCATTACCGGTGTATCTGGTTCAGGCAAATCCACCTTTACCATTGAAACGCTATATAAGGCCGTCGCCAAGCATCTGAACGGGGGTCGTGTGACCCCGGGCGCGCACGAGGCCGTTGAAGGGCTTGAGCATCTAGACAAGATTGTTGATATCGACCAAAGCCCCATCGGCCGTACACCGCGCTCCAACCCCGCGACCTATACCGGCGCTTTTGGACCAATTCGCGACTGGTTCGCCGGGTTACCCGAGGCGTTGGCGCGCGGCTACAAACCCGGTCGTTTCTCTTTTAACGTCAAGGGTGGCCGCTGCGAAGCCTGCAAGGGTGACGGCATGATCAAGATCGAGATGCACTTCCTGCCGGACGTTTATGTACAGTGTGACCAGTGCAAGGGCAAACGCTACAACCGCGAAACACTGGAAATTCGCTTTAAAGATAAATCAATATCCGATGTTCTTGATATGACAGTTGAAGACGGGGTCGAATTTTTCAAGGCTGTTCCCAACATTCGCAACAAGCTCGACATGCTGGAGCAGGTCGGCCTGAGTTACATCCGCATCGGACAGCAGGCGACCACGCTTTCGGGCGGTGAAGCCCAGCGCGTGAAATTGGCAAAGGAACTGTCGAAACGCTCCACCGGCAAGACGCTGTACATTCTGGATGAGCCAACAACCGGGCTGCATTTTGAGGATGTTCGGAAGCTGATGGAGGTGCTGCAAGCCCTTGTAAACCAAGGAAACACCGTGGTTGTCATCGAACATAACCTTGAGGTTATAAAGACGGCAGACTGGATTATAGATCTTGGCCCCGAGGGCGGCGACGGCGGCGGCGAGATTGTCGCCACCGGCACGCCGGAAGATGTCGCGAAAGTCACGCGCAGCTATACCGGCCAGTATCTGGCTCCTGTGCTCAAGCGGCAGACGGCGGAATAAACCGCCCACCTGCGCTACTTTGAACCCGCGGCTTTACTCTTCAGGTGCTAGGTCCATCAACTTGTTGGTGACGGTCAACTTTGGCTGGGACCTCCCTTCCATAAAGGCGTTGATCGCTGCTTGCACCTCGGGCGAAGACATGAACAGGTTATGCCCTGCGTTCACCACAGTGACATGGGTCAGGTTCGTCAGGCCAGCCACAGCCTCCGCCTGACCTTCCAGATAGGTGCGGCCATCCAGCGTGCCGCTGAAAAGCAGGACCGGCACATCGCTGACCGGCCCCGCGCGGAAAGTGTCACCAAGGTCAAGCTCAGGCGCAACCCTGTCATAGTGATAGGTGAAGTTGAGCCAATCACCCAGGACCGCTTGCTTCGCCTGTTCTTTCACAAGCTGGCGACGTTTCTCGCTCATACCGGAGGCCACATCCATCAAGGTTGACATTGCATCCATCTTGATTGGCTCGCCGGGAATAAACCAGTCCGCCAGCAAAGCTTCAAAGGGGGCAAGAATACCGTTATCCATCGCCCGATAAAGCGCCAGCAAGCGGCGCTGCGACCATGGGTCCGACACAAAATAGGAGGCTAGCTGCTGCATATCGCGTTTGTGGAACAGATAGTCCTTTATCGTGCCGTCTTTCATCGAGGCATGCAGCAAGGCGGGCTTTGTATCCAACCGCGCATGTACCCGGCGCATCATGGCCTTAATCTCACCATAGGCGGCTTGGGCAGCAGGCTGGCTGTCAACTGCGGCCTGCAGTCGGTCAAGATATGCATCGGTACGCGCCGGCAGTTTGATGGTCTGATCGAGCCCCTCGGCGCTTGAGATCACCACCTTGTCAACATGGTTGCCCATTGTCTTGAGTGCAGAAAATGCCAGATGGCTACCGTAAGAAGTGCCCCACAGCACAACCTTGTCAACGCCAAGGCTGCGGCGTAGGTCATCAATGTCACGGGCGTTCTCTACCGTATTATATCCGGCCACATCCACGCCCTCAGCCTGCCAGAAGGCCAGGCATTCCTTGAACGCCGCGCGGTGAAGGGCGATATAATCTGCGTCTGAGATAGATACGGTGGCGGGTACTGTTTTGCCTGACGTGCACTCGGGCAGAATGTCGGATGCGCCGGTCCCGCGCTGATCAAGCGCGATGACATCACCGTAAGCCCGTAGGGCCATGAACATGTCGAAGCGGCGATATTTGGCCGTGCGCACGCCTGAGCCTCCCGGCCCACCCGCCAGATAAATAATCGGAGGCCCTGCCTGTTTGCTCGTGGCCGGGAAACGCACGTAACTTACCGGTATCAGGCGGCTATCCGGGTTTTGGCGGTTCTCAGCCACCATGAGCTTGCCGCGGTAAGCTGCCACCGTCTGACCGTCTTTGCCCTCAAAAGTAAACGCCTGTTCCTCGGCGACGCCTGAAGCCGCACCGGACATAAACGCCGCCATCATCACTGTCATGATCATATTTTTCATATTATATCTCCACATCAAAACATCATGTGTTTGCAATGTGCGCAGTTTTTTCGTTATTTCATGGCCTTGTCGGCCAACGGTCATGACCGTTCGGTAAGCGGTATTGATTTAAGTCCCCTAATGGTAGATTGCACAGACATGAAAAACTGCCTAGTCATTCTCGCTTTGCTTACGCTACTCAGCGCCCCCGCGCGGGCACAACTATATGCGCCCATCGATACTGCCGCTGTCGTGGTCTGTGAGGCCAATGGCCAGACAGAAATACCGGCGGATTTCACAGGCCCCGGTTGCGAGAGTGTGGGCGGCCATTATGTGAACCCTCATAAAAGGCTGATCTGGGTCAAGGGCTACGTTGAAGTACCGGAAACACTTGCCGCAACAAATATCCCACTTGGCTTTTTTATCTCGGCCAAGGCATCCAGTACCATCTGGCTAAACGGCAAGAAACTTGGCAGTAACGGCATTCCGGCATCGACAGAAAAAGCAGAGACCCCCGGCAAGATGGACGCTGTGCTGCCGCTGCGGCCCGGCCTTCTCAAAGCCGGCGATAACGAGGTGATTATCCTCATGTCCGGTTATCACGGTTTCTTCCGGCTGATGGCACCACTGCACTTCATTGCCGTCGCGCCCTATATGGCACCGACGGATGATATTCTGCGCGGCTATCTTCCGGCCTTTCTACCGCTTGGTGTGTTGCTCATAGGCGCGTTCTATTTCGGGGTGCTGGCGCTGCGCCGCCGCCACCGACGGGAGCTGCTGCTCGTTCCACTCGCCGCGCTGTTTGCGGCGGGACAATTGCTGGCAGAAGTTGCCCGCGGGCTGTGGGCATATGACTATCCCTTCCACGATATAAGACTGGCTCTCATTTTTTTATGTGCTTGTGCAAGTGGTGCCAGCCTTTTCCTGCATGTGTTATTGCGGTTCGCGCCTAAGCGACGGCTCGGCATAGCGGTTGTCGCCGTCGCTATCTTTATGGCAGTGGTGCTGCCCGCTGGCGGATTCGACGTCAAATCAACGCTCGCGCTACTGGTGCCAAGCCTGCTTGCGGCACTGATAGCCGGTTATGCCGCCATCCATAGGCGAGCGCCGCATGCCCTCGCCTATGCCCTCGCCTTATTCCTGTTCGCTGGCATTATCCTGCTGGCGCCCACACGCTTTCTTGACATTTATTTTTATTATTGTGTCGCTGCCTTGCTGCTGTTCCTTTTTGTCCAGCAAATCCGCCAACAAGTGGCGGATAGCCATTTGCGCGCGCAAGAGAAAGCCCGCGCCGACCGGCTTCAACTTATCCTCGACGAAAGCCGGGAGCAGACAAACCCCAGCAACGTTACGGTCAGCAGCGCGGGCAAGGTCGACGTGATTTCCAGCAGTGATATCGTCTTCTGCAAGGGGGCGGGTGACTATGTTGAACTGACGACCACCAACCGGGGTGCTGTGCTGCATAACGCGCGGCTCAGCGACCTTGAAGCCGAATTGCCCGGCACCTTCCTGCGGGTGCACCGGTCCTACCTCGTAAACACAGCTTTTGTTGCAGCGCTCGAACGCGACCCCTCGGGTGCCGGTCGTCTTGAGCTCACAAGCGGTGGCCAGATTCCGGTCAGCCGTCGCATCATGCCGCAGGTTCGCAAGGCCCTGCGCTGACGTGCCCCACTGAGGCCGCCATGAAGTTAACACGATTATATGCTTAATCTGGCGTTCAGACGGTCTCTGCCACAAAGTCGGGGACGAATGTGCAATTAAGCATGATTTGCCGGAACAAACAAACAACCGACGAGGTAACCGATGAAACAGCAACTCTCTGTGCTACCATTTCTCGCAATCTCAGCAACAAGCGGCGCTTACAGCGATGACTTCACTCTGGCAGCACCGATCGAAGCGGTTACCGTATACCAGACAGGCGGCGCGCTGGTACAGCGTGAGGCCCGCCTTGACCTGCCCGCAGGTAGCCACAGGGTCACAGTATCCGGGCTGACCGCGTCACTTGACGCAGGCTTTGGTGTGAACGCGGGCGCTGACGGCCTCAGCATCACTAATGTGCATAATACCACAAGCTATCTGCCCGCTCCCCGCTCTGTCAGCCAGATGGCGCTGGAAAAACAGCTTTCGCAAGCCCGCGACGCGCTGGCGCAAACAGAAAATGCCATTGGTAGCGCCGATATGCGACTAGCGTACCTGCGCGGCCTCGGTGACAATGGCACCGCCGGTAAAGACTGGCAAAGCGCACTTGATTTCATCGGAGACAAGACCAAGGCATTGATGGCGGAGAAACACACGCTTGTTGGCAAACGACGTGAGCAGGCGGCACTTGTGACAGCGCTGGAGCAGGAAATTGCCGCCACCAGCGGTCGTTCAGACCGCACCTATAACGCGGTGATCAATGTCGAGGTGCCCAAAGCTGGTAACTACACCTTTGACATTAGCTATCTGGTACACAGTGCCAGTTGGGGCATCACCACCGACGCCAACCTGAACACGGAGGCAACACAGGCTGAGATCAACCTGACGGCCGATGTGCGCCAATCCAGTGGTGAGGCTTGGGACAATGTGAACCTCAGCCTGTCGACCTCGCGCCCCTCATGGAATATAGCAGCGCCGGAGATGAACCCCGAATTCCTGCGCGTGTACGACCGGGACGAGATGCGCCGCCCGATAGATGCCGCAGCGGAATACGCCCCAGCGCCGCGCGCCATGGCCGACCAAAAAGCCGAACGGTTGCAGTCTTCGCAGATGGTAAGCCAAACCGCGACTACCTATGATATGAGCTTTAACCTCAACAATTCGGCCAGTGTGCCCTCAACCGGCACGCCTCAGCAATATCTTATGCAAACGGTCAGCCTCGATGCCGATATCATCACGCGTATCACCCCGCGCTACGACAGCCAGAACGCATATGTCTATGCTGATGTAATCATTGATGGCCTGCCCCACCTGTCGAGCGTTTCCGCCAAGCTTAGCCGCGATGGCCACTATGCCGGACGCGGCCGCTGGCCAAACCTGTTACAGGGAGAGAAGACCGAACTTCCATTTGGTACCGACAGCGGCATCAAGGTTGAGACCATCACAAGCCCGTCACGCGACGGCGACACCGGCTTCTTTGGCAAAAAGAATGTGGAGGAAGAACGCCTTGTCTACCGTGTGACCAACAACCGCGACAAAAAGGCCGTGGTTGAGGTAACCGACCGCCTGCCTGTCCCCGCACATGAGGACGTAAAGGTGGAACTGCTCAAGGGCGCGACACAGGCCACCACAAAAGATGTGGACAGCAAAGCCGGTGTTATAACCTGGAAAAAGGAACTGGCGCCAGGTGAAGTTTGGGAAATTCGCCACGAATACCGCATCACCTATCCCTCCGACATGGCGTTGCAGCGGTCAAGGTCCTGACGCAACTGCTAAGAAACAGCGAAATTCACCTAAAATTCGCGATAAATTTTATCTGCCGCGGGCTTGTCCTGCGGGAGATATATTTTTAAACACCTCTGGTAGTAGTTTGTTTACCCCAACCTGAGATGATGCAGATGGTTTTGAGTCAACTGCACCCGCCAGAGCGGCCATCGTTATCACGAGGAACAAAGCATTGATGCCGCTTTTATCACTGAAGAAATTGTTATTGTGTGTCACCTTTGCTGTTTCTCATATCTCATGCACCCTATTCTTTACAGAAGCGGCAACCGCCCAGTCCCAGAAGGAAAATGCTGCGATAATTCGTGTTGCAACTCGTAATTTCCTGCCTCCATACATCTATGAGCAGGCCAAAACCGGCATCGAAATCGATCTTATCAATGCCATTTTCCGTGATACAGGATATCACATCGAATATGTGCAGTTGCCGCGAATTCGTATGATTTCAGCTTTTGAGGGAGCACAATTGGATGGCATCCTCACCCAGAATATCGGTGCTTCGGATACCGGCTGTGCCACCAGCAGCTATATCGAGCATCAAAACGTTGGCCTGACGGTTAAAGATCGACACCTGAAGCTCGACACCCTGGCTGAACTGAAGAACTATGCGGTGATTTCCTTCTCCGGTGCCACACGATATCTGGGCGAGGAGTTTCGCGACGCTGTCCGAGGCGCAAAACGTTATACGGAATCCGGCGAACAGGGTACCCATATTTCGCTGCTATACAAGGGGCGCTTTGACGTGGCCGTTGGCGATAGCTGGATCTTGGGGCTTGCGCAAAAGCGTCACTTTGACCATACGGGCGAACGCGTGGAACTCGAAGTCCATCCGATCATGCCTGCAAGCCAATATGTGGCCCGCTTTCACGATCAGGCAGTATGTGACGCGTTCGATGCCTCTCTCGCCAAGATCCAGCATAACGGTACCTACGCTGAGATATGGGCCGGTTACCGCGCCCGCATCTACGTAGAGTCCGGCTTTGAAAAGCCCCGGCGCTGACAAACCCGAGCCTTTTCTAGAAACTGCTGCCCGGCTGTTTGAGAAACTCGATTTCCTCTGGCGTGCTCTCCCGGCCCAGCGCTGTGTTCCGGTGCGGATAACGGCCAAAGCGGCCGATGATCACTTTGTGTTTATGCTCAAACTCCAGGTTATGCTCCAGCCCCGTCCCGGAGAAGAGTTTCACTGCCTCCTCATGCATGGTCGCACTTTCGCTGTGCATATAGGGCATATAAAGGAACGCACGACGCTCAGCACTCCAG